>JAZQZG010000001.1:0-23490 GCA_045633925.1 Eubacteriales bacterium
CTCGCTCTATGTACGAGTTTAAAGGCAAGCTCCCCGAAATTGTTGAAATGCGACTTGAACGAGAGCTTTCTTCAATTATAAAGAACGGATTTGCCGTGCTTTATATGATAGCACAAAAGCTTGTGTGGTATAGTGAAAGTCAGGGCTATCTCGTAGGCTCGCGTGGATCGGTCGGTTCGTCCTTCGTTGCGACTATGGCAGGTATTTCAGAGGTAAATCCTTTGCCTCCGCATTACTATTGTAAAAAGTGTCAGTATTCGCAATTTTTCACTGATGGTAGTGTTGGTTCGGGATTTGATCTTCCCGATGCGTATTGTCCGAATTGCGGTGAAAAGCTCTTAGCCGACGGTCACGATATTCCGTTTGAGACCTTCCTTGGATTCTACGGAGATAAATCTCCCGATATCGACCTTAACTTCTCGGGAGACGTTCAAGGCAGAGTACATAAATATACCGAGGAACTTTTTGGCGCGGAAAACGTATTTCGCGCAGGAACTATTACAGCTCTTGCCGATAAAACCGCATTTGGTCCTGGAATAAAATATTTTGAAGAAAAAGGATATAGTTTAGGACGCGCAGAAAAACAGCGTATAGCAGAACATTGCGTGGGAGTAAAGAAGTCAACAGGACAGCATCCCGGCGGTATTATCGTTGTACCCCGAGAATATGATGTTTATGATTTTACTCCTGTCCAGCATCCTGCCGATAAAACGGATTCTAACGTAATTACTACCCACTTTGCGTTTTCTTATCTCCATGATACTATCCTTAAGCTTGATGAACTTGGGCACGATATTCCAACCAAATATAAATGGCTCGAAACCTTTTCAAATACGAGCGTTATGGATGTTCCTATGAACGCAAAAGAAGTTTATGAGCTTTTCCACAGTACACAACCGCTCGGTATTGCTCCAAGCGATATAGATTCGGAAATAGGTACGTTTGGACTCCCTGAATTCGGCACTCGTTTTTTGCAACAGGTTTTAGTAGATGCAAAACCTAAAAATTTTGCCGACCTTTTGCAGATATCGGGACTCACCCACGGTACCGGAGTTTGGCTTGGAAATGCTGATGAGCTTATTAAACAAGGTATCTGCGATATCTCTAAGGTTATAGGATGTCGAGATAACATAATGAATGACCTTATTCGTTACGGACTTGAAAACGCATTATCTTTTAAAATAATGGAATCTGTTCGTAAAGGCAAAGGGCTTACTCCCGAATGGGAAGAGGAAATGCGAAAAAACAACGTTCCCGAATGGTATATCGACTCCTGTAAAAAAATAAAATACATGTTTCCGAAAGCGCACGCGGCGGCATACGTTATGTCCGCAATACGACTTGGATGGTATAAGGTAAATATTCCGATAGCCTTCTATGGGGCAATGTTTACCGTAGCTCCAAGAGGTTTTGACGCAAGTGTTGTTGGAAAGGGAAGATCAACGGTTATATCAAAGATAAAAGAAATTGAAAAATTAGGTAAAGCTGCTTCACCTAACGATATAGCATCCGTTCCTTCACTTCAGCTTGCCAACGAATATATGGCAAGGGGCTTTAAATTTTTACCCGTTGATATACAAAAGTCCCACTCATATGTGTTCCAACCTGAAAACGGAGGCCTCAGAATGCCATTCTCTGCGCTTGGCGGTCTTGGAGGAAATGCGGCTGCAAATATCGTCTCTGCGAGAAATGAAGAGGCGTTCTTCTCAATTGAGGATCTTCAAAAGCGAGCTAAGCTTTCAAAGAGCGTCATAGAGATATTGCGCACAAACGGAGCTCTTGACAATCTTGATGAAACCGATCAGCTCACTATGTTTTAATAAAAAAGCAACTGCGTTTTTCGCAGTTGCTTTTTTATTATCCAAGCGCAACGTCGAGCATCATCATGCAAGAAAATCCGATTACAAAGGCAATCGTTCCGATGTTTGCGGTTTTCTTTTTGGTAATGTCCGGCATAAGCTCCTTTAAAACGGCAAAGATCATAGCTCCTGCGGCAAATCCCAAAAGGGAGGGCAAAATCGGTAGAACAAGAGATACTGCAAGAATAGTTATAATAGCACCGATAGGCTCAATTATTCCCGAAAGTACGCCTAATAGAAAGGCGTTGCGTTTTTTCATTCCTTGGCTGTAAAGTGGCATGGATATGATGGCGCCCTCGGGAAAATTTTGTATGGCAATTCCAATCGAGAGTGAAATTGCCGCGCTTAACATATGCGGTGCATTATCTCTTAAAACTGCCGCATATAAAACGCCTACAGCCATTCCTTCGGGAAGATTGTGCAACGAGACCGACCAGAAAAGCATGTTTTTTCCAAGCCCAAGATCATCTTCGGGCTCCGGGATTATTTTTTCAAGTAAAAACATAAAACCGATGCCTATCCAAAGACCAATCAAAGCAGGTAAAAAGGAGAGTCTGCCAAAGGCTTTTGAACTTTCGTACTCCATTGCGGGCAAAAGTAGACTCCATATCGATGCGGCAATCATAACACCGCCCGCAAATCCGTTAAGAGTGGCGTATAGTTTATCTTTTATCTTTCGACTCATAAAGAACACGCATAATGAGCCTAAAAGAGTTCCAACAAAAGGAATCAATATTCCTATGAAAATTTTAATTTGCATAGAGTATACCTCAAAATAAAAAGGGTCATTTTTAGTGTATGTAAAAAGCTTGTTTTTAGTGATTTTTTAGAGGTGTTAAGAATTCGCATTTGCTATTCCAAAATATGGTTTATATATTTAAAATAAGGATGTAAATTAATTTTTAATGTGATTAAATCACTTGACAAAACAGGGCTTGTGTGTTATTATGATATATGTATAGATATATCACTTTTTTATGCTGAAAATATAGTGGAGGTAACCAAATGAAATGCAAAAAAAAGTTTTTATTACCGATCATTGCCATACTCTTAACGGCAACGATCTTGACTGCATTCTCTTCTTGTGGAGAAGATGAATTAACGATTGATGATATTGAGTATGCAGTCGTTTCAGAGGGCAATATTAGTGCAGACGGTTTAATATATAGCGTTTATGAAAACAATACGATAGTTATTACTGGAATAAAGTCATCGACTACCGAAGTAACGATTCCCGATGAGCTTGATGGAAAAAAGGTCGTTGAAATAGGCGAGAGAGCTTTTGAGGGGGATGAGACGCTGACAAGGCTTATATTGGGAAAAAACGTAATGCGTATTAGAGATGATGCGTTTAATTCCTGTCCTAAGCTTATGATTGTAGAAGCAACTGAAAATCTTCTTGAAATAAGGGATTCTGCTTTTTATCATTGTGAAAGACTTTCAGAATTCAAGGGTGCAACTCGACTTATTAGAATTGAAAATTCGGCGTTTTATTATTGTGAGTCGTTGACCTATTTTGATTTTCCTCAAACGTTGAAGTTTATAGGAGAAGAGGCTTTCTCAACTTGCGGAAGACTTACAGAGATCAAGCTCCCGGAAAATCTTGAGGTAGTAGATAAGAATGCTTTTGCGTTTTGTACATCATTGTTAAAAGTTACTTTTAATGATAAAATAACGAATATTCCCGAGGGACTTTTTTTGCAGTGTGAGTATTTAGAGACGGTTGTTATTCCGTCTTCTGTAAAGAAAATTGATGAGCAAGCTTTCAGAGGAAATAAAGCTTTGAAAACTATATATCTTTCGGAGAGCGTTGAGTCTATAGGTGCTTCTGCTTTTGCGAATTGTCCATTGTTGGAAAACATATATTATGAAGGCTCTGAGTCTGATTATAACAGCATAGCAATAGATGATACGAACAGTGAGGTTTTAAATAAAGTAACGGTTTTGTATAATCAAAGCTTTGCAAATTGATTTTTGAAGGGGGAAAGGTTATGAAAAGATTTTTAAAAATATTTTCTTTTGTACTTGCTATAGTTATGATACCGTTTATTCTTCCTTCATGCGGTGATGAAGAATCTGCAGGATTTGCTCTTACAATAAGAAATATTACCGATGATACAATGGTGTATACAGAGGGATTTTACAAATATCAGCTGTTTGATGATAACACGGTAAAGATAACGGAGTATACAGGAAATGAAACGGAAATCGTTATTCCTGCAACGCTTGGTGGATTCAAGGTTTCTACTGTAGGCAGTTCTAATCTTTACGGTGGTGCGTTTGAAGGTATGGTAGAAATAACAAGTATAACTATTCCCGAGGGTGTGGAAGAGATAGACGCATGTGCTTTTTACGGGTGCACAAAGCTTGAAACCATTAGTATTCCCGGTTCGGTTTGGGGAATAGGCCAGGATGCGTTTACAAATACACCTTGGTTGCAGAAGTTTGAGAATGAAGAATTTGTTATTGTTGGAGATTCTGTTTTGATCCAATATAACGGAAATGCATTAAACGTTGTTATTCCTGATACGGTAAAGCACGTAGGCGCTGTTTTTTGTGGAAATGAAACTATAAAGAGCGTTGTCGTTCCAAATAGCGTATATACCATAGCACCGGCTGCTTTTATGAGCTCAACTGTTTCACGTGTTGAACTTGGAAATAACGTGCTTTCGATAGGCATGGCGGCTTTTTATGCTTGTACAGACCTTTATTATATAAATTTGCCGGATTCTCTTAAAAGAATAGAGGCAGGCGCTTTTTATTCTTGTTCTTCGCTTAGATATTTAAAATTTGGAAAGAGTGTGGAATATATAGGTGAAGAGGCTTTCAGAAATGCTTCGGGACTTAATTACGTGTATTTTCCTAAGTCATTGATCTCAGAGGGACAAAACAAGTATGACGAGGAAGAGGCTAAAACTATAGAAACGTTTGCTTTCTATGATACCGGGTTAACTTACGTGTTTTTTGAAGGAACTCAAGCTGAGTTTGATAAGATCAATATAGCAAATAATCCTGATCTGGCTGATGCTACGAAGGTATTTGATTACAAATATTAAAGGAGGTATATATGAAGTTTGGTAATAAAATCGGCGGATTGGCACAAAAGCTCTTTTCAACCGTACTTTTTGCGGGTGTTGCCATATTCTTGCTGTATTTATATTACGTAATGAAATACGTACCGTTCTTTTTAGCGGCAATGGTAATTCTTTTGCCCGTGTCAGTTAATTTCTTCTTGCAACTTTTTTCTTGCAGATTCAATTTTCAGATGCCGCAAAAGACGGAGTCGGATGATGAAACTAATAAAGCTAAAAAGGTTTTTGCGACGGTTTTGTATACGTTAAAGCATGTAGGATATGTTTTAACTACGTTATATAATAGAATACATAAAATTTTACAGATGGTATTTGCGGGATTGGCGTTTCTTGGCATTCACGTGATTTTTATCATAATGATGCTTAAATTTACGTCATTGCCGTTGTATGAGTCATTGAATTTTTCGCAACCGATAATATTTGCGATCATGTTTGTGGCTGTGATCATAATTGACAAATGGATAAAGCATTCGGAAGCGGCAAACGAGAGGACCGGTGCATTTTTCCATAATATGCGAATAGTAGCTTTTTTAACCAACGTTCTGTTAGTGTTGTTAATTATTGCTACGGTTATTAAATTGCTTGGATTTTATGATCTCCAGAAGTATTTGTATTACGCCGTAGTGGGAATTTTCTACTATTCGTCGGCGTTTATACTTGTTTCTTTGGCTGTTATGTTCTTGAAAAAGGAAACCGAGAAAGCTCCCAAGTTGATTGTTTTATTGCCGTTCGCTGGAAAGGACAAAAACGATCTTAGCATTATCGGATTCCTTGAAACTAATACGGGAATTACAATGAAAGGTTTGTGGAGTATGCGTTTTATAAAACGCTTGCTTCCATACACTATAATTTCTATAGCGGCAATATTCTGGTTGTCTACAGGAATCGTTCAGGTAGAGGCGAATCAGGAGGCCGTAGTTTATAGATTAGGCGTTCTTCAAGAAGAAACCTTGAAACCCGGAATCCATTTTACTCTTCCTGCTCCTTTTGACAAGGTAGAGTATTATAATACGGATACAGTAAAGAGAACGACTATAGGTTATGAATCAAAGGTTACTACTGATAACTTATGGACTCAGACTCATGGAACAAATGAGCATATGCTTTTGTTGGGAGACGGAAACGAATTGGTTTCTTTGAATCTCAGAATCGAGTATAAGATCAATGATCTTTATACTTACGTGAGTACGAGCAAGGATCCGGATTCTATGATAAACGCTTATGCGTATAATTTGATAACACAAAGAGTTATTCGCACCGATTTGCAATCTCTTCTTGCGGTAGACAGAAATGCTTTTGCTTTGAATTTTAAGCAAGATCTTGTTGAAGCGCTCAAGAAAAACGATGTCGGTGTAGAGGTCGTAAACGTATTTATGGAAAGCATACATCCTCCGCTTGCTGTTGGTGAAGACGGATTGTCGATTGCAGAGAAATATCAAGAGGTCATAAGCAGAGAAATAGAAGCGGAAATGAAAGTTCTTAATGCTGAAACAGCAGCTGCCGTATCAAAAGCAAATGCGGAGATAGCTAAGAATTCGAATATAAGTCAAGCAATGTCAGATAAATATAAAGCTCTTGCTGAGGCGACTGCAAGCGTTTCGGAATTTATGGCAAGCGTTGCTGCAAATGAATCTAATTCTGATGCATACCAGTATTATAAATATCTTGATGCTATTACTAAGGCGTACGGCAACAACAAGCTTATTTTGGTAGGTGACGGTGTTGATTCGTCCAAGCTGTATTTCGGTAATTTTATTGCCGGAAGTACCGGTGGAAATACACAAACCGGGACCGAGACGTATGTTGACGGAGTAACCTAAGTATTTGGATATCAAGGAGGTGTTTAGATGAAAAACCAAAAGAATCAAGCAAAAAAGAATCAAGCAAAAAAGAATAGTAATAATAAATCTGTAAAAAACAACGCAAAAAGCAATGAAAACTTTAATGTGAAAAACGTTGTAAATGATGACGTTGAACAAAACGTTTACGAAGTTGCTGAGGTAGAGATAGAGACTCACGAGGTTGAGGAATCTGCAAGCTCTGCTAAAGTAAAGGAAAAGGAAAAGAAGGTAAAGAAGAAAAAGTCGGGCGGAGCAGCATTTTTGGTGTTAAAAATTGTAATAGCGCTTGTTCTTGTTCTTGTAATAGTTTATTTTGGATTTACTTGTACTGTTAGAGAAGGAAATGCGGCAATAATAACTCGTTTTGGAAAGCCGAGAGCGACGGTTACTGAAGCAGGACTCAACTTTAAGCTTCCGTGGCCTTTTGAAAGCGTAATCACTTATGATACAAGAGAGCAGTATTTTGAAACCAAGCAACTTGAAACCTTGACAATGGATAAGAAAAATATTGCATTCCAGTCTTACGTTGTATGGAAGATAGACGATCCTCTTAAGTATCATATTGCAACGACAAGCAATAATGGATCTGTAGATGTAAATGCAGCTATTCAGACGAGTGTTTACAGCGCAATAAATACTGTAATGGGCCAGTATAATCTTTCGGATCTCGTTTCTTCAAGCAATGACAATTTGAAGACTAATGAAATTCAGAAGAAGATATATGATAAGGTAAAAGAAAGTTGTAAGAACACCTATTCTATCGATATTATTGACGTTAGTATATTGAGACTTTCTTATCCCACCGCAAACCTGCCGAATATTCTTAACAATATTTCTGCAGAACGTCAGGCTGTAATTAATACTATTATGGCAGAAGCAGACAAGAAAGTTAATGATATTGAGCAGGCAGCTAAGGTTGAGGGGGATATTATTATTGCAGAGGGCGTAGCTGAAGCGGCAAAGATAAAAGCAGAAGCAGAGAAAGAGGTTGCAGCTATATATGCTGCAGCTCAGGAGGCTAATATTGAGCTCTTTAAGTTCTTAAAGGAACTTGATACGATTGTAAATTCTGTAAATTCTACGTCTGTATTAGTTGTTGATTCTAATGCATATCCGTTTAATATTTTGCTTGATTACGGTCAGAATATTGACGAGGATACCTCTGTAATTACCGAGCTTGAGTACATTTTATCTTGCCTTGAAGAGGAGGACAGAACAGCTCTTGTAGATGCTATTTCTAAGCTTTTGGTGGAGCAGGGAAAGCAGACTTCATCTGAAATCAGTTCCGATAACGATACGTCTTCCGATGCAGTTACCGATTCTGATAATTCTTCTGAATCGATTGATGGTATCGAGGGAAGCGAACCGGATACCGATCTTGAGGATGAGGAAGCGTCCGTGTCTGATGAAATAGAAGTCGGAGGAACGTGATGAAAAAGAAAAAGAAAAATGCAGTCTTTGAAGACGTCATAACTACTGTCTCGCGTTGTTTTATCGTTCTTGTTGTGATAGTTGTTATTTGCATTGGTTTTTCAGGCATCCGTTTTGTAAACCCCGGGGAGGTAGCTATCGTTCTTCGATTTGGTAAAGTTGTGGGCGATACCCCTGAAGAACAGATACATGAATCGGGAATTTTGTTTGCATTTCCGTATATAATCGATGAGGTAGTAACCGTGCCTACGGGAACGATTATGGAGCGTGTAATCGAAACTCATTATACGGACGGGTCTGTAAATACCAGCATAAATAATTGCGGATACGTTATTACAGGAGATAATGCAATTGCGATTATGAGAGTATCGGTTAAATATACTATAACCGATCCTGTAAATTATGCTTTGAGAATTAAAGATGCTGAAAAGATGATAGATGCTTGCGTAAGCAATGCTATGCTTGAGAAAGCGGCATCAACAAATTCAGATGATCTTTTAACTACGGGAAAAGAAGCGTTTGGCGCAGAGGTTCGTAAACTTGCTCAGAGAAACATTGATTCTAATAAAATAGGTGTAACACTTAGTAGTTTTGAATTTGTTAACATTACAGCACCCGTAGATGTTAAAGATGATTATGATAAAGTAACTGCAGCAGTAATTAAGCAAGAGCAAGATATTAAAACGGCTACTCAAGCTGCAACTCAGACTAAAATAGAAGCTGAAGCTGAAAAAAATAGACTTATTGCTGAAGCTGAATCTGAAAAGTCTAAAAAGGTATCTGCTGCAAATACCGATCTTGCAGAATTCTGGGGAGTGAAAGAGGAATATGAGAAATCCTATGCTTCAAGAGTTACTGTAAAGACACGTATTAAGAATGATAAGCTTACTCAAGCTGTTTCAAGCATAGGAAGAATTATAGCTGTAAAAGACGGAGATGGTCACATTATTATTAACTAAGGAGGCTGTTTATGGAAAATTTAGATAATATCGGAAAAAATAGCCTTGAGGCACTCTCCCGTGATAATCTTACCGAAAAAGGTAAGAAAAAGCTTAAGCGTGAGATAATAAGCGGTGCAATTGCTTTGATATGTCTTTTTGTAGGACTTATTATAAGCTGGGTTTTCCCAACCAGAACAACTCTTCCGGCATTATTTTATACGATTGGATTTTTGATTGAAGGAATTCCGATTTTTATAGTTGCTATTAAAGGTGTTTTTACTAGAAACATTGAAAATGCAATGGAAATGCTTGTTTCTATTGCGATAATAGCATGTTATTTTACAGGAGATCTTATACTCTCACTTTTGATACCGTTGATATTGAACGTTGCTCATATTCTTGAAGAGAGAAGTATTATGGGCGGACGAGATGTTATTGATGGATTGAGGAAAATGCAACAGAGTACGGCTATTTTGCTTGTTGGAGACAAGGAAAAGGTTGTAGATGCAAAGACGCTCAAGGTAGGGCAGCGAATTTTGGTAAAGCCCGGTGCAGGTATTCCGATTGACGGTGTTGTAATAAGCGGCGAGACGAATATCGACCAAAAATCTCTCACCGGAGAACCTCAGCCTGCTCACGCAACGGTAGGCGATGCTGTTTATGCGGGAACCGTTAATATTGACGGTAGAATCGTTGTTGAGGTAAAAAAAGAGTACGTTGATACGTCATTCTCAAATATTCTTAATTTGTTGGAGAAATCCGAGAGCATTTCTATTCCCGAAACAAGAATTATCGACCGTTTTATGATGTATTATATTCCGTTTGTGCTTGCAATTGCCGCAGGTGTTGCGCTCGTTACTTCGGATATAACTAAAGCTATTGCGATTCTCGTTGTTTCCTGTCCTTGCGGTCAGATGCTTGTTAGCTCCGCGCCTATGATAGCGGCGCTTTCAGCGGCGACAAAAAGAGGAATACTCATAAAGAACTCCAAGTTTATTGAGGAATTGACAGATATCGATGCGGTTGTGTTTGATAAGACGGGTACCGTTACGGTAGGAGATCTTTCTTTGACCGAGGTAGCTCCCGTTGATGGTGTGACTCGTGAGAAGATAATGTCGGTAGCAGCAAGTGTTGCATCGGCTTCGACTCACCCGATATCAAGAGCTTTGATCGCTAAGATGGAGGGAATATCCTACGAGAAGGATTACAAGGTAACGGAGATTTCCGGTAAGGGAATGGAAGGCGTTTCTCCCGATGGACTTTATAGAGTTCAGTTTGGAAACATCGATTGGATAAGATCTTTAGGTATCGAAGTAGAGGAAGAAGAGGGAATTATAGGCTCTGTCAGCTACGTTGCGTGCAATGGTACGTTGCTTGGCTATCTTTGCTTTAACGATACTGCAAGAAAAGAAGCTAAAGAGGGAATCGATATTCTTAAGTCTATGGGTATTGAAAAGACCGTTATGCTCACCGGAGACCGTAGAGAAGCAGCGGAGAAGATCTGTGATGAAATAGGCATTGATACTCTTGAGTCTCAGCTTCTTCCCGAGGACAAGCTTTCTTCACTTAAAGCACTCAAGGAGGATAATTTCGTTTTGGCTGTCGGAGACGGTATAAACGATGCTCTTGCTCTTAAGGAGGCTCACGTAGGTATTGCTATGGGTGCTATGGGTTCAGATCTTGCAATACAGTCTGCGGATATTGCGCTTATGAATAACAATTTGCTCAATATTCCGTTTTCAATAAGACTTGCAAGAAAGACAAAGAAGATTATATATCAAAATCTTGCACTTTCTATAGGAATAAGTGCGCTTATGATTGGATTGTCTGCTTTTGGAGTGATCAGTGCACTGGCAGGATCTCTCTTACATAACGTAGGTGCTTTTGTGGTACTTATTAACAGTTCGAGAATACTTAAAACTCAATAAAAAAATCCGCTTTATTATCAATCGATAATAAAGCGGTATTTTTTATGGATTTGTTTTTATCTGTTAAGAATAAGCTTGGTAAGCTCAACGGGATCAACGATGGAATCACCCTTGTATACACGCATATTTCCGGATGCGATCTCGTCGATGAGTATAACCTCATCACCGTTATAACCGAACTCGAACTTGATATCCCAAAGATCAAGACCGATGGTCTTAAGGTCGTCGGCAACGATCTTGGTGATAGCAAGAGTCTGAGCCTTGATGCTCTCAAACATCTCAGCAGTCATAATTCCAAGAGCAACGAGACCCTCACCGGTTACGAGCGGATCGCCCTTTTCATCATTCTTGAAAGTGCACTCAACGTATCCACCCTCAAGACGAGTGCCGTTTTCCATATATTCGCCATATCTGCGGATAAAGCTTCCGGTAGCAACGAGACGGCAGATTACTTCAAGGCCGTGACCGAATACCTTTCCGGGAAGAACTTCCATAGTTGCGTCATCAATGTTTGCGCTAACGTAGTGAGTCTTGATTCCTGCATCCTTCAAAAGCTCGAAATAGTAAACGGAAGTCTGAAGATTTGCTTTTCCGATTCCGTCGATGGTAAGACCTACAGTGTTCTCACCCGGATCAAACACACCGTCTTTTCCGGTGCAATCATCCTTGAACTTGAGCATTACGTTGCCGTTGTCGAGAGAGTAAACGTCTTTTGTTTTACCAGTATAGATTTTTTTCATACTTAAAACTCCTTTACTTTTAGAAAAAGTATATTACTCAATTATTTTATCACAAAATTGGAAATTTGTACATATTTTTTTGAAAAAATTTTAAATTTATATAAATTTTATTTTTTATGTATAAATCAAATCTTTTTTATTGACATAAAATATAAAATGTGTTAAAATTTTTATAGTAATTTTGTTTGACGGAGAATCGATATGAATAACTATTTGCAGAAGAGAACTTGGATGGAGATCGATCTTGATATGATCGAGTATAACTATAATACTATCAAAAATCATATACCTACTACTACCGATATTTGTTGCACGATAAAAGCTGATGCTTACGGACACGGAGCTGTTCGTATAGGTAGATTGCTTGAGGATCTCGGTGGCTTTTTCTTTGCCGTTTCAAACGTAGAAGAGGCTATTCAGTTGAGAAAAGCCGGAATATCAAAACCCATAATGGTTTTGGGATATACACCGGTTGAGGTAACCGACCTTTTGGCTAAATATAATATTTCTCAGTGTGTGCATTCTTATGATTATGGTAAGGCGCTTGCGGCGGATGCAAAATCAAAGAACGTCAAAGTCGCAATTCATATAAAGATAGATACCGGAATGGGAAGAATAGGTTTTCCGTTCAGAGGATTTGACGAGGAGGCAAGAATCGCAGAGATCGTTGAGATCTGTGGTGAGTCTTGTTTTATAACAGAGGGTATTTTTACTCATTTTCCGATTTCCGACGATCAAAAGCTCGGCGAGGAGTTTACAAGAGGACAGTATAATAAGTTTTATAGCGTAATAGAGATTCTTGAATCAAAGGGAATAAACTTTAAGGTTAAGCATTGCGCAAATTCCGCAGGTCTTATTGATTATCCCGAGTATAGCCTTGATATGGTAAGAGCGGGGGTTTTGTTCTTTGGAATTTTGCCCTCAACCGAGATGAAGACGCTTGATTTTGATCTTAAGCACACGTTTTCTTTGAAGACCGTAGTTTCTCATTTAAAGACGGTTCAAAAGGGCGAGAGCATAAGTTATAGCCGTTTGTATATCGCCGATAAAACCATGAAGGTTGCAACGCTTCCGATAGGATATGCTGATGGATTCAGAAGATCTAACGGTAAAAAAGAGCTTAAGATATACATTGATGGAAAGCCGTGTGATATTTTGGGAAGAGTTTGTATGGATCAAACCATGATAGACGTAAGTCATATTGACAATATTGCAATAGGTGATGAGATAACCGTTTTTGGCAAGGATTGTCCCGTATCTGTTTATGATTATGCAAAGCTTCACGACACCATTCCTCACGAGGTTATGTGTAATATCGGAATGCGTGTTCCGAGAATATATTTCAGAGGTGGAAAGTTCGATTCTATAGCAGATTATTTACTGCCGTAAAGCATTTTTTTGATCTTTTGGAGAAAACTACAAAACAGGCTTTTTTTGGAGATGAATTTTTTATCAAAAAAAGAATTTTTAGAGGTTTTTTCTGTTGACTTTGTGCAGTAAATATGATATAATAATGATGTCATTTTTTTGACATTATTCGGGCTTTTTGTGACCGACGGAAATAATGAAAAAAATTGAGGTAGCAAGAAAGAAATAAGCCAACCGTCTGGGCAGACCTGTCTGAATTTTAGATAGGATGCCCATATTGTTTTTCAAGGAGGATGTATGAAAAAAGTTGGAATTTTAATGGGAAGCGATAGTGACCTTCCAATAGTTGAAAAAGCAATCGATACTCTTAAGCAGTACGGTGTTCCGTTTGAGGTGCACGTATATTCGGCACACCGCACACCGATTGAGGCTAAGGAGTTCTCCGCAAATGCGAGAAGCAACGGCTTTGGTGCGATAATTGCAGCGGCAGGAATGGCTGCACATCTTGCGGGTGCAGTAGCTGCAAATACTACGTTGCCTGTTATAGGAATCCCCGTAAAATCAAAGAATCTTGACGGAATGGACGCCCTTCTTTCAACTGTTATGATGCCCAGTGGAATTCCTGTTGCAACCGTGGCAATTGACGGCGCGGCAAATGCGGCGCTTCTTGCAATTCAGATACTTGCGGTTGAGGATGCATCTCTCGCGGAAAAGCTTGACAAGGCAAGAACAGACGGCGCTTCAAAGGTTCTTGAGAAAAACAAGGCTATTGAAGAGAAGTTTAACGCTTGATTTTTTCGGAGGTATATATGAGCAAAATTCAGGAAGAATGCGGTGTTTTTGGTATAATCACACCTGAAAAGAGCGACGTTGCCGCATCAACTTATTACGGCTTGTTTGCGCTTCAGCACAGAGGACAGCAGAGCTGTGGTATCACAGTAAACGATGACGGAGTATTTTCAACCTATAAGGATGTTGGTATCGTAAATGACGTGTTTACCCACGCAAATCTTGAGAAGCTCGGCATGGGAACTATGGCAATAGGTCAGGTTCTCTACGCTTCGGGAAATATTACGAGAGATCAGGCACAGCCCATAGTTGTTGACCACACAAAGGGCAGACTTGCAATTTCTTCAAATGCTTGTCTTGTTAATGCATATGAGCTTCGTCAAGAGCTTGAGCTTAAGGGCTCTATTTTCCACACGAACAGTGATGCGGAGTTGATTATGCATATAATCATCGAGGAGAGACTTAGATCCGATTCTATCGAAGAGGCTGTATGCAAAGCAATGCCGAGACTTGAGGGTGCGTATTCTTTTGTTGTAATGTCACCAAAGAAGATAATTGCGGCAAGAGATCCGAGAGGATTTAAGCCTCTTTGCTACGGTGCGTGTCACGACGGAAGCGTAATCGTTTCCTCCGAAAGCTGCGCACTTAATGCTGCGGGAGCAAAGCTTATAAGAGACGTTGCTCCGGGCGAGGTTATTGTTTTTGATAGAAACAGTAGCAGAAGCTTCACGGGATTTTGCCCCGAACAGCCCAGATCGCTTTGCGTATTTGAGTATGTATATTTTGCAAGACCCGATTCTGTAATAGATGGAGCATCAGTGCATTCTGCAAGACTTAATGCAGGACGCATATTGGCTCAGGAGCATCCCGTTGATGCAGACGTGGTTATCGGTGTTCCGGATTCCGGACTTGATGCGGCTCTCGGATATTCAAGAGAGTCGGGAATTCCATACGGAATTGGCTTCTTGAAGAACAAATATATAGGTCGAACCTTTATAGCTCCCGGACAGAAGGTAAGAGAGGATAAAGTAAGAATAAAGCTGAGTCCAATTTCGGATACCCTTAAGGGCAAGCGTGTTATTATGATAGATGACTCTATCGTTAGAGGAACCACGAGCGCAAGAATTGTAAATCTCGTAAGAGAGGCGGGTGCGACCGAGGTTCATATGAGAGTTTCGTCTCCTCCATTCTTGAATCCTTGCTATTACGGAACCGATGCATCCAATAGCGATAAGCTTATTGCGGCGCATCATTCGATAGAAGAAATCGCCAAGATAATAGGAGTTGATTCGCTTGGTTATTTGAGCCTTGATGGTATAAAGAAGATAGCCTGTGGAAACGATTGCGGATATTGCACGGCGTGCTTTGACGGAATCTATCCGACAGTAAAGCCTTCTTCTACCGATAGAAGTTCAAAATACGACAAAAAAATTTCTGAAAATAAATAATAATTTAAATATAGGAGAAACGAATAATGAAGAGTTACAGTGAGAGTTATAAGGCAGCAGGCGTTGATATTACAGCGGGTTACAAAGCGGTTGAGCTTATGAAATCCCATATCGCGCGTACAGCAACAAGCGGAGTAGTTTCTGATATCGGTGGATTCGGTGGACTTTTCGAGCTTGATATGACGGGAATTACACGCCCCGTTCTCGTAAGCGGAACCGACGGTGTTGGAACAAAGCTTAAGATCGCTTTTGTTATGGACAAGCACGATACAGTTGGTATCGATTGCGTAGCAATGTGCGTAAACGATATTATCTGCTGCGGAGCAAAGCCCCTCATATTCCTTGATTACATTGCTTGTGGCAAAAACGTTCCTGAGAGAATTGCAGCTATCGTAGCAGGTGTTGCAGAGGGATGCGTTCAGGCAGGTTGTGCACTTATAGGTGGAGAGACTGCGGAGATGCCCGGCTTCTATCCTGTTGACGAGTATGACCTTGCAGGATATTCTACCGGTGTAGTTGATAAGTCTAAGATACTTAACAACAAAACCATTAAGGAAGGCGACGTAATTATCGCTATTCCTTCGAGCGGTGTTCACTCAAATGGATTCTCTCTTGTTCGTAAGGTGTTTGACATCGAAAACAACGATATTACAAAGCCCTGCGATTTCCTTGGTGGAAAGTCTATTGGCGAGACCCTTTTGACACCTACCAAGATTTACGTAAAGCCTATGCTTTCACTCTTTGATGCAGTTACAGTAAAGGCTGTTTCTCATATTACCGGCGGTGGTTTCTATGAGAACATTCCAAGAAGTATTCCCGATGGATTCTCTGCAAAGATAGAGAAGAGCGCTGTAAGAGTTCTTCCTATTTTCGAGCTTATCGAAAAGACCGGTAAGATTGACAACCGTGATATGTTCAATACCTTCAACATGGGTGTTGGTATGTCTATCGTTGTAGATAAGAACGATGCTGATAAGGCTCTTGAGGTTCTTGCTGCTAACGGTGAGAACGCATATGTTCTCGGTGAGATCGTTAAGTCTGACAGCGGCGTAATTCTTTGCTAATTTTGAGGGCGGTATGAAAAATAACGGCACTACAAAAATAGCGGTTTTCGTATCGGGCGGAGGAACAAATCTTCAGGCTCTTATAGATGCGACCGATAAGGGTATAATTAAGTCCGGTAAGATCGAGCTGGTTATCTCAAGTAATGCAAATGCATATGCGCTTGAGCGTGCAAAGAAAGCAAATATTCCTTCTGCGGTTGTCTCCAAGAAGGAATGCGGATCTCAAGAGGCTTTTGAGGCAAAGATTAAGGAGCTTCTTGCAGAAAACGGAATAGAGCTTATAGTTCTTGCAGGCTTTATGAACATCCTCAGTGAGAACTTTACTAAGGATTTTCCCGAGCGTATTATAAACGTTCATCCGTCTTTGATTCCGTCGTTCTGCGGAAAGGGCTTTTATGGACTTCACGTTCATGAGGCTGCGCTTGAATACGGTGTTAAGGTTACGGGAGCAACGGTTCATTTTGTAAATGAGATCCCCGATGGCGGAAGAATCATTTTGCAAAAGAGTGTTGCTATTAAAAAGGACGATACCCCCGAAACTCTTCAGAGACGAGTTATGGAGCAGGCTGAGTGGAAGATACTTCCGAGAGCTGTTGAGCTCGTTTCAAAAGAAATTTTAAAGACGAATAAATAAGAAAGGCTAAATTATAATGAGCGTTAAGGGAACTAATTTAATAAAAGATTTACTTTCTACAAACTCTTATCCCGGTAGAGGAATCATCATCGGTAAGAGCGCAGACGGAAAGAATGCGATGATCGCATATTTTATAATGGGTAGAAGCGAGAACAGCCGTAACCGTGTTTTTGAAAGATTTGAGGGCGGAATGAGAACCAAGGCTTTCGATGAGTCAAAGCTTGAGGATCCCAGCCTTATAATCTACAATCCTTTCCTTGAGAGAGAGGGAATTGACATAGTTACAAACGGTGATCAGACTGATACTATCTACAATTTCCTTGCAGCTGGCAAGAGCTTTGAGGATGCGCTTATGACTCGTGAGTTTGAGCCCGATCATCCTAACTACACACCCAGAATATCAGGTATTCTTTATTACGGAGAGAATGATTTTAATTATTCGCTTTCTATTTTAAAGAGCGCTGATGGAAATCCTGAGGTTTGCAACAGATATTTCTACCACTATACTCCTCGCGCAGGAGTAGGACATTTCATTCATACTTATGAGTGTGATGGAAATCCCATTCCTTCCTTCTACGGTGAGCCCGAGGTTGTAACTCTTCCTAACACGGCAGAGGAACTTGCAGATATGGTTTGGACAAACCTTAATGCAGATAACAAGGTTTCCTTGCTTATTCGTACTGTTTCCTTAGAGGATTCTAAAGTATCTGAAGTTATAATAAATAAGAATGTTTGAGGTATATAAAGATGAAAGAATTTGAACTTAAGTATGGTTGTAATCCCAACCAGAAGCCTGCAAAGATTTATATGCACGACGGCACCGAGTTGCCAATAGAGATTCTTTGCGGCCGTCCCGGATATATAAATTTCCTTGATGCATTTAACAGCTGGCAGCTTGTAAAGGAGCTTAAGATTGCAACCGGTATGCCTTGTGCAACCTCTTTCAAGCACGTTAGCCCCACCTCTGCAGCAGTTGGCTTGCCTCTCTCCGATAAGTTGAAGAAGGCGTGCTTTGTTGACGATATCGAAGGACTTGATGAGTCTCCCTTGGCTTGCGCTTATGCAAGAGCAAGAGGAACCGATAGAATGTCTTCTTTCGGTGACTGGATAGCACTCAGCGACGTTTGTGACGCGACCACTGCAAAGCTTATCAAGCGTGAGGTGTCCGACGGAATTATCGCTCCCGGCTATACCGACGAAGCTTTTGCAATACTTTCTTCCAAGAGAAACGGTAATTATAATATTGTAAAGATCGATCCTGATTTTGTTCCCGATCCTATCGAGCGCAAGCAGGTATACGGAATCACCTTTGAGCAGGGAAGAAACAATTTCGAGATAAACCCCGAGCTTCTTTCTAACATCGTAACCGAGAAGAAGGAACTTCCCGCAGAGGCTGTAAGAGATCTTATGATAGCTCTTATCACTCTCAAGTATACTCAGTCTAACTCTGTTTGCTACGTTTGCGATGGACAGGCAATCGGTGTTGGCGCAGGTCAGCAGTCGAGAATTCACTGCACAAGACTTGCAGGTAATAAGGCAGATATTTGGCATCTCCGTCAGCACGACAAGGTGTTGAATCTTCCTTTCCTTCCTACTCTCGGACGTCCCGATAGAGATAATACTATCGACGTTTATATCTCCGATCAGAGTGAGGATGTTTTGGCAGACGGAAACTGGCAGAAGTACTTTACCGAGCAGCCCGCGCCTCTCACTGCAGAGGAAAAGAAGGCATATCTTGCAACTATCAGAGGTGTATCTGTGGGTAGCGATGCATTCTTCCCGTTCAGCGATAATATAGACAGAGCATATAGAAGCGGTGTTTCTTATATTGCTGAGCCCGGTGGATCTATCAGAGATGACGTTGTTATCGACGCTTGTAACAATTACGGCATCACAATGTGCTTTACCGGAATGCGTCTTTTCCATCATTGATTTCTTGGGAGTATTTAAATAATGAAAATAATGGTTATCGGTGGCGGTGGAAGAGAACACGCCATCATAAAGAAGATTAAAGAAAGTCCTCTTGCCGAAAAGATATACGCTCTCCCCGGAAACGGCGGAATTGCCGAGGATGCGGAGTGCGTTGCTATCGGTGCTAAGGAGATAGATAAGATCGTTGATTTTGCTGTATCAAACAAGATAGATTATGCTATCGTTGCGCCCGATGATCCGTTGGTTCTCGGTGCTGTTGATGCTCTTAATAAGGTTGGAATTCCTTGCTTTGGTCCCTGTGCAAACGCAGCTATCATCGAGGGCAGTAAGATATTCTCAAAGAATCTTATGAAGAAATACGGAATTCCTACTGCAACGTATGAGGTATTCACAAATAAAGATGATGCATTGGAGTATCTTAAGGATGCGCCGATTCCTACCGTTATCAAGGCTGACGGACTTGCTCTCGGAAAGGGCGTTGTTATTGCTATGACGCGTGACGAGGCCGTTGAGGCTGTTAAGTCTATGATGGAGGATAAGGTATTTGGTGAGAGCGGAAGTAAGATAGTTATCGAAGAGTTCCTCACAGGACCTGAGGTATCGGTTCTTTCCTTCACCGATGGAAAAACCGTTGTTCCTATGATTTCTTCAATGGACCACAAGAGAGCGCTTGACGGAGATCAGGGTCTTAATACCGGAGGAATGGGTACTATTGCTCCCAATCCTTATTATACCGAGGATATAGCGGATAGATGTATGAAGGAGATATTCCTTCCTACGATAGACGCTATGAACAAAGAGGGAAGAACCTTTAAGGGTTGTCTCTATTTCGGTCTTATGTTGACTGAGAATGGACCTAAGGTAATAGAATATAACTGCCGTTTTGGTGACCCCGAAACTCAGGTGGTTCTTCCTTTGCTTGATGGAGATCTCTTGGAGATAATGATGGCGTGCACAAACGGTACGCTCTCTGATATCGACGTTAAATTCTCAAAGAAATCTGCTTGCTGTGTTATTATGGCATCTAACGGATATCCCGGAAAGTACAGCGGCGGTTATGAAATCACAAGAGATGCAGATATCGACGGCGAGGTTTATATAGCAGGCGCAAAGCTTGAGGACAATAAGCTTTTGACCGCTGGCGGACGTGTTCTTGGTGTTGTTGCTGTTGGTGATACACTTAAGAGTGCTATCGACGCTGCCTATGAAAACGTTAAAAAGGTTCATTTTGATAATGCCTTTTATCGCAAGGATATCGGACAGAGAGCAATGCTCGTATTTAATCAAAATTGATTGGAGGCAGTATGGTTTACAGAATATATGTAGAAAAGAAAGACGGACTTGCACATGAGGCCGGAAGCCTTTACAAAGAGCTTACCGAGATGCTTGGCATCAATACCTTGACAGGTGTAAGACTGTTCAATAGATATGACGTTGAAAATATAGAGAAGGATCTGTTTGAATATTCGGTAAATACTGTTTTTTCCGAGCCTCAGCTTGATAACGTTACATATTCCATCGAAAATGACGGAGCTATTGTTTTTGCAGTTGAGTATTTGCCCGGACAGTTTGATCAGAGAGCAGATTCTGCGGCTCAGTGTATTCAGTTGATCTCGCAGAAGGATCGTCCCTTGGTTCGTACCGCAAAGGTATATTGCCTCTATGGTAACATAAGCGCAGAGCAGCTCAGCGCAATAAAGAAGTACGTTATCAACCCCGTTGAGAGCCGTGAGGCTTCCTTAGAGGAGGTTGAAACTCTTGTTGCAGAGTATGATATTCCTGATTCCGTAGCAACTCTTGACGGATTTATTGAGCTTGATGATGCTGGTCTTTCGGCTCTTATGAACGAGCTTGGACTTGCTATGGATCTTGATGATATTCGCTTCTGTAAGGAATATTTCCAGAAAGAAAATCGTAATCCCACAATTACCGAAATTCGTATGATAGATACGTATTGGTCGGATCACTGCCGTCATACTACGTTCTTGACAACGGTTGATAGCGTTACTTTTGAGGATGCACAGATACAGGCGGCTTATAATGAATATATCAAGGTAAGAGAAGAGCTTGGCAGAACTAAGCCTATAAACCTTATGGATATTGGAACTATTGCCGCAAAGTATCTTAAGAAAAACGGAATGCTTGATAAGCACGATGAATCCGAGGAGATCAATGCATGTACCGTAAAGATCAAGGTTGCTGTAAATGGTGTTGACGAGGATTGGTTGTTGCTCTTTAAGAATGAGACTCATAACCATCCTACCGAAATCGAACCCTTTGGTGGCGCTGCAACCTGTATCGGTGGAGCTATCAGAGACCCGCTCTCAGGACGTTCCTACGTATACGGTGCTATGCGTGTTACCGGTGCGGCAGATCCCAGAAAGCCTATTTCCGAGACTATGGCAGGAAAGCTTCCTCAGAGAAAGATTGTTTCTACTGCGGCGGCAGGATATTCCTCCTACGGTAACCAGATAGGTCTTGCTACGGGCGTTGTTGATGAGCTTTATCATGATGGATACGTTGCAAAGAGAATGGAGATTGGTGCGGTTATTGCAGCGGCTCCCGAAAAGAACGTAAGACGTGAGGTTCCCGCAGATGGAGATATAGTTATTCTTCTTGGTGGAAGAACCGGACGTGACGGATGTGGCGGTGCAACAGGATCTTCTAAATCGCATACTATGGATTCGCTCCAGTCTTGCGGCGCAGAGGTTCAGAAGGGTAATGCTCCCGAGGAGAGAAAGCTTCAGAGACTCTTTAGAAACGGTGAGGCTACTCGTCTTATCAAGCGTTGTAACGACTTTGGTGCAGGCGGTGTATCGGTTGCTATCGGTGAGCTTGCAGACGGACTTGAGGTAAATCTTAACGCAGTTCCCAAGAAATACGAGGGACTTGACGGAACAGAGCTTGCTATCAGTGAGTCTCAGGAAAGAATGGCTGTTGTAGTTGAGGCTAAGGACGTTGCTCGCTTCTGCGCTTTGGCAGAGCTTGAGAACCTTGAGGCAACTGTTGTTGCAAAGGTAACCGAGCTTCCCAGACTCGTAATGAGATGGAATGATAAGGTTATTGTTGATATATCCCGTGAATTCTTGAATTCTAACGGTGCTGAAAAGCATATAAATGTAGCAGTAAGTGCTCCCGAGAGCTTTGATAAGAACACTGACGGAACCTTTGAGGAGCTTATGGAGGCGCTTGCAAGCGACCTTAACGTTTGCTCGAAGAGAGGTCTTTCCGAGAGATTTGACTCTACTATCGGTGCAGGAAGCGTATTGATGCCTTTCGGTGGAAAGAATCAGAGCACACCTACTCAGGTTATGATAAATAAGGTTTCGGTTGAGAAGGCTGATACCGATACTTGTTCCTTTATGTCTTGGGGATATAACCCCTTCATTTCCGAAAAGAGCCCTTATCATGGCGCATATCTTGCAGTTGTTGAATCTGCTGCAAAGCTTATCGCAGGTGGTGCGGACTTCTCGGATACATATCTTACCTTCCAGGAATACTTCGAAAAGCCTCGTAAGGAAGCTAAGCGTTGGGGTAAGCCTTTTGCCGCTTTGCTTGGTGCATTCAAGGCTCAGAAGGATCTCGGAATTGCGGCAATCGGCGGTAAGGACTCGATGAGTGGAAGCTTTGAGAACATCGACGTACCTCCTACGTTGGTATCCTTTGCCGTAACAACAGGCAAGCTTGCTACCGTTACAAGCGCTGAATTTAAAGTTCCGTTTAGTAACGTAGTATGGCTTCGTCCCGAGTATGATGAGAACGGACTTCCCACAAAGGAGTCTTTGCTTGCATTGTTTGATAAGGTTGCGGCTCTTACAAAGGACGGCAAGGTTCTTGCGGCTTATACACCTACTTATGGCGGTGTTGCTGAGGCTGTAATGAAGATGTGCTTTGGTAATGGCGTTGGATTTGAGTATTCAAAGGACGTTACTATTAAGGATATATTTGGATATTCCTACGGTTCGTTTGTTATTGAACTTGCAGACGGAGCAGAGATTGACGGGGCTATAGAACTTGGTACTACCTTGGCAAAGAAGGAAATTGTTTTCGGTGCAGAATCGGTATCTCTTGACGGCATCTATGATAAATATGAGAGTGTACTTGAAAGTGTATATCCTACCAAGGCGGCAGAAGCAAAGGCGGAGATCCCTGTATTCTCATATAATGGAAAGAGATCTGCACCTGCTGTTATCAAATGCGCAAAGCCTAAAGTACTTATTCCCGTATTTCCGGGAACAAACTGTGAATACGATTCGGCAAAAGCATTTGAGCGAGCTGGAGCCGAAGCAGAGATATTTGTTATCAACAATCTTTCTGCATCAAAGGTTTCGGAATCTGTCGAAAGTTTTGTAAATAAGATAAAGAGCTCACAGATAATATTCGTTCCGGGTGGATTTTCGGGCGGTGATGAGCCTGATGGATC
>JAZQZG010000002.1:0-22249 GCA_045633925.1 Eubacteriales bacterium
AAAGAATGACGGTTACTTTATCCTTACGGATTATTTTTCGCTATCCGACGAGGAAGAACAAATGCACAGACGAAATCTAATGTCTTTGAAAGAAGAACAAGGGATTGCGGATAATGAATTTTATCATTACGACACTCCACTCACTGTAAAACATGAAACAGAAGCACTTGCTCAAGCAGGCTTTTCATCAATTGAAGTGTTAAATAATTGGGGTGCAACTTATACAATAAAAGCAGTTAAATGAACCGTCAAATTCCAATTTAACAAGCGGCATAAATGATGTACTTTTTAGTTGTTCTTACCTGCGTTTACGCACCGTTATGCTGTTCTTACGCAAAAAACCGCATTCTTGTGAATGCGGTTTTTTATTCATATTGTCCTCATTAAAAGGTCGGCAGTGCCGACCCTTCTTTCAAAAAGGGTTCTTCCCCCCACGAAAACACAAAATAAAATAACCTCACATTCAAGGTTTTTGAAAGGTGGAGGGGTTGGGGGAAGAGAACTTTTTCCTTAAAAAAGGTCGGCAGTGCCGACAGCCAAGAGTCGGGCATCGCGCTCCTAAATTTGCAACAAATCTCCCGATTTCATCCGTCAGCAGGTGTGTGAAAATAAAAAAATACCCCCCATTCAAATTCTTTGAAATTAGGGGGTGTGGGGGGAAGAAAGCTTTCTTTTAAGAAAGTTTCTTCCCCCCACGGACACATAAATATTAACTAACCTTAAATAGCCTCAACGGAAGCTTCTGCCAAGCAAGAAGCAATTACATCGGGAAGCGGAGGCTTAGTACCCTCGGTGGTACAAGCAGCGCTACCATAGGAAACGGCATTCTTAAGCATCTCGGCATAAGACTTGCCCTCCTTAGCAGCGGCAATAAAACCTGCAATCGAGCTGTCACCCGCACCAATGGTCGATACAACCTTGATATCGGGAGCGTAAGCTACGAAAGTACCCTCAGCGCACGCAAGAACGGCGCCCTTGGAGCTGCTTATGATAACGTTCTCGATGCCCTGGGAGCGAATCTGCGCTGCCGCCTTTGCAGCAGATGCAAAATCGGTAACAACAATATCAGTGTACATACCGATCTCTTCCTCGTTAGGCTTGATAAGCCAAGGCTTTGATGCAAAGAGGTTCTCCTTGCTAAAGGAACGAGAGTCGATTATAACCTTCGCACCCTTTGCCTGAAAGTTCTCAACCATCTTCATAACACGCTCGATAGACATTCCCTTAGGGTTGCTGCCGGTGAGCGTAATAATCGTATCGGAATCAATATCCGAAAGCTTCTCCTCAACCGCATCAATAAGAGCGTCGGTTGCAACGAAGCCTGCAAAGCTTATTCTCGTCTCGGGATTGTTGTTTGTGTGGAGAGTAATGTTCTCTCTGATTCTTCCGTCAACGTAAAGCTCGATAAGATCCATTCCGTCAGCCTTCAAGCTGTCGGCAAAGCTCTTGCCGTTCTCGTTTCCAAGTACAACAAGTGCAAGATTCTCAACACCGTTGACAGTCAATGCACGGGAGATGTTTACTCCCTTTCCGCCTGCGTCAGACGAGGTGATGTGAGCAAGATTTTCGTGAAACGGCTCAAAATTCTCTGCGTAGCAGTGCATATCTATCGCAGGATTGAGCGTAAGTGTAATTATTTTCATACAGTCCCCCAAAGATTAAACCTTAGGTCCGTTTGCGAGAAGGTACTTCTCTGCCTCGGTGCACCACAAGCCGTCGTGAGCCTTAACGATCTTGTCAAGCTCTGCGAAGAGAGGGTCGGTCTTACCCATCTCCTCAAAGTCCTCAAGAGCAACCATAGGAATGTCGATACCGGTGTAGCAAACCTTCTTACAGCCGTTAGGCTTCTCCATAGCAAGGATTGCATCGGGATATGCATCAAGACCGAGAATGTGAGAAACAAGCGCGCCTGCGTTGATCTGCTTCTTCTCGATAGCGTGAATGGTATCAACGGTGTCCTCGGGAATAGAACCTGCGGTTCCTACTACGTGGATTCCGTCATAGTGTACACGGTAGAGGTTAAGAGAGCCCTGAAGATTGTGGACAGCGGGGCCTGCGAAGAAGTTTACGCAACCGTCCTCACAGCAGATCTCCTCTGCAAGAGTGAAGAGAGCGGGAACGGGAACCATTACGAATACGTCATCAAATCCGCCACCGGAGATCTCACGAAGCTTCTCTGCTACGTTCTCAATGCCGGAGGTGTTGAGGTAGATAAGCTCACAGCCGTGCTTTGCAGCGTTTGCAACGCTGGACTTTGCAGCTGCGTAATCAAGACGATCCTGAGAAAGGTCGGTAACAACTACCTGAGAGAGACCTGCCCAATCAAGAGCAAGCTCAACAGCGCCGATACCCATAGGGCCTGCACCACCGAGGATTGCGAGCTTTCCGCCTCTCTTTGCTCCGTCGGTACGAACGTAGTTGGTGTAGTCGGTGTGATAGAATCCCTTGTATCCACGAAGAACGCATCCGAGAGACTCAACCAAGGAGCCGGAGAAGAAATCTTCACCCTCGTAAGGAATGAGACAGCCCTTCTCAAGAACTATCGGAGGAACTACGATATATGTAGAAGCGCCGCCGATCCAACGGAAGGAATATCCGGGGTCGTGACCGTCGGGAGTCTTAAGAGCGGGCTGAACAACAGCCTTCTGTCCTTCCTTCCACTCACCTGTGAGTGCGGAGCCAACCTTAATGATCTCACCGCAAAGCTCGTGACCGATAATAACGGGGTTCTCTGCGATATCGGAGGGAACTCTCTTGTGATTTACGCCCTGCTTTACTGCCTTATAAGTGGACGCGCAAAGCGAGTCGGTAATAACTCTCATAAGTATTTCATTTTCTGCAATTTCGGGAAGCTCGAACTCTTCAACTCTCATATCGAGCTCGCCATAAAGTCTGACCGCTTTAGTTTTCATAGCATTACTCCTTAAAAGTAAAAATTTTTACATATATATTAAACCACAAAATATAGTAAAAGTCAAGATAAAATCAAAAAGTTAGTTTGTCAGTCGGCAGTTCCAACAGCCAAAAGTCGGTCGGCAGTGCCGACAGCCAAAAATCGGGCGTTGTATTCTTAATCTTGCAACGGCTCTCCCGATTTCATCAATCAGCAGGTATGTAAAACAAAAAATACACCCCAGTTTCAAGGTTTTTGAAAGATAGGGGTGTGGGGGAGAAACGTATCATAGAAATTATGCCACGGATGCGTTTTTCTAAATTTAATGTACGCAAGATTAGTTTGGCTGTCGGCACTGCCGACCCTTTTTTCAAAAAGGGTTCTTCCCCCCACGACAAACACAAAATAAAATACCCATCATTCAAGGTTTTTGAAAGATGGGGGTGTGGGGGAAGAGAACTTTTTCCTTAAAAAAGTTCTCTTCCCCCACAAAAACAAACCTATTTAAAAATTAACCCTCGTAGTTAGCAACCCAGTCGGTGAAGCCGTTATCGCCGCAGCCGAGCCAAGCAACAGCTCTGTTAGCGGAAGGAACGAGCATCATCTTCTGACCTCTCATACCGCCCTTGCCGTATGCCTTGCCGTCTCCGCAGGACTTGAGCTCATAGCCTCTCTCAAGAACGATGTTTACCCACTCCTCGGAGAGAATACGCTTGTCCTCGTACATACCGCCGTTGAGGTAGATCATAGCGTGCTTAACCATATCCTCAACACGGATATAAAGACCCGTAGCGCCCATTACGTGGCCCTTAGGGCAATGGCTCCATGCAGCCTCGCGACAGCCCGTAGGATAGAAAAGATGCTGCCAGAGGAAGTTATCAGTGCCCATTCCTGCGCGCTTCTCAACTATTCTCGACAAGAGATAGAAGGCAGCGTCGGTATAGGTATCCTTTTCAAGATCAAAATCTTCTCTGATAGGCGCGTTGAGAACGTACGCAAGGTAATCGTCACCGAACTGCGTAGCATCAAAGCAGTCTATATCAAGGAATCCTCCCGAAAGTCCTACCTTGTGCAAAAGAAGCATATCAACGGTGGTCTTTGTCCAAACCTCGTTGTAGGTCTCGGGAAGCTCGTCTGCAAGAATGTCGGTAAGTATCTCATCGGTGCGAAGAAGTCCACGGTCAAAAAGAAGTCCGATAGCCGTTACAACGTAAGCCTTTGATACCGAGTAGGTATCCTGGCAGGGGTTGGTGTGAGCGAGGTTCTTTACCTCAATCTCGCCGCCGTTATACTCAGCGATATAAAAGACGTTAGCCTTCTCTCTCGTCGCTATTTCTGCTTTAAAATCATCCAAAAATTTGCTCATTGTTCAAAATCTCCTTTGCTGTTTTACAAATTCTTTCTGCCTCCTCTTGCGAGCAGGTCTTCAATTTTCTTTTCTTTGGAAGTCCCCAAACGTCAAAGACGCGCGGACCTATCCATTCATTTTTCTCGGTGTCCTCAAAAAGTCCTCTGAGTACCGAAAGCGACGCCTTGCGAGGGCTCATAAAAATAACCTTCATCGGATATTTAATGATCGCATAAACGACTCTCGGATAATGCGCCGTAATGTTGGTAACGGCAATACCCGGATGCGTTACCGAAATGCTTTTCTGATATTCGTCAAGCCCCCAAAGCGAGAACATCAAATACCGCTTTGCGTTGCCGTATATCTTGCTCGGTGCCACTCGGGTCGAAAAATCGATATCGCTCTCATCGGTCTGCGAATAATTGTGAGCAACACTTCCAACGGCAACGATCCGTCCGCCACGCGCACTTATCTTTGGCAACAGCTTTGTTGCAAGAATGTACGGCGATACGAAATTTATATTAAAAACGTTCTCATAACCGTTAGTACCCTTTGCGCGAGGGATCTTGTACGCGCCTGCATTCAAAATGAGATGATCTATCTCCTCTTTGCAAAGCGCATCCGCCATCTCCGATGCCGCCACAGTATCCTCAAGATCGAGGGTATAACACTTTATTTTCCTTGACGGATATCGAGACAAAAGCTCGTCACGAAGCGCGTGTGAGCGTGTCGGATTTCTGTCAACGAGAATAAGATCGGCGCAAAGAGAGCAAAGATAGGCGCAAAGCTCTCTGCCAAGCCCTCCCGTCGAGCCACTGATAGCAACGGTCTTACCCTCGAGAGAGCGGGTATTTTTCGCTAACCATTTTTTATAATTCATATACTTATACTTTAAGGGCTGTCCCGCTCACACTCGGGGAGCAATCGACAGCCCTTAGATTTTCATTTAATTTGCCTTGAAGATATCTTAGATCTTAAGATTTGCAAAGCTCATATCAACGTCCTTCTTGTTCCAGCCAAGTCCGAGATAATCGCTTGCTTCCCAAATCTCACGAGCCTTGTCAAGCGCACCTTCAGCAGGGCACCAAGGAGAAAGCGTGCGAGGAGGCATTCCGGTATCATCCTGACCCTCAACTCTGAAGGGAGTCCAGTAGTCGTTTTCGAATCTCTTTCTATCCTCTTCGTCATCGAACTTAGGAACGTCGTAGGTTATACCGCCGTTGCAAGCAGACTTCCATGCGAGAATACCTATAGAGGACATAGCGCAAGCGCGATATACGTTAAGATAAGGCTGCTCGCCCTTTCTTATAGCCTCTGCAAAATAATACTGAACGAAGTAGTCTCCGCCACCGTGTCCTGCATTTGCCGCCTGAGCCGCAAACTCTGCGGGCCACTCGGGCTGATAGGAACGGTACTTAGGCTGATCTACCTTATCAAAGGACTCGTGCCATACGGTGATTCTGTCATCTCCTCTGTCCTGCTCAACTGCGCCCTTAGTGCAGAAGAGGCTGGTGATCATAGAGTGAGTACGGAATGCGCCCTGAAGAGTTCTTACAACGGCACCGTTGTCCATCTGGCATACGATGATTCCACCGGGATCCTGAAGTCTTACTTCGTTTCCGCGGTAGCTCTGATCTGCAATTCTCGGAACGAAGCCGGTAACCTTAGTAGGCATCGTGTCGGTAATCATCATAACGGGAGCTATTGCGTGAGTGCAATAGTAGGTAGAAGGAATCTGGTTTCTCCAGTGATACTCACCGGGAGCAAATCCGGTCGGCTCGTGCATAGGATGGCAGTACTCGCCCTCACCGTAAAGGATCTCGCCAAGCTCGCCGGTCTGGTAAAGACGGCGCATCTCCATACGAGCCTTTGTGAAAGGATAGTTCTCTGCGATCATGTATATCTTGCCGGTCTCCTCAACGGCGCGGCAAAGAGCAACGCCCTCTGCAAGCGTTCCCATAGCAACGCACTCGGACAAAACGTGCTTACCTGCGCGCAAAGCCTTGATTGCGAAATCAGCGTGCTCGTGGAAATAGTTTGCAAGAACGACTGCATCTATATCAGCCTTCTCAAGCATCTCATCGTAGTCTGTGAAAAGCTCTACAGACTTGTCCTCGTTATCATACTTGCTCTTACAGATAGCGAGCTTCTTCTCGTTTCTGTCGCATATAGCCATAAGCTTCATTCCAAGCTCCGGTCCGGGATGCATAAAGGTCTTACCTCTACCCGTACCTACTACGGCGTACTTGATAGGTTCCATAGTAAATTACCTCTCTTGTCAAAAAATTTAAATATTAAATCCTTAAGGTAGCTAAGCTACGCAAAGGAAATTAATTCTTTTCATAAAACAATACGCCAAGCGTATTGGGTCCGCAGTGGCTGGAGATAACACCGCCTGCCTGCGTAATAAGGATCTCCTCAAAGCAGCCCATATCCTCAAGGCGCTTTCTTACCGACTCAACTATCTCGTCGGGTGAGCCCGAATGAGTAATAAAGACACGCTTGGTATCGGCATTTGCAAGAGCTGCCGCAAGTCCGTCAAAATATGCCATAACGGCTACCGCAGACTTTCCTCTCACCTTTCTTCCAACACCCATCTTTCCATCCTTTACGACGATCTCGGGGTGAAGTCTCAATGCATTTGCCATAAGAGCCGTAACAGCCTTACATCTTCCGCCACGAGCCAAAAAGGTGAGCGTATCAACAACGAAGCTTGCGCGAACAAGATCACGCGCGCCCTCGATTGCCTCAACGATCTCCTCGGCAGTAGCTCCCGCATCGCGCATCTCTGCGGCGCGGAGCACCTGAAGACCTATGCCGGTCGAAAGATTCTTGGAGTTTATAACAAACATTCTGTCGTATTCCGCATCCTCAGCGAATATACGAGCCGCCTGACAGGTACTGCTCATATCCTCGGAAATACCGAAAAAGATTATATCGTCTCCGTCAGCCATAAAGCCCTTGAGCTTTTCTTCAAATTTATCGTACGGAATTGCCGCGGTCTTAGGAGTTGTCTTGTTGTCATCCGACCACTTGTATATCTCCGCAGGAGTTATATCAACGCCGTCGAAATAACTTTTTTCATCAAGTATGATGCAAAGCGGAATTATCGTCAACTCGTATTTGCTTATAAGATCCGGCGAAAGATCGCACGTACTATCGGCAACAATTCTGATTTTTTTCATATCAACTTTCCTTTTCTTTGTTATTATAAATGAGGCTATCGCATTCAAATGCAGAAGACGTAAGCTTTGTTCACGTCAGCGCACGAATGCACACCGAGAGACCAAAACGCGACTGAAAATAACACCAAAAACGAGCTTCTTAAGAAATTCTATTAAAAAACACTGCTTTATTATCAAATTCAAGATAATAAAGCGGTATTTTTTATTATTTAATCTCGTGCAATTCTATTCTGCGCTTAATACAACAGCCCAGCATATCAATCCGTGGTATAGTTATCAAAGTAACCCTGGATATAAACTATAGGAGTTCCCTTATCTCCCGAGCCCGAAGTGAGGTCGCAAAGAGAACCGATAAGGTCGGTGAGGCGGCGAGGAGTCGTTCCCTCGGATGCCATCTGTCCTACAAGGTTATTATCCTTGGTCTGAATCTTCTGCTTAATAGCTTCCTTGAGCGCCTCGCCCGAAAGCTCTGCAAAATCGTTATCCGCAAGATACTTGAGCTTGAGCTCGTTGGGAGTTCCCTCAAGTCCTGCCGTATATGCAGGAGAAACTACCGGGTCCGCAAGCTCCCAAATCTTTCCGATAGGATCCTTGAACGCGCCGTCTCCGTAAACCATTACCTCAACGAGCTTGCCCGTCTTCTCAAGAATCTTTGCCTGAATATCCTCAACGAGCGCCTGGCAGTCACGGGGGAAGAGCTTCACCTGTGTCTCGGTTGCCTTATTGGAGCCGAGAAGACCGTAATTCTCGTTGTATCCGCTTCCGTTTACGGGAGCGTTGAGAATCTCGTCAAGGCCGTATACCTTCTCTGCGCCTGCGGCACGGAGAAGACGCTTTGTACGAGCTCTCGTGTGAATATCACAGTTTATTACGTTCTTGGTGTACTTAAGAACAGTTCTGGGATCGTTTGCAAAAATAATCTCAACCTCTGCTCCGCACTCCTTGATAAGAGTCTCGTAATACTCAACGTAATCAACACCCGTGAAAGGATGCTTATCGTAACCGAAGAGCTCACGATACTTCGCAAGATCCAAAACGTCGCTGTAGGGATTTACGCCCTTTTCATCGAGCGCATCAAGGCTTATCAAATGATTTCCAACCTCGTCGGAAGGATAGGAAAGCATAAGTACTACCTTCTTTGTACCCATTGCTATACCGCGAAGGCAGATAGCAAAACGGTTACGGCTGAGAATCGGGAAGATAACTCCAACCTCCTCACCGCCAAATTTGTTTTTAACGTCGGTTGCAATATCCTCTACCGTTGCGTAATTTCCCTGCGCACGGGCAACTATTGCCTCCGTCATAGCAACTATGTCACGGTTGCGTATCTCGTATCCCTCTTCTTGAGCAGCTGTAAGCACCGACTCGGTAACTATCTGTGAAAGATCGTCTCCGCTTCTTATAATAGGCGCACGAACTCCTCTTGAAACTGTACCAACCATACGACTCATAAAAACACTCCTCCTCTATGCCTCACAAGGCATCAGAAACATTAAAAATTTACTTTAATAGTATAACACAAAACGAGTCAATTGTAAATAAAATTTATCATTTTTTTTGCTCGAAAAGTGTGTTTTTTTGCATTATTTTTCAATATCGGGCTCAGCCCTCTACCGCAGCTCGAATATTCCATCCGTTAGCCTCGAGAAGCGCTATTGCCTCTTCCTCTCCAACGCCCTTTATCTCACGAACGATAGAGATTACTCTTGCACGGAGCTTCACGTTTGTGGGACGAAGATTTATCATAAGATTTTCATAAACCTTGCCCGTCTTTATCATAGCCGCCGTAGAAAGAATATTGAGCACGAGCTTTTGCGCAGTTCCCGCCTTAAGTCTGGTAGATCCTGTGATAACCTCGGCTCCCGTATCGGTAACAATTGAAATATCCGCAAGTCTGTCAAGAGGACTGTCTGCGTTCGACGTAATAGCCACGGTAACGCATCCCTTAGACTTCGCCGTCTCAAGCGCGCCAAGAACGTATTTAGCTCCGCCTGCCGCAGATATACCGACGATAACGTCGCCTGCGGAAAGCCTGTCCTTTACGTCCAGGATTCCGTTCTCATAGCTATCCTCGCCGCCCTCGGAGGCGCGAATAAGGCACTCGTTTCCGCCTGCGATTATTCCGTTTACAAGATCGTACGGAACACCGAAGGTGGGGGGGCACTCGGAGGCATCAAGCACTCCGAGTCTTCCCGACGTTCCCGCTCCTATGTAAAAGAGTCTTCCGCCGCCGTTCATCGATTCAACTATCGCATCAACCGCATCCGCAATGCTCTGCGAAGCATCCTCGACCGCCTTTACGGCAACGTAGCTCTCCTCATTCATAAGCTTAACTATCTCGATAGATGACATTCTATCGACGTGCATACTTTTAGGATTTCTTTGTTCTGTCTTTAACATCGCTAAAATCAATCCTCTTTTTTCTTCTTAGCAAGGATAACTGCTCCTGCAGCAACAACAGCAGGGGTGATTACGGCAACAGCGATAGATCCGCCACATCCCTTTGTTTCAACAGACTTCTTGCCGTCATCCTTATCGTCCTTATCATCCTTGTCGTCCTTGGTGTCTTCGTCAGCCTCGGCATTCTCATCATCCTCGGCATCGTCCTCGGTATCATCCTCATCGACCTCTTCGCTATTATCCTTTGAGGTATCATCCTTATCGTTAGCGGTGTTATCGGTTACCTCAGACTCGATAGGATCGGTTACAACCTCGGATTCATCAGACTCGATAGATTCAACTGCGCTCTCATCCTCGGTTGCGCTCTCGCTCTCAACCTTCGTCTCGGTCTCAAGCTCACTGCGGTCAATAGGCTTATTTACCTTCTTGCCTTCAGCCTTATCTTCCACTACCTGCTCCAACTTATTCTTGGTTGCCGCGTTGAGAGTTCCGTTCTTTCTCAAGCCCTCGGTTGCCTGGAACCACTTGAGCGCATCAGCAAGATCCTCGTCCGCATCAGCATTTGGAGCCTCTGTATAATATCCAAGATATTTAAGCGCTGCCTGAGTGTACATAACATCGTCAACTATAGAGGCCAACGTGTTCGCTCCCGCCTCACCATCAACGGTAAGATATCTTGCGGTCTGGTATGCCTTTACTGCGCTGAGCGTTGAGGAATCATACTTTCCGGTAATCTCCTTGGTGTAGTATCCAAAGAACTTAAGAGCCTTCTGGAGATACTTGATCTGAGCGGTATTAGTAGAACCTGTCTTCAAAGTTGTAGTTGTCTTCAAAACAGACTTTGACGTATCGTAGTTAATTACGGGAGTATAGGTAGCTCCGTATCCGTTAAAGCCGTACTTCTTTACTATCTCGGGATAGTTCTTATAGCATACGTTGTGGTCAAGCTTTCCGCTCCAGCCGCTTATGGTCTTGCTGGAGGTGTACTGATACATACCGTACTTAGTCTTATATCCCTTGGTTCTATCGTTCTCGGGCAACATATTATTGAAGTAGTTAGCCATCCAGAACTCATACTTCTTACCGATGTTATTATCAAGCGCATTCGCCATCCATCCGCCGTATCCCGGATCGAACCAAGCCGCATAGCCGTAAAGACCTACGAGGTAGCCTGCGTCACGCATGGTATCCATAAACGCACAGCAGATCTCGGTTGCCTTTGATGCGTTAGAGCCGATAGCGTCCTTTGCGGAGCTGCTCTCATAATCAAGATATACGGGGTACTCAAACTTCTTGCCCTTTATGTAATTAATAAAGCATTTTGCCTCTTCCTTAGCCTCGGCAACGCTCTTTGCCTGAGAGTAATAATAGGTACCAATGTCAAGACCTACCCTGCGAGCCTGAGCATAGAAGTCCTCAAAGTTGTAGTCCTTTCTGTTGCTTCCCGCGTTGAGCTTAACGCCAGCTCTGATGATAACGTAATCAAATCCTGCATCCTTAATCTTCTGGAGGTTGATTCCGTCCTGGTGCTCGGAGATATCAAGACCCTCGGAAACCACCTTACCGGTTCCCGCCATGGTCTCCTTGTATCCTCTGTCATAGCCCGTCTCGAGTGCAGCCACAGGAATTTCAACTGCGCCAAACACTGTAACGAGAGACGTCAACATCAATAACGTCAAAATTAAAGAAAGTACTTTTTTCATTTTATTTTTTCTCCTCATTTGAAAAATTTTCTTTATCCTCATTAGCGCCCTCTTCATCCTGAGCGCTATTCTTCTTTCCCGAAAGCTCATATTTTGCAAGAAGCCACGAGCCGATAAATCCTACCGCAAGAAGCGCTATTCCCAAAGCTAACTCCGTGCCAAAGGGCTTTCCCGAATACCAATCATAATATATTTGCGCGGTATCCGAATTAAAGAACATCGACGCAATAGATCCAAATGAAAGGCCTATTACGAAGAAAAACGTTGCAGCCTTATATTTCTCGATAAGCTTTGAGAATATCTTGGAAATTACCACAAGTCCTATCACCGCTCCGAGCATAAGACAGCCCATAAGCGCGATAAACGCAGGGTTCTCAAGAATATAATCGAGATGCATTCCGTCCATTATGGGGCCGAACTGTCCAAACGCCATCATTATTGCCGTTGCGCTGAGTCCCGGAATCAACTGCGTTGCCGCCACAAGCGCGCCGAGCGGAACGTAAAGAACGAACAGATACGGTGGAAACGACTTAAACGCCGAGGAGGCTCCCTCCTCAAATGCAGCAGAGACCGTAGGCGGATTTGCCGCTATCGATACTCCCGATATCGCTATCGGTATGAGAATACCGATCACAAGAAGCACAACTCTTCTCGCAGAAGCTTTTGCGCCTGCAAGCTCGTTTATGAGAGTTGGCGATGCTCCTATCATAAGTCCTGCAAAAAAGCAGATAACTATGAACGCATATTTTTCAAGCAGAGCCTGAACCAGCAAAAAGCCTGCCGCAAAGCCTACCACAGCTCCTATCGCTATCGGAACGAGAAAGACGAAGCATTTTTTGAAATCTCCTATTATATTTCCGATTGCGTAAAGAAGCGCCGTGTAAAGACCAAACATTATTGCCACGGTCGAGCCGCTGATTCCCGGTACGATTATTGCAAGACCGATAAAGACTCCCAATATGAAAGCCAATATCCAGCCCTTCAGATCGTGCCGTGGCAGGACCATAGCGCTATTTTCTTTTTTCATGTATGATTATCTCCCGTTTTTTCTTCTCCTGCTTTTTTCTTCCGACTATAAGCGAGAACACTCGCTTAAGCTGAGCTCTTGAAGAATCGTCAAGCGCGCCCCACACTCTAAAGAGCTTCAGTCTCTCGCCTGCAAGCTCGGAGAGCGTTTTTGCGCCGGTTTGTGAATCTATTGCCTCGAAGAGAGAATCCACGAAGCGCTCACGCTCCGCCCTCGTCATCTCCGAGAGAAATTCCTTCATTTTCTTGTCTATCATTCGACTGCCGTCGCTTATCGAATCAAGATAAACGAACTTGTTTGCAACGACCTCCCAGGAAAAGGCATCGTGCTGAAGCAGACCGCTGTTTCCGCTCTTTACCACCGTATAATCCTCCTCGTGCTCAAGAAGAATTCCAACCACCGAGGATTGCGGAATGTAGGTGTGTATCCTGCCTCGCATCTTGCGATAAGGCGCGCTGCAGATAAACTCTGAGGTAAAGCCCGGAGCATCGTTGCTGTATACCGCAGCTATACGCTCGTTTACCGAGGGCGAGGACTTTACCGCCGCATAAACGGCAAGATTTCCGCCCTTGCTGTGTCCGCCAAGATATATGCGCCCTCTCGCAGTTGTGGCAACTCTCTCAAGAAAGAGCAAGGCCTCCTTCTGCGCAGGAATAGGGTACATAAAGCTCATATTAAAGTTTTCCTTCCAGCCGATAAGAGTATCGTCTGTTCCTCTGAAGGATATAAATACGTCTCCCGTGGGAAGCGAAAACGCAGTTGCGGAGAACTGCTTTTCCTCATCCGCACAAAGATGATTTTCATAGCATATCGGTCTTGTGAGACCAAATCTTTTTGATTTTGATGCCTTTACAAGCATCCTTATCATATCGTTTGAAATCACGGTTCCGTGAGAGGAAGCCTCTCCTTTGCCCTTTGATTTCAAATATCTTTTTGTAACCGTGAGAAGCGCAGGCGCCTCCCTTTGCGTATTGGGTACCGAGGGAACTATTCCGTCATAATCAAGATAGCTCAGCAACGAAAACACCAAGCCGTCAACCTCGCACATCGGAGATTGCTCGAAGGTAAGATCTCCGCGCCAGGTTATATAATCGTGTACGTTAGAAAAGGATCTCTCACGTTTTTGAGCCATATAAAACTCCTTTTATGCAGATCTTATATCTGCTTGTGAACGCTCTTATATTCGTCGTAATATCTGTAATACGGACAGGTGTTGGTGTTTTTACTCAAAAAATTCACCATCTCGTCCTCGTCAAGCGACATACTGCAAACGTACGCATCGAGGTACTCGTCGTAATCGTAAAATTCACAGCTCTCGCAATTCTGCGCAACTCCCTTTGCCATATTTCCTCAATTCATATTCTTTAATCTGTCAAGACAGTTCTGAAGTATTATCTGCGCCGAGAGCGTATCAATAACGCCCTTGCGCTTCTTTCCCTTTGTGTTGGTCTCGTTCAAATATCTCGACGCCGTCATCGTAGTCATTCTCTCGTCAAAGGTCGTAACCAAAATGCCGCTCTGCTCCTTAAGCATTCTTGCAAATTTCTTGCATCTCTCGGCGCGCGAGCCCTCACTGCCATCCATATTCTTCGGCAGACCCACGATTATCGCAACGGCTCTCTCGTCCTTTGCGCTCTGCGCCACGGCAACAACGGTTTTCTCAAGTCCTCCGGGCGTTATATATCCTATTCCCGAGGCGAGCAGCCTTGAGGCATCGCTCACCGCAAGCCCCGTGCGCACGTCTCCAAAATCCACAGAAAGAATTCTGCCCACGCTCGCCTTTACGTCGGCAATGCTGTCAAGCTCAACTCTCTCTCCGTTATATATACTATCGTTTTCAGGCATTATTATTCCCCTTGCCCTTTATCTTTTTTTGCTATTTCCAAAAGCGTCTCGGCAACGTTTATCTCAGGAGTCTCTATCACTCTCTCAAGCAATAGAGCAAGCTCGTCGCCTATCTCTTTTCCTCTGTATCCTATCGCAGAGAGCTCCTTGCCGCCAATTGCAAGCTCGGATATCTCGCAAGGCGTTTTATCCGCAAGATACTGCTTTACCGAGTCCTGCGAGTTGCCAAGAAGGATAGAGAGCTCAAGCGCTCTTTCCGTATCCTCGCCGACTCTCGCGCGCAAGCGCGCTACGTCCTCGCGTGTGGAATACTCCGACTTTGACGCATCAACTACTCGTGCTACGCTAACCTTGAGCTTTGTCGACGCCTTAAGCGCGGAAAGCTCTCGTCTTGCCGTCTCTCCGTCCGCATCCGAAAACAGAGCGGCAAATCTCAAAATCAAATCGTTACGAATATCCGAAATCTGCGCCAAGGTCTCGGGGCTTGGAGAATAGCCGCACAAAACGTATTTCATTACGCCCGCATCCGCCATCATCTCAAGCGCTCGGCTTGCATCCTTTGCGCGAATGATTCCGCAGAGCTCGGAGAAAATCCGCTCCTTTGCTATATAAGAAAGCTTATCGCAAAGCGCTGATGTGGCAGAGAGCGTATTGCCCTCGATCTCAAAGCCAAGCTTTGCAGAAAACCTGAATGCGCGCAATATGCGCAAGGCATCCTCGGAAAATCTAAGCATCGGATCGCCAACAGTGCGAATGATCTTAGCTTCAATATCCTCTGCTCCGCAGAAAAGATCGATAAGTCCATCACGGTCGTTGTACGCCATGGCATTTACCGTGAAATCTCTGCGAGATAGATCGTCCTCGATGCGACGGGTGAATTTTACGCTGTCGGGACGGCGCATATCAAGATAGTCACCGTCAACACGAAAGGTCGTGATCTCGATAGGAAAGCCGTGTGAGATTACCGTCACCGTGCCGTGAGCTATACCGGTTTTTATTATGCGCTTGTCGGAAAATATCTCGCAAACTCTATCGGGCTCTGCCGAGGAGGCAAGGTCAAAATCGTTCGGCTCGTTTCCGATTATCATATCACGCAAGGAGCCGCCAACGATATACGCATTCTCGCCCGCAGCGAAGAATCCGTCAAGTATTTCCTGCACAAAAAAAGGAATATTAAATTTCGACTTATCGGTCTTGCACATATTGCCTTTTCCCCTGCAAAAATATCATTATCGCATAATTACTCATTCTAATTATATTATATACATTTTAAAAACTGTTGTCAATAATTTGGCAAAAACCTTGTATATATGTACAAAAAACACCTGCGTTTTTTGGTGTTTTCGTGAGGGCTTTTGTGCTGTTTTCAAACCTTTTTCAAGCCGATTTTCAAAATATACCAAAAGTCGGGCATTGGACTTTTGAATTAAAAAGGGTCATCTCTCCGACCATTATAGTGGTATTTGGTGCTGAGGAATAAGAAAATAAAAAGCCTTCCTCCGGGAGGAAGGTGGCACGGATTGCCGTGACGAAAGGAGCCCGCGTGCATTATAGATATAAGTTCTTGATGCCAAAGCGCATTGGCGCCGCCCCCTACAAGATTTTGTTAAAGAAAGTCTAACAAAAAGCCTTCCCCAGCGGGGGAAGGTGGCAGCCGTTAGGCTGACGGATGAGGTGTTCTTATTTTTTAAATGACTCCTCATCCACCGCTATCGCGGTCCCCCTTCTCCCACAGGAGAAGGCTTATATAGATTCATTGCGTAAATTTAAAATTGTTATCAGTCAACAAGTGTGTGAAAATAAAAAAATAACCCCACATTCAAGGTTTTTGAAAGATGGGGGTGTGGGGGAGGAAAACCACAAACTAAAAAAGGAGAACCCCCGACGAGGGTTCTCCCTCTTTCTTTGCAAGCAAAGAAATTCACCCTCTCCTGCGTTTTGGGAAGGATAGGGGAATTTCGCCCATTGCGATGGGCGACAAGGGCTCCGCGCCCTTGACAGCGCCGCCTTTTGAAAAAGGCGGGCGAAAACTTTGAATGTCGGGCATTGTTTTCCTAAATTCGCAACAACTCTCCCGATTTCATCCGTCAGCAGGTGTGTAAAACAAAAAAATAACCCCCTTTCAAAGTTTTTGGGAGTTAGGGGGTGTGGGGGGAAGAAAGCCTTTTTTCAAAAAGGGTTCTTCCCCCCACGAAAACACGAAAACACATATATCCAAATCACATCTTAACACTGATCTCACCGGAGGAGAGAGTGCGCTCGGAGCCATCGGCAAGACGAACGCAAAGCTCGCCCGAATCGGTAATATCGTAGGCGAAGGCAGAATAGGAAACACCGTTTTCAACAAAGGTAATATCGGAATTTATAACGCAGGAGCGAGAACGGTAGATCTGCATATAAGAGGAAAAATCGTCGGACTCAAGAGCCGTGAGAAGCTTCTCGGTAATGAGATTTGCCAGAGCGTTGCGCTGAGTGTTCAAGGTATAGGAATCAATCGGACCGGGGAAAATCGAGGTCGCAATATCGTAAAGCTCCGTAGGAATGTCGGTATAAAGATTTATACCAAAACCAACGGCAACGTAGCGCTCGTCATCAACGAAGAAGGACTCGGCAAGAATTCCGCCCGCCTTTTTGCCAAAAATAAAGATATCGTTTACCCATTTTATCTTAGTTCTAACACCAAACAGCTCTCTTAAGGACTCGGTAACGCAAACAGCGGCAATAGAAGTCACGTGCAAAAAAGCATTCTCCTTTGGCGCCTTGAGAACAACGGTCATATAAAGACCTCTGTCATCAAGAGAGTAAAAGCTGCGCCCAAGACGTCCCCTGCCCTCGGTCTGAGTCTCGGAAATAAGAAGAGCGGGAAGCCCTCCGCCGCCGCTCACATAACGCTTTGCTGCGGCATTTGTGGAATCTATTTCTTTAAATCTCATACAGAAAAATTTCATACAAGGAGTCCTCCTTAAGAGTAAACAAAATTATCGAAATTATTATACCATATAAACAAAAATTTTACAATATTTTTCCCCAAGTTTTGGGGTTAGTTTAGGCTAAATTATTGCAAATTTTAAAGGTTTGTGATATAATTATAATGATAAACTGTATAAGTATGCCTTTTTTGAGAATAGACCCGGAAAAGCGAGGAAAATATGATAATTTTAGCGTCTGCATCGCCCCGACGAAAGGAAATTCTTGAGTCGATGGGAGTCAAAATAAATATAATTACGGCAGATATCGACGAGAGCAGTCAAAAGAACTCGTTTGATGAAATCGCTATGGAAATTGCCGAGAAAAAATGCCGCGCCGTAAGCCAAAAAATACAGGGTATGAGTGATATCGAAAGGCTCCCTATCATAAGCGCGGATACGGTCGTTTTCTGCGACGGTGAGATCATGGGAAAGCCTAAGGACAGAGAAGACGCCTACCGAATGATAAAGAAGCTCTCGGGGCACTCGCATTCGGTCTGCACGGGAATCTGTGTTGGCGTGGGCGATAAATTTGAATGCTCTGCCTCGATAACAAAGGTCTTTGTGGACGAGCTGAGTGAGGCGCAGATAGAGGCTTATATAAACAGCGGCGAGCCGTTTGACAAGGCGGGCGCATACGGAATTCAAGGACTTTTCTCAAAGCATATATCAAGAATCGACGGATGCTACTTCAACGTAGTCGGACTGCCGATAAACGAGCTTGCAAAGCTCTTTAATAAGACAACGGGACAGGATCTTTTCTGATAATATCCGTTATCGAAAATAAAAATCTTTAAGAAAGGAGCATACGATGGCAAAGATAATCGGAATAGATCTTGGCACAGCAAATTCTTTGGTCTGTGTGAAGAACAAGGGAATCGTTCTGCGCACACCCTCGGTGGTGGCAATAAGCAAGTCCGACCGTCAGGTCGTGGCGCTTGGCGACAAGGCTCGTCGTATGCTTGGAAAAACACCCGAAGGAATCGAGGCAATAAAGCCCCTGCGTGACGGAGTTGTGGCAAATCCCGACGTTACCTCAAAGATGATCAGAGCATTCTTTGAATACACCGAGGCAATATCCTTCTTCTCACGTCCGTCGGTAATAATTTGTATTCCCTATAACGTAACAGAGGTCGAAAAACGTGCGGTCGAGGATGCCGCATTCGAGGCAGGAGCACGATCGGTAGCGCTCATCGAGGAGCCGCTTGCAGCAGCTATAGGAACCGGAATTAAGGTAGGCGGAGCTCGAGGAAATATGATAGTCGATATCGGTGGAGGCACAACCGAGGTCGCAGTTATCAGCCTTGGCGGAATAGTAACCTCAAACTCGATACGTGTAGCGGGAGACGAGCTTGACGAGGCGATAGTTGCATATCTCTCACGCAAGCGAGGAATACTCATAGGAACGGCAACCGCAGAAGCGCTCAAGATACGCATAGGATCTGCGCATCCCACGTTTGATAACGGTGAGCTTGAGGTAGCAGGAAGAAGCCTTGAGAGCGGTCTTGGAGTAACTATGAAAATACGCTCCTCCGAAATTCGAGAGGCAATCACACCAAACCTTGAGCAGATAATTCAAGCAATCAAGAAAACGCTTGAGCTCACACCCCCCGAGCTCTCCGCAGATATATACGACTGCGGAATAACTCTCACGGGAGGCGGAGCACTCCTTAAGGGAATCGACAGACTTATAACAGAGCGAACCAATCTGAAAATAAGAATAGCTCCCCGCCCGCTTGACAGCGTTTGCCTTGGAATATTCAAGGTAATTGAAAGCGAGGGAAGAATGGGAAATATTCTTCAATACAGAGGAAGATAATACCGCACGGTATTAAAATCAAAGATAATTCAAGAGGTATTTAACCTAAATGAAATTTTTTAAATCAAGGATATTTATAATCTGCCTTGTAGTCGCAATAATATTCACGGTAATACCGACAGCTCTTGTGGCATTTGGCGGTACCGATCTCTTGCGCTCGGCGATGGGAACGGTAGCAAAACCATTCACATTCGTTGGAAGCACTGTGGCCGAGGCATTTAACGGATTTATAAACGTCTTCACAGAATACGATGAGCTCGTGGCAGAGAACGAATCTCTCAAGGCGGAGCTTGATGCCTTAGAGCAAAAGGAATACGATAACAGCATCTTGCAATCGCAGAACAAGTGGCTCAAGGACTACATAAACTTCCACGCATCAAACCCGAATTTTGTAATAACCGATGCAAAGATAATTGCAAGATCGTCGGGCAATTCCTCAACGGTGCTGATGCTCAATAAGGGCACTATCCACGGAATACAAAACAAAATGACGGTAATTACAGCCGACGGCCTCTTGGGCTACGTCAGCGAGGCGGCGCTCGATTGGTGCAAGGTAACTACCGTCATCGAGGCAAAGAACTCGATTGGCGTATATTCAAGCCGTCAGGGCGCGCAGGGCGTTCTCACCGGAGATATAGAGCTTCGTGAGAAGGGACTCTGCAAAATAACCTATCTCAACTCGAATCCCGACCTGCAGATAGGAGACAAAATATTTACCCTCGGTGGCAACGGAAGTATCTACGAGAAGGATCTCTACATAGGCGAGATCACAGATATCGCCGTTGATACAAGCACGGGAAATAAGGTAGCTACAGTTACACCGCAGATCGATTTTACCGATCTTTCATCGATATCCGACGTAATGATAATATGCGGATACGAGGGGGAGAAATAATATGAACAACAAAACTCCTCCCCAAAGAAAAAACAGAAAAGCGAGTCCGCTTGCAAAGGTAAGGCTTGAAACGGCAAAAAGAATAATTATTTTTTCGATAGCAACACTTATTTTAGGCTCTGCTCAGTGCTCGTTCTTCCCTATGCTCGATATTTGCAAGAGAACGCCTGATCTGATGATGGGTCTGATACTTGCAGTGGCGCTCTGCGATGGCGCTAAATCGGCAATGATTCTCGCTATCGGCGCAGGATTCTTCATTGATGCGATAGGCGGCTCGTCGATCTCGCTCTCGCCCCTGCTCTATTTCATCTATGCGGCAGTCATCGGAGCTATATGCGATAAGGTTATGAAAAGCTTTCCCAGCTTTCTGCTCCTGTTGCTCCCCTCTCTTGTCTACAGAGCGCTCTGCACAAGCTTTATGTGCATAATACTCGGAACAGCACGGATAAACGGAGCGTTCGTCTACGATACGCTCGTGCTCGAGATGATATCGACGTTTATTTTCTGCCTGCCGATATACTTTATTATGAATCTCGCAACGAAACCGCTAAGAACACATAAGAAATTTTCTTTCTGATAAGCTTTTTCACCGCAATTCCAAAAAGGAGCTTTAAATGAATCAAGATATAAACTTCCGCCCCGATAAAACGGGCCGCCTCACACCCGAGGCATCAAAAAAATATTTTTCGCGAATAGGTCTCGCCTGCTTTATTTTAGGTACGGTCTCTCTGCTCATATCGGTATCGACCAACCTTATTGTGCGAGAGCTCTTTCCGTGGATATTGAACGATCCCATAATATCAACAATACTCCCATTCGCCATTTCGGTCGTGGGACTCTACGTTTTTGCGTTCCCCTTGGCGTCTCTCGCTACGGGTACGCTCCCAATATCAATACCAATGAAGGAGAAAATGAAGACCTCGCACGTAATAGCGGGACTTTGCATATCCTTTATGCTCACCTTTGTCGGAAGCTACGCAAGTACGTTTTTGTATTCGTTAACAGCGTCAAGCACCGACGTAGCAAGCTCGGTATCAACAGATATGACCGATACGCAAATCATAATAAGCGGAATATTCTTGGCGCTCGTGCTCCCGATACTTGAGGAGCTTGTATTCAGAAAATTCCTCTGCTCTCGCCTGCTCCCTCTCGGAGAAGGCTATGCAGTATTCTTCTCGGCAATAATATTTGCGCTTATGGGCGAGCTTTATGAAATTCCGCACGCATTCCTGCTCGGCATCTTCTTCAGCTTCATATACGTTAAGACCGGAAAGATAATATATACGATTATCTTCCATTGCGCAATAAATCTCTATAACGGCGTGCTCGGAATCTATATGTCGGCAAAGCTTCCTATAGACGAGGTTCTGAGAATACTCGAATCCGACGTGAGCGATACCGAAAAATCCGCTCAGCTCGCACCCTATATGGATACTCTGCAGATATATATTTGGACGTCCGTGGCACTCATAGGACTTATAATCGCAGGATTTATTATCTGCTACAGAGCGGTAAAAAAGGAAAGATTCAAGCTCGAATCGGGAATAATTCCCCCCTCCAAAACAAACCGCGTAAGCAACGTCCTCTGCGCTACGGGAGTCGCCGCAGCTATTGGATATATCGGCATTAAAATAGTCCTGCCGCTCTACGTCGAAAGATTTTTATAAAGGTCGGCAGTGCCGAAAGTTAGATTTGTGTATGGATTTTCCGCTTTTTTGAAAAAAAGCTTGGCAAAAAACTTTGAATGTAGTGATTTTTTGCTTGTATTATTGAGCGCATTTTTGCCGCGTAGGATAACACAAAAAAGCCTTCCTCCGGGAGGGAGCTGTCAGCGAAGCTGACTGAGGGATTGTCTACAAGACACCTCATCCACCACTGCGTGGTCCCCCTTCTCCCGCTGGAGAAGGCTTGTGGTAACACTTGCGTAAAAAGGGTCGTCGAGGGGTCGGCAGTGCCGACAGCCAAAAGTCGGGCATTATGCTATAGTGTAATTGCTAAAGATAATGAAATAAAAAGCCTTCCCCAGCAGGGGAAGGTGGCAGCCGCAAGGCTGACGGATGAGGTGTTCTTGTTTTTTAAATGACTCCTCATCCACCGCTATTGCGGTCCCCCTTCTCCCACAGGAGAAGGCTTATATAGATTCATTGCGTAAATTTAAATTTGTTATC
>JAZQZG010000003.1:0-24057 GCA_045633925.1 Eubacteriales bacterium
GATGGGCGACAAGGGCTCCGCGCCCTTGACAGCGCCGCCTTTTGAAAAAGGCGGGCGAAAACTTTGAATGTCGGGCATTGTGCTCTTAAATCTGCAACAATTCTCCCGACAGCATCCGTCAGCAGGTGTGTAAAAATAAAAAAATAACCCCCCATTCAAGGTTTTTGAAAGGTGGGGGTTTGGGGGAGGAAAACTTTTTCCTTAAAAAAGTTTTTCTCCCCCACGACAAACACAAAACAAATTACAACAAAGTAGCGCGGAGATCCTCATTAGAGAGAGGAGAGAGGTAGGCAGGGGGGATGTCGAGAACGGTCTTAGCGCCGCAGATACCCTCTGCGCTCAAGCGATGAATAGCGCGAGCGTAGGCAACGATAACCGACGAGGTAAACTCGGGGTTAGAGTCGAGCTTTAAAGAGAACTCGATAATATTGTTGCTTGATTCGTCAAAGCCGGTCTTTCCCGAGCGGATAACGAAGCCGCCGTGGGGAATGCCGCCATGCTTTTCACGAAGCTCCTCAAGGGAGATAAAGTTAACGGTGGTATCGTAGTCGGCAAAGTAGTTGGGCATGGTCTTGATCTCGTTTTCGATGCGAGCGGTGTCAGCGCCCTCAGCCGCAACTACAAAGCACTCTCTTGTGTGTTTCTGACGGGTAGTAAGCTCGGGAGCAGAGCCCGAACGAACGGCAGAAAGAGCCTCGTCAACGGGAACGGTGTACTGACGAGCGTCGATAACACCGTCAATGCGACGGATAGCGTCGGAATGTCCCTGGCTCACGCCCTTGCCCCAGAAGGTGTAGTCCTTGCCGGCAGGAAGAACGGCGCCGGTGTAGGCGCGCATAAGGGAGAAGAGACCGGGATCCCAGCCGACAGAGATCATAGCAACGTGACCGCTCTGCTTTGCAGCGGAGTCAACGGCCGCAAAATGCTGAGGGATCTTTGCGTGAGTGTCAAAGCTGTCAACGCAGTTAAAGAGCGAGGCAATAGCAGGAGTCTGCTCGGGAAGATCGGTAGCCGAGCCTCCGCAGAGAACCATAACGTCTATCTTGCCAACCATAGAGGGAGCGTCGTCAACGTGAAGCACGGGAACGCCCTCGGTGTTTATTTTTAATGATGCGGGATCACGGCGAGTAAATACTGCCGCAAGAGTCATATCAGGATTTTGTCTGATGGCGGATTCTATACCTCTGCCAAGATTTCCGTAACCGAAAATACCAATTCTTATCATAAATAGTTCGTCCTTTTTAAAAGCTTTTATGGAAATATTATATATTATATTTTTTTGATTGTCAATAAATTATCGTTAATTTTATTATAATGCTTGACAAAGCGGTAAAAAAAGGTTAAAATGGTAATTGGAGTGGTGTATGCCGCTCGCAAAAACCCCTAAGGAGGAATAAAAAATGTACGTAGTAGATTCACACTGTGACAGTATTCAGCAGGTGGACGTCAGAAACCATCCGCTTGTAAACCCTTATAATATAAGCCAGAAATATAAGCAGCTTCAGATGGTTGCAATGTTCTGCAGCTGGCCGCACGAGACCCCTGCGGAGTGCTACAAGAGAGTATCTCGCTATATGGGACTCTTCTCGGTGGCAATGGATAACGAGGCAGATAAGATAGTTAAGGTTAAGACCTATGCCGATATTGAAAACGCATTTGCGCAGGGCAAGCACGCAGCGCTCCTTGCAATCGAGGGCGGAACAGGAATTATGGGAGACCCCCAGATCTTCCGTGAGTTCTACAACTTCGGTGTTCGCGTATTTGGTATCGCATGGCTTCATAACGATCTCTCCAAGAGTAACAGACTCGAGGAGGGCGAGGAGGATACGGGACTTACCGAGAAGGGCAGAGAGATAATCACTCTCGGCAACGAGCTCGGAATGATCTTTGACGTATCGCACCTTTCGGATAAGGCGTTCTGGGACGTTATCGAGCTTGCAAAGAAGCCCGTAATCGCAACGCACTCGAACTTCCGCGCGCTCTGTCCTCATTCACGTAACCTCACCTACGATATGGCAAAGGCTCTTATCGATAAGGGCGGTGTTATCGGACTTAACTTCTATCCTAAGTTTATCAGCGAGAATCCCGAGGATCATACCATCGCAGGACTTTTCAAGCATCTTGATTACTGTCTTGAGAACTTTGGCGAGGACGGAATCGGATTTGGCGGTGATATCGACGGAACGAGCGGCCGCTTCCCGCGCGACTTCGACCTCTCGTATTCTATTCACGATCAGCTTATCGACTTTATGCAGAAGCATTACAATGAGACGGTAGTTGAGAAGGTAGCAGGCGGAAACTACCTCAGATTCCTCAAGAACAATCTTTAATTTATAAATAATTTTTCAGAAAAGGAAAGCAAAGAAATGTATATTGTAGATTCACATTGCGACAGTGTTCAGCAGGTTGCGTCGAGAACGCATCCCCTTGTAAACCCCTATAATATGAGCCAGAAATATTGCCAGCTCCAGATGTTCGCTATGTTCTGCGGATGGCCGGGCGAGGATGCAAGAGCGTCTTATAAGAGAGCTACCCGCTATATGGGACTCTTCTCCGTGGCAATGGACAACGAGGCTGATAAGATCGTTAAGGTAAAGACCTACGCAGATATTGAAAACGCATTTGCGCAGGGCAAGCACGCGGCGCTCCTCACCATTGAGGGCGGAACCGGTATTATGGGCGATCCCGAAATCTTCCGTGAGTTCTATAACTTCGGTGTTCGTGTATTCGGTATGTCCTGGTGCCACAACGATCTTGCGCTCTGCAATAAGATTTTGGACGAGGGCGGCGAGGATACCGGTCTTACCGAGAAGGGTAAGGAAATCGTTGCTTTGGGTAACGAGCTCGGAATGATCTTTGACGTATCGCACATTTCCGATAAGGGATTCTGGGATCTTATCGATCTCGCAAAGAAGCCTGTAATCGCAACTCACTCCAACTTCCGCGGACAGTGTAATCACTCCCGTAACCTTACCGACGAGATGGCAAAGGCGCTCATCGACAAGGGCGGTGTTATCGGTCTTAACCTCTATAAGGCAATTATCGACGAGGATCCCGCAAAGCGTGACGTTCCCGACTACTTCAAGCACCTTGACTACTGCCTTGAGAAGTTCGGCGAGGACAATATCGCATTCGGTGGAGATATCGACGGCGTTAGCGGCGATTATCTTCCTTCTCTCGACCTTACTCGTTCGATTCACGATCAGTTCATCGAGTTTATGCAGAAGCATTACGATGAGCGCATAATCGAGAAGGTTGCTTACAAGAACTATATGGAGTATCTCAAGAAGAATCTTGATTGATAACGATTATGAACAAGACAGAAAATAAAAAATTCAAAATAGGCGTTTTCGGCGCGTGGCGAGGCGAATCGTTCATACCGATATTTGAAAGCTTTGATGAATTTGAGGTAACGGCTGTCTGTGATAAGAACGCCGAGCGCATTCAAAAAGCGCTCGGCGCTCTTGGCTCTAAGGCAGAGGCGTTTACCGATTTTGACAGTATGCTTGAGTCGGGAATCGATGCCGTTGTGCTCTGCAATTATTTTCACGAGCACGCTGAGTATGCAATAAAGGCGCTCAAGAAGGGAATACACGTTTTTTCCGAGACGATGGCGGCTCCCACGCCTGCGCTCTGCGTTGCGCTTTGTCGTGCCGTTGAGGAAAGCGGATGTATTTATATGCTTGCGGAGAATTATCCGTTTTCACGCGCTTGCTCCGAGCTTACGAGAGTTTGCAAGAGGGGCAATCTCGGAGATATCGTTTTTGCCGAGGGCGAGTACGTTCATCCGATGAGTCCCGATGAGGAAAAGCGCTACAATTCCGCTGAATTTAATGGAAAATATCATTGGCGACGCTTTTTGCCGTCGACCTATTATTCGTCGCATTCGTTGGCGCCTCTTATGTGCGCAACGGGGCTTATGCCAAAGAAAGTTATCGGAAAATCTGCGCCTCAGCCTGTCGCTCTTATGCGAGAGAACAACCGTGTAAAGGGCGATTCGATAGGCGTTATGCTCGTTGAGATGGACAACGGCGCGATCTTCCGCATAAGCGGAAGCGCATATGTTGCGACCCACGGAAATTGGTACCGCATAAGCGGTATGCAGGGAACAGCCGAGACGGTTCGCGGAGAGAGTCGCAAGGTTCGCGTGCATTACAACAAGTGGTGCGTGCCCGAGGGCGAGGCGCAGGATTCGACCTACGAGGCTGAATTCAAGACCGACAAGGCAAAGGCATCAAAGGTTGCTCACGGCGGCGGAGACTACTACGTTGTTAAATATTTTTTGCAGTCCTTAAAGTCGGGCAGAGCCTACAAGCCTCTTGACGTATATCACGCTGTTGCTATGGCTGCTGTTGCTATCTTCGGTTGGCGAAGCGCAATCAGTGGCTCAAAGGAGATAAAGATTCCGAATTTCCGTCTCGAGCGTGTTCGCAAAAAGTGGGAAAACGATAATCTCACTCCTTTTCCCGATGAAAACGGCAACGCCTCTCTGCCTTATACCGTTTATAACGCAGAGCTCTCCCGTCAGATCGTGGAGAGTGAGTAGATTTGTGTGTAGATTTGTGTGTAGGTGGGGGAGGAAAACTTTTTTAAGGAAAAAGTTTTCCTCCCCCAAACCCCCACCTTTCAAAAACCTTGAATGGGGGGTATTTTTTGTTTAACACACTTGCTGACGGATGCTGTCGGGAGAGCTGTTACAAATTTAGGATTACAAGGCCCGACTCTTGGCTGTCGGCACTGCCGACCTTTTTTAAGGAAAAAGTTTTTCCTCCCCCAAACCCCCACCTTTCAAAAACCTTGAATGTGGGGTGTTTTTTGCCTTTTTACACACTTGCTGACGGATGCTGTCGGGAGAGCTGTTGCAGATTTAGGATTACAAGGCCCGACTCTTGGCTGTCGGCATTGCCGACCTGTTTACGCAAGCAAACTATATAAGCCTTCTCCAGTGGGAGAAGGTGGCAGCCGTAGGCTGACGGATGAGGTGTCCTCTATACAAAAGTGATTTTTATTTTATTGTTTATGATTTTATTTTTTTACGGCTTTAGTAGTAAAAATTTATATTTTCAAATAACACCTCATCCACCGCTATCGCGGTCCCCCTTCCCCCACTGGGGAAGGCTTTTTGTTAGACTTTTTTTAACAAAATCTTGTATGGGGCGGCGCTTATACACACAAATCTAACTTAATAACTAAAAAAGGTTTTTTTGAAACATATTACAACGCATTTTTTAAAAAACAAATACGAAAAATAATAACGTAGGCGAAGGCTTACGTTTATTTTTTACGAAAAAACAAAAAATAATCTAAACAAAAAGAGGAAAGGTATGAATAATCGAAGCACAAAAAAACGATGGAAAAGAATCTCGTCTTTACGTTTTTTCACGCTTGTTCTCGCAATCGCGACGGTATTATCCTTTTCAGGCTATCAGAGCAGAGGCGCAGAGGCAGCGGCGGTCTTCTCAACGGAATTAACGACGTTTGAAAATTCGGTGACACAGCTTGACAGAGAGGCGATAGCAAAGGAGCCCGACGTGCTTACCTCAAACGCGGGCAAGACGCTCAGCCGAGCCGAGCTTAAATCGATTAAGCTTTACCCCGGTGGCATTCCGTTTGGAATAAAATTCACGACCGAGGGCGTTCTCATCGTGGGCTTTTGCGATCTTAGCAGCAACGATAAAAAGGTAAATCCTTCAAGCGAAGCAGGCCTTAGAATGGGAGATCGAATACTCTCGATAGACGGAGTTGAGCTCTCGTCAGCAGAGGAGCTGACTCGGCTTGTTGAGAAGAGCGAGGGCAGAAGCCTTAAGGTAATTTACAAGCGAGACGGAGAGACTAAGAGCACAACTCTCACGCCTGTATTTTGTCAAAGCGAGGGCGCATATAAGACGGGAATATACGTTAAGGATAGCGGAGCGGGTATAGGAACGGTGAGCTATATCAACCCCAAGGATCTCTCCTTTGGCGGACTCGGACACGGAATTTGCGAGGGCGAGAGCGGACAGCTCGTTCCGATAAGCAAGGGAAGCGTGGTCGACGTTGAGATAAACGGAGTTAAGAAGGGCGAGGCAGGAGAGCCGGGCGAGCTTAAGGGATATTTTAGCTCGGGCAGAGTCGGCTCGTTGCTGATAAACAACGATTGCGGAGTCTTTGGAAGCTTTGCAAAGCTTCCCGATGGCTTGCCGAGCGAGGCTCTCTCGATAGGACTTAAGGATGAGCTAAAGGTAGGAAAAGCATATATTTATACTACGCTTGAGGGCGATACACCGCAAAAATACGAGATAGAAATATCGAATATCAATAGAGGCGAAACGCAAGGAAAATGCTTTACCGTCACAGTCACCGACAAGGCTCTTTTGCAAAAAACCGGCGGTATAGTTCAAGGAATGTCGGGCTCTCCCATAATCCAAAACGGCAAGCTGGTGGGTGCGGTGACGCACGTCCTTATCAACGACCCCACCACGGGCTACGGAATTTTCATCGAAAATATGTTGAATGCAAGCAATACGCAGGTAATGCCTAAGGCGGCATAATTTCAAATAAAAAAGTTGTCCCTTATTGAACACACTCGTTTTGTGCGTTATATAAGGGACAACAGTTCTATAATAGATTTTTGCAACGTTGTGCAATTTTATTTTATTGAAAACTTACTGCACAAGTGCAAATACCTTTTGAATTTACAATATTATCATACACAAATTTTAGGATATTTTCAACCTAAAAAATAATTTTTACAAAAACTCCATTAAAAACTGTTGTCCCTACTTGCACACACTCGTGTCAGGCTCTTCCATAATCCAAAACGGCAAGCTTGTAAGAGGGGGTTCTTCCTTGACAAACAAAAAAATTGATGTTATAATGTATAAAATAAATTATATAATTGGAGGATTTAAATGTGAAAAGAATAATTGCTTGTTTGCTATTATTAGCGCTTCTTTTTTCAACGCTTATCTCTTGTAAAACACCTGAGCCGGAGGAAAATAATGACGACTCTTCTTCAACAGAAAAGATCAAAAGTACGCCTACCACCTCTAGCGCGGGACTTTCATACTCGCTCAACGATGATGGTAAAAGTTATACGGTAACGGGAATTGGTTATTGCAAAGAAGAAAACATCGTAATAGATACGTATAACAATTTGCCGGTAACTCACGTTGATAGTCATGGATTTTCAGATTGCTCTAAAATAAAGAGCGTTACGTTAAGCGATTGTGTAAAGCATATCGGCATATATGCTTTCGGAAGTTGTGATAATCTTGAGAGCATAACGATCCCGAGCAATATTGAAACTGTAGGAGATACTGCTTTTCACAGTACTCCCAAATTGAAATACAACGAATCTGACAACGGTTGCTACTTAGGAAACGCGCAAAATCCCTATTTGGTTTTTGTTAAACCGATGCAAGAGGATATAGAATCTATAACTATAAACGAAGAGACACGTTTTATATACGGTGATGCTTTTAAAGATTCTTCCAATTTGAAAAACGTTGATTTGGGAAACAAGCTTGTGAGTATTGGCTCTGCGGCATTTAGCTATACGCAAATAGAATCTATAGTGTTGCCTGACAGCTTAAAAACGCTTGGTATGTATGCATTTTCGGGATCTCGATTGAAAGAAATAACACTCAGCAAAAACCTTGAAGGTCTGTCAGGCGGAGTGTTTGCGCAAACTTATATCAGCACCTTGACGATTCCCGATAGCGTTGAATATATCGAGAGCACGGCTTTTGACAGATGTACTTCTTTGAGCCAGGTTAATATCTCGGAGAATAATTCGCATTACAAAACCGTTGACGGCAATATTTTGACGAAAGACGGCAAAAAGTTCGTTTTGTTTATTACCGCCAATGGAAGTGATACCTATACTGTTCCGGACGGTGTTGTTGAAATCATGGATTCTGCATTCGAAGAGCGCATAGGTGTGTATAACGTAATTTTACCCGATTCCGTTGTGCATTTAGGAGATGCTGCATTCTCCTGTTGTTTTACGCTTGCATCTATTAAGCTTAGCAAAAATTTGAAATATATGGGACATCATGTTTTTTATAGTACGTCATTGAAAAGCATTGTTATTCCCGATGGCGTTCAAAGCATAGAGGAATCTGCATTTTGGCGTTGTTCCGATCTTCAAAATGTAACTTTGGGCAAGGGAATTAAGAAAATCGATTCCGGCGCTTTTTCCGAGTGTTATAACTTAACCGACATTTATTATGCCGGAAGCCAAGCGGACTGGGAGATAATAGGCTTTAATACCAATGCGACCGTTCATTTCGCTGAATAAAGGGTTGTACAAAAACGAGTTTTACATATAAATAAAAAACGCATCAGAGAAAATTCTCGGATGCGTTTTTTATTACAAGCCAATTACTTAACCAAAGAGTAAGCGTCCTCGTCGCAGATGATCGTTACGTCGGGGTGGAGCAAGAGAAGAGTCGAGGGGCAGGAAGTGGTAACCTTTCCTTCGAGAGTCTTCTTGATAGCTTCCGCCTTGTTCTTGCCCGATGCGAGAAGAATGATCTTGCGAGCCTTGAAGATCGGGCCCATTCCCATGGTGAGAGCCTGCTTCGGTACCTCGTCAGCCGATGCGAAGAATCTTGCGTTAGCCTCGATGGTATCCTCGGTGAGGTCGGTGAGGTGAGTGCCCAAAATGAGCTCGTCGGAGGGCTCGTTAAAGCCTATGTGACCGTTTCTTCCAATGCCGAGAACCTGAATGTCGGTTCCGCCCATAGCATCGATTCTCTCATCGTATGCCTTGCAGAATGCCTCGGGATCCTTAGTCATTCCGTCGGGAACAAAGGTGTTGGATTTGTCGATGTTAACCTTATCGAAAAGGTTGTAGTTCATAAAATATCTATAGCTCTGATCATTCTCGGGAACTATAGGATAGTACTCGTCGAGGTTTACAGATTTAACAACGGAGAAATCGAGCTCGCCCTTGTTATACATATCGGTAAGACAAGCGTACATTCCAACGGGAGTGGAGCCGGTAGCGAGACCGAGAACGCAGTTTGGTTTGTTCTTAATTACTTCAGCCATGATCTTTGCGGCAGCTGTTGACATTTCATCATAATTCTTTGTAACTATAAGCTTCATTGGTTTTGTCCTCCAATAGAAAAATTCGGAAAATAGATCCGTACAAAAATATTATATCACATTTTATATTTAGATTTACAGTGTTTTTGAAAATTTTACATATTTTTTTGCGGTTTTGGAAAAATAACTGTGAAGAAAAAAGGGGAGAAAAAGGGTTTGAGTAGATTTGATAGTCTGAATTCCGAGCGACGCTTTGCAGGGAGAATTGCCGCTCGCGGTACGGATACGGTTATTGGCAGAATAAGCTTTTTTGACGAGGGATACACCGAGGGTTCGGTGCTTTTTGTGTATGGAGACGAGCCGATTGAGCGCTCGGCTCTGCTTTTGCGACCACCTGTTGCAATCATAGTTGTTTGCTGTGATGAAACAGAATCTATAGGCGAGCTGTGCGCTGTCGGCGTGCCGTGTATGGTTCTTGAATGGGATGAAGCGCTTGGCAGAGGGTGCAAAAATAAGGTTGCGCTCATAGATATCGAGCGTGGTATCCTTGCGCTCGATCCGTCGATAGACACACTCAATTTTTATACCGATGAGAAACGAAAAAGACCGACGAGTTCCGTTACCTGTGCCGTGGGGCAATGCTTGAATAGCTATGCAGAGCGGGCTTGCGGAGGCGAGTACGAGCATTTTTTGGTTTTTAGTGAGACCGTATGCGAGGGTGGTAGCTTTTTTGAGAGCGCCATAGCTCTTTGGGAGGAGCGTTGTCCCGAATTATTGACCGTTGTGATGAGCGTTCCCGAGGGCGTAGAGAGCTCGGCTCATAGATTTTCCGAGCAGGTCGAGGAGCTTTTCAGAGCTTCGCTTTACGGAAGCTTTGCGCTTGCAATATCGGATTTTTTCTGCGAGGAGGAGCTCGGGCGCGCGCTGAAGCTTTTGCACAAGGCGTTTTGCGTTCTTGAGGCAGAGGGCAGGGAGTTTAACGGATATATTCCGAGAGGGCTCGTTTTTTCCTCTCCGTTGTGGCTTTTCCGTCCGTGTCCCGTGACGAATCCCGATTTTATAATTTTTGATCTTGACAGCCTTTTGCCAAGCCTTATAGGTCTTGATGCAGAGCAGATAATAAAAAAAGAAAAAGCCCTGAAGAAAGAGCTTTTTTGCGTATTTGAGAGGTATTTTTCGAGCTTTATGCCAAGATGTGAGATATATGCAAAAGCCGAGAGCTTTTTTGGCACTCGGCTTTTGCAGGAGCTTGTTAAGGCTCTGGATATTAAAATAGTTTACCACTGATATCAGTTGTATTTTGCGCGCTCTCCGCCTATATATTTCGGTCTTGTGCGAGCGCAGACGATATAAGCCTCACCGATATTCGATATCGAAAGTCTTACGGGCACCGCAACTTGACGAAGATGCATACCTATGAGCGTAGAGCCGATATCTATGCCTGCGTGAGCCTTGATGCTCTCGACAGCCACGGGATCCTTCATCTTCTTGTAGGTAGCTGTGGCAAAGGAGCCCCCCGCCTTTGGCTGAGGAACAACGCATACCTCCTCAAGACCGTATTTTTTGGCGCACTCACGCTCGATGATAATAGCTCTGTTGAGATGCTCACAGCATTGAGCGGCAAGGAAGATTCCTCTCTCGCAGAGCAGGGGATATACGGCGTCAAGCAGAGCCTCTGCCGCCTCGGGCGCAGAGTTCTTTCCTATAGTTCCGCCCAAAAGCTCGGAGCTTGAGCAGCCGACAACAAGAATATCGCCCGATTTTATATTCGATTGCTCGATAAGCTCGGAGAATGCGATAAGCGCATCGTTCTTTATTTTTTCTAACATAATACTTTCCTCTAAAAGAAAGGGTTGCTTTCGCAACCCTTTTGATTTTAATTATTCTGCGTCAGCTTCAGCTGCTTCCTCTGCTGCGTAGTCCTCGGGCATAGCTGCCTCTGCAGCTGCTGCCTCGTCGAGAAGAGCTCTGATAGAGAGGCTGATCTTCTGCTTGTCCTCGTCGATAGCGATGATCTTAACGTCAACTACCTGTCCGATCTCGAGAACGTCAGCGGGCTTGCCGATCTTCTGCTGTGCAATCTGGGAGATGTGGATAAGTCCGTCAACTCCGTCAACGATCTCTGCAAATGCGCCGAAGGGCATAAGGCTTACGATCTTTGCAGAAGCGGTGTCGCCAACTGCGTAAGCTGCCTTAAATGCGTTCCAAGGATTGGTATCCTCGGTCTTGTAGCCGAGAGAGATTCTCTTCTTTTCAGCGTCGAATTCCTTAACGAAAACAGTGATCTCCTCACCGATCTTGAGAACCGATGCAGGGGATGCGATAGGCTTCCAGGAAAGCTCGCTCTTATGTACCATACCGTCAACTCCGCCAAGATCAACGAACGCGCCGTAAGCGGTCATGCTCTTAACCTTACCGGTGTATACCTTGCCCTCTTCGATAGAGCCCCAGAATGCCTGCTCAGCAGCAGCGCGGCGCTCCTTTGCAACGGCTCTGATAGAACCGATTGCTCTGTTACCCTTGATCTCAATGATTCTGAGCTCAACCTCAGTGCCCTTGAGAACGTTGAGATCTCCGTCCTTTGCAACTCCGGTGTGGAATGCGGGAACGAATATCTTGTTTGCGCCAACGAGAACGTTTACGCCGCCCTTAACGATTTCGATAACCTTACCTGCAAGGATCTCATTAGTTTCAGCTGCGTCAACGATCTTCTGCCAGCTCTTTGCGGAATCAACTGCCTTCTTGGAAAGCTCTGCAATTCCGTCAACGTCGCTGAGACGCCAGATGCGCGCTTCTATCGTATCGCCCTTTTTGTAAAGCTCGGTGAGCTTTATGGAAGGATCGTCCGAGATGTTCTCGGGTCTGATGATTCCGGTTACCTGAGCACCGAGATCAAGCTGAATCTCTGCGTCGGATACGGATGTAACGATACCTGTAACTATATCTCCTTTATTTAATGTTTTCGTCGTCTTAAGTGATTCGTCGAGCAATGCTTCAAAATTTTCGATTTTTTCGCTCATGATGTTGTGTACCTCCTGAATAATGCTTAACGGGGTAGACGCCCCCGCAGCAATGCCCAATTTTGTGTGGGCGCACAATATTAATTTATTACCCGTCAGCTCGGAAGCTCGTTCTATCCAAACTGTATCGGGGCAATTTTCTTTACAAACGGAATATAGCTTTGCGGTGTTGGAGCTGTCCTTGCCGCCTATAACTATCATAGCGTCGCACTCCTTTGAGAGACGCTCGGCATCGTTCTGCCTTTCTTCCGTAACACTACATATTGTATCAAAAATCAACGCTTTTGTACAGTAGTTTTTCAAAAGTTCTTGACTTTTTTGCCATTCCGCCAAATTTTGAGTGGTTTGTGATACTAAAATCGGGACTTTGTTGTTGATTTTGACGAAAGCCTGATTCTCAATCAAATCGGAAAGCTCGTCTGCCGAGTTAAACGTCTGTTTTTCGTAGTCAAAATAGCTGAGGATTCCTATGACCTCGGGGTGATCCTCTTTTCCGAAAACGAGAAGAATATTCTCCTTTCTCGAGTGCTTTTGCGCTATGTTGTGTATCTTTTTTACAAAGGGGCAGGTGCAATCGATAAATCTAAAATTCGGGTTCTCCTTGGCAAGCTCGCAAAGCTTCTCGTTTATCGCCTTAGGAATGCCGTGAGCTCTTATGATCAGCGTTACGGGGGAGGCTGCTTGGGCTGTGTCGGCAAGGGATTCGATCTCGCTCGTATCTATCGTTTTGACGCCCATTTTTGCGACCTCTTCGTTAAATACGCTGTTATGTATCAAGGGGCCTAAGGTATAGATTCTTTCGTTTGTCTCTCCGCTCTTTATTTTGTCAAGAAGAGTATCAACCGCTCGCTTGACTCCAAAGCAAAAGCCTGCGTTTTTTGCAACGGTTATCATTTTGCAGAGCCCTTCTTGCGAGCCTTTTTAGCCGCCTTCTCCTGCTCGCGCTGAGCCTCAAACTCCTCGCCGAGAGTGCAGATCTTGTCAAAGGCTATATCAGTGATTCTTGCGTATTCGCCCGCAACCTCGGGATTGAAATTCAATTCCTCAAAGGGAATGCGGTCTCCGATGATAACGTAGGTGCGTCTGAAGAGCTTGAATTTCTTTTTCTTTCTCCAGATATAGCAGGGAACAACGTCTGCATGCGATTTCGTTGCGATAAGAGCAAGTCCGTTTTTGGTCTTGGTCTTTCTCGGATCCTCGCCGGGATAGCGGTGTCCCTGGGGGAATATTCCCATGCATTTATCCTCTTCGATGAGGGTTATTGCCTTTCTGACAGCTCCTATATCGTTTGCCGCGCGGTCTACGGGGAATGCGCCGAGCAATTTTATAAGCTGAGCCAAAAGCGGAATCTTAAAGAGCTCCTTCTTTGCCATAAAGTGAACCTGATTCTTCTTGAAGGCATAGGAAAGCACGATGGGGTCGGCTCCCGAGGTATGATTTGCGCATACCAAAAATCCGCCGTCAGAGGGTTCTTTTTCGGTGTTTATTACCTTTATATTAAGTACGAGCTTTACTATTCCCGAAAAGAGCGGATAGATTATGCGATAGGAACGGCTGCCGTTTCTCTTTTTCTTCTTTTCGGGTTTTTTATCGCTCTCGCCAGTAGCTTCGGTTTTGGTGTCCTCTGCATTTTCTGCGCTTTCATCCTCAAAAGCGTCCTTGCAGTTCTTTTTTACTATCTCGATTATAGCGTCAACGCTCTGCTCAAAGCTAAGGTCGCTGTTGTCAAGGAATATTGCGTCCTCTGCAGGCTTTGCGGGAGCTATCTCTCGCGAGCTGTCCTGAGCATCGCGCTCGTTCATCTCGGCGAGAACGTCCTCGTATTTTACGTCTTGCCCGCGCTCGCAAAGCTCCTTGTAGCGGCGCATTGCGCGGCACTCGGCTGATGCTGTGAGGAATATCTTAACGTCGGCATCGGGCAGAATTACGGTGCCGATGTCACGGCCGTCCATAATTACGCTGTTGGTCTTCGCTATCTGCTTTTGAGTCTCAAGAAGGAATGCGCGAACAGCGGGAATTGCCGATACGTGGGATGCGTACATCGACATTTCGGGCGTGCGTATTGCGTCGCCGTGATTTGTGCCGTTGAGGTATACCACCTGCGCTCCGTTCTCATATTTTACCTCTATTGAAATCTCGGGAAGAGCGGCTGATACAGCCTCTGCATCCTTGGGGTCTATATCCTTTGATCTTACAAAAAGACCTATGGTGCGGTAGAGCGCTCCCGTGTCTACGTAGAGAATATCAAGCTTTTTTGCAATAGCCTTTGATATCGTACTTTTTCCCGCGCCTCCGGGGCCGTCAATGGCGATGTTTATTATCTTTTTCATAAAGATCTCCTTGCTTTTGCTTATTCTTGCCACGCCGCAGATTGTCCTGCAAGTCTGCCTGTGGAAAACGCTATCTGAAGATTAAATCCGCCCGTGTAGGCGTCAAGGTCGATGACCTCGCCTGCAAAGTAAAGTCCCTTGCATTTTTTTGATTCCATAGTTTTTGGGTTTATTTCGCTTGTCGAAACGCCGCCCTTGGTAATTATTGCCTCGTCGATCGGACGGAAGCCGATAAGTGAGAGGCGGAGCGATTTGAGCACTCCGATAAGAGCCTTTCGCTCCTCGCGCGTGATCGAGTTCGTTTTCTTTCTCGGATCTATCTTCGAGAGTGAGATTATCGGTGAGATAAGCTTTTTTGGAAGAAGATCGTCAAGCGAATTTATAAGATCTCGGTTTGCGTATTTTGCAAAATCCGAGAGGATTCGCGCATCAAGAGTCTTTTCGTCGAGCGCAGGCTTTAGGTCTATGTGCGCCTCGAATCTTCCCGATGCGATATCGGGGATGTGCGCAGATGCCGAAAGCACCATAGGGCCGGTTATGCCGAAATGTGTGAACATCATCTCGCCAAAGTCGGAGAATATCTCCTTTTGCGAGGTTTTATCTATTATTTTGAGGGATACGTTCTTGAGTGAGAGTCCCTGAAGCGACGGGCAGAGCTTGCCTGCGCATACGATGGGAACGAGAGAGGGAAGCAGAGGCGTTACCGTGTGGGATGCCGATTTTGCAAAGCGGTATCCGTCGCCGTCGGAGCCCGTCCTGTGGTAGGACATACCTCCCGTGCAGACGATGACCGCATCGGCAAAATGCTCTCCGCTCTCGGTTTTAACACCGAGGATCTTGCTCTCGTCTTTATCAATAATAAGCGAGAGTACCTTCTCGTTTACAGTGATTACACCTCGATCAAAGCAGGCGGACGTCAGCGCTCTGACGATATCCTCGGCCTTGTCGGATACGGGAAAAACTCGCTTTCCGCGCTCGGTTTTAAGCGGTACGCCCTCGCCCTCAAAGAAATCCTTTGTGTCCTGCGTTCCAAAGCATCCGAGTGCGCTGTAAAGAAAGCGCGGATTTGTGGGAACGTTTTGGAGGAATTCCTCGGTCGAGCAGTCATTGGTCACGTTACAGCGACCCTTGCCCGTGATGCGAAGCTTTTTTCCGCAGCGGTCGTTTTTTTCAAAAAGGGTAACGTCAGCCCCTTGCTCGGCGGCGCTTATTGCGGCAAAAAGTCCTGCCGCGCCTCCGCCTATTACGATAACTTTGTTGCTATCCATTCGTTGTATCCTTTAGCGGTTGGTGTCGTAGACGTTGTATTCGTCCCAGATCTTCTCGAGCTGGTGGAGTCTTACGCGAAGCTCCTCCTGCTGGTTTCTCGATACGGCAACGACAAGAGCGTTAATAACGCTGAGCGGCGCTACGAGAGAGTCCGAGAAGGATGCCATATCACTGCGCGCGATCAAAAGATCGTCAGCAAGCACCGCCAATGGCGAGGACAAGCTGTCGGTAATTGCAATTATCGTAGCTCCCGCATCGTTTGCAAAGTTTACTGCGGAGAGAAGCTTTTTTGAATATCTTGGGAAGCTTATGGCAACAACAACGTCGCCCTCTGAGAGGTTCATTATCTGAGCGTATATCTCCTCAAAGGAGCTTGCCTCGATAAGCTTTACCTTGTCGAATATCATTCGCAGAGAGTTGCTGAGCGAGCTTGCAAGAAAGGCTGATGAGCCAAAGCCTGCAACGCAGATGCTCTTTGCTCCAACGAGAGCCTCAACCGAGCGGTCGAATGCCTCGCGGTCTATCTCCTCGATGGTTCTCTTTATCTTGTCTATGTCGGAGTTGAGCACCTTGGTGAGCACGTCTCCGTCACCGATAAGGTTATTGGTTACCTCTACACGCTGGAAGGAGGTGAGACGAATTCTCACGATCTCCTGGAGCGAGTGCTGGAATTCGGGGTAACCCTCAAATCCAAGCTCAAGAGCAAAACGAACAACGGTCGACTCGGATACGCTTACCGCAGCGCCGAGCTTTGATGCCGTCATATAGGCAGCCTTGTCGTAGTTTTCAAGAATGTATTTGGAAATTATTTTTTGACTTTTTGAAAAGCTTGAAAAATTATCCTCGATATCTTTTAAGAGATTTTTTGACATAATATCACGTCCTTATGAATTCAAATACGAATTTTTGAATATAAATATACAGATATATTATATCGCAAAATCGAAATAAAGTCAATAAGATTAAAGAAAATAAAAGGTATTGACAAGGTAGAGTAAATGGTATATAATATATGACGTATGGAGGCATAGCTCAGTTGGTTAGAGTACTTGCTTGACATGCAAGGGGTCGCAGATTCGAGTTCTGCTGTCTCCACCAGTCGGCAGTGCCGGCAGCCAAGAGTCGCTGTCTGTACTGCCTTATTTTTTTATATTGCTCCCGATGGCATTATTTTGTTATAAACGTTCGTACTATTAGCAGTGCCGACAGCCAAGAGTCGCTGTCTGTACTGCCTTGTTTTTTTACATTGTTCCCGATGGCATTATTTTGTTATAAACGTTCGTACTATTAGCAGTGCCGACAGCCAAGAGTCGCTGTCTGTACTGCCTTTTTTGTTTGTGTAAAAAAAGGCTCGTCGAGAGCATCGACTCCTACAAGATTTTGTTAAAGAGAGTCTAACAAAAAGCCTTCCCCAGTGGGGGAAGGGGGACCGCGACAGCGGTGGATGAGGTGTTATTTGAAAATATAAATTTTTTTGCCACTAAAGCCGTAACAAAATAAAATCATAAATAATAAAATAAAAATTACTTTTGTATAGAGGACACCACATCCGTCAGCCTGCGGCTGCCACCTTCTCCCACTGGAGAAGGCTTATACAGTTTGCTTGCGTAAGCAGTAATCGTTAAAGCTTTTAACTCCTTCCGTCAACCGCATCGCTCACACAAGGTTCGCTCGGGTTGCCACCTCCCTCAAGATGGAGGCTTATAGTAACACTTGCGCAAAAAAGGTTTCGAGGGTGCTACCCCTGCAAGATTTATTCGTTGAGAAAGATTAAATATAAGGCTCCCTCCGCGAGGGAGCTGGCGCCGTAGGCGACTGAAGGAGTACACCGTGCACAAACGATTATTGTTTGTTTGCGTAAACAGGTCGGCAATGCCGACGGCTAAGAGTCGGGCTTTATATCCTTAAATTTCTAACGACTCTCCCGATTTTATCAATCAACAAATTATGTAAAACAAAAAAACACCCCAGTTTCAAGGTTTTTGAAAGGTGGGGGTTTGGGGGAGGAAAACTTTTTCCTTAAAAAAGTTTTCCTCCCCCACGTCACACATCAACTTAATTTTTTGTAATAGCCTTTAAGGATTCCTCGTTGAAATATTCAAGGGGATCGACAGCGAGGTCTGCGACGGTCATTTCAAAGTGGAGATGCGCCTCGTCGGCAATTTCGACCATAGCGCTGTTTCCAACAGAGGCGATAAGCTGACCGGAGCGAACGGAAACGCCCTCGGCAATACCCTGGGGAAGAGTTGCGGCAAGGTTCTTGTAGACGGTTACGCAGTTGCCGGAATGCTTAATGGCAATGCAGTAGCCCATAAGAGTGTCCGACCAAATTTTTGATACGGTGCCGTCTGCGGCAGCGTAGACGGGGGCGTTTTCTTCGGTCTGAATGTCAATACCAAGGTGAACGCGGTAGTCCTGCATTGTGGGAGAGAAGACCTGGAGCTCGGGATCGTGCTTGTTTGTGAGAGTTCCGTTTGCAGGAAGAGTAAAGGAAGGAAGCCCAGAGCTTACGTTAGAGGAATTGCCGGAGGGATTCTTTGAGGGAGCCTCGGTCTCGGATTCAGATTCGGATGCGGACTCGGATTCCGACTCGGTGTCGGTGAGCTGAGTGTCCTCGGTGTCCTTTATAACGGGAGAGGGCTCAGGCTCGTTTGTTCGGTTTGCCATAACCGCGCAAACTACGATTATAACAAGCGCAAGGCAGAGCGCAACAGCCGTGAGTATATACGAGCGACGGGTTTTTTCGTCCTTCATTTTTTCTGTAAAGCTTTGTTTGTTATTAAATGATGATGGCATTTTTTTGTCTCCTTTAATTTTGCTAACTTTTGTGTATCATTATTTTTGACGGCAATATGCGAGTTTATACAGATTTTCAAAAAAAGCGTATACCGACTCTGTAAAATTGAAAAAATATATTGACAGATAAGACAAATTGTGGTAATATAGTATCGAATACTACATTTGAAAAAAACAAAATTTTGCGCGGGGGTAAAAGATGTCGGACTCTGAGAAGAAAAAGCATAAAAGAGAAACCGTTTATTATACCGACGAGCTGAATGATGAGTTTTCAACAGCGCAGATAACGCCAAAGAAGATAGACGGAAATTGGAAGTATATAAGAAACGGCGCGCTCTGCTTTTTCTGGTACAGAATAGTTGCAACGCCGATAGCATTTTTTTATACGAAGATAAAGTATAGGCATAAGATAGTAGGTAAGGAAAAGCTCAAGGGAATGCGCAAAAAGGGCTGCTTTATTTACGGAAATCATACGCAGATAATCGGAGATCCGCTTATACCTACGTTCGTCTGTTTTCCAAAGAAGGCGCATATAATAGTACATGCAAATAACGTGTCGATGCCGTATCTTGGCAGAGTAACGCCTTATATGGGCGGCCTTCCGCTTCCCGATGATATGGCGGCAACGAGAAATTTTTCGGCGGCAATAGAGAAGAGGATCGAGCAGGGCAGAGCGGTGTTTATTTATCCCGAGGCGCATATCTGGCCGTATTATACTAAAATAAGACCGTTTGGCGATGCGTCGTTCTCCTATCCGATAAAGCACGGAGTGCCGACGTTTTGCTTTACGAACACATATCAAAAAAAGGGCAGACGCAAGCATCCGCAGATAGTAACGTATATCGACGGCCCTTTCTATCCCGATGCAAGCTTGCCTGTGCGTCAGCAGAGAAAGGCTTTGCGTGATGAGGTTTATTCTGCGATGTGTAAGAGGGCGGAGAGCTCAAACGTTGTGTGGATAGAGTATCTGCCTGCAGATAAAAAAGAGGAAGAAAATTAACTATGATAAATATACTGTTTTGCGGAAACGATAAGGTTTTTGACGGAATGCTCACCTGCGCTCTGTCGATCTTTAAGCGCAGCAAGCTTGAGGAGGGCGTGAGATTCTTCGTGCTGACGATGGACGTGAGTCATATAAAGCCCGAATATCTTCCCGTGTCGGCTGAGCAGATAGAATTTTTTGATTCGGTAATAAAGCAATACGGTAAGGAGAACAGCGTTGAGCTTATCGACGTAACCGCTCTTTACGAGGAGGAATTTGCGGGCTCGCCCAATGAGAGCGCATATTGCTCGCCGTATACTCTTATAAGATTGCTTGCCGACAGAATAGACGTGCTTCCCGATAAGATACTTTATCTTGATATCGACGTTATGTTTAACCGAGATATAAATCTTTTATATAGCGTTGACGTGACCGACGTTGAGTATGCGGCGGCGCGCGATCATTACGGAAAATATTTGATAAGTCCAAATTACGTAAATGCAGGCGTTATGCTTTGGAATCTTGGTAAGATGCGTGAGACGGGTTTGTTGCAGAGAGCAAGAGATCTTATAAGAAAGAAAAAGCTCACCTTTGCAGATCAGAGTGCAATAATTCGCTCGACTACCAAAAAGAAGATGCTTGCGCAGAAGTTCAACGATCAGAAGTTTTTGCATAAGCATACCGTGGTGCGCCATTTTTCAAAGCGACTTTTTTGGCTGCCGTATCCTCATACCGAGAATATAAAGCAGTGGCAGGTCGAGAGAGTTCGCAAGGTGTTTAAATATACGCAATTTGACGATATACTTGATGAATATACAAACTTGATAGAGGAATTCAGGAGTAAAGCTTAATGATAGATACGAGTAAAATTCATATTTTTTACGCGTGCGATGATAATTTTGTAAAGTTTACTATGGTTTCTTTCTTTTCGATGCGCAAAAATGCATCAAGAGACAGAAAATATCACGTTCACGTACTGCATACGAATATAACGCCCGAAACTCAAGCGAGAATGCAAAAGCTTGAGGACGAGTGCTTTGAGATAACGTTTGACGACGTGAGTGATTATTTGAGCGAACTTTGCGAGAGATTGCCGCTTCGTGATTATTATTCGAATACCACATATTATAGAATGTTCATTGCCGATATGTATCCCGAGCTTGATAAGGCGATATATATCGATAGCGATACGGTTGTAACGGGAGATATATCGGGGCTTTACGATTACGATATAACGGAGTACGATATCGCTGCGTGCCATGAGCAGGCAATGGTTCAGGCAGACGTTTACGGAACGTACGTTGAGAAGTGCTTGGGTATTGACAGAAATGCGTATTTCAATGCGGGAATATTGCTTATAAACTGCAAAAAATTCAGAGAAAAGCAGGTGCTTGACGATTTCGTAAGACTGCTTGGAATCTATGATTTCCGTGTTACGCAGGATGAGGATTATCTCAATATCATCTGTCGTGACCACGTTCTTTGGTTGCCGCAGACATGGAATACCGAGATGTTCGGCGAGCTTTTGTTTCCTATCGAGGAGGCGAATATAGTTCACTATATAATGGTGTCAAAGCCGTGGCATTATCCTGATTGCCGTCACGGAGATATCTTCTGGAGCTATGCAGAGCAGACCGAGGTCTACGGTGAGATTCGCGCAATCCTTGAGGCATATACCGATGCCGATAGAGAGATGGATGCGCTGTCGGCGCAAAAGCTTGCGGAGCTTGCGCGAAATGAGACCGATAGAGAGGATAATTATATGGCAAGAATTTCCGGAGAGAGAGCCGAGGACAGAGTAAAGATCCTTGAGAAGATAGCTCGGTTTGAGCGAGAGGGACGCTTTGACGAGGACGTTGAGGACGATCCCCCCGGACGTGAGATACAGCCGGGTGAGGTTGATTATCTCGGTAAAAAGCTTTCGAGCAGAATACAGTCAAAGTTCGCCTACTCTATGGCGCGCAGATATTTGAATAGTATAATAGAGAACAAGCAGCTTATAGTTAAGGATATAATAGGAATCGAGAATTTTGCAAATCTCCAGAGCGGAGCTATTGTAACGTGTAATCATTTCAATGCGTTTGATAGCTTTGCAATACAGCTTGCGTACGAGAATTCGGGACATAAGAAGAGAAAATTCTATAGAATTATTCGAGAGGGAAATTATACGTCGTTCCCGGGATTTTTCGGATATCTTATGAGACATTGTCATACGCTTCCACTATCTTCAAATCCAAGCGCGATGAAGGAGTTTACAAAGGCTACAGATACGCTCCTTAAGGAAGGTAATTTCGTGCTTATATATCCCGAGCAGAGTATGTGGTGGAATTACCGCAAGCCAAAGCCCGTAAAGCCGGGAGGATTTTACCTTGCGGCAAAGAATCAGCTTCCCGTGCTTCCGTGTTTCATTACGATGAAGGATACAAAGCTTATTGGCGAGGACGGATTCCCCGTGCAGGAATATACGATACACGTATCTCCTCCCATATATCCTAAGGAGAATACGAGAACCAGAATAAATGCCGAGATGATGGCGGAGGAGAATTTCCGTATCTGGAAGGAAATTTACGAGAGAGAGTACGGCATCCCGCTTCGATATGAAGAGGGTGAGCTTGAGGGCGAGAAGGAACAGGCATAAAGCTTGCGCTGCTTTGTCAATGTAAAGATAAATAAAAATGCTCGACCGATAAATCATCGGTCGAGTTTTTTGTATACAGAACCCCCCCGCCATAGTGGCGGGGTTCTATGTAGGCTATGCCGATGAATAGAAAACAAATAAAAATCATCGCAGAATGATCTTGTGTCAAAGCCTCCCTTGTGTAAAGGGAGGCTCTGGTTTAATTCCGCTTAATCGGGTTTACCTAATAATTGCGAGGCTGACAGGCCAATAAAAAGCGCACTTGTGCGCAGCCGGTGATATTCACGGCTATGCCCGAAACTGAAACACCCCTCGTTTCACGGAGGATGTTTATTGCTTGTTAATTTATATTTTTGTGTTAATTTTTGTAAAAGACTTGACAAGAGGGAAGAGATGTGGTAAAATATCGACTGTAACTCGGTTGTACGAGTTAAAATAAATATGTGCAAGTATGCATTATAATATAGGGATATTTCGCCTAACGGCGAAGATACCCACACCCTGCGACTGACAAGCGAGCTTGTCGATCTTCGGGTGGGGTATGCGAAGTGGAATCGACGAGCAAAGCTCGCGAGCTATTTCTCAAAAAGCTCCGTATATATGATGCACACAAGTGCATCATATAGATAAATATGTGCAAGTATGCATTATAATATAGGGATATTTCGCCTGACGGCGAAGATACCCGCACCCTGCGACTGACAAGCGAGCTTGTCGATCTTCGGGTGGGGTATGCGAAGTGGAATCGACGAGCAAAGCTCGCGAGCCATTTCTCAAAAGGCTCCGTATATATGATGCACACGAGTGCATCATATATACGGAGGGATATCGAAGTGGTCATAACGAGGCGGTCTTGAAAACCGTTTGCCGACAGGCACGTGGGTTCGAATCCCACTCCCTCCGCCAACGCTGGAGGCACCCAATGGGTGCCTTTTTGCGTTGGCGGGGAGTCCAAGAGAGAACAAATTTTGCGAAGCAAAAGTGGGTTCGCATTTGAGCCTAAAGCCGACGGGAGCGTAGCTCAGGGAGGCGAGGCGAAAAATCGTCGCCGTAAGGCGAATACCCCACTCCCTCCGCCAAGTGAAACCTAAATTGAACTTTACGTTTGTTTTAGGTTTTTCTTTTTTTGTCTGAATATTGAGCGAAGCGACGCCGACTTGTATCAAGACAAGCACACGCTATAGTGCCAAACGGTTTGACTTAAGATGAAAACTATGGTATAATAAACTCACCAATAAATAAGAATTTGGCGAGATGAAATACATGAAAATATTATGGATTATTATTTTGGTAGCAGATAATCTACTACCATTGTTGCTTGCGCATTTTTATCCAAACTATAAGCATAAAGAAATGGCACTCTCGGTACTGGGCTCACGGCAAAGTCCTGTGAAGTGGATTTACAATGTGTGGTGCATACTCTCGGGTGTCGTTTTCTGTATTGCTCCGTATGCGTTGTATCAAGAATACATCGGTGGCTTGGCAATCGCAATATGGATATTACTTGCAATATACGGTATCGGTTGTGAGATTATTTCGGGCTTTTGTCCATTGAACGAGAACAGACAAGACGAGGATGCACTGACTAAAATTCACGGCGGTGCTTCTGCGATCGGATTTATGACATTAATTGCTGTACCGTTGCTCTTGGCAATAATGCAGTTTCAAGCGGGAGATATAATTATGGGAATGATCTCGCTTGTTAGCTTTATTACAACTTTCTTGTTCTTCTGCTTCTTTATTATGGGGGAGAAAGAAAAATTTGCAAATACTGTTTTGAGATACGGCGGTCTTTGGCAAAGACTCGTATTAGCGAGCTGCTATGTGCCATTAGCTATTTTGTGTATTACAAAATGACAAATTCCAATTTGTCAAACGGATAGATGCCATACTTTTGGTCGTTTTTACCCCCGCTTATACACCGATTGGTCGCTCTTTCGCAGAAAAGAACCCACATTTGTCTACGACAAGTGTGGGTTCTTTTCAATG
>JAZQZG010000004.1:0-2278 GCA_045633925.1 Eubacteriales bacterium
CCGTTTTTGGAATAAAATATTGAAAAATCTATTGACAAGGTAAAAAAAGAGGTGTATAATAAAGTCGTTAAGAAAAGCCGAAAGGCAAAAAAGAGGTTTGATATGGCAACTAAGAAGAAAAATGATATTTCGGTAACTCAAATAGCAGATGCAGAAGAAAAAAAGAAAGCGCTCAAAACGTCGCTCTCTCAGATAGAAAAGAAATTTGGAAGCGGCGCGGTTATGCGACTTGGCGATAATGCGCATATGGAGGTTCAAGCGGTGAGCACAGGCTCGATCTCTCTTGACCTTGCGCTTGGAATCGGCGGCGTTCCGAGAGGAAGAATCATCGAGATATACGGCCCCGAGTCCTCGGGTAAGACGACTGTTGCGCTCCACATAGTTGCGGAGGTGCAGAAGGCTGGCGGAGAGGCTGCGTTTATCGATGCAGAGCACGCGCTCGATCCCGAATATGCAAGAGCTCTCGGCGTGGATATAAATAATCTTCTCGTAGCTCAGCCCGACTGCGGTGAGGATGCTTTGAATATTACCGAGGAGCTCGTTCGCTCGGGCGCTATCGATATAGTTGTAGTTGACTCGGTTGCAGCGCTCGTTCCCCGTCAGGAGATAGAGGGCGATATGGGAGCTTCGACGGTTGGCGTTCAGGCTCGTCTTATGTCGCAGGCGATGAGAAAGCTCTCGGCAATCATCTCAAAGAGCAATAGTATAGTTGTGTTTATAAACCAGCTTCGTGAGAAGGTTGGCGTTATGTACGGAAACCCCGAGACCACGCCCGGCGGACGCGCGCTCAAGTTCTACGCATCTGTCAGAATCGACGTTCGTAAGGCAGAGCCCTTAAAGAATGGAAATGACGTTTACGGAAATAAGGTCAGATGCAAGGTTGTAAAGAATAAGGTTGCGCCTCCCTTCAAGACCGCAGAGTTTGATATTCTCTACGGCAAGGGAATTTCACGCTCGGGCGAGATAATCGACTATGCGATAGCGCTCGATATTATTCAGAAGAGCGGCTCTTGGTTCTCTTATAACGGTGAGAGAATCGGGCAGGGTAAGGATAACGTTCGTAAATTTATCGAGATGCATCCCGCATTGCTCTCCGAGCTTGATGCAAAGATTCGTGCGCAGAAGGATAATATAGAGAGCGCCGCAGAGGACTTTGATCTTGACGAGGATGACGATGACGAGTTTGATATTCGCACTCTCGAAGAGGATATATAATTGATGGAGATATTTATAACCTCGATTTGCGCAGGTGATAACGATGACGTTGCCGTTTGCTTTGAGATACGCGACGGAGAGAATCACTGCACGGAAAGGTTTTTGATTCCGATAGCCGTTTATACCGAGCTTTCGCTTTCTACCGGAAAGACTGATAGAGATGTGTTTGATGCTGTGGAAAAGGAATCGAAGATATATCTGGCTTATCGAAAGGCGCTGTATCTGCTGAGATTTGGTTCTCAGTCGGCAAGAGCACTGCAAAGAAAGCTTGTTACACGCGGATATGAGCCCGAAATTGTCTTTCTGGCAATAGAAAGGCTTGAGCGCAACCATTTGCTCTGCGAGGAGAGTTCAGCGATCCGTGAGGCGGAAAAATGCGTTGAGAAGCTTTGGGGCGAGAGCCGTATTCGTTCTCACCTTGCATCAAAGGGATATGGCGGAGAGGAAATAAAAAAGGCTTTCTGGGCGCTTGAGGATAACGGCGTGGATTTTACGCTTAATTGCTCAAGGCTTATTGAAAAGAGGTATTTGCCATTGCCTAAGGATAAAAGGGAGTTGCAAAAAATTATAGCCGCCCTGACAAGATACGGTTATTCAATATCGCAAATTAAGGCAAGTATTCTTAAGCTGACATAAAAAAGGGAGAGCAAGGGACACCTACCATAAAGCAGGTAGGTGTCCCTTGGCATTTTTGTTGATTGGTTTGGATGCGAGGATGAATTGTAGTAAAATCAAAATCTAATTTTGGAGGATACTATAATGAAAAAGAACTTTGATAACTTTTACGAAGAATGCGGTGGAACATACCGCGAAGAAAATGGATACTTTATACCTAACCTTACACTTCCCGAACAGATAAATTTTACTCCCACTCAAAATTACCTTAACTACTTGATTTTTTCATAATTTTATGATATAATATTTAAACGTTGTTTACATTTTACGCAGCAAGGAGGTGTACCTATGACAATTGGATATTTAATTTGTTTAATAGCATCGGTATGCTTGCTCGTTGCATATTTGTTGCTTGTTAAAAACAAAGAATTTTGGCTTACTATGCTTC
>JAZQZG010000005.1:0-2079 GCA_045633925.1 Eubacteriales bacterium
CCTCGATCTTGCCCTCAAGCGTAATAGCTCTCGAAGAATCCTTCTTGCCGGCTCTCCTCAGCTCCTTCAGCTCGCTCTCCATCTCGGAAATCTCCGCCTCGTTCGCCTCGATCTGCGCGATCTTGTTCTTGTACTTCGTCAAAAATCCCTTCTCGGAGGGAGACATATCCTCGGACTCAAGAAGATTTGCTAAGATCTCTCGGTTGGTGAGCGCGTCAGGATCACGGTCGGAATACATCAAATTAGCCGAAAAATCATTAGCATGGCGTTGCATATTAAAATGTGCATAAACATCATTTGAAAAAGTATCGTCAAATACCCCCTTGACATCTTGAAGAAAATCTGCTATACTATACACATAGGTTTTACCTGATGCGAGGGCAACGTTATTTTTTATAGCGCCCTGACCTGTTGGTGAGCCTATTTTTTTTGCATTAGTTGCATATAGCTTTCCCAAAACGTTCGCCTCAACAAAGATTGGGTTTGTATTGGATCGTTGCTCAATCATACTTCTTACAGCATAATACTCCAGGTTTCCGTTTAGGTCCTCTAATGCCACAGTGCCAACTAAAACGCTAGTATATAAGATGTCGGAATTACTGCCTCTTTGAGATCGATTGACTTCAATGGAATTGCTAAGAAGATTCGGAATTTCCAATGCGACTCTCGCATTAATCAAGGAATTCGGAGGGACTTTTTTCCCATTCTTTGCTTCAAATTTTATAAATCCATGTTTAATGCCATCGCGAGTTATTTCAACGTTTTTCTCAATATCCGGAACATTGGTATAATACGTTGGTATTTTAGATTTTGTTTGCAGTATATTGCATTTTCCTCTTACCTCTGATAAAACCCAGTCCAAATCAATACTGCCATTTGCAGTTAATTTAACCTGTTGGCTTTTGTCAATAATAACACCTAGAAGATCCCCCTTTGACACAAGCTCATTATATGAAAAAGTTCTATTTGATGGTGCGTTTGTGTTTTGAGCATTTCTCGCCTGCTCCTTAACACTGCCTTCAGAGTTTACTACACTCTCCGCCCCCGAATACGCCTCCCCGGCATCGGCAAGGGCATCGGTCCAAAGCTTATGCAGCTGATCCAGGCTTCCCGTCATCTCGGCGACCACCTTGCCCTCAAGCGAATCGGGATCCATCCCCTTCATCAGCTCGCGCAGTCTCTTGAGCATATCACGAAGGAACTGCTTTATCTTCTGCGCAAGGCTTGCGTCCTTCTGATGAAGCTCTGCGATCTTCTCGGCGGCATTGCTGTCGCGAAGGAAAGTCTCGCAAGAATCGGCGATCACTTCCTCATAAGCTTCGTCTCGGCCGATCTCTCTGCCGTTCTTCTTTGCCTTGTCGATCCGTCTCTGAACCAACTCGTCTATCGAAATCCCGCGCTCTCCGTACTGCTCGATCAGGAAGTCCGCAAAAATCTTGAATTTTGCAGGCGACCATTGCTTTATAAAGTGTGTCAGCTCGTGCGCCGCGGTAAAGATCAGCGTACCCTCTCCGTTAAGTCCGGCATTAATATCAAGCCAGATCTCGCCGGTCTTGGGATCATACCAACCGTTAGCACTCGTCTTTACACCGTCGGGCTTCTCGTAAACGAATTTTCCGTTTACCCTCTCAGACTCATAAATGCGGAACGTTACTCCAAGAGCCTCGGCAACCTTATCCAATACGTCAAGAGACTTTTTCTGCATATCAGATAGCTTGCTTCTGTCGCCGTCGTAAATAACGGCGTCTTTTTTCTTTTTACCGTCAGCTCTCTTTGCCGCGTCAACCCTCGCTTGAGCTTCCTCGACCTTGTCGTTGTCCAAAAACTCAGGTTTTGTCCGATCGGCGGCTGCGCCTGCGGGGGCGGCGTCACGTTGTGTTAAACTCGAAGAGTTTTGCACATCTGACGCAGGGGGAGAGCCCCCCTCTTTCTTCGCCTTCCCCCTCTCAAGCAGCCCGTCTACTACTCCGGTCCGATAAGCATATTTTCTCAACCACTCACTCATAGCGGCAATATATGGATTCTTCGCATCGCCTATCTCTATGCCTTGCGTACCGGCACGATAAAGAGCATTGTAAG
>JAZQZG010000006.1:0-32475 GCA_045633925.1 Eubacteriales bacterium
CCCGGTCGGTCGTGGGTTCGAATCCAACCTCCGCTACCAGGCCCGTTGGTCAAGCGGCTAAGACACCGCCCTTTCACGGCGGTAACAGGAGTTCGATTCTCCTACGGGTCACCAAAAAAAGCAGAGCACACAGAGTGTGCTCTGCTTTTTTTGCCGCTCCGGCAAGAATCAACTTCGCGTATGCAACGCATACGCAGGGGTTCGCATTTTGCGAGTAAGGCGATGGGAGCTCGCTCACGTGAGCCACGAGCAAAAATATTCGCCATAGGCGAAATTTTCCGATATACATATCCGCACACAAAGTGTGCTCTGCTTTTTTTGCCGCTCCGGCAAGAATCAACTTCGCGTATGCAACGCATACGCAGGGGTTCGCATTTTGCGAGGAAAGGCACAGTACCATTAAGTTGACTTTTAATAAAAAATATGATATAATTAACTAACCGACAAATAAGAATTTAACGGGGAAAATTATATGAGTAATGAAAACACAACATTTAAGGAAATTGGTAGTTTTAGTGTTAATGACAAGAAACCACAAACAGTATTGTCTATAATATTCTTGTTGATAGCAGGGATTGGAGTAGGTGTTATATTTTTAACAAAAGCATATGCAAACAACACTGTTCCCGTTTGGGTAATGATACTATCGATAATTGGATTTATCGTAATTCACGAACTGATACATATCATTTTTATGTCTGTCTTCTCAAAAGGAAAAGTAAATGTCTGTGTTAAATTTCCAACGATAGCGGTGGGCTCTGATGCGTATTTTAATAAAACTCAATATATTGTTATTGCATTATCTCCCGTTATTATTTTGGGGATGGTAAGCTTGCTCTGTATGTTATTGCTGCCATATAATCTATTGTTTGCTATGCTATTCACCTTAAATTTCGCGTCCGCAAGCGGAGATTATATTCTGACTTCTTACGCAATAAAACAAGATAAGAATACATACTTTGTCGATACAGCAGAGAAAACAATTCTTTATTCACAATGCCATTGATTCACAAACAAATTCCAATTTATCGAGCATTTCAAGAGTTCGATTTAGCTTGTGAATGACTCACCTATAAACTTAATTTTAACGAGGTAAGCAAGGATGGACAAGAAAAAAAGATGCTTCTGGTGCAACTTAAAAAATCCTCTATACGTTAAATATCACGACAACGAATGGTGTCTCCCCAGCTTCGACGATAGATACCTTTATGAAATGTTGCTGTTAGAATCTTTTCAAGCAGGTCTTTCCTGGGAATGTGTTCTCAACAAAAGAGAAAGCTTTAGAAAAGCTTATGACGATTTTGATTTAGACAAAGTAATTTCTTATGACGAGAATAAAATAAATGAATTGTTAAACAACAAAGATATTATAAGAAATAAGCGTAAAATCACCGCAAGCATTAATAACAGCAAGATTTTCAAGTCTATAGCTTGTGAGTATGGTTCTTTTTACAACTATTTAAAAAACTTTACCGGCGATAGAATTATTTATGAAACCGATAGAACAACAAATGATTTATCAGATGCTATTTCAAAAGATTTACAAAATCGAGGAATGAAATTTGTCGGTTCTGTAACCATATATTCTTATTTACAAGCAATCGGTGTTATATACTCACATGATAAAGATTGCTATTTATATAAGAGTAAAAATTGACAAATTCCGATTATCAGTGAGAACATTAACATTACGAGGTGAGAAAAATGATAGAAATAACTACTTGGATGGACGATTTTTTAAAAGCCTTAAATAAAATTTTTGAAAACCGCATTTGGTTTGTCGGCTTACAAGGAAGTTATGGGCGCGGTGAAGCGCATGAGACGAGCGATATTGACGTTGTTGTGATTTTGGATGAATTGTCGGCTAGTGACATTAAAACCTATAACGATATGCTAGATACTCTGCCCCACAGAGATTTAATTTGCGGTTTTCTCTCCGGAAAAAACGAAATTTTAAATTGGGAGCCATCCGACTTATTCCAATTTTGCAATGATACTACGCCAATCAAAGGAACTCTTGACGAGGTGTTATCTATTGTTGACAAAACCGATGTCGACAGAGCCATCAAAATAGGAGCGTGTAACATCTACCACGGATGTGTGCATAATATGCTACACGAAAAGAGTACGGACATTTTGAAGGAATTATACAAATCCGCATCGTTTGTTATACAGGCAATAGCTTTCAAACAAAACGGAAAATACATCAAGCATCAAAATGAACTGCCGGGCGTGGTTTCTTCTGACGAAAGAAAAATCATTGAAACCTTTTTAAAATTGAAAAAGGGCGAGACTCTTGAATTCAATGTAATATCGGAAGAATTATTCGTATGGGCAAAAAAACGGATAAATGAAAATAAATAAGCAAATTTGATCTTGTCTATCAAAATAAAAAGCACCGCTACAGTATATTGAGCAGCATTTTTATTTAAGCAAATTAAACCAAAAACAAAAGCCACGCAATACAAATTGATTGCGTGGCTTTTTATGTTATTTTTTAAAACGTGCCGTTTTTCAACGCCTCAAGCATTACCGTTGCACTGCTTGCATTCGTTGCAAGCGGTATCTTCTGCACGTCGCAAAGACGAAGAAGCGCCGAAACGTCGGGCTCATGAGGCTGTGCCGTCAAGGGGTCGCGAAGGAAGATTATAAGTCCGAGCTCTCCGTTTGCAAGCATCGCACCTATCTGCTGATCTCCCCCGAGAGGGCCGCTCTTCATCCTATGTATAGGAAGAGCCGTCTCACCCATTATAAGCGTTCCCGTAGTGCCCGTGGCGTAAAGCTCGTATCCTGCAAGAACGTCCTTATATTTTTTTGCAAGCTCTATTATTTCATCCTTTTTCTTATCGTGCGCTATCAATGCTATCTTCATAATTTTAATCTCCTTAAAAATCAACTATCCGCAAGTCTCACACATCAAGATCATCGATATTGATGCTTACCTCTCTTGCAGCCTTCTCTGCCTCACGTCTTGCGTGATCTGCATCTATCTCTGCCTGAATAGCCTTTCTCTCTGCACGCAGCTTATCGATAGATTCGATATGCGCCGCAATTCGCTCTGCCTGAGATTCTCCTGTTTTTAATTGCTTATAAGTCAACTTGCCGAGATTTTCGTATCTCTCCTCAAGCTTAGATTCTATTCTATGAAGTATTACGTGCTTTGCCGCAATATCTGCAAGTTCCTCGGTCTTCTTTACCGCTTTATCGGCAACGTTTTTCACCGTTTTATAAAAATCATTAAGCTCAGACATAAAATGCCTCCAATTCATAATTCTCTTATTATTATACACCAAAATTGCTCAAAAGTAAAGCAAAAAGCATAATTTTTTAACTTTTGCTAAAACTACTTAAAAACAAATCAGTGTATTGGAGATTTTTCCTATGAAAATGAACAAATCGGATTACAAAAAATACGTTGAAGCACACAGAAAAAAATCACCGCTTCTTAAAAATTGCACTCTCGCTTTTTTGGTAGGCGGATCTATCTGTCTGCTTGGCGAGCTCCTCACAACAATTTATCTCAGCATTCCCGCAATTCCTTCCTCACAAGCGCCAACGCTCACGTCAGTGACTCTTATTTTTCTATCGGTCCTTCTGACGGGAATCGGCGTATATGACAAAATAGCAAAGCACGCAGGTGCGGGCACGCTTCTGCCGATTACCGGTTTTGCTAATGCCGTATCCTCACCTGCGATAGATTCACGTTCGGAAGGCTTTATTTTGGGCGTTGGCGCAAAAATATTTACCGTTTGCGGTCCCGTAATTCTTTACGGAACACTCAGCGGATGTATCTACGGAATAATTTATTGGATATCAACTCTTTTTTGAGTTCGTATCATTTTCTCTATCCCCTGCGCAATATCCTCGTTTCTCTCAGCCGAATCGGTAAATAAAAATATAACGTAATTTTTATATCCGCTTATCAATATATCTCTGCTCGGCTGCTCCCAGCTTCCGTATCTTAGCCCTACCTTGAGCTCGTCTGCCCTCTCGCAGCACATTCTGAAAATATCGTCGGTATCATTCCTTGAATAGCACTTAAATATTGCTATCTCATACGGAGATGATGCCGATACATATATTGCAAAATCCTCGCATCTCTCAAGCGAATCCAAAAAGCCCTCTCCGTACATTGTTATTTTGTTTTTCTCGGTGATAAAAAACGTATCGCCCTCCTCTGCATTTTTCAAAAAGACGTATCCGTTGTTTTTGTATCCGTCAATGCCATAATCAAGCGCAAACGTCAAGACTTCCTCGCAACTTACAGACTCTGCTCTACAAGAGCAAAGCAAAAACAAAACAGAAAAAAACGAAATAATTATTTTTAAAGCTCGCATATATTTCATATCTACCCATAAAACGTTTTTTATAAAATATATGCCTCTTTACTTTTTGTTATTCACTGCCGAGATTCCCTGCCCTGATATTATACAGCGGACGGTCAGAAGAACTATCTTCACATCAAGTCGCATTCTCACGTTTTCGGCGTATATACAATCATTTTCTATCTTCTCGCTATCACACAAAAGATTTCTTCCGTTTATCTGCGCAAGTCCCGTCATTCCGGGACGAAGAGCATATATACCTGCCTCATACCGCTTTTTATGAACGCTCTCCTCCTCACATATTAGCGGTCTCGGCCCTACAATGCTCATAGAACCCAAAAAAACGTTAAAAAGCTGTGGTAGCTCATCAAGACTGCTTTTTCTCAAAAACGCACCTACTCTCGTTACGTATTTTTCCACATCAAAAAACTCCTTTGCGGGCATACATGGCGGAGCATCTGCGCGCATAGTTCTGAATTTATAACAGGTGAAGACTCTTCCGTCTCTTCCCATTCGCTTTTGTTTAAATATTATTCGCCCTCTCGAATCTATCTTTATCGCTATTGCTATGATAATCATAATCGGCAAAGAAAGAAGAATTAAGGCAAAGGAAAAAAATATATCGAGTATTCTTTTTACGTATCTGCAATATACGCCAAACATCCGCTTCTTAGTTTTCATGCCAATCCTTTCAAATGATAAGTTAGAATTAGCATTTACATTTTTCAAAAATAAATACGAATAAAAACCGCTTTATTATCGCATAAGTGATAATAAAGCGGTTTTATTATAAATTCAAAATTTAGCAGTAAATTTTATGCCTTCTTTGCCATAAAGTCGGTAGCTACAATAGTTACGGTCATCTGAGGGATATCATAATCATCTACCTCGATAGAAGCTATCTTATCAAGAGTTTCAAATCCGTAAACCACGCAACCGAAGGATGCGTAATATCCGTCAAGATCTGTGGTATCTGCCGTACAGATAAAGCACTCAAAGGTTGCGGAGTTAGGATCCTCGCCTCTAAGCATAGAGATAACTCCACGCTTGTGAGAGAGGTTATTGGTAAATCCATTGTAAGCAAACTCTCCGAATACGGGCTCAAAGACGTTATCATCTTTAGTCTCCTCCTTGGTCGATTCCTCGGAAAAATCCTCGGGAGTCATATGCTTACCAATCTGGAGAGCAAAATCATCTATTATTCCGTTTATCTCTAAGCCCTTATAGGTTGCAGTTCCGATAAGCTTTTTGAAATTAGCCACGGTCTCTGGTGCAACATCGGGATACAAACGAATAAGTATCTCTCCCTCATATCCGTCAAGGCTCGTCTCCGCAGTCACAGTCGATTCCTCATCTGCGGTTGATGCCTCGGTCGAGCTTTCGGTTGAGCTTTCGGTTGAGCTCTCGGTAGAACTTTCAGTCGAGGGCTCCGTTGAGGTATCGGAATCTTCGGTCTTACTGGGTGCAGTTACCTTAAATTTGATCAATACGTAATCGGTAAGCTGATCGCTAAGCTCGAATCCATCAAGGCTATCAACTTTACTCATATCGATCTGATCGGCAGTAGGACGGATCGCATATTCACTTGCGTTTTCGGGGGCTGTTATAGGCTCAACCTTTCCTACGTTCTCTATCGTCACAGAAATATAATCCTGAACGTATTGGGTTTCGGAATAGAAATATTCGATACTACGGTCAAAACCAAGAAGTGTGCCGTTTTCATCGAAATATACGTCATAAATAACAGGAGCTTCGGTCTGTCCACCTACAAGCTCGTAATACTCCTCAGGAGATATCGAGAATTGAAGAACGTACCTACCATCCTTCTCGATCAAACTATTGTTCTCAAAGCTTGAATCGTTAAGCTCAAGAAGCATTCCCGACTGAGTAACGCTTCCATACTGATCCAAAAATTTCTCCTGACTCATCGTATGCTGCTCTCTTATACCGTTAAGCATTTGATAAAGTGTAGCACCGTCATAAATAAAATACTCCTCGTAGGATCCATCATCAACCTTGTGGGAACATGAAAATGTATCTTCGGTAGCCTTATACACCGTTGTAGTCTTCTGTTCCTCTACTGTCTGAGTAGCTGTCGAGGACTGCGTATCGGTCTCATCGAGATATGTATTTCTATAAAGCGCATCAATAGTAATCTCATAATTCACGAGCGATTTTACGTAATCAACAGCAGAATAATAAAGCTCCTTTGTACTTTTCTCTGCCAAAATAAGCTCTTCTTTTTCCTCACGATCATCCTTTTTATTTTTATCTTCGTCTTTTTTACTCGCAGCCTCACATGAACAGATTGCAAGCATCATTACCACTGCAAGAAAAGCGGCTAAAAATTTTTTCATAATATTTACTCCTATTTATTCAACTTCTATATCAATCACTACTATTTCAAGCGGATTAAAAATTCTTGGCGGTATAACGGTTTTCTTAAGTCCTCGACTTATAACCAATCTGTTATCGTGAACACCTGCGGTATACTTTGGGAACAATCCCTGACCCGGTGCAAAAACTCCTCTGCCAAAAAATCTCCACTGTCCTCCGTGGGCATGCCCACTTACTATAAGGTCGATATCTTTTTGCTGTATGTATTTAGAGTAATATTCCGGATGATGAGAGATAAGCACTTTGGGCTCATCAAGCATTGAGAATCTATCGAGAAACTCCAAATTCGGCACTCCGCTCTTGTACAAAAGTCCCGACGCAAGACCTCCAAACGCTATGCCGTCTACCACTACGTAATCGTCAATCAAAAGCCTTATTCCCGCATTTTCTACAGCCTCTGTAAATTCATTACAGTATATGCGCTCACGATCCACCAAAAGCTCTTCCTTTGCAAGCTCGGAATGAACCGAGCCATCCTCGTGATTTCCCGTACAATAAAAAACGGGCGCCAATTTTGCAGCTTCTGCCAAAAACGGATAGACCTTTTCGTTCATCGACGAAAATTTTTCATTCAACGGCTCAAATATATCTCCCGCAAAGAGAATATAATCGGCAGAGACCTCGCTCATAAGCCTCAACGGCTCGCGATAATCCTGCGAATGAAGATCCGATACCAACAAAAAACGAATATTTCTTTTAAATTTTTCTGATTTTATTTTATAAAAGGTTTTCTTCATAAATGATCCTTTAACAAATATCTCCGCCTCGAGATTTCAACAAAAGCCCCTTATCGACCTTTCTATCAAGCGAGTACAGCCACAGCTTCATATACAACGCTATCGGAGCTACACCGGCTATCGGCTCTACGGAAAGCTCTGCAAAGCTGCTTGTTGAAAGATATTGATCTCCGTCACAGCTACCACTCATAAAGACCTTTACCCCACGCTCCATTGCCTTGACAAAAAAGCTTCTTGCCGCCGAATCCTTCGTGTTTATCGTGCCCGAATGATAGGACTCGATAAGTATATACTCAACGCTTTGAGAAATATCGGGATAACTCATTCCAACGTACGAGGAAATTCGCAATATCTTCTCAGAAGAGGTCAAAAGCTTGTCAATTGAAGGTGCGCAAAGCTCGTCTTCCCTCTCGCAAAAGTCTACATCCTTATGAACTTCTCCGCCCACCGTGACGTATCCGTATTCCTTTCCCTTTGCTGAGCGCAAGGAATCGGAAAAAGCATCGTGCGAGAGCAAACGTGTGGCTCTGTGTATCCTTATTATATTTTCGTCAGCGTTTCGGTATGCAACAAAAACTCCGCGCGAGGAACCCTCTCGTATGAGCGCTATTGCTCCATAAAGATTATCCAAGCCGTTAGCTCTGTCATCCTCAATTGGATAATTGCTCGAAACTATACAAACAGGCGCTTTGCAATTTCCAAAATAAAATCCGAGCGCCGCTGCCGTATACTGTAGCGTATCGGTTCCGTGGGCTACGACGATTCCATCATACCCCTCTGCATCCGATACAGATGAAAGAATGAGCTTCAGTTCCTCACCCGTGTTATTTTCGCTAAGTGAGGAAAGCGGCTCTGTTACGTCATATTCAAAATCAATACCGTGCTTGTTTGAATAAGCCTCGATCAATACACGGCTTTTTTTGCAATCGGGAGAAATATATTCACCGCTAAGCGTGCTCCCAATAGTACCGCCCAGAAAAACGAAAAGTATCTTCATAAGCTATCCTCAACAAAAAATAATACATAATGATTATAGCATTTTAAAAAAGCCTTGTCAAGGCGAAGATTGTAAAGATTTAAAGAACAAGGCGCTCCCCAAAAAAGCAAAAGGCTTGCAATCACAAGCCTTTTTAACCTTAAGATTCCATTTGCTTTCCCAAAAAAATAGCCGCCGTTGAAATAAGCTTTGCCTCGGTGTCATAGTCTCCGCTTCTATCCTTTCCGCTCTGAGAAAGCGCAACAACGCAGCCTATAACGTCACCCTCGGTAATTATCGGCATAGCAGAGCTTATAAAATGGGAACACGGATCATCTATCGGGAACATTTTCTCCTCGCCCTCATTATATCGGTAAAGCACTCTGCTCTGCATAATCTGCTCAAGCTCTCGTCCCAACGAGCGCTCAAGATACTCTTTTTTTGATACGCCGGCAAGCGCAATAACTGCATCTCTGTCGCATATAAGCACCTCAAGATTGCAGGTTCTGTAAAGAGTCTCCGCATATTGCGCGGCAAACGAATTTATTTCTCCAATAGGCGAATATTTTTTGAAAATAACCTCGCCCTCGCGGTTAGTGTATATTTCAAGAGGGTCGCCCTCGCGGATTCGCATGGTTCTTCTTATTTCTTTAGGGATAACGACACGACCGAGGTCATCTATTCTTCTCACAATTCCTGTGGCTTTCATTTATATAAAAATCTCCTTGATTTACAGATTTGTACTGTTAGTATCTGCAAACATAGGAGATTTATACTGATAAGTTTGACTTTTTGACATCCATGTGCTATAGAGCTGAAATAACAGATATAAAAAGGACATAGATGATAAAATATCATCTGTGCCCTTTTTGATTATTACATGTGTTTGTTCGAATTGACTGCAATGAGATTAGATTTCGATATATTCCAAACTTTCATTCTTGGCATTTTCTATTGTTTGAGAGCCTGCAGGCGCTTCTATCACAACGTTTTTAGGCAAATTGCAACAATTAGGACCTAACACGATTTTTTCAAGGTTAGTACAACCTTCGAATCCTTGAAAGACTTCCAATCCGCGAGCCTCTACGTATTTGAGCCGTCTGCAGTAACCGAACGTATATTCACGGAGCTTCTTTGTTTTTCTACCCAAAACCAATTTTTCCATACGAGCGGTGTTACTTGTGAAAAAGCTTTCCTTGATTGATGTAAAAGAATCGGGGAATACGACACTGGTAATTCTCATTGTACCGCCAATGACACCCTCTGGCGTTTCCTTAAAACGTTTAACTCCATCCGGAATGATCAGCTCATCACCATCAATGTTCACACAATACATGGTTTTTTTATCCGCGCTGATAAGTCCGACCGGGGTCAAAGAGGTCTCTTCTTCGTCAAACATAACCGTCAAGCCCATATTACAGCCTGAGAATGTGTGAGTGCCGTTAAAAGCAAGCTTTTTCGAATTGATTAACCGCAAAAGACGAAGCTTTTTACAGTTTTTGAATATATAATCACGAATATTATTGATAGCCTCCCTGTCGAATTTTCTTGCATCAGCAAGAGAGAAATCCAGAGTAATTACTTCAAGGATTGAATCCATAAAGGCCCCTCTTTCAAGCTTCATTACATTGTTTGGCAAAGTATATTCTGTAAAATCACTTTTGGCAGGAGGATAACATATCAAAATATCCTCTTCGAATTTGCCTTTAACATCTTCGGCGATAATTGCAAAATCATCTCCATACGCCGGTCTGCAACCAAACAAGACACCGTCAATTGCTTTGAATCGCAAATTTTCGGGATGAACTTCTATCTTTTCGAGGTCAACTATTCCCATAAAAGTTCCGATTTCAATATGCCTTAAGGTTTTCGGAAGTATTATGCTTTTAAATTGTGCCTTGTCATTACCATTTAATACAAAGGCTTCATTTCTAATAGCCTCAATGCCCTCAGGCAATACAATATCGGTTTCGTCAATAGCTGGAATATATTTGGTGAGAGTTCCGAACTCATCAATTTCAATATATGTTTCCGTGCCTTGTTCAAACACACGGACATCGGTTGTATCCGAAATGCCGCCTTTTTGCTGTATAAGGTCTTTAAAAGCATCGCCAGTCAAGATAGGCTGATCGTCATCAAACAGTGACTGTTCCCATAACTCCATAAAGACCTTAAAATCAGATTTGGCAAATATCTCATTTTGTCTGACGTTTTGATTAACACGAACAGATTCTGCACTGATAGCCAAAGTATCACTAATTATGTAAAATTTCCATTCTTTTACATAGAAGGATTCACCGGCAAAAACATCATCCTGTGATTCAAACACAATTATCGGATAAATTTCGTTGGTGAAAGGAGCAGCGACACCTACCGGCAGCCTATTTCCAATCCATGCTCTCCGTGTTGGTATGGTCCTTATGGAGCCGTAACAGCCGTAGCAAAAATGGTCATATGTACGTCCGTCTATTATTTCGCTGGGGATTACCTCATCGTATTGTTCTACTTCATCGCATGACAAAAGTCTCGCAGAGATAGCGGTAATTTTTCTTCCTTTTGATAAAGCTATTTCTCTACCCATAAAAACCTCCAATGGTATTTAGATTTAGCATAATTATATCACAAAAGCAGAAAAAGTCAAGAGCAACCGATTTTTTTAAGATAAACCTCTTTTCGCCACACTATTTACCGCCACACAAAATCTGTCGAACGGTGTCAATGTTATCTGCAACAAGCGCCCTCGCGGATTCGCATTGTGCGGCGAATTTCCTTTGGTATAACAACGCGCCCAAGGTCATCTATTCTTCTCACAATTCCTGTGGCTTTCATTTATATAAAAATCTCCTTGATTTACAGATTTGTACTGTTAGTATCTACAAAGTTTCAAAGATTATACCTCATTATCCAAATCATCTGCGCAAATTCAATTTTATCCATTGATTCTAACGTTTTCCTAAGAAAAATTCACTATCAATTTTTAGTATACAAAAACTGATTTCGGAACCCTGACTTACAATATCTAACAACAATAGATTTACAATATTATAATTGACAATTTGAAAGAACTGTGATACAATAAAACGTAAAGCGTGTATTAAATCCAAATATACGCAGCGAAAAAATATTTTGCACAATTTATCAAACAAAAACAGAAAGAGGGTGTTATAATGAATGAATCTTCTGCTTCTTCCGAAAACATTATCAAGCCATCTGAAAGTATCACTGCAGTAAAATATGACTCTAAATACGACATTTTAAAATTCATCTTATCTCTTATGGTACTTGCAATACATACCGTGCTATTCCCTATGGCTTTATATCCATGGTTACGTATAGCCGTTCCATTATTCTTTATCATGTCGTCAAAATTTGTTTTTTCAAAGTTAAATAAAGCTTCTCCGGATCAGCACGCAAAAATTCTTCGAGGCTTCGTGCTGAGAAACTTACAACTGTATATATGTTGGTTTATTATACTCATCCCAATCACGCTTTACGTGCGTAGCAGTCTGTATTTTTCCGGTAATATTTTGCAAAACATATTAAATATTGTTAGAAGCATTTTGTTTAGCAGCTCATTTATTGCTTCTTGGTTCATTATGGCAACCATTATAGGTGTATTGCTCATCTATTTTTTAAGCAGAGTTCTTCGAAAAAACTACTTGATTTTTATATTTGCTTTATTTGCCTTTATATTCGTCACGTTAGCATCAAGCTACGAATACGTTATTGCAGACACTTTTATATCCTCCGCTATCGAAGGATACATAACGATATTCAGTGAATTAGTATGCAGTTTCCCCGCGGCAATATTCTGGGTATTTATAGGCAAACTTTTTGCCGAGCAAAAAATCAAAATCAAATCCACGGTTTTATGGGCAATACTGACGGTGTTAAGTTGCGCCGCTCTCTACATCGAATGGAGATGTATTCTGCACTTAGACGGATCCTATAGCAACGATAGCTATTTTATGTTAGCTCCGGTTTGTATTTTACTGTTCATAGGCGTTGAAAAGCTCAAACCAATCTATTGGAAACCTTCCATGCATTTGAAACGAATGAGTACGATTATTTACGTATCTCACGCCTCCCTGATTCCGATAGTTGCCAGAGTGATAATGCTTATCTTTCATTCAAGCTCGCCACTGTTATCCTTTACAATTACACTTATCGGATGCATCACAATCTATTTTTGTATCGAATTTGCTATCAAACTGTTCCAAAAATATCGATTTAAAAAAATATTAAAAATGCTTTATTAAAGCTAAAACGATTTCACATCCAATATAACATAAAATATTTAACAGCGAAGTAAATGAAATTACTTCGCTGTTTTTTCTATGATCTTAGCATACTAAAACCTTTAATTGTGTTATTCTGTCAAATCTCCAAATAAATTACTCGGTTTCACCACATACTGTGCATCTGCCGCCTACCATATTATGTCCGGCAGCATTGAACGGCTTAGTTACGGTTGCTCCGCAATCGCTACAAGTTCCTTCAAGAACACCTTCCTCGGTGCAAGTTGCTTCTTTTATCACCTTGGTGTTTGCCGTAGTGGTATGCGGACATGTTGCGGGATCTGTCGTTTTAGAATCATCATCACAGGATGTGAACACTAAAGAAAGACTTGCTAATACGATTATCAACAATAATGCAATTTTTTTCATTTTTTCTCTCCTTTGTTTTTTAATTGTTAATATCAATTATTTTAATCTACAAGCTCCGTGATTTCAATTAAACCCACAAAAGCTTCTTACTTATGAATTTTATGAATACAAATTCTATTCCGGAAAACTAATTAAACCGCATTTTTACTCAAATAAATATTCTGTTTCCAACTTAAGTATTTATGATTTAATGCCTTAATAAGATTTTTACATTAATTAATTTTTTGATTCATGTGGTTGTACTCCAATTACAGCGCCGTTTGCTGCCGCTTGAACGAAGGTTTCAAAATAATAGCTACCCATGTGTTGCTTTGCAAAAGATTCAACAGATGCGCCACCAATATGACTTATCGCTTTGTGAATATTCTTTGGTATAAGCGTAACTGTTCCGTCTATGTTTTCGTGCAAAGCATGACTTGCTCCAAGTGTCTTTTCCCATGCGGTATCTGACATGGATTTTATAGATTCTTCAATCGATTTATCAGGATACTTTGATTTTATTGCTTTGCGTATCTCATCAGGTATTTCATTTGAATTCTCTAAAAAATAATCGCGAAAATCTTTTCTTGCTACCGCTAATCTTTCCTCTCGTATTTTCTTTGCAGAAGTCTCTAGGCTGGAGTATTTATGCGCTGATACCGTTGGATATTTATCTCTCATATCAAGACTATAAAAATTCAAATCTTTTTTTATCGGGCATCGTACACCATCAACCTCAATATATCCTATAATATCTCCGTTTTTAGCATTTAGAGCCGTTTTTTTCAAGGTCTCACGCGTAAAATAATTTCCATTCGCATCCATTACCTTTTTAGCATCCGCAGTACCTTTACCAAAAGAAAGTTCAAATGCAGCATCTCGCTGCGCTTTGTTAAGATTTGTCAATACTTTTTCTCTTGCTTTTTTTGCTAACCTCTCGCTGTAAAATATTGAAGAATCAAATTTTTTCTTTAAAACATTGATACGATCACCAACAGCATTTTTAACATTTGTTAACGTCTTTGAGAATTTTGAAGAAGCGGATTCTAGTTTCGGGGATATCTTTGTTGCTACTTTGGTAATTTTATCCGATACTTTATTTCCGACTTTTGAAATCACTTTACCCGCCACTTTAAATCCTGCGCTTATACCTGCTCCAAGTAAAAATCCCGAACCCATTTTTGCTAAAGAATCCTCGAAGGATTCACCGTCTATTAAAGCATAAGCGAACTGTTCTGTAGCACCTATAATACCATCAAAAACAGAATCTACTATAAAATAGCCTGCACCATTTAAATATGCTTGTAAATAAGGACCGACAAGACCACTTACAGCACCAGATACAGCTGCAATACCGATCTTGCTCCAAGAAAGATTTTCAAGCGCAGTGTTTTCTATTATTACCTGCGAAAAGATTTCCATTGCGGTACCTGTAGCAGAACCTGCTAATGCCGATATAGGGGGACAGAGTGTTGCTGCTACAGATACAACCATTCCTACGGCTATCACTATTCCGCAGGATACACCCACGAGCCATTTACAGAGTGCAGAAGGCTCGGCAGGTGGATGCTCCTGTATATCTATTACCGTCAGTCCATCAGACGTAACACGTAGACATTCAAGAGGATCTAAATTTCTAGTAATTTCAATAAGAGTATCTACCGAATACCCCAAGAACGTTTCTTCTTGTAATGACAGAAAGAATGAAACCATCGTTTCTTTAGACGTATATGCGATTGATTTCATATCATAGGTCATAAAGTTAGCATTTTGCTCTTCTAAAATTGCGTTAAGCTCTTTTTCAAATTCAGCAAAATCAAACGTTATTGCCAAGCTTTCTCCCGTTATCGGTATATATTCTCCAAAATCCGTCTCACAAAGATATCTGGAATCGTCATAGGAATACAAAGCGCCAAGCGTTGTATCGCATGCTTCACGCGTATACGGAACCGCATCGTAGGTAATCTTTCCATTCGAAGCCACACCGTATTGTAAATACGCTCCATAAACCACACAATGATCTAAAAAAGCTTCGCTTTTGTATTTCCAAACAAAATTCATATTTTCAGGACTGGCTTCGCGACTATAAATATAAAGACCACTATCAAAATCTTCTTGTGGAATATCAAGTTCACCTACAAAAGGTAAAAATCCTGACATAATATAAGATTGAGTTTCGTCATCGTCGGTATATGCTTCACTATAGTCTGTGAACGCCAATCCGCAAACGGAATAACCGTCTGAAAGCTGAACGGTTGCAGGAAATACGTCATACGAGTATGATAAAGTATGCGTCAACAAACCGTATACAAACGTCTCTATATCACCTATATAATCTTCATGAGAAGACGAAAGCAAGAAAAATGATTCTCCTAACTGTTCAATTTCTTCAACTGTTGTTTCATCCTCTGTTTCTGTTTGTGTATAAGAATCCGTTTCGGTATTACTTAATGATTCGCTTTGCGTATCACTCTCATTTGTACTTTCCGTATTTGTGCTAGATTCATTGCTTTTATAATATGTACTTCCCACGGTGTTTTCGATTGCGCATGAGCTTACCAAAAAAAGCATAGAAAGCACAAGAATTAAACATATTATTTTTTTAAACATAAATCTCCCCGAATTAATACCATTATTAAATCAATTTACAAAAGGGATAAAAATTAAGTGTACCAAAATTTTTATAGCTCTTTTTTAATCTTTTTTCTTAATTACAAGTGCTGTTCCTATAAAAGTTACTATAGCAATTGCTGAAAGCGATACTGTAGAGCCGCATCCGGCGCATCCGCCACTGTTTTTTGCCTCAAGAACTATCCCTGGAATATCAGAATTAGGCTCAGCCTCGTTATTTTGAGTAAATTTTTCATTTGGCTCAATTTGATTTATATTTACGTCTACCTCATTACCCTCTGCATCTCCGAAAACGGCTACAAGTGATATATCGTCTTCTTTATTGATAGCGAGAGTTCCTTTCAAAAGATCGGAGCCCCATCCTAAAAAGTACATTCCGTTAGTTGACTTAAGCTCAGGAAGTTCAATACTTCCGCCAAATACAGCAGAAGCTTTGTAATAAAGCGAATCACCTACATAAAAACTTACGGCAACTGTTTTAGGCTCCCAAACGGGCTCTAAGGAAAAATAATTTTTAAGTGTCTTCGAATCGGTTGTAATAGCTATTTTTGCACCATCAGGAGTGACGAATCCAACGTGATTGTAACCATATTTTGTAAACGTGGGAAGAGTTACTGTACCTTCATCCGTATAAATAAATGGCGAATCCTCAATCACACCATCACCTATGATTTTTACAACGTAATAATTCGAGTTTTCTATATTAATGGTAAATACATAAGCTGAACCAAGTCTGTTTACTACCTTTATTCTATAGCTACCCTTTGCTGCGAAAACATCATCCTTTATTTTTTCATCGGTTGATGAATAGAAATATTCATTTGTTCCGTCATTAATTATGATCAATCCAATATCTTCAAGGGAATCGAGTACATTGCTAAGATAAAAATAGTTAACACTAAGAGATTCACCGCTATTTGCGGATGTTATTGTTTTTGTGTACAGTTTATCTCCTATGCAATATGTGAGATCAAAGGATATTGTATTGTCGTTCTCTGCGATATAAATTGCATTATATGTGGTAGTATCACCGTATATTGTTTTTTCTTCGACCGTAACTATTCCGGAAGGACATTTTAAAGCTTTTAATTGATTCTCTACATTTTCATTATAATTAATATCGTAACGTTTTCCGTTACTATCTATAATAACTACACTACTTGAATCATAGCCGTTTATATCTTTGACAAACATGAAATGTTGATAAGTTCTGTCAATATTGCCTTCTTTTCCGGGAACAAGGTAGGCTATCTTCTTGGAATTGAGACTGGGAAATTTAGTCTTTGTAATAATAGCATCGCGTTGCTGTTCATCTGCAAATATTACAACGCTTCTATCAAGCTCAAGCGTTCTAAGGTTTTCAACCGATTTAATAATCTCATCGGTGAGAGTTAAATATGTAAATTCATCACTAAGGTCAAAATAACATTCTTTTATTGCAAGTTTTGTAAAGAAATCTATAGCGTCCGTTAAATTCCAACCCGAGGTATATTTTGTTTTCTGCGAAACGTAGAAGTTACCATTGTAACGGAAGGAGCCATCAGATTGAACCTCAACCATTCCTTTTTCGTGATTATAAACATAATTGTACGCATCCTGCCAATTTGCAAATGCAAGAGTAATATATCCTTTTGTTACGCTCTGATAAGAAACACCATAATAAATGGGATAAGCATTCGAGGGCACACTTAACGTTGAGTAATTTTCAAGGCTATCCTTGTTTACAACAGGACCCGGCGCCGTTCCATTTCCGATCAGATTGAAATTGAATGTGAATATGTGAGAATCTCCTGCAGGATTATCGGTTGCAAACAACAGGTTGTTATATACCACTATAGTGTAGTTTCCCGCATCATTAAGAGATACCTCTTGCTCTTTATTTGTATAGTTTACAATGGTTGTTTGTCCGGTTGTGTTGTTTGTTATTGATACAACAGAAGGCGAATCATTTTGGTCTAAAGCATTTAGATGAATAGTTGTGAGTCCACCCTCGTATGATGGGATTTTATCATATGAAAAAATCCTTTTTCCGGATAAGAAATTTTCTCCAAATAGCTTTGCATAAGCATCTTCCTTTGAAAGGTTAGATACGTATAACGTAACAACCTTTGTCATTCCCAAATCGTTTGTAATAGTTATATCGTATTTTCCGTTAGCAGTTATTTTTTTATCTGCCGAAAGAATATATTGCGAGCCATTTCGAGTTACGGATATTTTAACTGCCGAATTAAGAGCGGTATCTATTTCAAAGCCGGTAGTCGTGAGCGCTCCGTTTATTAACGTTTCGCTTGATTTTATAAGCTTTGATGCAAGATCCTCACCTTCCTTGCTCATATCAAATTCTGCAGATGATTCAAGAGTTAGGTTATGAAAAGTTACTGCATCAAGATTTGCATTTATAATTTTAAAGTTATATACCTCAACAATGTTTTTACACAAATTGGATTTTGTATGTCTTATTTCATAAGCATACATAACACGATAGGTATAACCTCTAATTATATCTTCACCGGCCGGAATGTATATGCAGGTTTCTCCCTCGCTTCCAAAATTTTTTTCATAGTCCGTGGTGAAAATTCCGTTTTTATAAGAACCGTCAGAGCAAAACTCCCAATTTATACCGTCTGCGGACTTTTGGACAATAACAGCGCCGGTACCAACTGTGCCGGTTGTAACTCCACTTACCTTTTGTCCGCTTATTGATCCCCAGTTATCTGAGGATATTACCCAATCGCTTCCAAGCGTAGCTGGATTGGTTTTTAACAATATATACACTTGCGAACCCGAAAGTCCAAACAGTTGAGTACCATTTACGTTTTTATATTGCAACTCATCTCCTTTAGAAATTGCAATATTCATCGTAGTGTATGCATGTACACCAAACGGGGTATTTTCTACTTTTAAATTATCCAATGTTTCATATCCTGAATCATCGGAAGATAAATAAGTTTCCGCTGTTATTTCTTTGACGGAGAGACCTTTTTGGATAGTAACTGTTGATGTATACTCTAATCCAAGCTTAGTTGTTTCCGTTATGGTATAAACTCCGGGCGTATAAAAAGCTTTTCCTGATTTTGTTGTTCCAATTTCTTCCGTGGGCGTTTTAACAGAAACAAAGTTTCCGCCGGAATTATCAATTTTAAATCCCGTTTCTACTATTGCGTTATCATCCAATTTAGCATTAGTAAGTACGTCCCTTGTAAACGAAGACGGAGAATCATATGCAAGGTAGAATTCATATACCTCTACACATTCCCTATAATCATCGCTAAACCATGCGTCGGTTTCATGCATGATCTCATAAGCCACAATAACTTTATAATACGTACCACGCTTCAGATCTTCATCCGATGCGGTATAGGTAAGAACATCAGTATTCAAAGAACCTAAGGAATGAAACGCATCCGTTAACTTATATACGGTTTCCCAAACTTGCTTGTTTGAGGATTTCTGAACAATTATAGCACCTTCATCTATTTCATCTCCCAAGGCGATACCGTTCACTTCTTCGCTACCGTTACTGCTAATCACCCATTGACTATCGTCTTGCTTGCAAAGCACAGGATTGTTACAAACATAGTTAAAGGCTATAGTATCTGTAGTTCCATACGCTTCAGTACCACGAAAGGTTGTCTTTTCAGATAGATTTCCTGTCAAAGTAAATGCTCCCGCAGTTGGAGCGCCAAAGCTCATCTTATTTGTAATATGCGTAGCGCCGTAATAAAAATTTGAATCCTCAGGCATTTCATAAGATTTTACATTTGGCGTTACACTTGCCGCGCTTGTATCTATAGAAAATATTGCAAAAACAATAGTAGAAATTAATAACGTGAACAATACAGCAGATATGTATGCAAACTTTTTAATCGCTTGTTTTACCATATAATATGCATCCCCTTTTACTTATACTTTTATTTTTCAATTTGCGTATACGTTGGATTTTCTAATAGTGATTTGCTCAAAAGAACTCATAATCCAGAAATACGATATATTAGTTATAATAAGATTTAATATATATCAAGAAATTATAATATATTTTTTTTATATTGTCAATAGTATTTTAATCATTTGTAAATTTTTCTGCTAAGACGGCATAAAAATCAAGCGCAAAATCACAAAAGAGCCTTTCCGAATTTCACGAGTAAATATTAGGAACGCTATAACGTAATCCTTTATTCGCCGTCCTTGTCTTACTGTGAAAACTATTGTGATTCATTAAAGAAAAAAATTAAAAAATATTAAAAAAGCTCTTGACAAACGAAAAATCACGTGATATAATAGATGCGTTGTGAACAATGCACCTTTAGCTCAGTTGGTAGAGCAACTGACTCTTAATCAGTGGGTCCCGGGTTCGAATCCCTGAAGGTGCACCACAAAAAAGCACTTTTGTCTAACGGCAAAAGTGCTTTTTTCAGTATATACAGCCCCTTTAAAATAGACAATCTATCTTCGATACAATATCGCCTATTATACTATGAAATTTACCATTGCAAACAAAAAATATATCCCTCTTTCCCACTAAAACATTGATTTCATATGTTTAATTTGCACAAAATACATCATCTAAATTCTACATTCAAACAAGCTAAAAAGGCGGCTTTTCGGTTGACCTTTTTTACAAAATATGCTATAATACTATGTGGTAAAAAATGATACCTTGTGTATCCAATTCTATTTTTAGGAGGAAAATTTATGTCTATGGCAAAAAGACTCTTAGCATTTATCTTATGCTTAGTAATGATTTTGTCACTTTTCGGATGTATTTCCGGCGATGTAACAAATCCAGACAATGACAACGATGACGATGAAGAAGTTTCTGAAAACATCGATGACAAGGATGAAGACGACAACGATTCATCAAGCAGTTCTAATAACAAAAAGGAATCGGATGATTCTGAAGAGGAAGACACCGATGAGAGTGAGATGGAATCAGAGGAAGATAACTCCGACGATACTGAATTCTCCGATACTGAATTCAACGATACTGAGTTAAACGATTCCGAATCAGACGACTCCGAATCACAGGAAAGCGAAAGCAGTTCTGAATCCGAAACAGTTGATCCTAACCGTCCTACAAAGCCCTCAAAGGTTCCCGAAGGTAGCGTTGTTCTTGCAGAGCATGCATACCCTTACTACAGAGTAGTATATCAGAAATCTTTGGCTCCCGCTTTGAAGAACGCTATCAAGGAATACGTTGCAACGCTTGAGACAAAACTCAGTGTTGTTATGGAATGCGTAGATGACACAACTCTTCCCGCTCCGACAAACGGAATTCCCGAAATTCTTATAGGAAACACCAATAGAGCAGATTCCAAGAGCGTTGCCTCTGTTCTCAGAACCGGTGAATACAAGATCACCTACAACAAGGATACCAAGAACGTAATCGTTGCAGCAGTTGGCGCTAATGCAATCGAAAGTGCTCTTGAGAAGTTCTTTGGAGATAACCTTAATACCGTTAACAAGTATTTTGCTGTTCCCGAAAATTACAATGTAGAATACATTCTTAATTTCCCGATCCAGTCCGTTACTATAAACGGAGTTGCTCTTCAGGAATATGTAATCGTTACTCCCTACAAGCCCGACCTTATCACAGAATACGCGGCTCTCAACCTTGTAGACTACATTGAAAACAACATGGGTGTTAAATTAACCGTTAACACCGACAAGAAGGCCGAGCAGAAATACGAAATTCTCATAGGAAAGACCAACCGTACCGAATCCAACATCTCCACATCCATGAAAACAGGTCAGTTTATTCTTATGCAAAAGAATGATAAGATCGTTATGCAGGGTAATGGAATCTACGTTGGAGCAGCTGTAGGTACTTTCGTTAGCAAGATTCCCTCCACAGGAAAGAAGAAAGTTGTAACCATCAACGATCTTCCTACAACCCCTAAGGCTGAGACCTTTAAGTTCCCCACCACCTTGAAGAACGCTATTATTCTTATCGGTGACGGAATGGGATTCAAGCACATCGAAATGGCAAAGAACGGTGGCATGACCGAGTTCTACGCAGAACAGTTCCCCAACAAGGGTGAGGCTGTAACGCGTTCCCTCTCGGTAATCGAAAAAAAAGAAGACTACACCGACAGTGCGGCAGCAGCAACTGCTCTTGCAACCGGATACAAGACCTACAACGGTCGAGTTGGCGTTGGCGCAAACAAAGAAAAGCTCCAAAACATTCGTGAACTTGCCGATTCAAAGGGTGCTAATACAGCAGTAGTTACGACCGACGTAATAGGCGGTGCAACTCCCGGAGGATTCCTTGCTCACAACGCACAGAGAAAAGTAAATAACGTTACGAACCCTGATATTATCAGTGAGATAAATGACCTTGTCGCAAAGAAGAAGGTTGATTACACCATGGGGCGTTCCGCAGACTCTGCAGACGCTCCCAACCCTGATATTCTCAAGGGTGCAAGAGAAGCTCTTGCAATTATTGCTACCGGTGGAGATCAATTCTTTATGATGGTTGAGGCGGCATATATCGACAAAGATTCACACAACAACCGTTACGATCAGTGTGTTAACGCTGTTAAGCAGTACAACGAGGTTATAGCATACCTTACCACCTTCGTATTCTGCCATCCTACCACATCCTTGGTAGTTACCGCGGACCACGAGACCGGAGCATTGACGGCAGATTCCTCTTACAAGTACGGCTTCAAGTACACGAGCGGAAGCTCCTCCTACCGTCAGCACACCAACAAAAACGTGCCCGTATTTGCAATAGGTCCTAAGACAGAGTATTTCAACGGCTACGCAGTAGAGAACGTTTGCATTCCTCACTTCTCTGCTCAGGCGTTCGGAAGCACCACGTTCGGTGATCCCAACTACTACAAAAACAAAACTAAACTTTCATAAAAAACAACTTTTTACAGACCGCAGAACCTCTGCGGTCTGTTTTTTTATTTCCCCTGCATATTCACAAAATTGTAACAATTTTGTGATATACTTAATTATCTATAAGTTTTAGTATATTTTGAGGTTTTTTAATGTTTCTCAAACAGAAAAAAATAAATGAAGGAATATCCCTCACAGCAATAAAAACCGACAAATTCAAATCATCGGTAATATCATTTTCCTTGACCTTTCCAATGAGCAAGGAGGCTGTTGCATATAATATTCTTCTTTCACAGATGCTTACACGCGGAACTAAAAGCGCGCCTGCTCTGGCTCTTTTGAACAGACGTCTTGACGAACTTTACGGATCCTACGTAGAAATTAAAAGCCATAACATAGGCGAAAACGTTTCGCTCTCCATCATAGCAGAAACGCTTGAAAACAAATACGTCCCCGATGAGACCGATATTTTTAGCGAAGTTTTAAAAATAGTATCCGAGCTTATCCTTTCCCCTGCCTTTATTCTCGATAATTTTAACAGAGACTTTTTCGAGCAGGAAAAAAAGGCTTGCATTGACAATTTAAACGCAGAGATAAACAATACCAGAGTTTACGCAGCAAAAAGATGCGTTGAGATCATGAACGAGGATATTGCCAAGCCCACGAGCGAAGAGCTGAAGGAGCTTACTAAGAATGCTACTTTTGAAAAGCTTGTCGAGCATTACCGCACAATAATCTTAAATACACCTATCAACGTTTTCTATATTGGTTGCGAGGATGAGGAAAGCGTAGCCTTAAGCTTGCAGAACGCATTTAAAAATCATTTTCCCTCTGCACGCCACACTCTTATCACGCCAAGACCTATAAACAAAAAGGATCTTCGTGATATACGCATTCAGATGCCTGTATCGCAAGGAAAGCTTGCGCTTGGCTTCTGCACCGATACAGTTATCAGTGCCACGGATGACAGCTATTATGCTATGCTGATGCTCAACGAGATATTTGGCGGCTCCGCCTCATCAAAGCTCTTTTTGAACGTCCGTGAAAAAATGAGCCTTTGCTATTATTGCTCCTCATCGTACAGCCATTATTCGGGTGTTATGCTCGTTTCCTCCGGCTTTGAAATGAAGAACTATGAAATTGCAAAAAAAACAATTCTTGACCAGCTTGAGGATATAAAAAACGGTATCATAAGCGATACGGAATTCTTCGCCGCACAAAAATCAATTATAAACAGCTACCGTCAGCTTTTGGACAGTCCATTTGATATGCAAGCCTTCTTTGGCGATCGTGCGCTCTTTAACGTAAGTGACGATTTGGATACAGCACAGCAAAAGCTTTTATCAGTGACAAAGCAAGACGTAATTGAGATTGCTTCTCGCATAAAGCTTTGTGCTTCGTTCTTCATCGAAGGAAAAGAAGATATAGATGAAGAGGAGGACGAGAATGACTGACGCAAAAATACAAAGCAAGCTCCTTGCAGAGCAATACGAAAAATACACTCTCCCCTGCGGACTTCGAGTATTCATATTCCCCAAAAAGCTTACGACGTATTATGCGATCTTCGGCGTCAATTACGGATCATTGAATACAAACGCTACTATAAAAGGGCGTGATGAGCAAATATGCTTTCCTGACGGAATAGCTCATTTCCTTGAGCACAAGCTCTTTGCAAACGATGACGGAAGCGACTCGTTTGAGCATTTTTCCGAGCTTGGCGCAGATGCAAACGCATATACCGCAACAAACAAGACAGCATATCTTTTCTCAGCAACAGAAAACTTCTACGATGCGCTCTCCGAGCTTATCACGTTTGTTACCCACCCATATTTTTCCGAGGAAAACGTTGCATCCGAGGTAGGGATAATTGCTGAAGAAATAAAGATGTATGACGATTCGCCCACAGATTGTTGTTTTTACGGAATGCTTGAGGGAATGTACGAGCATCATCCGATAAAACGCAATATATGCGGAACGGTCGAAACGATAAAAAAGATAACTCCGCAGATGCTCTACGAGTGCTATAATACCTTTTATAACCTCAACAATATGGCTCTTTTTATCTGCGGTGACGTTGACGCACAAAAGGTTATCGATATTGCAAGCAAGCTTCTCCCAAACAAAGCAGAACCATTCAACGTAGAGTTTGCAAACGACAATAAATACGAACCGCAGCACGTACATATCCCATACGTAGAAAAAAGGATGCAGGTATCAAAGCCTATATTTAACATAGGAATAAAGGATACCGACATTCCTCTTGATCCTAACGAAAGGCAAAAGAAGGAAGCAGCGTATTCTATTCTTGACGAAATGATTTTTTCTCGTGCAGGAGAGCTTTATTCAAATTTGCTTGAAGCCAATATAATCTCTCCACATCTCTCAAGCGGATATACAATCTCTTCCACAGCTGCATACAATTCAATTGCAGGCGAGGCAGACGATCCCTCTCTCGTGCTCGAGAAGATACTCGAATACGTTGACATCTTGAAAGAAAAAGGTCTTTGCGAGAAGGATTTTCTTCGCGGGAAACGCGTTATGTACGCAGAGTTTGTAAAATCCTTTGATTCAACCGACAATATTGCCAACAATCTTCTCTCCTTTACCTTTGACGGATGCGAGATCTTATCCTATGCAGATATAATCAACTCTGTCACCTTCGATTACGTAAAAGAGATCTTTGATACGGCATTTAAAAAAGAAAAAATAACCCTATCGGTAATTTTACCAATAGATAACCAAGGAGGAGAAAAATGACAAACGTTTCATTTCCGGGTTTTGGAATCAACGGTGTTTCGCTTGATCCCGTTGCAATACGAATCGGCAACTTCAGCATTCGTTGGTATGCACTCTTTATAGTAACAGGTATGATTCTTGCCCTGCTCTACTGTACAATGAGAGCGAAAAAAGAAGGTATCAAGGTAGATACCATGCTGGATTTTGCTATATTTACAATTCCCGTAGGAATTATTGGAGCAAGACTTTACTACGTACTTTTTGATTGGATAGCTGCAATAGCAAACGGAAAGGAAAGTCCCTATCAAAGCTTTCGCGACGTTATCGCGGTTTGGGAGGGCGGACTTGCCATATACGGAGGTATAATCTTTGGAGCGCTCACAATACTCATTGTGGCAAAGGTCAAAAAGATGTCCTGGGGATCACTCTTCAAAATAGCCGATGCGGTTGCCCCCGGTGTTATGATAGCTCAGGCTTTAGGCAGATGGGGCAACTTCTTCAACGGCGAAGCATACGGCGCAGCCACATATCTTCCCTGGAGAATGTGCTCGGACGAATTTGCAGTAACCCTTAAAAGCAAAGGACTTGTCGACAACGCAACCTTCCTTGATATGCTCAACGGAACGGCAGGCGTGCACCCGACCTTCCTTTACGAGTCGCTTTGGAACATACTTGGATTTATCTTGATAAACATTTTCTACAAGAAAAAGAGATTTGACGGTCAGGTTGCTCTTATGTATATAACCTGGTATGGTCTTGGCAGAATGTTTATCGAGCTCCTTCGTACCGATAGCCTTACAACGGGCGGTTCATTAAGAATCTCCTCACTCATAGGACTTTTGTGTTTCCTTGTCGGTGGCACATTGCTTGTTCTCTTCTTCATCAAGAACAAAGGCAATCACGCATATACGCCCGTTGCCGCAAATTCCGCTCCTGTGAAGGATACTGAAAACGCAGACGAAGAAAACGAAGATGATGAGGACTGCTACTTCACAAGCGGTACGTCTGATGACATCCCCGATGATGACCCGAGCGAAGATACAGAAGATACAGAAGAAAATATAGAAGAAAATATAAATACAAAAAACAGAGAGGAAAACGACGATGGCAAACTTAATTAACGGAAAAGAGATATCCTTAAACATCAGAAACGAGATCAAAGCAGAAACCGAGGCGTTCGTAGAAAAAACCGGAATTCGTCCCGGTCTTGCCGTAATAATTGTAGGTGAAGACCCTGCATCTCAGGTATACGTAAGAAACAAAAAGCGCGCTTGTGACGAGGTAGGCTTCTACTCCGAGTCGTATGAGCTTCCCGAGAATACGACTCAAGAGGAACTTAATGCTCTCGTCGACAAGCTCAACGCAAACGATAAAATCCACGGCATTCTCTGCCAGCTTCCCCTTCCCAAGCATCTTGATGAGAACGAGGTTATTATGAGAATCGATCCCAACAAGGACGTTGATGCATTCCATCCCCAGAACGTAGGAAAAATTATGATAGGCGACTATTCCTTCCTCCCTTGCACTCCCGCAGGCGTTATGGCTCTTCTCGAGAGAAGCGGAATCGAGGTTAGCGGAAAGAAGTGCGTTGTAGTTGGACGCTCTAACATCGTTGGAAAGCCTCAGGCGATGCTCCTTCTCCACGCAAACGGCACAGTTACAATCTGTCACAGCCGCACAAAGGATCTCGCTGCGGAATGCAGAGAGGCTGATATTCTTGTTGTTGCTATCGGCAAGGCTGACTTTATTACCGGAGATATGGTTAAGGACGGCGCTGTCGTTATCGACGTTGGAATGAACAGACGCGCTGACGGAAAGCTCACGGGAGACGTTGATTTTGCAAGCGTCGAGCCCAAGGCATCCTACATCACCCCCGTTCCCGGCGGCGTTGGACCTATGACAATCACTATGCTTATGCAGAACACTCTCACCTCGGCTAAGAACTCCGTAAAATAAGATGTACCGATACGAAACACATATGCACACTCTGCCCGTCAGCAAATGCGCAAGGCAGAGTGTGCGTCAAAATCTTGAATTCTACGCATCCTTAGGATACGACGGAATATTCATAACGAATCATTTTCTCGACGGAAACATAAACATCGACAAGGAGCTTCCCTACGAGGAAAAAATAGAGTTCTATTTTTCGGATTATTACGAGGCTCTGAGTCTTAGCGAGGAGATCGGAATAAAAATATTTCTTGGTGTCGAGATCTCCTATCGAGGAACCGATTTCCTTATTTTTGGACTTGACAAAGAGTGGTTCTTGGCACACCCCGAAATCATGGATATGAGAAAGAGCGACGAGCTGCCTTTTTTTGCCTCCCACGGCGCTTTAGTGATTCAGGCTCATCCGTATAGAGAGGACAAGCATATCAACCATATACGCCTATTTCCGCGCTGTGTAGACGGTATAGAAACGATAAACGCATCGCGTCCCGATTTTGAAAACGCTATGGCTGACGCTTATGCCGATGCATACGGACTTCTCAAGATCGCAGGCTCGGATAATCACGCAGGTCAAAAAGCAAAGCGCCTAGCAGGTGTGGAATTCGAAACTCCGCTTATCGATGAGCAAGATTTTATTAACCGAGTTAAGAACAGAGAAGCAAAAATATTTACCATAGAAACGAAAGAAGCTTGAACCGTTTGGTTCAAGCTTTTTATATTATTTATTTTTTTCCTTTGAGATAACCTTTTTCTGCCAAGATTTTTTATTACACTCGGGGCATTTCATATATCTCGTTCTTCCTTTGTGCATAGAGAAAAATACAGTCTTATACTTAGGAATATAGCGATGTCCACATTCATTGCACTCGTAATATCCTGCCGTCTGCTCTATCTTGATCATAAAAGGCGTAAGTATCAAAACAGGTAAAAATCCTATAACAATAAGCACTATGCTAAGCCAATCTTCAATGGGCGCGTAAGCCGCAATTACACAAAGAACAAGCATAAAGGTCACGCTGACAATACCCATTGCGGTCTCAATCGCCAGCAATTTTTTATCTGCGCTCTCCTTTTCCTTTACAAGCTCGAGCATCTTCTTTTCCATTTCCTTGTTATATTCATCCATTAAAACTACCTCCCCTGAAAGCAAATCGTTTACCGTAATTTCAAGCAGCTCACACAATTCAAGCATTATAGAGGAATCGGGCAAGGATCTTCCGTTTTCCCATTTTGAAACGGCTCTGTCGGTTATACCGAGCTTTTCTGCCAGCTGTGCCTGCGTGAGATTTTTATTTTTTCTGCGTTCCGCTATGAAGCGGCCTATTTTTATCTGATCCATATCGATCCTCCTTTCACTTAAATTATACCCTACTTTACCCTAAAAGTCTACATACCATCGGTTGAGTAGGGCTTTTTTTGCTCGGTTGAGCGCTTTTTTAATATATTCCTAAGGGAAGATATTTATATAACAATTAAATTATACCACAAAAGACGAACAAAGTAAACAGATAAATAAAAAGCCCTGCTAAGCAGGGCTTTTATTTTATATTTCAATAACCTTAAGTGCATTAAGAATGGATGAAACGAGAATTACCACCAAGCATACGGGCGCAATATAACGGATCATTACCGTAAAAAGTCTTGATACAAAAGGCTTCTGGTCTATATTTGCCTCTTCCATAATCACCTTTGGCTTCAAGAAATAGCCTATCAAAATACAGGTAATCAACGCGATAATAGGCATTATCAAATTGTTGGTAATAAAATCAAAGAAATCAAGGAACTGGAGACCAAGGATCTCAACCTCTCCCCATACGCTGTATCCAAGCGCAGACGGAATTCCTATGAGAAACGCTCCGCCAAAAACAATAAGACAGCTTGCTTTTCTTGAGAGCTTTGCTTTATCCATAACAATAGAAACTACCGTTTCCATAAGAGATATCGATGATGTAATTGCCGCAACGAACACCATAATAAAGAACAGCGTTCCTATCACGTCGCCGCCGGGCATCGTGTCGAATATCTTGGGAAGCGTTGTAAACATAAGTCCGGGACCCTGTCCAAGCGCTCCCTGATCTCCTCCCGAGAAGGCGAAAACCGCAGGAACTATCATAAGTCCCGAGAGGAATGCTATACCGGTATCAAATATTTCAATTTGATGCACGGATTTCTCGATGCTTATATCCTTCTTCGTATACGAACCGAAGGTTATCATAATTCCCATTGCCAACGACATAGAGTAGAAGAGCTGTCCAAGCGCCGCTACGACCGTCATCATAGAGAAATTTGAAAAATCGGGCTTGATATAGTAAAGTACACCGTCGAGTGCTCCATCCATCGTGCACAGCGTGTAAATTACTATAAAGAGCATGAATGCTATCAAAATGGGCATCATGATCTTGCTGATCTTCTCTATACCCTTTTCAACACCAAAGAAAACAACGACTCCGGTCAACAACAAGAAAAGCGCAAACCAAAGCATAGGCTCACCAACACTGGTGTCTCTATAAACGTCAAAATACGTATCGGTTGCCATGCTTGCGCCGTTACCTGTTGCAAAGCCGAAGGTATATTTCATTACCCATCCGCCTATTACCGAATAATACGGCAAAATAAGCACGGGCACGAGAGCCGCTATCCAACCAACGAATCCAAAGCGCTTATCAAGAGAGGCATACGCGCCGATTGCGCTCTTTCCCGTCTTTCTTCCGATAGCAATCTCTGCCATCATCAGCACAAAACCGAAGGTAACAGCCAACGCAAGGTAGACGAGCAAGAACATACCTCCGCCGTATTTTGCGGCGAGATATGGGAATCGCCATATATTACCAAGTCCGACCGCTGATCCTGCCGCCGCAAGAACAAAGCCGATCTTACCTGAGAATGAACTTCGTTTTATTTGTTCCATAATTATTCCTTTTTCCTACTTTTTCAATGTCAAATAACATTTTTCTTGATATAACTCTTAAATTATATCATATTTTTTTTAAAAAGTAAATAGAAAAACACAAAAAGCTCTGCCAAAGCAGAGCTTTTTTGTATATCGAAATAATCGCCAAAAGGCTGTAATTATCTCTTGGAGAACTGAGGAGCGCGACGTGCACCCTTGAGTCCGTACTTCTTTCTTTCCTTCATACGAGGATCACGAGTAAGGAATCCTGCTGCCTTGAGCGCGGGTCTGTAGTTCTCATCAGCCTGAACGAGAGCTCTTGCGAGACCGTGACGGATAGCACCCGCCTGTCCGGAAAGACCGCCGCCGTTAACGAGAGCGATGATGTCGAACTTGCCCTGAGTGCCGGTTGCGCCGAAGGGCTGGTTAACGATGAGCTTAAGAGTCTCGAGACCGAAGTAGGTGTCGATATCCTTCTTATTGATGGTGATAACGCCTGTGCCGGGTACGATGCGTACGCGAGCTACGGACTTCTTTCTTCTACCTGTTCCGTAGAAATAAGGCTTAGAGCTTGTATACATTCTATGCGTCCTCCTTACTTATATTTCAACTGCTTCGGGCTTCTGAGCAGCGTGTGTGTGCTCTGCGCCTGCAAATACCTTAAGTCTGGTTGCAGACTTTGCGCCGATAGAGTTGTGGGGGAGCATTCCCTTTACTGCAAGCTCCATTGCAAGCTCAGGCTTTGTTGCCATAAGAGTCTTGTACTGAACTTCCTTGAGTCCACCGATGTATCCGCTGTGACGGCGGTAGTACTTCTGCTCAAGCTTCTTGCCTGTGAGAACTGCCTTCTCTGCATTGATAATAATTACGAATTCACCGCAATCAACGTGGGGGGTGAACTCAGGGCGATGCTTGCCGCGAAGAATGTTAGCAGCTGCACCAGCGGTTCTACCAAGGGGCTTGCCTGCTGCATCGATAACGTACCACTTGCGCTCAAGCGTTTCAACTTTTGCCATGTAGGTTGACATCGTCAATTTCCTCCGAATTTATGTTTTATTTTTTCATGCTTGCATATTATATCATTTACTGCCCCGCTTGTCAATACATTTTTTCAAAAAAATTTTAAAAAATCAATTTAGATATATAAAAGCTCGTTTTTTCTCGTTTAACGACCTATTTTCCTCTTAAATGCTAATTTGCGGTCATAATTTCTTTACAAGATTTCCGGCATATAAAATTCTCCGGGCGAGTATATTTTAGCATCTGATATCAAATAACGGAGGTTTTAATTGCAAGATGACAAACAAATATCGCCCCGAGGGGTATTTATTCGGAAGCCGTGAAAACAGAGAATACACTTCAAGCCGATCGGGACTTGAGCGAGCAATGCGAGAGGGCAAGATAATCGAGGCGTCGGTCATGCTGTGTGACAGCCGGCTCCGACTCCACGTTGACCTTTACGGCATGATAGGCATCATAGACAAGCAGGAGGCGCTTTTCTCCCCTGACGGCGCACCGCCCAAGGACATCGCCATCATAACGCGCGTGGGAAAACCCGTATGCTTCAAGGTGATGGGATTTACCGTGGAAAACGGCAAAGAGGTAGCGATCCTCTCACGCAGAGAAGCGCAAAAGGCATGCTACACGCAATATATTTCCGATCTTTTGCCCGGTGACGTAATGGAAGCCAGAGTCACGCATCTTGACAGCTTTGGCGCGTTCGTTGACGTAGGCTGCGGTCTTTCTTCCCTGCTCTCCATCGACTGCATATCCGTCTCACGCATCTCTCATCCCTCAGACAGACTCGCTGTCGGCGACCGCATTTACACCGTAGTAAAATCTATTGACCACGTCGGTGGCAGGATATTCGTTTCTTTACGCGAGCTGCTTGGCACGTGGAAACAAAACGCCGCGCAGTTTGAGGTCGGTCAGACGGTTGCGGGTATTGTGAGAAGCGTTGAGAGCTACGGCGTTTTTATTGAGTTGACGCCAAATCTCGCGGGCCTTGCCGAGATACGCGAGGGCACAAAGGACGCCATACTCGCGCGCCCGGGTGAGAGCGTGGCGGTCTACATAAAGAGCATTATTCCCGAAAAAATGAAAATAAAGCTGGTGCTTATCGACAGGTATGCGGGTATGACAGAGGCTACAAGGCTCAGATATTTCATTGATCCTACTACCACCGCCCACGTATCCGAGTGGAAATATTCGCCCGACTGCGCGAGAAAAAATATTGAAACTATATTTGAATAAGCTTATTGCGCAATAGTCCCCCCGTGTAACGGGGGGGATTTCAGTTTTGGGCAAATCCCTAATACTACCGGCTACGTACAAGTGCGTTTCA
>JAZQZG010000007.1:0-1853 GCA_045633925.1 Eubacteriales bacterium
CTTCCCTTTGAAACCGAGAGCATCACCGTAAACGGTGCGGCAGAGGACTCAAAGGCTTCGGTTGAGGTTGTTGGCGGAAACGAGCTTTTGGCTGGTCAGGATAACAAGGTTAAGGTTATCTGCACCGCAGAAAACGGGGAAGAAAAGGTTTATATAATCACTGCAAAACGCGCCGCAGGACACGATGGAAGCGTGGATGAGCTTCCTCCCGAGGAAGAGGAATCCGACGCACCTTCGGATGACAGCAGACCTTCGGATGACAGCGGTAAAAAACAGCCCATTCCGCTCTTTGTGATTTTGTCGGTAATCGGCGGCTTTGCTCTTGGATTTGTCTGCCATCTGATAATTGTAAAATTCCGCAAAAAATAAATTAAAAAAAACACGGCTATGCACCGCATAGCCTTGTTTAATTTGTATTGAAAAAAGATGAGAGAGGATAATCGTGAGTGTCCTTTTGAGGATACGAACGATTAGACTCGAACAGTAGATATTATTCCCACTCGCTCCCGAGAGACCTAACCTAAACAATTTTGTTTAGGAACTTTAGCTCGTGGTATCTTATACACCTGTATTATCCATAAAATATGGACTATCAGATTTTTCGTTGCCATGATGTTGCCAAGCAACAAGGTTATTATAAGATATTTTGCTCGAAAAATCAAGAGGTTAAAAATTTCTCATCTGTTTTCTATGCACAAGACGTTATAGAAAAAGTCGAATACAACACACCATAAAAAACTATGTGGCAGCCATTTTTATAGCCGCTGCTTAATTTGACGTCATATGGAAAATGTCACGCTAGAATTACTCATGATTAATTTAGGTATTTCTTAGATTTTTGATTTGCTGCTCTATCTGCTGTATGACGTCTATAAATCTTTCATCACTCAGTCCTGTAGGATCGAGCAGACTCCAATTATCGTCAAAAGTTCTGCCGATATATGGGCAACCTACATCGCACCCCATAGAGATTGCAATATCAGGCGTTGGAATTTTATCAATGGTCTTACTATACTGTGTAAGCTCCATATCAATGTCATATAGCTGCTTCATAATCCTGACAGCATCTTGATTGATCTGCGGTTTGGTTTCTGTTCCTGCCGAGTAAAAGTCAAACTCGTCACCGCGCAGATGCTTTCCAAGAGCTTCGGCAATTTGACTGCGGCAGGAATTGTGTACACAGATAAAGGCTATTTTCTTTTTCATCTAAACGAACACCTCACACCAATACATTGATTATTCTGTGCCGAGTGGGTGCATTTAATCTCATCCAGTTCCATCTCAATACCAAGATTCTCTTTAACAAATTCAACCGCTTTGATAATGGCAAGATAGGAGTCACGCTTACAACAACGGGGGCCGCCGACCTCTCCAATCGCGCCAAGAGCGGCAGAAGTCATTTTGTTAGATAATCCCCACGCTTCATTTGCAAGGGGCGTTGCTCCGGTGATAATCGAAACAAACATTCCCGTACTCACACCTGCACCGCAAGCACCCCAAAATCCACACACACCTCCAGGGACTTTCTTTCCACGAGCCTGCATTTCGGATAGTGCCTTGGAAAGGTCAATATCCCCTCCAGCATTCTTATAAGCAGTTAGAAGCGCCGAGCCAACCATAATGTGATGCTCGGGGCCATGCATATGGCAGAACGGTAGCGCCATCAGTTTTTGAATAATCTCAATAGGATTCTTTGAGGTTTCAAAAAGGCATACACCTATAATGCTATCCATACCCTGTGTATGACATTCGTTACATATGTAGTGACCGTTCTTGCAAACGGTTTTGCTATTTTCTTTTTTATGGCAGACAGCACATTCCATCTGCTCATCCTTTTCTAAATATTTCAGCGG
>JAZQZG010000008.1:0-31578 GCA_045633925.1 Eubacteriales bacterium
CGGTTCGCATTCGCCACTCGAAGATCGGGGAGCTTGCTCACCAGGCGCAGAGTGAACGAATATTCGCCGAAGGCGAAATTCCGGGTGGATTCAAAAGATCTTTGGCTTTGCAGTATAGCGCACAGAATCCGGGACGCAACATTCGCGCTGTGCGCGAAATTCCGGGTATGCTCCCGCACCCTCGATGGGTGACGTATTTTTTTGATATAATAATATCTGATATTATTGAAAAAATTAACAAATAGTGGTATAATGATAGCAAAAGGGGGACTGGATATGAAAAAATATTTTTCGGTATCGTTTTTTGTAATAGTGTATGCCGTGCTTTTTAGTATAGGAGCGGTGTGCTTGGTTAATGTTCTTTCAGCATTTTTTTCGATTTCTCCTGATAATACTACGGTTCCAACGTCAGTGCAGAGCTTTTGGCTCTTTTGCTTGGCAGTAGGCTTTTTGGTTCTTGTTGTTTTTGTGGTAGTATTACTTTTGAATATAAGAAGTTCTCAAAAGCTCGAATATACAAAAATGACGTGGTGGATTCAGATGATCTCTGCGGTGGTTATCGCAATTCCTATGATGAAGCTGTGGGAACTTGCTTTTAAAGCTTTGTTTGATTTAAACGTTGGGTGATATACAGAGGGGTTTAAGATGGATAATAAAAAATATAGATTTGCAAGCAGAGAGGATGTTCCCGCAATTTTAGGATTTATTTTGGAACTTGCGGAATATGAAAATATGACAGATGACGTTATAGCGACCGAGGAACTTTTGCGCGAATGGCTTTTTGATAAAAAGTCCGCAGAGGTGATAATGGCTCTTGACGGAGATAAACCCGTTGGATATGCGCTCTTCTTCCATAGCTTTTCCACGTTTCTCGGAAGGGCGGGAATATATCTTGAGGATCTTTACATAACTCCCGAATACAGAGGCAGGGGATATGGAAAGGGGCTTCTTCGAGAGGTTGCTGCGGTTGCCGTTGAGCGCAAGTGCGGAAGACTTGAGTGGTCTTGCCTTGATTGGAATAAGCCGAGCATCGATTTTTATTTGTCCGTGGGCGCAGAGCCAATGGATGGCTGGACAATGTATCGACTTTCGGGTGATAAGCTTATCGATTTTTCGAATATTTAAATAGTTGTAGGCGTTTTTTACTTGCGAAATTTAAAAAATGTGAAAATATGCCTGAAATCTTATTAAAGTTGTAAAAAATCTATTGACAAAAATTTATTATTGTGGTATAATCATTTCTCGGTACGGGTGTTTTGCGATGCCCGTCTCCTTACCGTACAAAATAAAAATTTAGAGATGTGTACGGTCATAAGTCCATAGGGAGGTGTAAAAATGGAAAAGGTAATCAATTCTTACGAAAGCCTGTTCATTGTTAACGTTACAAAGGGTGACGAAGCTGTTGAAGCAACTGTGAACAAGTTTGTGTCTTTGATCGAGGCTAATGCTGAGGTCGTTGACGTAGCAAAGTGGGGTAAGCGCCGTCTTGCTTACGCGATTGACGATATGCCTGAGGGATATTACGTTGTCGTTACTTACAAGACCAGCGGTGAGTTCCCGGCTGAGTTTGAGCGTCTTTGCAACATTAACGAAACCGTTATGCGTTCAATGACGATCAAGCTTGAGTATGATCCTGCTGCAAAGGCTGCTGCTAAGGCTGTAGCTGAGACTGCTGAAGAAGCAGCTGCAGAAGAGACTGTTGCTGACGCTGAGTAATTAAGAGAAGAGAGGTATAAAGAATGTCTTGTCTTAATTTGAACAAGGTTGTTCTTGCAGGAAGATTAACGAATAATCCTGAGCTTAAGCAAACTGCAACCGGAGTTTCGGTTTTGAGCTTTACTATTGCCGTTAACCGCAGATATGCGTCTAAGAACGAGCAGGGAGAGAGCCAGAATCAGGCAGACTTTATATCCGTTGTAGCTTGGAGAAGCACAGCAGATTTTATCGCTAAGTACTTCAAGAAGGGATCTGCTATCTGCATTACAGGTAGTATTCAGACAAGATCCTGGCAAGATCAGCAGGGCCAGAGAAGATATGCTACCGACGTTGTAGCAGACGAAGCTATGTTCGTTGATTCTCGTGGCGAGAGCGGTGCAAACGATGGTTTTGCACAGGCGGCTTCATTTTCCTCGGTAGGAGCAGTAACTCCTAATTTTGAGGAGCACAACACTGACGACGATCTTCCTTTCTAATTTAAGGATAGAGAGACGTCAAACCCAAAATTAATATTAACAGGAGGTTTTCCGTAATGGATAATAAGACTGAAAACGTAGTTCGTGCGCCCCGTCCTATGGTGCGCAGAAGAAAAAAGGTTTGCATTTTCTGTGCAGACAAGGTTGAGTTTATCGATTATAAGGACAGTGCAAAGCTCAGAAAGTTCATAAGCGAGCGCGGCAAGATTCTTCCCAGAAGAATTTCCGGTACTTGCGCAAAGCATCAGAGAGAGCTCAATACTGCTATCAAGAGAGCAAGACAGGTAGCTCTTCTTCCTTACGTAACTGATTAATTCGAGCCTTTTTTGAGGTGGTTAGGAGAGACCTGAGCCTATCAGGTCTTTCCTAAAAAAATATTAAACTTTTTTCAAAAAAGGTATTGACATTCGATTATGAATGTGATATAATATCAACGTTGCGATGCTGGTGTGGCTCAATGGCAGAGCAGCTGATTTGTAATCAGCAGGTTGTTGGTTCGACTCCGATCACCAGCTCCAAGGCTTCACACCAAGTGGAGCCTATAATATGGGGGATTTCCCGAGCGGCCAAAGGGGGCAGACTGTAAATCTGTTGTCACTGACTTCGGTGGTCCGAATCCACCATCCCCCACCAACAAAAAACGCACTTTTGTCTACCAGACAAAGGTGCGTTTTTTGAATGATGTTTGCCTTCGGCAAATGATGTTGGCTTCGCCAATGATGACGGCTTCGCCTAATGATGTGTGCCTGACGGCACATGATGGCAAACATCGCATCATTGCGACCATCGGGAGCAACATCATTATGCGAAGCATAACATCATATCGCCGCAGGCGATACATCATTTGACAAACAACCGATTTTATGGTATAATAGCGGTGATGGGAGGTGTAGCTATGAAAGAAAACAAACTCGTCGAACTATCGATGGACTTTTCTGTTGACATTATAAACCTCGTTAAATATCTGAAAGCGAATCACGAAACGATTATATCCAACCAAATTGGCAGAAGCGGTGCCTCTATTGGAGCGAATATTCACGAAGCACAATACGCACAGGGTACAAAGGATTTTATATCCAAATTTGAAATTGCTCTTAAAGAAGCAAATGAAACAGGATATTGGCTTGAATTGCTCTATAGAACAAAATATATTGACGAACAGACTTTCAAGGCGTTATCCTCTAAATGCATCTCGTTGCGAGTTATGCTCATCGCTTCTTGTAAAACCGCAAAGGAGAACACAAAATGAAAAAAGTAAATATTCTACAACTCATAGCCTCCATCTGCTTGTTGATTGGCAGTATAATAAATTTGTTGAATCTATTGATCAAGATTCCATTTGCACTCTATGTTTGTACAGGCCCTCTTCTCTTAATATCGGTGATCTTGTTTGGTGTTGTCATTGTCAAACGGATAAAGAACAAAAAGAAATAATTCTTATTTCCATTATTAGACACCTTTTGTTCGCAATTACCTCGATTTTTGACCTTTTATCATATTTTAGTCAGAAAAAAGCACTTGCGGAAGCGAGTGCTTTTTTCTATTGATTTTTTCTTGGCTAACAGAATACTCACTTGTATGAACGCGGAGAATTTTTATATTATATAATTTTAATAAAAAGACAGGCTGTCTCAATTGCTTGAGACAGCCTATGTTTTTATTTACGCGTTTTTACCTAGGTAGCTAAGCGTGACGTTTCCGGAAGGTGCTTCGAATGCAAGGAATCTTGCCGTAGTAACTACGGAGTAGGTTCCAACTTCTTTGCCATTAACTGTAACCTTCCATTTTCCGGTTGCAAGACCGTCAACGTGGTAACGCATGGTACTGTTACCTTCAGCAGTGAAGGAAACGTTGGTTGTGAGGCAGTTGCTCTTGGTGAGGTTTACTTTGTTGAATACAGCAACGATGCTGTTGTTGAATACACAACCCTCAACGTTAGTTGCGTTGGTTATGGGCTTGGTCTCATAATAAGTCGTATTGCCCTTGTCGGTAACGTAGATCGAGTTGAGGAACTTTGTGCTTGTCTCGTTGGTCTTAGTTATTTCAACGCGTCCCCAAGTCTTATCATCATAAGCCACAGTGTTTTGCATACCGTTGGTTATATAGTTCTTGGAATTCTCGTAATCTAATACACCGCCGGAGAGCGTTCTTCCACCGACCTTGCTGATCGTTACACCGTTCGAGAGGCAGGTAAGAACGAGTCTTCCGTCGCCGTTCTCGGTTACAACGGTCTTCTTCTGAGTATCAACAGTAGGTGCATCGGTAGAGGAAATGTGGAGCAAGAAGGTCTTCTTGTAGGAAGCGCTATCCGATGTTATGGTATCATAAACGAAGAATACCATCGGAACGTTTTTGTCTCCCGTATAAACGGTAAGCATTCTTCTTCCTACGAAATTAACCGTGTCAGAGGGATATGCAGAGGTTATATCTCCGCCGATGTATGCGTAGAGAGGTTTAGTTTCTGCCGCATCTGCGTATTCATCCTGATAGCCTATGACGGTTCCGGTCTTGTGCTTTGAGGAATTTAACCATTCGTTAAGCGTTCGTATTTCCGAGGGCCATATCTGACCGCCTGAATACCATTTCTTTGCCTTGTCGGAGGAGTTCTTGTCTGATTTTGAGGGGTTATAGATCAGTAGTCCGTTGTGTGATACCGTTGCTTGATGATAGTATCTCGTGTGATCCGATCCGTATCCTTTGTAAACTCCTGCATCGGCAGTAAGCATACCTTTGTAGTAGATCATAAAGGTACCTGCGTCGCTGTGTTCGTGGTTTGCGGTATTTCTCTCCTTTATTCTCATAAGAACTGCGGGAGAGCTATCGCTATTCCAAGCTAAGTGAGTTACGTATTGACCTACGGGAGATGGGTTGTATTGAAGAAGGTCCATACCCTCGTATTTGTCATCGGCAGGCTCAATATCCGACATACCGCAAAGAGCGATATACATAGCGGAGGTGAGCTCTATTGTGTCAGATTCAAATGCTTTGGTAGGCTGCATATCCTTTGCTTGAGCCAACATAGCCTCATCGGCAAAGAGGTAAGCCGTCATGTAGGAAAGTGCTCTGAATTCATAGTTATTCTGGATAGAGAAGGTTCCGTCTCCGTCGGAGAAAATCTTTCCGGGAGCACATTCGTATCCAAGGAATCCTCGTACGGTTTGATCGATTCCAACGTAAGGATTCTTGCCTGTAGCGGTGATGAGCAGCCACGCAGAGTACATATCCGCAATATGTCTTCCTGAAGCGTAAACGCCCGTTCCTTGTTGTGAAACACCCGATTGAAAATAATAGTTTCTCACGGGGACATATTCGGAGTAAACTCTTGCGGCAACGTAGTTCCACCAAGAATTGTTGTCACCGTAGAAGGCGATTGCTGCGGAGAGGTAGTCACGAAGTATCTGACGCTCAGATCCGTGACCGGATATTGCACCTTGACCGCTGGGAGGGAAGCCAACCTCCATCTTTAATTTGTAAATATCTGTTGAGGTATAGGACGGTTTACCGCAAGTACCTTTTGCGGTCTTGTTCTCAACGCCTGCGATGAGCTGATTTTTATCTTCTTGTGTTAAAAGATTGTAGCACCAGTCGTAAACGAGAGCGGCTGTGAACATTGTGTTACCGTATTCACGGCACTGGTCACTGCTGATATACTGAATATTAAGCGTTCTCAAGAATTGTTTCATATAATGAATAGCTTGATATCCGTAAAGGTCGTGACCTCCAAGGAGATATCCGAGAGCTTTTACTTGAATGAGCTCAAGGATTGATTTATCATAGTTGTGTAAGCCTTTTCTTCCGTCAAAATCGGTTTGAGCCGATCCGAGCTTTCCATTGGTCGGGTGGGAGTAGTTAAGAAGCTCGTAGAAGCGCTTAACTGTGGGATCGCTAGTATCGTTTAACGCCTTCTCGATAGTAGGAAGAGTGTTCTTCGTAACCAAAAGTCTGGGGTGACTCTGGGTGATAGCGGGAACGGTTGCAGTCCAGCTTGAATCCTTGGTGCCGATGCTTGCACTTGCCTTACCAAGGTCATATCCCGCTTTCTTAGCTTTGATTTCTTCGCGGAGACTCTCGTATTTTGGCTTGAGATCTGCAAGGAGGGAGTCATTGGTAGCTTTGTTTTGCGCAGCTATCTTATCAAACTGAGAAGTAGTAGAGCTGCTTCCGGAATTGTTGTTCTCGTTTTCCTTATCGCTATCGGTATTATTGTTGTTATTGTTGTTATTGTTGTTTTCGGAGTTGACGTCATCATCGGTATCGTCGCTCTCGGAGTTGTCACCGTTGTTGTTATCGTCGGTATCTTTGCTCTCGGAGTTGTCACCGTCGTTGTTATCGTCGGTATCTTTGCTCTCGGAGTTGTCACCGTCGTTGTTATCGTCGGTATCTTTGCTCTCTGAGTTGTTACCGCTGTTGTTATCGTTGGTATCTTTGCTTTCCGAGTTGTCACCGTCGTTGTTATCGTCGGTGTCTTTGCTTTCCGAGTTGTCACCGCTGTTGTCGTCATCGGAGTCATTGCTGGAATTGTTATTATTGTTGTTATTGTTTCCGTTAGTCTCTGTGTCGGACTCGGATTCATCAGCATCGTTTGAGTCTGATGAATCCGTTATGATGTCGTCAAGAACATTGTCACTTGATTCCAAATCACCATCTTTTGTTTCGTTTGTATCCTCAGTGTCTTTTTTAACGTTTGCGGACATACAAGAAAACAGGGAGGTGGAGAGCATTAACAGAAACATAACAAAAGATAAAATTCTTATTGTTTTTTTCATTATAATATTTGCAGAGCTGTTGATCTGCTATCTCCTTTTATTATAAATAATCATTAAGCTGTTTTGGTAAGCTTTACTGTTCCTGCGGGAGCGTTAAAGGTAAGAAGTCCGTTAGATGCCTTTGCAGTTCCAACTACAGTATTGTTTACGGTAATCTGCCAGGTTCCGCCTGCCACACCGTCAACGTAGTAACTCATAGAGCTGTTACCTGTGGTTGTAAAGGAAATATCCTTTGCGAGATATTGGCTGGAATTTTTAATGTTTCTCTTTGCGAATACGGCAGCGATGCTGTTGTTGAATACGCAACCTTCTACGTCACCTGTGGAGAGGTTGGTAGTGGATGCGTTTGTGATAGGCTTTGACTCGTAGTAAGTTGTATTGCCCTTGTCGGTAACGTACATTACGTTAAGGAATTTAGAACTCTTTTCTCCGGTTTTGCTTATTTCAATGCGTCCCCAAGCCTTATCGTCTGCGGCAATTGCATTTTGCTTTCCGTTGATAAGATAGTTCTGCGATTTGTCAGAATCGTATGTGCCGTTGGTAAGCGTTCTTCCACCAAGCTTTGTAATGGTTACACCGTCGGTAAGGCAGGTAAGAACAAGTCTTCCGTTGCCGTTTTCAGTTATTACGGTCTTCTTAGTGGTATTAACAGTAGGTGCATCAGAAGAGGTTATATGGAGCAAGAACTTCTTCTGGTAGTTGGAAGGAGTACTCATCGTATCGTAAACGAAGAATGCCATAGGCACATCTTTGTTTCCGGTGTAAACTGTAAGCATTCTTCTTCCAACGAAATAAGTGTCGGGATCAAGGTCATATGCTGCGGTTATATTTCCACCGATATAAGCGTAAAGAGGCTGAGTCTTTGCGGCATCTGAATATCCGTGGCCTTTACCGATAACGTTACCTGTAAGATAGGTCGTTGATTTCAGCTCGGTCAAATTCTGCGCTTCCTTAGGCCATATCTGACCGCCGGAGTACCACTTTGTTGCAGGATCCGTTGAGTTTACGTTTGCCTTGCTTGGATCGTACATAAGCAATCCGTTGTGAGATATTGTTGCCTGATGGTAGTATCTTGTGTGCTCGGAGCCGTAGCCCTTGTATGCTCCCGAGTCTCCTGAAAGCATGCCCTTGTAGTAGATCATAAAGGTACCTGCATCGCAGTGCTCGTGGTTTGCGGTTGTTCTTTCCTTTATTCTCATAAAGGCTGCAGCAGAGTTAGGATCGTTCCAAGCTTGGTGAGTTATATATTGTCCAACGGGAGATCCGTTGTACTGAATGAGAGGCATTCCCTCATATTTGTTTTCAGCGGGCTCAATGTCTGACATACCGCAAAGAGCGATATACATAGCGGAGGTGAGCTCTATAGTGTCAGCTGCAAATGCCTTGGTAGGCTGCATATCCTTTGCTTGAGCAAGCATAGCTTCATCGGCAAAGATATATGCTGTCATATAGGAGAGGGCTCTAAACTCGTAGTTGTTCTGCATATTCATAGTGCCGTCACCGTCAGAGAAGAGCTTTCCGGGAGCACATTCGTATCCAAGGAAGTTTCTAACGGTTTTATCAATACCGACATAGGGATTCTTTCCCGTAGCGGTTATAAGCATCCATGCGGAATACATATCGGAGATGTGTCTGCCCGATGCGTAAACGCCTACGCCTTGCTGTGAAATTCCGGATTGGAAATAATAATTTCTAACGGGAACATAGTCAGAGTAAACTCTTGCCGCAATGTAATTCCACCAAGAGTTGTTGTCACCGTAGAACGCTATAGCAGCGGAGAGGTAGTCACGAAGGATCTGACGCTCAGAGCCGTGACCCGAAACCGAGCCCAAGCCGCTGGGCGGGAATCCTGCGGACATTTTGTACTTGTAGTGTGATACGGTAGTGTAGGAGGGTTTTCCACAGTTGCCCTTTGCAGTTCTGTTTTCAACGCCTGCGATAAGCTGATTTTTGTCTTCTGTGGTTAAAAGATCATAGCACCAGTCGTAAACGAGCGCTGCTGTGAACATCGTGTTACCGTATTCACGCTCTTGGTTGCTGCTGATGTATTGGATATCAAGAGTTCTCAAGAACTGCTTCATATAGTGCACAGCCTGATAACCGTAAAGATCGTGTCCGCCTATGAGATATCCAAGCGCTTTTACTTGGATAAGCTCAAGGATCGACTTGTCATAGTTGTGTACTCCATTTCTGCCGTCAAAGTTTGTCTGAGGAGATCCAAGTTTACCATTTGTAGGGTGTGAATAGTTAAGAAGCTCATAGAAACGCTTAACGGTAGGATCGCTGGTATCGTTAAGAGCTTTTTTAATAGTGGGAAGGGTGTTTTTTGTAACTAAAAGTCTGGGGTGACTCTGAGTTATAGCAGGAACTGTTGCAGTCCAGCTTGAGTCTTTAGTGCCTATATTTGCACTGGCAGTACCTAAATCATATCCTGATTTTTTGTTTTTAATTTCTGTGCGAAGATTTTCGTATTTAGGCTTAAGGTCTGCGAGAAGGTTGTCATTGGTTGCTTTGTATTCAGACATTACCTTATCGAACTCGGAAACGGTAGAGCTGCTTCCGGAATTGTTGCTTTCGTTTTCGGTATTGTCGCCGGAGCTGTCTCCGGTATTATCGTTGTTGTTGTTAGATTCGGATTCCTTATCGGTTTCAGATTCCTTATCTGTTTCAGATTCCTTTTCTGTTTCGGATTCCTTTTCGGTTTCAGATTCCTTATCTGTTTCAGATTCCTTTTCGGTTTCAGATTCCTTTTCGGTTTCGGATTCCTTTTCGGTTTCAGATTCCTTTTCGGTTTCAGATTCCTTTTCGGTTTCAGATTCCTTTTCGGTTTCGGATTCCTTATCTGTCTCGGAATCCTTCTCGGACTCGGATTCCTTATCTGTCTCTGAATCCTTCTCGGATTCAGATTCCTTATCTGTCTCGGTATCCTTTTCGGACTCGGAATCCTTTTCAGTTTCAGATTCCTTTTCGGATTCAGTCTCGGAATCATTATCAGACTCAGACTCCTTATCAGGGTCAATTATTCCATCTAAGATGTCTTCGGCGCTGTCGTTTGTTTCTTCTTCTTTTTTATCGGGCTTTGGATTCTTTTCTACTACTTCCGGTGAAATACACGCGGAAAACGTGCTGAACATCATTAATATCAGCATAATAAGCGATAAAAATCTTATGCTTTTTTTCATTGCGTTATACGCAGATGCAAGTTGTTCTGCGTTCCTCCTTTTTTACTTTGTGTATTTAATTTAGGGGGATTAGTTGTTTTTCAAACTTATAGCAAGCTCTGCTTTTGATGCTATATTTTCAGCGGTAAGTCCATACATCTCAAGAAGAGGAGGAACCTTGCCGGAACGACCGAAAACGTCGTTTGTTCCAACTCTGATTACGGGAACGGGGAAGGATTCACATACAGTTTCGGTCACAGCACTGCCAAGACCGCCGATTATATTGTGCTCCTCTGCAACTACGAGAGCTCCGGTTTCACGAGCCGCCTTAAGGATTATTTCCTTGTCAAGAGGCTTTATCGTATGTATGTTTATCACTCTTGCGTTGATGCCTTTTTCCTCAAGCATCTTTGCTGCGTTCGTTGCCATATCCACCATAAGGCCGGTAGCCACGATGGTTACGTCGGTGCCGTCTTTAAGGCAGATGCCCTTGCCGAGTTCAAATTTGTAGGTGGCAGTATCATTATATACGGGCACTGCAAGTCTGCCAAGTCTTATGTACATAGGACCGGTGTACTCAAGCGCTGCCTTGATAGCCGCGCGAGCTTCAACTGCATCAGCGGGATTTATTATTACCATTCCGGGAATGGTGCGCATAAGAGCGATATCCTCGAGACACTGGTGAGTTGCTCCGTCCTCTCCAACAGAGATTCCTGCGTGAGTTGCGGCAATCTTTACGTTGAGGTGGGGGTATCCGATAGCATTTCTTATCTGCTCAAAGGCTCTTCCTGCTGCAAACATCGCAAAGGAGGAGGCAAAAACATTCTTTCCGGTTGCGGCAATTCCTGCTGCAACACACATCATATTTCCTTCTGCAATTCCGCAGTTGAAGAAACGTTCGGGATATTTTTTCTTGAATACACCTGTTTTTGTTGCAGCTGCAAGGTCTGCATCAAGTACAACAAAATCGTAATCGTTAGCGAATTCTACGAGGGCGTTTCCGTACGCCTCTCTGGTAGCTATTTTTTCTGCCATTTCAGAGCCTCCTTATTTCGTCATGGTAGCGCGAATTTCTGCTACCGCTTTTTCATACTGTTCATCGTTAGGTGCACTTCCGTGCCAGCCTACCTGATTTTCCATAAAGGAAACTCCTTTACCCTTAACGGTTTTTGCGATTATGGCTGTGGGGCGACCTTTTGTGTTTTTTGCTTGCTCGAATGCGGCACCGATCTGTCCAAAATCGTGACCGTCGATGCAGATTACGTTGAATCCGAAAGCTGAAAGCTTCGTATCGTAGGGGGTGGGATTCATTACCTCTGCAACGGGACCGTCTATTTGAAGTCCGTTCCAGTCGATAACAAGGCAAAGATTGTCAAGATTGTAGTGTGCTGCAAACATTGCCGCCTCCCAGATCTGACCTTCCTGGCTCTCACCGTCACCAACTATTGCGTAAACGCGGTGAGCCTTTCCGTCGATTTTAGCTGAAAGAGCCATACCGCAAGCAGCGGAGAAGCCGAGTCCCAACGAACCTGTAGACATATCTACGCCGGGGATGTTCTTCATATCGGGGTGACCCTGAAGGAAGGAATCTGCCTGACGGAGGGTTTTGATTTCTGCCTTGTCAAAAAATCCTTTTTGTGCAAGCGCTGCGTAGAGCGCAGGTGCTGTGTGACCCTTTGAGAGAACGAGTCTGTCGCGATCATCCCATTTAGGATTTTTAGGATCTACGTTCATCTCTTTTGCGTAGAGATAGGTTATGATGTCTGCAACCGAGAGCGATCCGCCCGGATGTCCCGATGCGGCTGCGTGTGTTCCCTCAAGTATTCCAAGGCGAACCTCTGCCGCAAATGATTTTAATTCGTTTAATGTGGTCTGTTCCATAATTTTCAAAAACCTTTCGCTGATTTTTTTATACGTTTTAATTTAGATCTTAACAAAGCCGAGCTTCTTTTGAACCTTGCCTAAGGTTCTGCGAGCGTAGTAGGACGCTTCCTCGGCGCCTCTCTTCATTTGCGTCTCAAGTAATGCTTTATCGGCGGCAAGCTCTTTAAATTTTGCTTGAACCGGGGCGAGCGCATCTGCGCAGGTCTCTCCGACTGCAAGCTTGAAATCGCCATAGCCTTTTCCTTCGAACTCACGCTCGATCTCAGCTATATCTTTTCCTGTGAAGCAGGAGTATATAGTCATAAGATTATTTATTCCGTCTTTTCCGTCTGCAAAACGAACGCAGGTATCAGAATCGGTGACGGCTCTCTTGAATTTTCTTATTATGGTATCTTTGTCGTCAAGTATGTAAACGACGGCGTTCGGATTTTCATCCGACTTGGACATTTTCTTTGTGGGCTCCGCCAAAGACATTATTTTCTTTCCGGATTTTGAGATTATAGGCTCGGGAATAGTAAAGGTGTCGGGGTAGAGCTGGTTGAATCTCGTCGCAATATCTCGACAGAGTTCAACGTGTTGTTTTTGGTCTATACCTACGGGAACTACGTCGGTTTGATAGAGAAGAATATCTGCTGCCATAAGAGTCGGGTAGGTGAAAAGTCCTGCGTTTACGTTGTCGGAATGTCTTGAGCTCTTGTCCTTGAATTGGGTCATTCTTGAGAGCTCACCAAACATTGTAAAGCAGTTGAGTATCCACGCAAGCTCTGCGTGCTCGTGAACGTGCGATTGCACGTAAAGAGTGTTTTTGTCGGGGTCGAGACCGCACGCCATGTAAAGAGCCAAGGTCTCGTAGGTGCGCTTTCTAAGCTCTGCGGGAACCTGACGAACCGTTATTGCGTGCTCGTCAACTACGCAGTAAAAGCATTTGTATTTTTCGGAATACGTAGAGAAATTACGGATTGCGCCAAGGTAATTTCCAATTGTTAGATTTCCGCTCGGCTGAACGCCTGAGTATGAAATCTTTTGATCTTGAAACATATTTATATCCTCCGGTGGTTTTAAAAGACGTTATTATTTGTGTAGTTTAGCAGAAAACTTCTCCGAGTCGTCTTACACCCTCAACGATTTGCTCGTCCGAGGGGGTTGAATAATTGAGACGGAACGATGGGGAAGGAGCTTCCGTGTCGCAGTTGAATGCGGTGCCGGGAACTACGGCAACCTTCTTTTCGATCGCCTTCTTTACAACAAAGGAGGCGTTGGTACAGCCATTTACCGTACCCCAAATAAAGAGACCTCCCTCGGGACGAGTGAATGTCACTTTGTCCTTTGGAATATACTTGTCTATGCTCTCAAGCATAAGATTGCACTTACGACGGTAAAGCTCGTTGATTTTTGCGATGTGAGCGTCAAGATCGCAGGTGGTTATGTATTTGTGGCAGAGCATCTGGAAGAAGAGGTTGGTGTGAACGTCCTCAACCTGCTTTGCAACAACCATTTTGGAAGCTATCTCGCTCGGCGCGATGATAAAGCCGATACGCATTCCCGCAGAGAGTATTTTTGAGAATGAGGAGCAGTAGATAACAAGCCCCTCGGTGTCAAGGCTCTTTATAGTGGGAATATCCTTGCCGGCAAAGCGAAGCTCTCCGTAGGGATTGTCCTCGAGGATTACTATGCCGTATTTTTTTGCAAGCTCTAAAACCGCAAGACGTTTTTCAAGACTCATACAGGTTCCCGAGGGATTCTGGAACGTGGGAATGAGATAGAGAAGCTTTGCGTTCTTCGTGTTTTTCAAGGTCTGCTCGAGCTTTTCAAGACAGATGCCGTCCTCTTCTATGTCAACGCCTATAGTCTGTACACCGTTTGAGCGGAATGCGTTGAGCGCGCCGATAAAGCTGGGATTTTCGCAAATAATGGCGTCGCCCTCGTTGCAGAAAGCTTTGCAAGAGAGCTCAAGTCCTTGCTGACCTCCCGTAACTACGAGCGTGGTGTCGGTATCCTTTACCATTGAATCGCCAAAGCGAGTTTTTTGTCTTTGAGTTATAGCCTCGCGTAAGGGAGTGTATCCCTCGGTGATTCCGTACTGGAGAGCGACGGAAGCCTGAGTTTCAAAGATCTCGGCTGAAAGACGGGCGAGGTCTTCTACGGGGAAGGATTCGGGGGAGGGATTTCCTGCCGCAAACGAAATTATAGTCGGGTCGGAAAGGCTCTTGAATATTTCACGTATAGCCGAAGGCTTGAGCTCGGCAAGCTTTTTTGAAAAATTATACTCCATAGTGGTCTCCTGAGTTTATTATATAAAATTTCTTTCAATATATAATATCATACAAAGTGCAAAAAGTCAATTGACTTTTTAACCAAAATGTGCTATATTATTTATAGTGAAATGATTAAAGAGAGGTTTTTGTAATGATAAAAATTGAGAGAAGCTCGGTTATGAACCTTGAAAATGCCATTCGCGGGGCTAGAAATCCGCTTAACAGCTGGGATAGAAGCGATAGCTTTTATGACGAGGCAGGGAACTATGTTTTGGGGGAAAATGATCTCGGACTTGCAAAAAGACTTGCTCACGCAGGTAGCGACCACAGAAAGTTTTTGCGCCAAATTTTCGTATCGGTTGATATAACCGCTCCGCTTTATTGGTGGAAGGAATTCGATACTTATAAGGTGGGAACGGTTGCAAACTCCTGCTCCACGATGCATAAGATACATGCTAAGGCTTTCGAGAGAGAGGATTTCTCTTGCGATAGACTTGACGAGGGAGGGCTTGCTGCTCTTGATGCTCTCGTGGCTTATCTTGAGGCGGAAAGAGTAAAGTTCTGCGAGGACAAAACCAACAAGCAGGCATGGCATAATATGATTCAGCTTTTGCCTTCAAGTTACAATCAGATGCGTACAGTTACGCTTAATTATGAAAATCTCATCAACATATATTATGCAAGAAGAACGCATAAGCTTGCCGAGTGGCACGTGCTTTGCGATTGGATAATGTCTTTGCCTTATGCGGCGGATATTATTGCTGTAAAGGATGAGCAGTAAGATTGCTTTTTGCAAGTCGCGAAGATGTTGACTTGCGATTTGCGGTATAAAATCCACTTTTATCACGGTGCTTGATCGACTTGGATTTTTGGCTGTTTGTAACCTTTGACAATGAAAAACATGATCAAGAGCGAAAGGGATTGTACTTTCGCTCTTGATTTTCTTGAGGGTTGATTTTTCTCGATTGCTTTTTTTGAGCCCATTGTGCTGTTTTTGTGATAAATTCATCATAAAGTTGAACATTTTTTTAAAAAAGTATTGACTTTTTTGCGGAAAAAAGTATAATATAGAATGTGTTTTATTTTCATCAAACATAAATTCATTTTACGGAGGTTCATAAAATATGAACAGAGTTTACAATTTTTCGGCGGGCCCTTCTATGCTTCCCCTGGATGTCCTTAACAAAGCAGCAGCAGAGCTCGTTTGTTACGGCGAGTCCGGAATGTCGGTTATGGAGATGTCCCATCGTTCTCCGGACTATGAAGCAATCATAAATGACGCAGAGGCTATGCTTCGTCAGCTTATGAATATTCCGGACAACTATAAGGTGCTCTTCCTTCAGGGCGGTGCATCTACTCAGTTTGCAGCAGTTCCGCTCAATCTCATCAAGAGAACCGGAAAGGCTGACTATGCAGTATCCGGACAGTTCTCGGGCAAGGCTTTCAAGGAAGCTCAGAAGCTCGGCTACGACGTAAAGTGCATAGCTACTACTAAGGATGATAACTTCGATCACGTTCCCGTTATCACTAAGGATATGGTAAGAGAGGATGCGGCATATCTTCACATCTGCTTCAACAACACCATCTACGGAACGAAGTATCCCTATATTCCCGAGACCGGTGACGTTCCGCTTGTTGCTGATTTGTCCTCTTGCATTATTTCCGAGCCTGTTGACGTAAGCAAGTTCGGCGTTATCTATGCAGGTGCACAGAAGAACATGGCTCCCGCAGGTCTCACGATCGTTATCGTTCGCGAGGATCTTCTTGACTATGCTGAGGAGAAGATGCCCACAATGCTTGAGTGGAAGACCATGGCAGAGAACGGTTCTATGTACAACACTCCTCCTTGCTACACCATTTACATGGCAAAGCTCGTTTACGAGTGGATTCTTTCCATTGGCGGTCTTGAGGAGATGAAGAAGAGAAACGAGGCTAAGGCAGCGCTTCTTTACGATTACCTTGATTCTCAGAGCTACTATACCGCTCCCGTTAAGAAGGAGAGCCGTTCTATGATGAATGTTACCTTCGTTACCGGTGATGCTGATCTTGATAAGAAGTTTGCAAGCGAGGCTTCAAAGGCAGGACTTAAGAACCTCAAGGGTCACCGTTCTGTTGGCGGTATGAGAGCATCTATCTACAACGCAATGCCTTACGAGGGTGTTGAGGCTCTCGTAAACTTCATGAAGAAGTTCGCAGAGGAAAATCCTAAGGCTTAAAGCTTTAAAAAAGATATAGCTTCGGGCAGTCTGAAAAATGGTCTGCCCGAATTTTAAAATTTAAAACGACATAATATAATGGAAAGAGAGAAAATTATGAAAAACATACTTTGTCTTAATAAGATTGCCGCAATCGGCACGGATCTTCTCGATAAGAGCGAATATAACGTAGGTACCGACGTTGCTGACGCAGACGCTATCATGGTTCGTTCTGCTGCTATGCACGAAATGACCTTTGGTGCAGAGCTCAAGGCAATTGCAAGAGCAGGCGCCGGCGTAAACAACATTCCCGTTGAGCGTTGCGCAAAGGAGGGAATCGTTGTATTCAACACTCCCGGAGCTAACGCAAACGGCGTTAAGGAGCTTGCTATTTGCGCTCTTATGCTTGCATCTCGTGATATTGCAGGCGCTATGAAGTGGGCAGAGAGCCTTGCAGGAACCGAAGGCGTTGCAAAGGCTGTAGAGGCCGGCAAATCAAAGTTTGCGGGTGTTGAGGTAAAGGGTAAGACCTTGGGAGTTATCGGACTTGGTGCTATTGGTGCGCTTGTTGCAAACGCAGGCGTAGCTCTTGGAATGAAGGTTATCGGATGCGATCCTTTCATGAGCGTTGACGCTGCTTGGAAGCTTGAGCCTGCAGTAGAGAAGGCGGCAACCTTTGCAGAGGTATTTGAGAAGGCTGATTACATCTCGCTCCACGTTCCTGCAACAAAGGATACTAAGGGAATGATAAATGCAGAGACTATTGCAACTATGAAGAACGGTGTGAGAATCATCAATCTTGCTCGTGCAGATCTTGTTAATAATGCAGATATAAAGGCTGCTATCGCAGACGGAAAGGTTGCAAAGTACGTAACCGATTTCCCGACTGAGGAGACCGTTGCTTGCGAGGGTATCGTAGCAATTCCTCACCTTGGCGCATCTACCGCAGAGTCTGAGGACAATTGCGCTGTTATGGCTGCTCTTCAGCTTGACGATTTCCTTCGTAACGGAAATATCAAGAACAGCGTAAACTTTGCAAACGTTTCTATGGCGAGAAGCGGAGACGCAAGAATTTGCGTTCTTTCTGCAGCAACCGACACACTTGTTGCAGACGTGACCGCAGCAGTTGCAGCTGCAGGCGCTGCAGTAGTTGGAATTGCAAGCAAGGCAAGAGGCGAGAATGCATATACTATCATAGACGTAACCGGAAGTGCAGATAAGGCTGTTGCAAACGTTGCAGCTCTTGAGGCTGTATACAGAGCATACGCTATCTGATCTCTATAAAAAGAATCGCAGAAAAAGTCTTGGAGTTATTTCCAAGACTTTTTTGCGCAAAAAATGTCATTTTTTATCAAAAATTTATTGACAAATCGGATAGGTTATGCTATAATAAATCGATATTTGAAATTTTAGAAATGCAAACTTGCAAATTTAAAACTAAAAATAAATTTTGTTTTTCAGGAAGGTAATTGAAATGAGCTTCAAAAATCAGTATCTAAACGAGCTTATGGCAAGAGTTGAGAAGAGAAATCCCAACGAGCCTGAGTTTCACCAGACAGTAAAAGAGGTTCTCGAGTCCATCGAGCCCGTACTTGAGAGCAATCCCGAGTACATCACAAGCGGCGTTATCGAAAGAATGGTAGAGCCCGAGAGAATCATCAAGTTCCGTGTTCCGTGGGTTGATGACAAGGGTAACGTTCAGGTAAACCGCGGTTTCCGTGTTCAGTTTAACAGCGCTATCGGTCCTTACAAGGGCGGTCTTCGTTTCCACCCCTCTGTAAACGAGAGCATAATCAAGTTCCTCGGCTTTGAGCAGACCTTTAAGAACTCTCTCACCTCTCTCCCCATGGGCGGCGGTAAGGGTGGTTCCGACTTCGATCCTCAGGGCAAGTCTGATGCAGAGGTTATGCGCTTCTGCCAGAGCTTTATGACCGAGCTTCAGAAGTACATAGGCGCAGATACCGACGTTCCTGCAGGTGATATCGGTGTTGGTGCTCGTGAGGTTGGATACCTCTTCGGTCAGTACAAGAGACTCCGTGACGAGTTCACCGGCGTTCTCACCGGTAAGGGACTTCCTTACGGTGGATCTCTCATCCGTCCCGAAGCTACCGGCTACGGTGCAGTTTATTACACAGTTGAGATGCTCAACTCCTTTGGCGATTCCATAAAGGGCAAGACCATCGCTATCTCCGGCTTCGGTAATGTTGCTTGGGGTACCGTTAAGAAGGCTACCGAGCTTGGCGCAAAGGTAGTTACTATCTCCGGTCCTGACGGATACGTTTACGATCCCGATGGTATCTGCACTCCCGAGAAGATCGACTTTATGCTTGAGATGCGTGCATCCTGCCGCAACAGAGTAGAGGACTATGCTGACAAGTTTGGCGTTCAGTTCTTTGCAAAGCAAAAGCCTTGGGGCGTAAAGGCAGACATTCTTATGCCTTGCGCAACTCAGAACGAGGTTGATATGAAGGAAGCTGAGATGATGGTTGCAAACGGACTCAAGTACTACGTAGAGGTTTCTAATATGCCTACTACCAACGAGGCTGTTGCATATCTTAAGGCAAATGGCGTTATAGTTGCTCCTTCTAAGGCAGTTAACGCAGGTGGTGTTGCAGTTTCCGGTCTTGAGATGTCTCAGAACTCTATGCGTTACAGCTGGAGCGCAGAAGAGGTTGACGAGAAGCTCAAGGGTATCATGAAGAACATCTTCAACAACTCCGTTGCAGCAGCTAACAAGTTCGGTCTTGGTGATGATCTTGTTGCAGGTGCTAACATTGCAGGCTTCATTAAGGTAGCAGATGCAATGAAGGCTCAGGGTGTAGTTTAATACTTGCATCTTTCGCGCAGAACAAAAACACACTGAATAGATAATAAAAATAACCGCTTTATTATCCGTAATCTCGGGTAGTAAAGCGGTTTTTTAATGTAGAAATTCTGACGAATTTCGATTTTTATGTGTGTTTTTTAGATGCGTTCTTTGTCTCTACCGTACACTTGTACGGCGACGAGTCAAAGAGCACATCTTCTGCATCGAAATCTGCGTCGTCTTAATACTCGCATCTTTCGCGCATAACAAAAACACACTGAATAGATAATAAAAATAACCGCTTTATTATTCGTAATCTCGGGTAGTAAAGCGGTTTTTTAATGTAGAAATTCTGACGAATTTCGATTTTTATGTGTGTTTTTTAGATGCGTTCTTTGTCTCTGCCGTACACTTGTACGGCGACGAGTCAAAGGGCACATCTTCTGCATCGAAATCTGCGGCGTCTTAATACTCGCATCTTTCGCGCAGAACAAAAACACACTGAATAGATAATAAAAATAGCCGCTTTATTATCCGTAATCTCGGGTAGTAAAGCGGTTTTTGTTGTTTTTATTATAGCGATAATTTTTGTGCATTATAGCAAAAATTTATGATAATTGATAAAAAATAAACAAAAAATAGTGCAACCGTACAAAATTTAAACAATTTACAAAAAAACACTTGAAAATTTGGTAAAAATGTTATAAAATATATACTTGAGGAAGCATGGGTTTCCTTGAAGAATTGAAAAAATTTTTTATATAAAAATGGAGGATTTTTATCATGTCAGTAAAAGTTGCTATTAACGGCTTTGGCCGTATCGGTCGTCTTGCATTCAGACAGATGTTTGGTGCAGAAGGCTACGAAGTTGTTGCAATCAACGACCTCACCAGCCCCAAGATGCTTGCTCATCTTCTTAAGTACGACACCGCACAGGGAAGCTACCTCGCAATGGGCCACACTGTTGAGTCCAACGAAGAGGCAGGTACCATCACTGTTGACGGTAAGACCCTTAAGATCTACGCTGAGAAGGACGCTGCTAACTGCCCTTGGGGTGAGCTTGGCGTTGACGTTGTTCTCGAGTGCACCGGTTTCTACTGCTCTAAGGAGAAGTCCATGGCACACATCAATGCAGGCGCTAAGAAGGTAGTTATTTCTGCTCCCGCAGGAAACGACCTCAAGACCATTGTTTTCGGCGTTAACGAGGGTACTCTTACCGCTGATGACCAGATCATTTCCGCTGCATCTTGCACCACCAACTGCCTCGCTCCTATGGCTAAGGCTCTTAACGATGCATACGCAATTCAGTCCGGTATCATGACCACTGTTCATGCTTACACCGGTGACCAGATGATTCTTGATGGTCCTCACAGAAAGGGTGACCTCCGCCGTGCACGTGCAGGCGCACAGAACATCGTTCCTAACTCTACCGGTGCTGCAAAGGCAATCGGTCTCGTAATTCCTGAGCTCAACGGCAAGCTTATCGGTTCTGCTCAGAGAGTTCCTACCTGCACAGGTTCTACCACTATTCTCGTAGCTGTTGTTAAGGGTAAGGACGTAACTAAGGACAGCATCAACGCTGCTATGAAGGCTGCTGCACCCGCTCCCTTCGGTTACAACACTGATGAGATCGTTTCTTCCGACGTTATCGGTATGAGATACGGTTCTCTCTTTGATGCTACTCAGACTATGGTAGCTAAGATTGATGACGATACCTACCAGGTACAGGTAGTTTCTTGGTACGACAACGAGAACTCCTACACCAGCCAGATGGTTCGTACAATCAAGTACTTCGCAGAGCTCAACTAATTTATTACGAAAAGCCGTTGCAAAAGCAACGGCTTTTTTGTTTTTATATAATACATATAATAATATAGTAGTTAAATTTAATTTAGCTCTTGACAAAAAGGCTTTTTTGTGGTATCATATTAATGCTTTACTGCAATAAATTAGAATATATTTTAGGGAGAATTAAAATGAAAAAGATTTTAGCAATTATTCTTGCGCTTGTAATGATCGTAGGCGCAACATTTACAATGTCCTCTTGTGCAGAGGAAGAGAAGGACGTGCTGATTTGTGGAGTAACACCTCTTCCCGGATTTAGCGAGAAGGATAAAAAAGGAAATTATGTATCCGGATTTGATACCGAGTTTGCTTTGGCTGTTGGAGAAATCCTCGGAATGGAAGTAAAATTCCAGGAGATCGATTGGGATCAGAAATATAATGAACTCAATTCCGGTGCGATCAACTGTATTTGGAACGGATTTACTGCGAATTCCAAGGATACGTTGCCTTCAGGTCAGACTTTAGACAGAAGCGAGCTTGTTGATTTTTCTTATGGTTATATGCTCAATCAGCAGTGTGTGGTTGTTAAAAAGGAGAAGCTTGCAGAGATTACAAGCGAAGCAAGCCTTCGTGGAAAAACCGCTTGCGTAGAGGGAGGCAGTGCAGGTGCAGCTTATGCGGAAACTGTAACTGATAAGGGAAAAATAAATAATAAAGCTTCTGCACAGATAGATGCTTTGTTTGAGGTAAGAACGGGAGCATCTTATTTTGCTGTTGTTGATATTCTTCTTGCAAAGAACCTTTGCGGTAAGGGCGAGTATGAGAATCTTGCTATCGTAGAGTCAATCGTTCTTGATCATGAGATATATGCAGTTGGCTTCAAGAAGGGTAGCGAGCTTACCGAAAAGGTAAATAAGGCTATCAAGCAACTTGAAGAGAACGGAAAGCTTTTAGAGATTGCAAAGAAATACGGTCTTGAGAATGTTCTTCAGGTTACTGAAAAAATCGACTAATTAATTTAAAGATAAGGAAAAATATATGGGTTTTTGGGATGTTACGCTAAGCTTGCTTGGCGGACTGAAGCAGACTTGCCTGATATTTGCGCTGACACTTTTGTTGGCGCTTCCTTTAGGTTTGCTTATTTCCTTCGGTTCAATGTCAAAATTCAAGCCTCTTTCGGTGCTTGTAAAAATATTTGTCTGGATAATTCGCGGTGTGCCGCTTATGCTTCAGATAATGATAGTTTTTTACGTTCCGGGAATTTTATTTGGTGCGCCTATATTTACGCGCTTTGCTTCGGTTATCTTGGCATTCGTGATAAATTATGCGTGTTATTTCTCGGAGATATATCGAGGAGGTATTGAGAGTATATCAAAGGGGCAGTATGAGGCAGGACAGGTTCTTGGAATGACAAAGATACAGGTCTTCTTTAAGATTGTTTTGGTTCAGGTTATAAAGCGTATCTTGGCACCGATGTCAAATGAGGTTATAACGCTTGTTAAGGATACTGCTCTTGCTCGTATAATAATGATTCCCGAGCTTATTCAGACTGCGGGAGATTACGCAGCGTTTGGAATTATGTGGCCATTGTTCTACACGGGTGTGTTCTATCTTGCACTTGTAGGAATACTTACGCTTCTGTTCGGATTTTTTGAAAAGAAGCTTAGTTATTTTAAGGCTTAAGGAGGTAGGATATGGCATTACTTGAGGTTAGAAATATAACTAAGAGCTTTGACAAAACCGACGTTTTAAAAGGAATAAGCTTTGATCTTGAGGAAGGTAGTGTACTCTCGATAATTGGATCTTCAGGAAGTGGAAAAACTACACTTTTACGTTGTATAAATTTCCTTGAAAACGCAGATGGCGGTACTATTTCCGTTGATGGAAATATGGCTTATTCTGCTGAATGGAGCAAAAAAGAAAAGAAGATTGCGATGAGGCAAAATTGCAAGTATTTCGGAATGGTTTTCCAGAATTTTAATTTGTTTCCGCAGTACAACGTTCTTGATAATATAACCTTAGCTCCGATTCTTCACGAAAAGGAATTGTTAAAAGCCGGAAAGAGCGAGTTTGCTAATTTAAAGCATGCGACAAAGGTAATAGAGGAAAGAGCGATTGGACTTATTGAAGCAGTTGGACTTTCGGAAAAGATTAAAAATTATCCGTGTGAGCTTTCGGGCGGTCAGCAACAGAGAGTTGCTATTGCAAGAGCTCTTGCTATGCAGCCCGATATTCTTTGCTTTGATGAGCCTACGTCGGCGCTTGACCCTGAGCTTACCGGAGAGGTTTTGAAGGTTATTCGTGAGCTTCGCGATGCGGGAAGGACGATGATAGTTGTTACCCACGAGATGGAGTTTGCGCGTCAGGTATCCGATGAGGTTATCTTTATGGCGAATGGTGTTATTGAGGAGCAGGGAGATCCTGAGCAGTTGTTTGGAGAACCTAAGAGCCCACTCTTGAAGAGCTTTCTTTCGGGAATAAGTAAATAAAATACATAAAATATTAAGTAAAAAACGCTCTTGCTATCGTCGATAGCAAGAGCGTTTTTGTATTGTTTTAGTTGTATTGTTGCATGTATTCATCCATAAGCTTTTGCAACCCTAACATATCGGCTGAGGAGTTGAATATTTCTATGAAATTACTTGTCTCTCCGTTGTTGTAGTGACAAGAGAGGAAGTTTTCAAAATCGTACTGCGGGCCAAGTGTTTTATCGCTGCAGAAATCGTATTTCTGTCCTTGTGCGCTGATTCCTGAAATTGCGCTGAAGCACATCTGCGCGGTTATATATCCGGAGAGGGGGTTTTGGTGGTAGTTGTCACCGTTTCCGCTCAAGGATACAACAGCGGAATTCTCGGGGAGAGCGCCGGTAGAATTTTTGATAAAGGAGTTCTTGTTGTAGGTGAGAGTAGCACCGGGAACGGTTGTTGCTCCCGTGTGAACGTCATATACGAGCTTGCCCCAAGGAACGATTGCAACACCGTCATCTGCAAGGTCGGGGAGCGCATTTATGATGTTGGTAGCATTCGTTCTGAATGTGTATTCGTGCGCAAGATAAGCGATTTTTTCTGCATTGGGGAAGAGCTTTGCAATCTTGTTAAAGGTAGCTTTGAATGTGGTTTCGTTTTGTCCTGCTTCGGAAATAAATACGTAGTCAATATCCTCAAAGAAGGATACATCTAAGGTCGAGAGTTTGTTTGCGTATACCCAATCAAGATTCTTTCCACCGTAGGTGAAATTGTAGACTGTCATATCAATGCCGTTTGCCTTGCATATCTGCTTAAAGTATCCGTTATCTTCACCTGCAAGACGAGTTTGAAGATCTAATGCATCATCGGATTCATCGGTGTATTTTATAAAGTTTACACAGTTGCCCCAGAAGACAAAGGAGTTCCCGATGAAAATAGCTTTTTTGTTAGTGTCGGTAGGAATAGAGTTGTATTCGCTGAGTGTATCGATCTTGCCCTTAAGCTCGGTTACCTTTGCCTTGAACAATGAAAGAGCGGAGAGGTAAACGTCCGAAACGCCTGTGATAAATACGAGCTTCGTATTTGTGGTTTCTACAGCGTAGTAGAAGGTTTCTCTAAGCTCATCGGTGTATTTTTCAGTTTCAGCGCGATTAGCCTTGCCGATGATTATTTCGGTATCCGATGCAGGTTCTGTATCTTTGATGATAGGAATGAGAGCTCCCGAATTTTCGGCAATCCAAAGCTGAAGCGCATTTGCCATATCGAGCTCGGCAGAGGTTGCATTTTCCGGAATCACGATTGAGAATTTGTTTATTTCAGCACCGCCGATAGAAAGCTCGGGATACTTGTAATCTTCATATTTGTTAATATAGGTAGCGTCCTCGGGAGTATAAAATACTCCGTCAGTGGTCTTTGAAATGCCCGAGAGGAATTTTTGAACGGCATCTGCAATTCTGTCTTCGGTGTTTGCAAAGATTACTATTTTTGTTTCTGTAACGGTTATTGAATAATCGAGATAACTGCTAAGAGCGGCTTTTGCGGCGGATGATTCAGCTCTGTTGGTCGCACCTACGAGTATTTCGGGAGAGCCGTCGGCAGGGGTCTCATCAGTGGTTAAAACGTAATAATCGTCGGTTGTTGCTTCTCTGTCGAGTGCTTTAAGTCTATTTACAATTCGCTTGACGGTTGTTTCGGTAAGTCCTTTTGCATAAACGATTTTGTAGCGGTTTTCGCCGGAGAGCTTTATGCAGGAATTATCTTCACTTTCTGCAGCTTCGGTTTCGCTACTTTCTTCACTACTTTCTTCGCTGCTTTCTTCGCTGCTTGATTCTTCTGTTGTTGTACTTTCTGTTTCTTGACTTTCGTCGCTTTCCGAAGAATCGGTAGATTCTTTTGATGAATCTGCGGTGGTATCGGTGTCGGCTGTTGTTTCCGAATTTGTATCAGAATCGGTGTCGACATCGGATGCGGATTCCGAGCCTTGCTTTTCCGTTTCGTTATCGGATGAGCCGCTGCTTGAAGTGCAGGCTAAGCATCCGAAAATCAAAGAAAGGCAGAGCAAAAGTAAAATAATTCTTTTTAACATATTGACCTCCGGGGGATATTATCATTTGAATTAATTATATCATATCTTCTTTTTTCAGTCAAGATGATTTGGAGATAAAGAAAACCGCCCGCACACCTCTTTTGAGATGTGCGAGCGGTTATTCGTTAAATTCTTTCGAATTTTAAATCGTATAAGCTAAACCTTACGAATTACTTCAAAGCCGCCTGAGCAGCAGCGAGGCGAGCTATCGGTACACGGAAGGGAGAGCAGGATACGTAGTCAAGACCGATCTTGTGGCAGAACTCAACGGATGTAGGATCACCGCCGTGCTCACCGCAGATACCAACGTGGAGGTTGGTGTTTACGGGTCTACCAAGAGATACAGCCATGTTCATAAGCTTACCAACACCGCTATGAGCATGAAAAGTGCCCCAAGGGCACACACGGTACGGGCGATATATATGCATCTGCTTTCGTTGGTGCGTTTATGAATGGAAAGAGCGTTTACGATAGCGCAAAGATCGCCGCGGATTTCTGCGTTGAGTGCATAAAGGAAACTCAAAAGCATGAAAATCATTGGTACGGTTCTGCATTTGAGCCTGTGCTTTATAAGTTGATTGAGGCGTTGTGATAAGTGAAAAAAGCAGATTTGATAGAATCGAATCTACTTTTTTATTATAAGACTTGTTTTTTAAGAAAAAGTATGATATAATACATTCAATTAAACGTTATATGACTTTGGGGGAGTTATGAAAAGAAAATTTTTAAGACTTATTTCTTTTGTTTTATTAATGACCACGTTAGTGGGATGTTCTTCTAAATCATTTGAAGAAGATGAGAGTTCTAGCGGAAGCTCCAGTGAAAGTTTTGTGGAGTCTAATGTTGATTCCGAGACCGTAAAAGAAAGTGGAGTTGATTCCGAGACTGTAAAAGAAAGTGGAAAGGGAGAAAAGGAAGATATAGAAGATACAAAAACTCCGGAGGGACCGAGAAAAACACCTATTATGGGTTGGGCGTCTTGGAATGCTTACCATCCAAGAATTTCCGAAGAGATTATTCTTTCGCAGGCGGAGAAACTTGTTGAATACGGACTTGATAAACTTGGTTACATTTATGTAAATGTCGATGACGGATGGCAGAACGGAAGAGGTAACGACGGATATGTTGTTACTCATGAGCAACGTTTTCCGTCGGGTATGAAAGTTCTTTCTACTAAGATCCACGCAATGGGACTTAAGGCAGGTATATATTCTGATGCGGGCTCAAATACTTGCGCTGCTTTGTATAGTGGCGAAGGACAGAACACTAAGGTAGGTCTTTACGGATATGAGAAGAAAGACCTTGAACGCTATCTTATTGATTGGGATTATGATTTTATTAAGGTTGACTGGTGTGGCGGCGCAGAGCTGAATCTCGACCAAAAAACTATTTATACTAAAATCGGTAATATAGTAAAAAATATAGAGAAAAAAACGGGTAAAGATAAGGTTTATAACGTTTGTTCATGGGCTTTCCCGGGTGAGTGGGTTGTTAACGTAGCCGATTCGTGGAGAACCGGCGCGGATATAACCAATAGCTATGAATCTATTATATATCAGGTAGATAAAATTCGAAATCTTGCTAAATATAATGGTCCTGGTCATATTAATGACTTAGATATGCTTCAAGTTGGTAACGGAATGAGTTATGAAGAGGATAAAACTCATTTTGCAATGTGGTGCATGATGTCAACGCCTCTTATGCTTGGTATGGATTTGAATAGTATTTCTGAGGAAACTCTTTCTATAATATCAAATGAAGAGCTTATAGCGATAAACCAAGACGTTGCTTGTATTCAGGCGATTCCCGTAAAAACTTATAACGGTGTTGAAGTATGGGTAAAGGATTTGGGTTCTTCAAATTCAAACAAAAAGGCATTTGCGTTACTTAATGATACTAATTCTTCCAAGACTGTAACAATTGATTTTTCCGAGGTAGGACTTGCAAACGTTGAAGTTGTGCGTGATGCTTGGGCGCATGAGGACATTGCGGTTGACGGTAAAATCACCGTAACTATACCTTCTCACGGAACACTCGTATTTACCGCTGAGGGCAAGCACGTTGCTGTAAAAGAGGGTGAGGGAAGTTCAACACCTTCAACAGAAAATATAGTGTGCAATTATAACGTAGGACCTATGACCGCTAAAAATCTTATTTCCAATGGTGCAACATTAATTGACGTTCGTTCTGCTGAAGAATTTGCCACCGGACATATCAGTGGAGCTAAGAATATTTATTACGTTGAAATTGCACAGAAGATAGCTTCGGTAGTTCCCGATAAATCAAAGCCTATAGTTCTTTACTGCTCTATGGCAAAACGTTCAACACAAGCGTTGCAAGTGCTTTTGGACATGGGATATACCAACGTATATAATTTGGGAAGTATGAGTAATTACAGCATTAAGCCAACTGTTACTTTTGCCGCAGAAACGTGTAAGGTTGTAACAGCCGGACAAAAAATAAAAGTTAATTTCACTGCAAGTAGTTATGATTCTCCTAAAATTTATGTTTCGGCGGGTAAAAATTCAACCTTCAATAGTGCCGTGCCTATAGAAGATTTTAGAATTCCCACGTCTAATTGTTACTATTTGACGCTCAAAGCGTATCTTGTACAAAACGGTGTTTGTTATGCGCAGACTTCAAGTAAGTTTATTTATTGGTCAAATGATACCGTAGATGTATTTGCAGGTGATATAAAATCGCAGTGGAAGAAGGCTACAAACGGTTGGGGAACTCTTCAAATAGATAAAACTATTGATAAAAATACTTTTTCACTTGCGGGAAATAAGTTTTCAAAGGGTATAGGCGCTCACGCTGAGTCGGATATAGTAATGAATATTCCTACAGGCGCTAAAAAGTTTGTTGCAGTTGTTGGTATGGACGACGAGGTTATCAAGAATATGGAGGAAAATAAGGTAAAGGAACCAAACTTTTACGGAATGATTTTCCACGTATATATTGATGGAAAACACGTTGATCAGAGTTCGCTTTTAGGAATTAACAAATATTACGTATTTGATATAGATATTCCTACCGGGGCAAAGGAAATTCGGTTATATGCAGATCATGTTGAATATACCGGTAAAAATTATGACCATGCCGATTGGGCTGTCGCAGGTTTTATAAATAATCCTACGAGTAATTAAATGAATAGTTGATGTTTTATGCGGGGAAAACTTTCTTAAAAGAAGGCTTTCCCCGCCTCCTTTTTAATAAATTTCAAAGACGTTTTTTTGTTTTTTGTCACAGTTTTTATGTTTGATGGTTGAAGGCATTTTGCAGATGTTGGTTATCTTGATAACCTGAAAGCTTTAAAAATTGAAAGTTCTTGGAAGAAAGGGGAAGGGGCTGCGTCATTCAGATGCAGAAGTCGTGATTTGGTTCTCGTCGGCGTACAAAGGTACGCCAGAGAGGCAAAGCGCGGCTAAAAAACATATATAAAAATGGAATTTGAGAGTTTATCTCGAAAATTCGTATGGAACTATAAACGAAAAGCAACGTGACGTTTCAATCCAAAACCGACAGTTAGAAAAGGCAAAAACTAAATTGAGAAACCTCATTAATATGAGAATGGAAGGCGAAATTGAAAAAGAAGATTTTGCGGAAATGAAAGCAACGATTGAGGAAGAAATAAAAATAATTTCAGAAAAACTTTCTAAGGCTAACTCTAACGATGGTGATAATAACGTACAATTATATGATGAATCAGCAGTAGCAGCGTGTCTTGAAGAACTTGCAAGTTTTTCTCCCGACAAGCTTGATAAAGAATTTGCAGACCGTTTTGTCTATTAAATAATTCAGTTAGGCGATGATCATTTTGCGTGGGTTTTGAATCTTGACGGAAGTAAAAAAGAGACAATTATTGCTAAGATTCAAGGACGAAAAGGAAACAACAAAGTTGAGATTGTCCGAAACGGAGATTGTGGTACTGATGTCGGCTCAACAACTAACAAATCACAAAATTTGGGAGGTGAAAACAAAAAAGACGACTCCGATGAGGATTTCTCCTCAACGGAATCGTCAAATTGTACATATAAATCAATCAATATCGGTCACTTTTTTGTGTAAAGTGAACTCGTTGATTTATTTTAATGCAGCCTGAGCAGCAGCGAGGCGAGCTATCGGTACACGGAAGGGAGAGCAGGATACGTAGTCAAGACCGATCTTGTGGCAGAACTCAACGGATGTAGGATCGCCGCCGTGCTCACCGCAGATACCAACGTGGAGGTTGGTGTTTACGGGTCTACCAAGAGATACAGCCATGTTCATGAGCTTACCAACACCGGTCTGGTCGAGCTTTGCGAAAGGATCGTTCTCGAAGATCTTAGCGTCGTAGTAAGCGTTGAGGAACTTACCTGCGTCGTCACGAGAGAAGCCATAGGTCATCTGAGTGAGGTCGTTAGTACCAAAGCAGAAGAAATCTGCGTTAGCAGCGATCTCGTCAGCAGTGAGACAAGCTCTGGGAATCTCGATCATTGTACCAACCTCGTACTCAAGCTTAACGCCTGCAGCAGCGATTTCAGCATCAGCAGTAGCTACAACTACGCTCTTAACGTACTTAAGCTCCTTAACGTCGCCAACGAGAGGAATCATGATCTCGGGCTTAACGTTCCAATCAGCGTGAGCCTTCTGAACGTTGATAGCCGCACGGATAACAGCGGTTGTCTGCATCTTTGCAATTTCAGGATATGTTACTGCAAGACGGCATCCGCGGTGACCCATCATGGGGTTGAACTCGTGGAGAGAAGAAATGATAGCCTTGATGTCCTCAACAGACTTGTTCTGTGCCTTTGCAAGGAGAGCGATGTCTTCCTCAGTTGTAGGAACGAACTCGTGGAGAGGGGGATCGAGGAATCTGATACATACAGGGTTGCCCTCGAGAGCCTCGTAGAGAGCCTCGAAGTCGGACTGCTGGTAGGGAAGGATCTTGTTAAGAGCAACTTCTCTCTCAGCTGCGGAATCGGAGCAGATCATCTCTCTGAATGCTGCAATTCTGTCAGCCTCAAAGAACATGTGCTCTGTACGGCAAAGACCAATACCCTCAGCGCCGAGCTCACGAGCCTTCTTAGCGTCTGCAGGAGTATCTGCATTGGTTCTTACCTTAAGTGTACGGAACTCGTCAGCCCATCCCATGATGGTACCGAAGTTACCGGAAATCTCTGCGTCAACGGTAGGAATGATGCCGTCGTAGATAGCACCGGTAGAACCGTCGATAGAAATGAAGTCGCCCTCAACGAAGGTCTTGCCTGCGAGAGTGAACTTCTTGTTCTCCTCGTCCATAGCGATCTCGCCACAACCGGATACGCAGCACTTACCCATACCACGAGCAACAACTGCTGCGTGAGAGGTCATACCGCCACGAACGGTGAGGATACCCTGAGATGCCTTCATACCCGTGATGTCCTCGGGAGAGGTCTCAAGTCTAACGAGAATTACCTTCTTACCTGCATCGTGCCAAGCCTCAGCATCCTCAGCAGAGAATACTACCTGACCGCAAGCTGCACCGGGCGATGCGCCAAGACCTCTACCCATAGGAGTAGCAGCCTTGAGAGCCTTTGCGTCGAACTGGGGATGGAGAAGAGTATCAAGGTTTCTGGGGTCTATCATGAGGACAGCCTCTTCCTTGGTCTTGTGTCCCTCTGCAACGAGATCAACAGCGATCTGGAGAGCAGCGGGAGCGGTTCTCTTACCGTTTCTGGTCTGGAGCATATAGAGCTTCTCATTTTCAATGGTGAACTCCATATCCTGCATATCGTGGTAGTGGTTCTCAAGGATCTCACATACCTTCTTGAATTCCTCGAATGCTGCGGGGAACTTGTTAGCCATCTCAGCGATGGGCATAGGAGTACGAACACCTGCAACAACGTCCTCACCCTGTGCGTTGGTAAGGAACTCACCCATGAGCTTCTTCTCACCGGTGGAGGGGTCACGGGTAAATGCAACACCAGTTCCGCAGTTGTCACCCATGTTACCGAATGCCATT
>JAZQZG010000009.1:0-16526 GCA_045633925.1 Eubacteriales bacterium
GAGCGCGTAAGCACTCACGGAATGGTTGTATCCGAGGACGGAAGCAGATTCTCCAAGACCGGATTTATGATCCGCTTTGACGAAGCAGCTGACGTTATCGGCGCGGATGCTTCCCGTTACATCTTCGCATCCTCCTCGACCTCAAACGACGTACGCTTTGGATTCAATCTCGGTGAGGAAGCAAGAAGAAAGCTTCTCGCATTCTGGAACCTTGAGACCTTCTTTGCAACCTACGCTGACATTGACAACATAAAGGTAGATATCTCCAAGCTCGATGCAAGCAAGCTCACTCCCGTTGACCGTTGGCTCGTTATCCGTACCAACAGCTTCTTGAAGGATGCTAACGCATATATGAGCGACTACTCGACCCGTGAGGTTGTAAGCGCATTCGAGTCCTTTGTAAACGATATTTCCAACTTCTATATCCGTGTAAACCGCGGACGCTTCTGGTCCACCGAGTGCGGTGAGGACAAGATAAACGCATACACCGTTCTCTTCTACGCTATAAAGTCGATTACGGGAATTATGGCGCCTATCACTCCCTTCATCACCGAGCACATCTGGCAGAATTTCATCAAGAGATACTCGAACGAGGAGGCTATCTCGGTATTCCTTTCGGATTACCCCTCTGTTCCCGCTCATCTTGACATCAACGACGAGAAGATTCTCTCCGACGTTGAAAAAGCAAGAGATATGATCTCTCTCGGACTTAAGCTCCGTAACGAGAAGCAGATAAAGATTCGTCAGCCTCTCGCAACGATGTACGTATCGGCAACCGAGGCAAATCACAGCGCAATCGAGACCTTTGGCGCTATTATAAAGAGCGAGATGAACGTAGGCGAGATTTGCGAGCTTGCAGATTCCTCTGCACTCGAGTCCAACTTCCTCACCGTAAACTTCAAGGTTGCGGGCCGTGTTCTCAAGAACCGCGCAAACGAGGTAAAGGCTTACCTTGCAGAGCTTGATGCAAAGACTCAGCAGATATTCTCCAATGCTGTTAAGGCCGGCGAGAACGTAAAGATCGATGCTCTCGGACTTGACGTTGAGCCCGACGTATTCACTCTCAACTCGAAGCCTCTTGACAATATTGCAATCTATACAAACAACGGAGAGTTTATCGCTCTTAACACCACGATCTCCGAGGAGCTCCAGAGAGCCGGTATCCTTCGTGACATCGTTCGTCAGTGCCAGGTATTCCGTAAAGCTGCAGGCTTTGACGTAAGCGACAGAATCTATATTGAATTCACTACCGATTCCGAGCTTATCAACAGCATTATCGCAGAAAAGAAGGATCAGCTCACTCACGACCTTCTCGCAACTCTTGAGACTCCTGCAAACGTTGAGTACACCGATACTATCGACCTCGACGGCACTCTCATTACCGTTAAGCTTCAGAGAAAGTAATTGAATAATGGTTTAAATACGTGGGGGAGGAAAACTTTTTTGCAAAAAGCTTTTCCTCCCCCAAACCCCCACCTTTCAAAAACCTTGAATGTGGGGGCTTTTTTGTTTTACACACCTGATGACGGATCGTTTCACTGTCGACACTGCCGACCGACGACCCTTTTTATACACAAATTTAACTTGCATCTCGAGAGAAAATACATTCTTTCCCAAAAAATGTTTACAAAAGACGTTTATCGTGATATAATAACATTGCCAAACAAATTTCATAAGCAAATTATAGGGATATTTTTCTCTTTTTTTAAAAGGGAAGACTATACCTTTTTTCGTCGTACAAAAATCAACTGTATGAATTTGAGAAAATGCAGATTCCATCGAGTTGATATGTATGGCGAAATATCCGTATATTTGCTTGAAATTTGTTTGGCGACAATCGGAGTCTGCAATTTTCGGTGCGCTGACTTCGGTTGGCGCACTTTTTATTTTTTATTCAAGCATTTTAAAGGAGCATTCAAATGGAAGAAAAAATTTTAATCAAAAGTGAAATGGACAAAAAAGCAAAAAGTATTTTCATTACAATGATAGCAATATTTCTTTCGTTATCTGCAATATTAATTCTTTCCCTCTTTAAAGAAGAAGAGCGTTACATTAGTGGCTTCAATGGAGCCCTTTATAACGCCGATGGAAAACTATTAACAATATTTATAATAGGCTGTGTTTTCTTCGTACTTGGAATCATTACTTTAATCATTTTCCTTACACGCAGAAAATGTGAGCTGACCATCACTGAAAAAAACGTTAGAGGAAAAACCTTATACGGCAAAGAAGTTGTTCTCCCCGTCTATATGGTTTCTGCGTATTCCACAAAATCGTTTATGTCAACAATCGCAATTGCCACGTCGTCCGGTTCAACAAAATTTTCTCTTATTGGCAACTATAAGGAAATCGGAAGTGTTCTTTCCCAAATAATCAACGACCGTCAGGAAAGCACAACAACTGCAAGCACAACCGTCACAAAAAATGAATCGCCAGCACAATCCAATATAGATGATCTTGTCAAGTTAAAGAGCCTCTTAGACCAAGGCATTATCACCCAAGAGGAATTTGACGCAAAGAAAAAAGAAATCCTCGGCTTATAATCAAAAAAGGAACCGTTCTGCACCGAGACGGTTCCTTTTTTATTATGATATTTTCAAAATACGTTTAACTAATGACGTCACAAAATTCCTTTTTCAAAGTTTTTGAAAGGTAGGGGTATGGGGGAGGAAAAGCTTTTTGCAAAAAAGTTTTCCTCCCCCACAAACCAAATATCAAATATTATCCCTCAATCCCTGCCGTGAGCTTGATAAGCAAGGAATGATTATCGGGCTGAGTTTTTGCATCAAGAGCGGCGCGGTTTCGACGAATCTCACCACACTTTTCACATCTGTGAATTATAATAAATCCGCGCTTTGCATCAGGCTCCGTGCGGATAGGTCGAAGCTGTCCGCGGCACTCGTTTGCTCTGTCGCCGGGGTTTATATCAACGTGCAGCGACCAAAGGCAAAAGGGGCAATGATTTCTTGAGCTTTTGCCCATCGGCAAAACCTCTTTTCCGCAATGAAGACAGGTGAACGCCTCATCCTTCTTCGTAAAACGTTTTTGTTCCATAAGTATTCCTCAAAAATTATGCTTTGAGCGCATCCTCGTCATCCGAGGTAAGCTCAACACGAATATTCTCTGCCGACGGATCGTAAAGAAGGAGCGCGCCGTAGGGCTTCTCGGGATATTCCGCACCATCCTTGTTCATATCGCCAACGTAGTGGAACTGAGCATGAACGGCAATCAAATCATTGGCTTCCATAAGCGTCTTTATATCAATAGGCTCCTCGCTCTCCTCAAAAAAGAAGGTGTAACGATAGAAATTATAAAGAGTCGTTTGATCCTTTCCGGTAACGTGACCCTTACATCTTATCTTCTTTATGTTCTCGGAATCAACGTATTCGTTATCCTCAAGATTCTCCGGGGTAAGATCCTTATATATCACGAGAGATACGTCAAAATGATCGTATCCTCTCGACAAAGGCCCCTCAAATCCTTTATCCTTTGAGACCTCCTCAAGCGTACTGTTATTATATCTAAACACGAGCTGAAGCTGATTTGCGCCGGGGATAAATACGTACTCGGGAATCGAGAAATAGCCCGAATTATAGTCAGCGCGCGTAATTATATCCTGAGCCTGATTGAACATATACATATTCTCGCCATCCTTGGCGTAAAGCGCAACGAGGCTATCGTTCTTTGAAAGCACGGCAAGCTCATCAGGCGTTCCGGTTGAGGACACACGCCAGATCATAAATATACAAACCGTAAGAACGAGACAACCGATTGCAAACCATATTAACTTCCACGCTCTCTTTATTCCTACCCAAACTCTTGACATATTGTCTCCTTTTAGTTATAATGATATTATTATACCACTTAATTGTTAAAATTTCAAGTACGTGAGGTAAATTATGAATATATACGAATACGCTCCGCCAAGAAAAAACAAAAAGGCTACGGGAGTTGTAATAATACTCTTCTCCCTTGCCATAGGACTTATACTGTTCACCTCGCTTGTAAACGTGCCCTTTGCGTGGGTATTTCAGCTCACGTCGATAGTTGCGCTCACCGTAGCTATTTTTACAATCACACGCTATCTGACAAAAGGCTTTTTATACTCGATCAATCAAAACAACAGTGACCGGCTCGACCTTGACATAATGGAGATAACAAACGGCGGCAGAAGACAGATCACCGTTTGCAGAGTAGCCGTAAGAGGCATCAGTGAAGGATACGTAATAAACAAGACCGACAAATCATCCATCGAGCTTGAGCAAAGCCTTATAAAAAAAGCAAAGAAAGAGAAAGCAAAGATCTTTAACTACTGCCCCGACATAAACCCGGTTATATATTCGATCATCGTGGGAGAGGAATGCGGCGAGAAATTCTTGATTAAATTCACCCCAGATGAAAAGCTTTGTGAGTATTTGAATATAAAATAAAAATCTTCTCTATGATCTTTCATATAGAAAACAGAACCGATCATGACTACCGACCGTGCCGATGGTTTTCTTGATACAATGAAAAAAGCACTTGCAAATTGCAAGTGCTTTTTCGTGCAAAAAAACAACTAAAAGTAGCGTAAGTAGGGATAAGAACGACCAAAAGTAATATCATTTGGTCTTTATATAATATCCGTTCCGCCATATGCCGAAGGCATATATCATCCACCGAAGGTGGATATCATATCGAAGATACATCACCCGTTCCGCAAGGAACGGATATCATTGTAAAAAAAGCTAATTTGTCTATCGACAAAAGAGCTTTTTTACATGGTGCACCTTCAGGGATTCGAACCCGGGACCCACTGATTAAGAGTCAGTTGCTCTACCAACTGAGCTAAAGGTGCTTTTGACAACGGATATATTCTACCACAACACAAAAGCTTTGTCAATGGTTTTTTCAAAAAAAATAAAATATTTATTATTCTTTTGTCAAAATCAGTCTTTTTACCCCTCTCTCAGAGAAAACCTGAGCAAAAATATTCTTATATTCCTCAAAATTGTACTCTCTTCCGCTTGACATTATGAGCGACGCCACACCAAAGATAGTCACTCTGAACGGCATAACGGAAAATCCGAGTCTCTCATAAAAGGCTCTGCGCTTGATTCTCTGCTCAGTATTCTCCGCCTCGATCTCATCATCCTCGATGTCTATAATAATGCTTCTGTCGGGATAGGTCTTCGCAAGCAGAGAGATCACCGCTGTGCCGTATCCCCGGTTCTGCTTGCTCGGAAGGATAGCAAAATAGTTAAGAACCAACGCGTCCTCGCAAAGCGTTATATTGCAAAAGCCGACAAATTCACCCTCGTCCTCTACCGAAAGGAGCCTCATCACGCCCGCCTCACGCTTTTGAAGAACCATAAAGAAGGGCATCTTTTCATCCTCGGGAAAGGAGATCTCGTAAAGCTCGTGTATCTCCTCTAAACGCTTCTCGTCAAAGCACTCGTTAAGTATCATCATTTTCTACCCGTAGAGCCGAATCCGCCCTCGCCTCTTTGAGTCGAATCAAGCTCGTCTACCTCGCAAAAGTCTGCGCCCATATATGCGGTAAATACCATCTGCGCAATTCTCTCTCCGTCGCACACGGTCTGCGCCTCGCCCGAATGATTATAAAGCGCAACCATTATCTCTCCTCTGTAATCGGAATCAATAACGCCAACCTTGTTTGCGGGAGCAAGTCCTCGCTTTGAGGCAAGTCCGCTGCGCGCATATATAAGTCCTACGTATCCGCAAGGTATCGCCATTGAGATTCCCGTGTGAATAAGTCTTGTCTCACCGGGAGCTATAGTTATATCTCCGCCCTCGCAAGCGTAAAGATCGGCCCCTGCGGAAAATTCCGAGCCATAAGTCGGAATGATAGCCTTTTCGTTCAATTTTTTTATATTAACACAAAAGCTCATTTATATTACCTCACAAAAAATCTTTACATAAAAATAATACCACTTATTTCGAATTTTGTCAACAAATAGAACTTATCCTCTTGACATATTTGCTTTTTTTATGTATAATATTTGAGAATAATTCTCAATTTGGAGCATATATGGCTGAATATAAAACCGAACAAAAAAAGCTGTTGCTTGAATTTCTGCAGGAAAATCAAAACAGCTCTTACACAATAGACGAAATAGCCGATGCGCTCAAGGCGCGAGGCGCAAGCGTAGGCAAAAGCACCGTCTATCGCCTTATGACTCGTCTTGTCGAGGAAAAGCGCGTAAAGCGCCAGCACTCGGACAGCTCACGCAAGGCGATATACAGAATCGTTATCGACGAGCACTGCCACAACCATCTGCACCTTCAGTGCATTGGATGCGGAAAAGTTCTTCACCTTGACGAGAAGACATCCGACGAGCTTTTGTGCGCTGTAAAAAGTCTGCAAGACTTTTCTGTGAGCGAGGAGGACACCGTTCTTATGGGCAAGTGCTCAAGCTGCTCCGAGGGAGGCAAAAAATGATCAAAAAACTTTTATGCGCTCTCCTCTCCGTCCTTCTGCTCTTTTCCTTTGCCTCCTGCGGCAAAGCTCGTGATGACGGAAAGTTTACTATCGTCTGCACGCTTTTCCCTCAATACGATTGGCTTAAAAACGTAACGAGGGACGCTGAGAACGTAGAGGTCGTTCTGCTTATCTCCAACGGCACCGATCCCCACAGCTATCAGCCTACCGCCGCAGATATTATGACCATCTCAAATTGTGATATGATAGTCTACACCGGAGCTGATTCCGACCAATGGGTTCAAAAGGCGATTGATCGCTCAAAAAATCAAGATATCACAAAGATCAAGCTCACGGAGCTTGAGGGCATAGAGCTTCAGAACATCTCCGCCTCATCTCACTCGCACGATCACGAGCACGATGAGCATGATGATCACGAGGGGCACTCTCACTCCGCTCTCGACGAGCATCTCTATCTTTCTTTGCATAACGCCAAAGCGGCAACTCTTGCTCTTAAGGACGAGCTCTGCAAGATAGACAGCTCAAATGCAGAGCGGTATTCAAAGAATGCAACTGCCTATGCAAAAGAGCTCGATGCGCTCGACTCGGCATTCAGAACCGATCTTGCGGCATCCGACGTCAAGGAGCCGTTTATGATCTTTGCCGACCGCTTCCCATTTGTATATCTACTCTCGGACTTAGGCATCTCCTACTCTGCAGCATTTGAGGGATGCAGCGCTGACGTAGACGCAAGCTTTGATACCGTCATTCGCCTCATAAAAGAGGTAGACGCTCACAATGCAAAATTCGTAGCTGTCACGGAGACCTCAAACAAAGATCTTGCAAGAACCGTTATCTCCTCCACGAAGACTAAAACTCAGGAGATAATCACGCTAAACGCAATGCAGGCTGTAACGAGCTCACAGATAGAAAGCGGAACGACCTATCTTTCGGTAATGAAGGATAATCTTAACGCCGTCAGACGCGCTGTCGGCATAACGAATTGATTTTGGAGTTTTTAAAATGTCACAGATAATTTGTAAAGACGTAGCTTTAGGATACGAGGGCAAAACCGTTTGCGAGGGTCTTAACTTCTCGGTAAACAAAGGCGATTATCTCTGCATCGTCGGGGATAACGGCTCGGGAAAGACCACGCTCACAAAAGCTCTGCTCTCGCTCAAATCCCCCCTCTCGGGAAGCATCAGCTTCGGTGAGGGAATAACAAAAAAGGATATAGGGTATCTGCCCCAGCAGACCGAGCTTCAAAAGGACTTTCCCGCCTCAGTCGAGGAAGTAGTTCTCTCGGGATGCACGTCCCGACTCGGCAAGCGCTTCTTTATGGGGCGTATGGAACGCCTTGAGGCTATGCAGAATATGAAGATGATGAACGTGTACGATCTTGCCGACCGCAGCTTTAAGACTCTTTCGGGCGGTCAGATGCAACGTGTTCTCCTTGCTCGCGCTCTCTGCGCGGCAAACAAGATACTTATACTTGACGAGCCTGTATCGGGTCTTGATCCCACGGCAACCGCGGATATGTATGAAACCATACATCACCTCAACAAGCACACGGGAATTACCATAATTATGGTAACGCACGATATAGAAAACGCTCTGCGTGATGCGACCGCTGTTTTAAAGGTCGGCAAAGAGCCTATGTTTTTCTCCTCCCCTGCGGAGTATAAAGCTACGCTTTTCGGAGGTGAAATATGACGTTCTTTGAAACTATTGCCGAATACTTTTCCTATCAGTTCGTATGGTACGCTCTTATCGTTGGCGTGCTTATTGCGCTCTGCTCCTCGCTCTTTGGCGTAGTGCTCGTGCTCAAGCGATTCTCCTTTATCGGAGACGGTCTCTCGCACGTAGCCTTTGGCGCTCTTGCTATTGCAACCGTTATGAATCTGACGAACAATATGCTCATCGTTCTTCCCATCACTATTCTCTGTGCCGTTCTTTTGCTTAAGACCGGACAGAACGGAAAGCTCAAGGGCGATGCCGCAATTGCGATGCTCTCAACCGGAGCGCTTGCCGTCGGATACCTCATTATGAGTCTTTTCTCGAGCTCGGGAAGCGTTGCGGGTGACGTTTGCTCTACCCTCTTTGGCTCCTTCTCGATAATTACCCTCTCGACCTGGGAGGTCGTGCTCTGCATCGCCCTCTCTCTTATCGTGATCGCACTCTTTATTCTCTTCTATAACAGAATATTTGCCGTCACCTTTGACGAAAGCTTTGCCAAGGCATCGGGAATCCACTCCTCGATCTATAATCTCTTTATCGCCGTTGTTACCGCCGTTATTATCGTTCTTGCTATGAACCTCGTCGGCTCACTTCTCATCTCGGCGCTCGTTATCTTCCCCGCCCTCTCGGCAATGCGTATTGCGCACACCTTCAAGCGCGTCGTTGTCGCTTCAACGATAATCTCTGTTATCTGTGCGGTTCTCGGTATCCTTATGGCTATTCTCTTCTCAACGCCCGTAGGTCCGACCATCGTCGTCTGCGACATCATCGCCTTCCTTATCTGCTTTACTATCGGCAAGATTTTTAGAAAGAATTAAAATATATACGTGAGGGAAGTCGGCAGTGCCGACAGCCAAGAGTCGGGCTTAGTTCTCTTAAATCTGCAACAATTCTCCCGATTTCATCAATCAACAAGTATGTAAAACAAAAAAATACCCCACATTCAAGGTTTTTGAAAGGTGGGGGTTTGGGGGAATAAAAAAACGCATCCAATGAACTATGTCACGGATGCGTTTTTTAAAATTAATGTGTACAAGGTTAGTTTGGCTGTCGGCACTGCCGACACTTTTTCCTTAAAAAAGTTTTCCTCCCCCACATATTATATTATAAACCACTTAATTATCAAGAGCCTTAGTGTCTACCTGATTCTTAGCGAATGCGATAAACTCATCGACAGGCATTGTGCCTATATCACCGGTCTTACGAGAACGAACTGCAACGGTTCCCTCGTTCATTTCCTTCTCTCCGATAACGAGCATATAAGGAATCTTCTCGAGCTGTGCCGCTCTGATCTTATAGCCGATCTTCTCATTACGAGAGTCAACGCTGACACGCATACCTGCATCCTCAAGACGGTCTGCAAGCTTATTAGCATACTCTGCCTGCTCGTCTCCGATAGGAAGCAAGCGAATCTGCTCGGGAGCTATCCACATAGGAAGCGCACCTGCATACTTTTCAAGCAAGAGAGCAAGGGTTCTCTCATAGCATCCCATAGACGTGCGGTGAATGATATAAGGAGTTACGCGCTCGTCGTTAGAATCGGTGTATTCCATACCGAACTTCTTTGCAAGAAGCATATCGATCTGAATGGTAACGAGCGTATCCTCTTTACCGTGAACGTTACGCATCTGAATATCGAGCTTAGGTCCGTAGAAAGCCGCCTCATCTATGCCGATATTGTAATTACCTTCACCAAGAAGCTCATCAAGAAGCTCTCCCATAACGTTCTGCGCCATATCCCACTGTTCTGCAGTACCCTCATACTTATCGGTTCTGTTAGGATCCCACTGAGAGAATCTGAAATAACAGTCTTCCCAAAGACCGAGTGACGTCAAGCAATACTTAGCAAGTTCAAGACAGCCTCTAAACTCGTCGGCAAGCTGCTCGGGACGGATAATTAAATGTCCCTCGGAAATAGTAAACTGACGAACGCGGATAAGTCCATGCATCTCACCGCTATCCTCGTTTCTGAAAAGCGTTGACGTTTCGCCAAGACGCATAGGAAGATCACGGTAAGAACGCTTCTTATTTAAAAATACTTGATACTGAAAAGGACAGGTCATAGGACGGAGAGCAAAGCACTCCTTTTCCTCATCATAAGGATCGCCCATAACAAACATACCGTCAAGGTAATGATCCCAGTGTCCCGAAATCTTAAAGAGCTCGCGCTTTGCCATAAGCGGAGTTTTGGTGAGTAAATAACCGCGACGGCGCTCTGTATCCTCAACCCATCTCTGCAAAAGCTGAATAGTTCTTGCGCCCTTAGGAAGAAGGATCGGCAAGCCCTGTCCTATCGAGTCTACCGTAGTAAAATACTCAAGCTCGCGACCTATCTTATTATGATCGCGCTTCTTTGCCTCCTCTACCTGCTCAAGGTATGCCTTAAGCTCGTCCTTAGAGGGATATGCGGTACCGTAAACACGCTGAAGCATCTTGTTCTTCTGGTCGCCCTTCCAATATGCTCCCGTGCACTGAGTGAGCTTAAACGCCTTTACAGCCGCCGTAGAGAAGAGGTGAGGGCCTGCGCAAAGATCTACAAACTCGCCCTGACGGTAGAAGCTTATGATCTCTCCCTCAGGAAGCTCCTCGATAAGCTGTACCTTATAGGGCTCGTTCTTCTCCTTCATAAACGCAACAGCCTCTTCAAAGGGAAGCTCGAAGCGCTCAATGCGAAGATTCTCTCTGACGATCTTCTTCATCTCGTCCTCGATATTCTTCAATATCTCGGGCGTAAAGGAGATTTCGCTGTCAAAATCGTAATAAAATCCGTTCTCGATAGCAGGTCCTATCGTGAGCTTTGTCTCGGGATAGAGTCTCTTTACAGCCTGCGCAAGAATGTGCGAGGCGGTATGGCGAAATACCTTCTTTCCCTCCTCGTCAGCAAAGGTGCAAAGCTTTATCTCGGCATCCTCGCTTATTTCGTACGTCAAAGCGCGTACGGTTCCGTTAACAACGGCGCAAAGAGTCGAGCGGTCGGTAAGTCCGAGCTCGCTTGCCGCATCGTAAACGGTAATAGGTTCATTTTTTTCGAGCACTTGTGTGCCAAATTTGATTTTCATATATATGTCCTCCAAAAATTTTTCATAAAAATAACCCCGAATAGCGTTTTTTGCTATTCGGGGTGCATAGTGCACGGTTCCACCCGAGTTTTTTACTCACGAGTATTAAGTTTTATGACGTGAAAAGCGGTATCCGCAAGGTCTTAGGGCAGAAGTCTCTCAGCCACGAACTTCCTCTCTTTGGCAATGTCTCCAAGCGAACGTGTTTTTTCACCGATTATTTGTTTTTGTTTTTCTTTCTGTTATACTCCGAACGAGGATTTACGTTTTCTCTCCAGTCAAGATCTCCGTTTCCAAGAGCGGTTATAATTGTTTCTGCCGTAGCAAGATTTGTTGCCACGGGAATATTCAAGCGATCGCAGGTAAGCAAAAGCTCGTTTTCAATAGCTATAGAGCGCGCGTTCGGCTGCGGCGATCTGAAATAAAGCAGAACGTCGATCTCGTTGAACGCAACGCGTGAAGCAATTTGCTGTTCACCGCCGTGTTCACCGGACATAAGTCTGTCAATCTTCAAGCCCGTCGCCTCGGAAATATACTGAGCTGTCGAAGCAGTAGCGCATATATGATGATTTGCAAGCACACCGCAGTATGCTATGCAAAACTGTGCCATCAGTTCTTTCTTCAAATCGTGAGCAATAATTGCAATTTCCATATCTGTTTCCTCCCGATTCTGATATAATTGGTATTAGACAGTATAATTATACACAAAAAAGATTATTTTGTCAATAAAAAGATAATTTTTTTTAAATGTATTTGAAATTTTGTGAAATTTGACGATAAATACATCATTATATATATTTTTTAAAAATCTCTTGTTTTTTATACAAAAATGTTTTATAATATATATGTATGTAAAAATTTTAAAATAATATAAATTTAAACGTCAAAAACGGAGGATCTAAAAATGATTAAGGAAAACATTGCACTTGTAGCAAAAACAGACCCCGAGATCGCGGCAGCTATCAGCGCAGAATTCGAAAGACAGTCCGACGGACTTGAGCTTATTGCATCGGAGAACGTAGTTTCCGAGGCGGTTATGTGCGCTATGGGATCCGTACTTACAAATAAATATGCAGAGGGCTACCCTGCAAAGCGTTACTACGGCGGATGCCAGTGCGTTGATATTGCAGAGAACATCGCTATCGAGCGCGCAAAGCAGCTCTTTGGCGCAAAGTACGCAAACGTACAGCCCCACAGCGGAGCTCAGGCAAACACTGCAGTTTACTTTGCTCTTATCAATCCCGGCGATACCGTTATGGGTATGAGCCTTGCGCACGGCGGACACCTCACCCACGGAAGCCCCGTAAACATTTCGGGAATGTACTACAACTTCGTTCCCTACGAGCTCAACCCCGTAACTCAGAGAATCGACCTTGACGAGTTCGAGAAGCTCGCAAAGCAGCACAAGCCCAAGCTCATCGTAGCAGGCGCTTCTGCATACCCCAGAGTTATCGAGTTTGAGAAGATGGCAGAGATCGCGCACAGCGTTGGCGCATACTTTATGGTAGATATGGCGCACATCGCAGGTCTCGTTGCCGCAGGCGAGCATCCCTCTCCTCTTCCCTACGCAGACGTTGTAACGACCACCACCCACAAGACCCTCCGCGGACCTCGTGGCGGTATGATCCTTACCAACGATGAGGAGCTTGCAAAGAAGTTCAACAAGGCTATATTCCCCGGAATCCAGGGCGGTCCTCTTATGCACGTTATCGCTGCAAAGGCAGTATGCTTTGGCGAGGCTCTCAAGCCCGAGTTCAAGGAATATCAGCACAACGTAGTTCTCAACGCAAGAACTCTTGCAGACGAGCTTCTTAAGGAAGGCTTCGACCTCGTTTCCGGCGGTACCGATAACCATCTTATGCTCGTTGACCTTCGTCCTATGAAGATCACCGGCAAGGAATTCGAGGCTCGCCTTGACAGCGTTCACATGACCGTTAACAAGAACGCTATCCCCAATGACCCCGAGAAGCCCTTCGTTACCTCGGGCGTTCGCGTTGGTACTCCCGCTGTTACCTCCAGAGGTCTTAACACCGAGGATATGAAAACCATCGCTCACCTCTTCGCTCTCACCGCAAAGGATTACGAGAACTCCGCAGACAAGGTTCGCGCTACTGTTGCAGAGCTCTGCGCTAAGTATCCCTTGTATTAATTTATACGTTTTAAGGGGAGGCTGTTTAAGCCTCCCCTTATTTTATACAAATCAAAATCGTTCGGCGAATTTCTCGCCGAACGATTTTTTTATCCGATTATCTGTTTCAAATCAACAATCAAGGTTGCGCTCAAATCAAACGGTCCGTTCTCGCAAGCCGTTATAACCGACTGAGCTCTCGTTACAAGTGAACTAAATACCGTATCTACGGATACAACCTCCTTCGTCTGAACAAAAGAAGCATCACGCACGGTTACCGTACGTTCGGTAGAACCGTATCCTTCTCTACTCTCAACTCCGACGGAAATTCTTGATCCCTCCTCCAAATCGAATGAGTCTCCAATCGGTTGATAAATACCATTTGTATCCATCCAATAACAAGTTACGTTAAAACCGTCATATACTATCTTGTATAATCCATACACCAAACCACCTATCGTTTCGGTTTTTACCATTTCCGAAGACTCTTTAGTTCCATTTTGAAGGGCCGACTCCCACGTACCATATCTAACGCCTAACTGCGCGCCCTTATTTATTCCCAAATCCGAATTATTAGTAAATTCGCCATAAAGGAAATACGGTACATCATCCTCATCAATAGCAAAAACTACACCCGCAGAACCAATACCTTGACTCGAAGCAAGCAGATCTCGATTATTTCTTGCCTTGAAATAATATTCATAGCGGAAACCTTCTCTGAGCGGAATCGTCGCTCCGTTTGCAACTATCTCACCGTTCACTCTCTCGGGTATGGATCGATAGAACAACTCAAGTCCGGCTTTGTTTGCTTCGGATTTGGCTTCTGAAGTTATATATCCATCCGTAGACGTCAGCGTAAAATAGTCTCCGTAACTTGTGATACTTCCAGCCGGATCGTAACACGTCATATATTTTGAGTTACGAACACCCGTCCATCTTATATTATAGGTCTCGGTCTTTTTATAGGTATAGGTTATTGTTTCCTCTCCAAAGAAATCTGCTATCGCGTTACTCAATGCAGTTACCTGATCCTCTGTAGGATCGGTAACGTCCTTATACTGCTCAACAAGGTTCTTGAGCGTTTCATATTTAACGTCATTTCCTTCTTTTGCAATTATCGCATCAAATGCCGCTCTGATTCTCATAGCCTCTCCAAGGAGAGTATCCTTCTCAGGGGTCTGGTAAGCCGCCAATGCGGTCTTTGCTGCCGTAGGAATAGTTGAACTATTTATTTCTGTTTCATCATAGAACCAACGCCACTTTACGTAGAACTCTACGGGTTGTTCATTGCTTCCTGCTCCGGGAGCTATGTCTTTATTGAACGCGCCTGCATCTACACGAGCTTTTATTGCCGCAATCAAACTCTCCACGCTATCTACCGAGTTATTCATTCCCATATAGAAATGTTCTTCATACGTCGTTACGTTATATCCGCCAACGCCGACGGTGATAAGCAACGGGAAATAATCCTTTCCGGCATCTATCTTCTGATAACCCGAGAATATACTAAAATCAATATCAAGATCTACGTTATAAGCTACCTCAGATTCGCCCTTCGCTTGCACTCTTACAAGCTCACCCTGTATTCCGGGTTTGATCTTAACCTCAGTTTCATCCCACGAATCGCCAACAGTTCCACCCCATATAGCTACGCGTGCAGAATCGGAAAATCTTTCTGTAGCAGAAGCATACTTCGCAAAAGTAGTAGATATTGCAGACGTAGTCAAAAGCGTTGCACAAAGCAAGCCTATCACTACTCTGAACAGTATTTTATTTGATCTTGCCATACTGTTATCTCCTCCTTTTTACAAAAACTTGTGCCTTTTTATAGTTACACACTTGCATTGTACCACATAATTTTGAAAAAATCAATAGTTTTTTTGCAAAAAACACCGATTTTTTGTTAAATTAAACTAAAATTTTGTGCTTTTGAAAGGCAAAACGCTATATTTTAGCACTTTGCCCCTTATTTTTATCAAAATTCGATCGAAAATCAATTTTCGATCTGGTACTTTGTTCCCTCTCTGGTATCGATAAGCGTGATGCCTTTTGCAAGAAGCTCTGCTCTTATCTCGTCCGCGCGAGCAAAGTTCTTTTCCTTCTTTGCCGCAACTCTCTGCGCTATCATATCCTCGATATACGCTACAAGCTCGGAATCCACTGCGCTCTCGGTCTTCTGCTCCTCACCCTGACGCTTTGCCGCATCTATAAGACCTACGCAGAGAACCTTATCAAAGTCTGCTATAAGCGCAAGCTTGGTTGCAGGTGTGGTATCTGCCTTGAGCACGTCATAAAGAGCGGTAACGCCAAGAGAGGTATTGAGATCGTTATCGAGCGCCGCAACGAATCCTGCCTTAAGAGTATCGAACGCCGCCTGATCGATCTCGCCCGCATCCTCCTTCATAAGAGCCGCTATACGCGCAACAAGCTTATTATATGCGATTGCCGCATTATCAAGATTCTCATAGCTGAACACAAGCGATTTTCTGTAATGCGACTGCAAGCAGAAGAATCTGTACACAAGCGGATCATAGCCCTTGCTCTCAAGCAAAGAGACCGTCAAGAACTCACCTTTGCTCTTGCTCATCTTGCCCGAATTGGTATTAAGGTGATGAACGTGAAACCAATAATTACACCACTTATGACCGATGAACGCCTCGCTCTGCGCTATCTCGTTCGTGTGGTGAGGGAATGCGTTATCAATTCCGCCGCAATGAAGGTCGAGCGACTCACCAAGGTGCTTCATACTGATGCACGAGCACTCGATATGCCATCCGGGGTATCCTATGCCCCAGGGGCTATCCCACTTAAGCTCCTGCGAATCAAACTTAGACTTTGTGAACCAAAGCACGAAATCCGCCTTATTTTTCTTATTCTTATCCTCTTCAACGCCCTCTCTGACTCCAACCTCAAGGTCTTCCTCCTTGAAATCGTTGAAAACGTAATACTGCGAGAGCTTTGACGTATCAAAATAGATATTTCCGCCCGCCTCGTATGCGTATCCCTTCTCTATAAGAGCCTCGATAACCGATATAAACTCGGGTATGCACTGCGTTGCAGGCTCTACTACCTCAGGGGTCTTTATATTGAGCTTCTTGCAATCTGCAAAGAACGCGTCTGTATAAAACTTTGCTATCTCAAGCACCGTCTTATTCTCACGCTTTGCGCCCTTGAGCATCTT
>JAZQZG010000010.1:0-38416 GCA_045633925.1 Eubacteriales bacterium
ACTGACACAGAAGTCGGTTATTCTAACGCAAAGGGTCCACCCGTTCCCATTCCGAACACGGAAGTTAAGCTTTGCAGTGCCGAAAATACTTGGCTGGAGACGGCCCGGAAAAATAGGTCATAGCCGACACAGGGATACTTAGAGTATCCCTTTAATATTCCTCCTTAGCTCAGTCGGTAGAGCGCATGACTGTTAATCATGATGTCGCTGGTTCGAGCCCAGCAGGCGGAGCCAACGAAAAGGCAGGTCGCAAGACCTGCTTTTTTCGTTGGCTCCCTTGTTGATCTCCGATCAACAACATAATTAACAGCCATCTGCTTGATGCCATTGAGCTAAGCGAAGTCGGTAGACGACCGAGAAAAACAATTGAGTATTGTTTTTCGACGGGAGGTTGCGAAAATAAGGAGTTTTGAAGCCGAGTAAACGCAGGCGCGCAAAACGACTATATTTTCGGGAGTAAGCATGACTGTGAAATCTGATGTCGCTGGTTCCGCTACGCGCCACTCGCCGTCGTGTGTCGTAATGCATCGGCTCGATACACTCGCCTTGCATTAGCACCCTTGAAAAAACAATTTTTTTGTGATATAATTATAAAAAAGCCCTTGACTTTATAGTTAACTATAATGTTATAATGATGTCAAAGGAGGCGAGAAAATGATAAAAATAGGAGATTTTGCGAAAATTTGCAACGTAAGCACGCAGACACTTAGATATTATGACTCCGAGGGAATATTGAAGGCGGACGTTGTTGATTTTTCAAGTGGATATAGATTTTATTCGATAGAAGCCGTTGAAAAGTATAAGAAGATAGTTTTTTATAAGAATCTTGGCTTTTCATTGGAAGAGATCAAAAGGATACAGTCGGCAACAAAGGAAGAACTGAGAGGTATTTTGCAAAAGCAAAAGGACACGCTGGCAAATTCTATGGGCAAGCTCAAGTCGCAGCTGAAGGAGATCGATGAGCTTTGTGACGATTCATCCAAGGGACCGGCTTTGCTCGATACGCTTTTGTTGCCCTTTGAGGATGATGCGGCTGTCGTTGGAAAGTGGCAGCTCTGCGGCAAGCTTTTGGATGAAAATGATTTGACAAGGATTGAGAATATAGACGAGCCCGCTGTTGATAAAGAGATAATATTTATGCCCGGAGGGGCGGTCGCATGGAAGTATTTTTGGACTAAGGGAACACTGTATAGAATATCCTCGAAGTATAGCTTTGCAATTCCTAATTTGTATAGCACGGTAGAGAAAAACGGAATCAGATTTATGATCGTTCAGTTTATGATCGACGAGTGCATAGACAGTGGAGAGGATACTTTGACACTATTGTACCGTCAGATTGATACTGTTGCGTATACTGATTATACGATCCGTGCAAACGTTGATAATACCGACGTGCCGTTCGTGGAGGATGAGTCGGTTCGCGGTGAATGGGTAGTTGAGGATCTTGTTCGTAAAATGTCGGATTTTGACCCCGATAAGAAAAATTTTGAGGATGAGGGCTTGTGGATCAGAGGCATTCAGTTTTTGCCGAGAGGGATGTGCACAAAAACCATTAGATCAGGGGATGGAGCGTTGCAAAACTTAACGCTGAAATATACTAAAGGTGCAGTTCTCAATAATAGGGATATGACCGCAGAGGAATATCAAATAAAGGTGATCGGTGGAAAGGAATTCCTTTTCGTTCAGCATAAATCGGGAGATTATTATTACGGCGGGATGACACCGTATTTGTATGTTTTTGTGAGAAAAGGATAGGTATTGTAAGAAGATAATGAAGAAATTTTATAATGTAAGTTTGGTAAGCAGGTTATTATATGTCGGCGTACTGTTTTTGTCAAATTATTTGGCATATTTTGCGGCGTGCTGGATGGTTGGATTTTTTCAGCCTATAGCAGATGATCTCCCTTATGCTTTGCTTATAGTAGTTGCTTTGACAATATATATATTGGTAGGTTTTGCTCTTCCGCTTCTTGCAATTTTCTTTTTCTTTAAATATACGGTTGAAAAGCAACATATGCCGAGTGAGGATAAATATTGTTGGGTTAAGAGCTGTGCGAAATTTATATTACCTGCTGAGATAACCAGGTTTTTAGTTTGTCAGCTAACGCTTGGACAAATTAATACAACGGGTTCTTTTGCTTTTTTGCCATCGCTTCTTTTTGAAAGTACATATTTGCGTTGGGCAGACAGAAGTGAGCAAGTAAGACAAAATTTTTTGCAGTATAATTTTGCAGATTTTACTGTATATGCACTTTGCTTCTTTATATATGTTGCGATACACTTGGCACTGGTTATGATGATATATAGACGTTTTTGGCTCAAAGCTCAAAAAGACCGTGATGATCTTATAGTACACAGGTAAAAAAGATATTATCAAATTTACAGTGACCGCAAAAGAGGATAATTATGGTTATTAATGCAATTATATTTGCGCTGAGTATATTGGTGTTTGCCGCTTTAAGTTATTTTTTATATAAGATAGTTTGGTATGCTGTGAAAATGTTTGCTCTCAAAAAATATATGAAGCAATTAAAGGAAAAGGGCATAGATGTTCAAGCTTTGCGTAAATTCAGTGATATTTCTTTTGGAAAAAAAGGTGATCCCGATTTTATAATTACTTATAAAGATAAAAAATATGAGATTTCGGTTTTGTCTTTTCTTTCCACTCACGGCAGATGGAACATTGAAAAAACTCGCACTCGCTTTTTTATTGAAAGCAGACGAGCAAGCAAAATTTTCTATAAATTGCACGTGAATAGCAACGCTCCTGCGCACGTAGGAGAATATAAAAACGAGGCTCGAGTCAGCAGAAAAGAGCTTTACATAACACCAATAGATTCTTCGTTTGAAAAGCAGATCTTTTTGCTTTATCCGTATCCAAAAAGAATTACTTATACCGATGCTAATTATAACGAGGTGTATGTTGGAAATGAGGTAGAGGGGCATATTGTATTTGATATTAAAGCATTTAATAATTTGCTTTTTGAGGGGAATGTAAAAAATGAAGAATAAAAATAAAGTAGAGCAATATTTTGAGCAAAAGTCTTTTTCTATAATAGAAATAATTTTATTGGTCGTCTCGGTTATTTGTGTGTTTGTGGCTATATTTGTTCAAGGCGGAATACCTATGGGGCTTCCTGTATTATTGGTTTGCTTAGTTGTTTTTTGTGTATTACGTTCGTTTAAAATCAAAGATGCTGAAATCGAGCAGATTTTGAATAAAATAATAGAAGAGAATTCTATCGAACGTTTGGAAAATACTATTGAATGTTACGATTTAAAAAGTGTATTAAAAAAGAAAAGAAATGATGGAAAATTTGTTTCGTCAAAATATTATATCAGCAATATAACGTTTTATACAGAAGCTACTTTGTTTGATGTTTACAGTATTGATTTGGTTGAGAAAACTGTAGAAAAAATGTCTTATAACGTTAATTGTAATGAAAAAATTAATTTGAATGAAGAATTTATAAGAATTTCAGGAGGTACTGCATCTGTAGCGCATCTTGAATTTTCAAGTTGTTCGATTCCTGTTACGCTTAAGGATTATAAAACGGCGGAATTAGTGGAGAAAATTTGCAAAATACATAAATGAGGAGTGGAAAGGTAATGACTTTACCGGAAGACATTATTAAATACGTTAAGAAAAAAATTATACGTTGTATAGCTTTGTTTATAATTTTAGAATGTGCTACAATTTTAATTACTGTTTTAACTTGGAATTATTTTGCCGAAAAAACGCCCTTGCTTTTTCATATTACTTTGATTGTTTTGATTAATATGGTGCCGTTTTTTGTTTCAAAATTTCCAAAGAATTTGATTGATAAGTCTTGGAGCGGAGAGATCATTGCTGTTAATATTGAAACTAAAAGTGATGCTTTTTCTGCCGGAGGTAAAACCCATTCATATACGAAGCATCAGATTATGTTGGACGTAAAAAAGGAAAACGGAAAGATCGCAAAAATCAAGATTAAAGAGGTGGGCGAGCATAATACCGTTATAACAAAGCAGTTGGGATATGCTGTGCCAAATCAAGGAGATATAAAAGCTTTTACAAATTATTATTCCGAGGGTGATAAGATCTATCATTTTTACGGTTTAAAGTATTACTATGTTGATAAGAAAAACGTAGATCGGTCCGATTGCGTTGTGTGTGGCTGTGAAAATAAAAAGGATAGAGAAATGTGCATTAGCTGTGGATATTCGATTATAAAAAATATATAACAAAGATTTGTTAAATCTATAAATGGGGATAGAAAGGATAAAAATGACATTGCCTGTTGATCTTGTTAAATACGTTAGAAAAAAGGTAATACGATGTATAGCCTTATTTGTGCTTTTAGCGTGTATTACTATAGCAATCAGCATTTTAACGTGGGATTATTTTGCCGCGAGAACGCCGATGGCGTTTCATATCGGCGTGATATTTTGGATAAACGTAATTCCTTTTTTCGTCACTAAGTTTCCGTGGGCTTTAATTGATAATTCTTGGTGTGGAGAAGTGGTTGAGGTGACGGTTGAAGAAGAAAAAGGCACGGTGAAAATTGCTGTGGGACGCTATTGGCCGTATGTAAAGCACGTTATATATTTAGACGTTAAGTTAGAAAACGGAAAGCATAAACGAATAGCAATACAAGATTTCGGCAGTAAAATCAATGATATCGGAGCAAGGTATAATCAAGTCAGCTTTGCAATTCCCAATGCGGGCGACGTTACCAAGCACTTAGATGATTATTCGATTGGCGATAGAGTGTATCATTTTTACGGCTTGAAGCATTATTACGTTGAAAAGAAAAATTTAGCTTTAACAGAATGTGTCGTGTGTGGTTTTAAAAATAAAGAAGAAAATGATGTTTGTGTTAATTGCGGGCATTCTTTAATAAAGAACGTATAAAAAACGGGCGCATAGAGTTGCGCCCGTTTTTAGTGCTTATTTGTATAATTTTTATATTTCTATTAATTCCTTGTTGCTTTTTGTAAAGTTGTAAAGCGTGCCGTCTTGATTAATTGCAACCATATCCTCGATTCGGCAACCGAATCTGCCCTCAAGATATATACCCGGCTCAACGGTTACAACGTTTCCTGCCTCAAGCAGACTCTTTTCGTCCGAGCGGGGAGAGAGGTTCGGTCTTTCGTGAATAAACATTCCAACGCCGTGTCCAAGGCTGTGCCCAAAGGTTTTTCCGTAGCCTGCATCCTCTATTATTTTTCGGGCAGCGTGGTCTGCGCTTTTGCAGGAGTATCCGCCACAGATTACGTCAAGAGCCGCCCTCTGAGCAGAAAGCACGGTGTTGTAAACTCTCTTTTGCTCCTCGTCAGCTCTGCCAATTACAATAGTTCTTGTCATATCCGAGCAGTATCCACCCCATTTTGCGCCAAAATCCATGGTGAGAAAGCCGTTTTTCAGCTTTTCATTCCTCGGTACACCGTGAGGCAGGGAGGAAGCATCGCCCGATACGGCGATCGTTTCAAAAGCGGGACATTCCGCGCCGTTCCTTTGCATAAAATAGTCAAGCTCAAGGGCAACGTCACGCTCGGTGAGTGTGCTCTTGTTTGCGGAAATAAAATCAATTATGTGCAAAAAGGCAAGATCGGTGATGCTTTGCGTCTTTTTGATTCGCTCGATCTCGTAATCAAGCTTTACCGCCCTTTGTGAGAGAAGCATATCGGATGCGCCTGCGCAGAGAGTTGCGATTCCATCAAGCTTTTTTGAGAAAAGCTCGAAATTCTTAAGACTTATCTCATTCTCCTCAACGGCAATTCGATGCATATTTTCTGCTTTTGCAAGGTCTGCTATGCAATCGAAAAGGCTTGTGTCGGGGCAGAGGATCTCAAAGCCCGAAACGTTCTTTTTGATAGCCTCCTCATATCGAAAATCGGTGAGAAGATAGCTTTTTTCGTGACCTACAAGGATATATCCGTCTGTAAAGGGAAAGTCACAAAGATAGCGCTGGCAAAGCTCACTTGAGATTATTGCGCCATCAAAGTCCTTTGCGCTAAGAGCGCTTTTAAATCTGTTCAGCTGTGTCATTTTGCAAGGCTCTCCCAAATCTTTTTCATAGAAAGCGCATCCTCTGCCTGAGTTCCGTCGGACTCGGAGATTATTCTCGGAGCGACGCCCTCCTTGATTATTGCCTCTGCAAGTGGCTCAAAATCGGGGCCGTAGACGGTGTCGGCAAAGGTGAGGTGGCGCTTCTCGCCCGCGCTTGTGTATTCGATCTTGGAAAAATGACAATGGAGATTATAGGCATATTCGTCACCGAGAGCATTTGCAATCTTGTCAAATACCGCGCGGTAGCTGTCTACGTCGGGAAAGGCGTTGCCCACGTTTCGCGCATTAAGATGACCGAAATCGACGACTGGGTGATACTTTGGAGATATCTTGCAAAGCTCGATAACCTCGTCAAGAGTGCCAAGCTGATTTATCTTTCCCATAGTTTCGATTCCCATACGAATCTCGGTGTTGCCGTTTACCTCAAGATTTTTTATCAAGGTGTCGGATGCTAAGCGCATAGCCTCTTCTCGGCTTATTTTTGCCGCGCTGCCTGCGTGAATAACTATTGTATCCGCGCATAGAAGCTCGGCAGCCCAAAGAGAGCGGCTTATATAATCTATGCTCTTGAGTCTCTTTTCGGGATCGGTTCCCGAGAGGGAGATAAAATACGGTGTGTGGAAGGACATAAGAATTCCGTTCTCACGCGCGGTATCTCCTATTTTTCTGAGAGTTTCCTCGCCTGCCTTGAGTCCGTTTCCTGCCTCAAATTCGTAGGCGTCAAGTCCAATTTTCTTTATCCATGAGGGCGCTTGCGTCGTTGATTTATAGCCCTCGTTGTAGAAGGACTCGGAGTTTCCTCCGGTACCGAATGTCGGATGATCTATTCTTTTCATTTCGTTTTATCACTCGCTTTTTCTTTTAATTTGTAATAACGCTTCATAAAAGGCTTTTCAAGCCATCTCTTAAAGCGGAAGAAGAGCGTTTTCTTGTCGTTTATCGGAGGTACGATCAGCGATATCATATCCAATTTGTGCACTGCCCAAGCATCGGTCAGAAGCTGGTCGCCAAGTCCTGCCGCCTCGCTCTTGTCAACACCCATCTGCTCAAGAGCCGTGAGTATTGCCTTGGTCGAAGGCTTTTTTGCATCGGGAAAGGCGGGAAGCCCTAAGAGAGAATTATAGGTCTCAACGCGAGGGGGCTCGTTGTTTGAGATGAGAGCCGCCTTGATGCCGGCATCCTCAAGAGCCTTAAACCAAAGAATGGTTTTCTCGTCGGGAAGATCCTGCTCGTAGGGGGCAAGAGTGTTGTCTATGTCGATAACCAGAGCCTTTACACCGATAGACTCTAAAAACTCGGGGGTTATATCGTTAAATTTTTCAAAAACGTGGTCGGGCGTCAGCAGATAGTTTGGCGTGTGCCGTTGCTTTTTATTTTTCATAATCAATATCCGTCTATATTAATATATTTATACTAATATTTTAATATAATAAGGCATTTTTGTCAATAGAAAAAGGGGAAGAGAAGAATTTGAGAAAAAAAGTTTAAAAAGTTTAAAAAAAGTATTGACAAAGCAAAAAGTTTGTGATATTATATTAAACGTTGAGTACAGAATATGCGAGTGTAGTTCAATGGTAGAATTCCAGCCTTCCAAGCTGGCCGCGTGGGTTCGATTCCCATCACTCGCTCCATTAAATGCCGCATTTATGCGGCATTTGTTTAGTGTGTGCCTTTAGCTCAGCTGGATAGAGCAACTGCCTTCTAAGCAGTAGGTCGGGGGTTCGAGTCCCTCAAGGCACGCCATCATGGTGGGATTGGCGCAGTTGGTTAGCGCGTCAGGTTGTGGCCCTGAAGGCCGTGGGTTCGAATCCCATATCTCACCCCATAGAAAACACCTTTTGTCCAACGGACAAAAGGTGTTTTTTTATCAAATTTTATCCGAAATTTTTTTGAAATCGTTGAAAAAGCAGAGTAGATATGATATAATTAAATAAAGCTATATAGGGAGACAAATGATGAAATTTAAAGATATAAATGTATTTAAAAGCGTGACGAGAATCGTCGCATTTCTTTTGGTTTTCAGCTTAGCCTTTTGTATGATGTCCTGCGAGAAGGAAAGCATTATTATTGATGGAAATAAACCAAACGGAATTCAAAGCGGAAGCCAAAGTGGAAGCCAAAGTGGAAGCCAAAGTAACAATCAATCCGGCAATACGTCGGTGAACATGAACACGTCGGGCAAAAAGAGAGTTGCGATTACATACGATGACGGTCCTCATAATGTAAACACGGTAAATATAGTTGACGAGCTTGCAAAGTATGGATTTAGTGCTACGTTCTTCGTTGTAGGAAATCGTATCAGCGGACCGGAGTATAACGGAGCAAAGGCTATGAAATATGCGGCAAGTAAGGGGAATGAAATCGCAATTCACGGGTTTACTCACCTTCAGGATAAGGAGCACTATTATGACACTTGCAGTGAATCCACCTTCAGAAGTGAGCTTGGAGACACCAAGTCTGCAATTTTAGCGCAGGTGCCGAACGCTAAGATAAAGCTTATGCGTCCGGTAGGCGGTAAAATTACTGCGGAAAGAGTTCAAAGCTGCGGATATTCCGTTATTATGTGGAGCGTTGACTCAAACGACTGGAGATATAAGAGCAGCGGAGCCGATGGCGTTAGCACTATTGTAAATAACGTTATGTCACAGGTGCAAAACGGAAGCATAATTCTTATGCACGATATCTATGAAAATACATACCTTGCTACAAAGGAAATACTCAAGCAGCTAAACGCTCAAGGGTACGAGGTCGTAACCGTCAGCGAGCTTCTTGGAAATCCTCAAGCGGGTGTTAAATATAGCAGAGGTTAAAAAATAATAGGCGACCGATACTGAGGTCGCCTATTGTATTTGGAGTTTAAATATGAAAAAAAGACACGTAAATATACCGATATTCATACCGCATCTCGGTTGCCCCAACGATTGCGTTTTTTGTAACCAAAGAACGATCTCGGGACACGGAGATTTTCAAATTGCAAGCGTAAAAGATGAGATTGAGGAGGCGCTCTCCACCATAGAGGCGGATGCAGAGCGTGAGATCGCCTTTTTCGGAGGCTCTTTTACGGGAATAGATAGAAATCTTATGATAGAGCTTTTGGAACTTGCCGAGAGCTATGTAAATAGGGGAGAGGTATCGCAGATCCGTCTGTCGACACGTCCCGATTATATAGACGATGAGATATTTGATATACTTTCTCGATATAGCGTGAGGATAATAGAATTAGGTCTGCAAAGTCTTAACGATGCGGTGCTTTTTGCCGCTAAGAGAGGGCACGATACCAAAACCGCAATAGAGGCGTGCAGACTTATAAAGGCAAGAGGATTTTCACTTATCGGACAGATGATGATAGGTCTGCCGAGCGCCTGCACGGAGGATGAAATACGCACGGCAGAGCTTATTTGCGAGCTTTCCGCTGATGGCGCGAGAGTATATCCCACTGTTGTTTTTGCGCAGACCGAGCTTGCTTGTATGACCGAGCGCGGAGAGTATCAGCCGCTCGATCTTGATGATGCCGTTGAGCGAACGAAGAGAGTTCTTGATGTGTTTGACAGACACGGTGTTCCGTGTATAAGAGTCGGTCTTTGCGCGTCGGAAAATCTGAGAGATTCATCAAAGGCAATAGCGGGCGCTACGCACGAGGCAATCGGTGAGATGGCTATGAGCGAGCTTTATTTTGAGAGGATATGCAAGGAGCTTGACGAGCGTAAAATAAACGGTGGTCGGCTTGTGATATACGTGGCTTGCGGAGCTGTTTCCAAGGCGGTAGGTCATAAGAAAAAGAATCGAGAAAAAATTTGTGAAAAATATGGCTTGGAATCACTAAAAGTGCTTGAAAAAAAAGAGCTTTTGGGGTATAATATAATATTAGAGTATATTAATTAATTTTGTAGAGTTTTTCAAACCGCAAAATTTTGAAAGGAGATAAGGGATGTATCTGAAATCACTTGAGGTGCAGGGCTTTAAATCGTTTCCCGATAAAACCAAGCTTACCTTTGAGGGTGGAACTACCGTTATAGTAGGCCCTAACGGAAGCGGAAAATCAAATATATCCGATGCTATGCGTTGGGTGCTGGGAGAGCTTTCTTCAAAGAGCCTTCGAAGCACTAAGATGGAAGATATAATCTTTGGCGGAGCAGATAGCAGAAGACCTATGGGCTATGCCGAGGTTTCCGTTACCTTTGATAATACGGGTATGATAGGCAGACTTGATTGCCCTTACGATGAGGTTACCGTAACCCGCCGTTATTATCGCTCGGGCGAGAGTGAATACTACATAAACCGCCGTGCGGTTCGTCTTCGTGATATATACGAGCTCTTCATGAATACGGGTGTTGGACGTGACGGATATTCGGTTATCGGTCAGGGACGTATTGCTGATATCATCTCCAAGAAGAGCGACGAGAGAAGAGGAATATTCGAGGATGCCTCGGGTATTGCAAAATACAGACATAAAAAGAGCGAGTGCGAGCGTAAGCTTTCCGCAACCGAGGATAATATGACGCGTATCAACGATATATTCGTTGAGGTCGAGTCGCAGGTGATTCCTCTTGAGAAGGAGGCGGCAAAGGCAAAGCGCGCAATAGAGCTCTTAGAGGTTAAAAAGACGGTTGACGTTCAGCTCTGGCTCTATGATACTGAGAAGCTTCGCGCAGATATTGATAAGGCGGAGAGCCTTTTTGAGCAGGCGGAGTTTGAGCTCAATACAGTTGAGGATTCAATTCTTGCGCTTGAAAAGCAGAACGATAGACTTTTTGAGATTTCGCAGTCGAACAAGGCTGAGTCCGAGAGCTTGCTCTCACAGATACGCGAGCAGACAGAGATTATACACAGACTTGACAGTGAGTATGGAATTGCCGATACGAATATCTCCTATACGAATGAGATGATAGCGGCGGCTGAGGGCTCTTGCGAGTCAAGCAAGCGCTCTATTGATAACGAGCAGAAGATAGATATCGAGCGTACCCTTAAGATCGAGGGACTTGAGGTATCTCTTGCAGAGAAGCTTTCACAGAAGGACGAGCTTGACGTAAAGAGACTTGAGGCGCTTAAGAAAGCAGACGAGCTTAACGATAACATAGCCGTAGCGCTTTCCGAGATTCGTGCGCTTGAGGCTGAGCAGGCAGACGTGAAGGCGCGTATATCATTTATCGATAATTCAAAGGATAGTGATACCGATAAGAACACTGCGATGCTCAATGAAATATCCGAATATCAGACGATGACCGATGCGCTCAAGGTGCAGGCGGATCGCATAAAGGCTACAGTCGAGGAATACGATGCGGCAACGTCAGAGTCGCAGGGCGCGCTTGATGACGCTCAAAAGAAGCTTGAGGGATTGTATTCTCAGCGAGAGGGAGATGCATCGGAGAGATCTGCGGCATCATTGAAGCTCGAATCTGTAAATCAGAGAATCGAGACCTTTAAGGCTATGGAGCAGCAGCTCGAGGGCTATTCGGGTAGCGTAAGATTCGTCATGAAACGCTATGCCGAGGATAAGATAACCGATAGATACGGCAACGTGCCCGGTAAGATATACGGACCGCTCTCACAGCTTATCAGTGTTGAGGATAGATATATAACCGCTATCGAGACAGCGCTTGCGGCAAATCTTCAGCACATCGTAGTTGAGAACGATGAGGTTGCAAAGGCGGCAATGTTCGCACTTAAGAAGGCGGAGGCAGGAAGAGCAACCTTTTTCCCCGTCTCGTCAATGAGAGGACAGAGCGCAACCGAGGAGATGCGTGAGGCATCGGGGTATGCGGGTTATATCGCAGTTGCGGATGAGCTCGTTGTGGCAGAAAAGAAGTTTTCAAACATCCTCTCAGGACTGCTTGGAAGAACGCTTATCTTTGATACTATTGATAATGCGAACGCTATGGCAAAGGCGGTAGGATATAAGGTCAAGGCGGTGACGCTTGACGGTCAGCAGATAAACGTGGGCGGATCGTTCACGGGAGGATCTGCAAAGAATAATGCAAATATTCTCGGACGTGCGGGTGAGATCAAGCGCCTTGAAGCGCAGGCAAAGGAGATCGAGGCATCAATTTCCGTCCTTGATGAAAATATAGGCAGACTTGATGAGAAGATTGAGGCTCTTGAGGATGAGAAGCTTTCTGCAGAGCAGAAGATAGGTCTTATCAAGGTTATGCGTGATTCCGAGAATACTCGATACGAGCAGATAAGCGCAAGAATTGGCGCAAACGAGACTCTTATCGAGAAGCTCTTGGCTGATTTTGAGGAGCTTAAGCAGGAAAGAGCACGATTTGAGACAGACCGTGCGGATCTTGCCGCAAAGCTTGTTGAAATTGAGGGCAGAATTGAGGAGATCGGTGCCGCAAGAGCAAGTATGGACGTAAGACGAAACGAGGCTCTTGACAAAAAGCAGGAGATTGAGGAGGAGACTACCTCGCTCATAATTCTCATAAACGAGATACGCAAGGATATAGAGACCGAGGAGCGCTTGCGCGAGGAATCAAAGCAACGTCTTGATAGCTTTAACGATGCTATGAATAGACAGACCGATAGAATCGGTGAGCTTAAGGATAGAGTTGCAGAGTATAAGCGTTTGCAGGGTGAGAACCGCCGCAAATATGAGGCAGGCTCTCAAAGACTCTCGGAGCTTAACAAAAAGCGTTCCGAGGTTGAGGCAGGTAACAGCGAGTTTGAGAGCAAGCTTGCTCAGGTAAACGCTAAGATAAAGGATAAGCGTCAGTATAAGGAAAATATCTTCAAGGATTACACAAGACTTGAAAACCGACTCACAAACCTCAGAGCCGATCAGGATAAGCTTGCATCAAGGCTTTGGGAGGATCATGAGCTCACAAGAAACGATGCAATAGCGCTTGGATACCCTGCGCTCACACCTGAGACTCGCGCAGAGGCGGCGGCAAAGCAGACGGAGTGCAGAAATAAGCTTCGTGCTATCGGAAATGTCGACCTTGATGCGGTAAATAAATATACCGAGGTAAAGAAGAGATACGATGAAATGCTCGTTCAAATAAACGATTTGAACGGAGCTAAGGAGGAGCTCTTGTCGGTAATAGACCAGCTTGAGAGCGAGATGAAGGTAGCGTTTGTCGATGCATTTAATCAGATAAATGAGAACTTTAACAGAGTATTCTCTGAGCTCTTTGGCGGTGGAGTGGCAGAAATTTCCTTGACAGACCCCGATAATGTGCTCGAGAGCGGTATAGAAATAAAGGCGGCGCCTCCCGGAAAGATAATCAAGAATATGGTTCAGCTTTCGGGTGGAGAGCAGGCGTTTATTGCAATCGCGCTCTTCTTTGCAATATTGCAGGTTAATCCCACGCCCTTCTGTATTCTCGATGAGATAGAGGCGGCGCTTGATGAGGTTAACGTAGTAAGACTTGCAGAGTATATAAAGAGATATTCCGGCGGTACGCAGTTCGTTATGATCACGCACCGCAGAGGTACTATGGAGGCGGCAAACCGTCTCTACGGTGTAACGATGCCCGAGCGAGGCATATCTAAGGTGCTCGAGCTCGACGTAAATGAAATTTCCAAGAAAAAAGGAGAAGACTGGGATGGGATTTTTGGACAAGCTTAAAGCGGGTCTTTCTAAAACGAAGAGTGCAATATTCGGACAGATCGACAACGTACTTAAGGCTTTCGTTAAGGTAGACGAGGAGCTTTTGGAGGAGCTTGAGGAGCTTCTTATAATGTCTGACGTTGGAGTCAATGCTACAGAGGAGATAATCGAAAAGCTCCGTGAGCAGATAAAGGACGGACGACTCAAGGAAAAGGATCAGGTAGTTGATGCTCTTAAGGAGATTTTGTCGGAGATGATAGGAGAGGGCGGAGAGCTTGATCTCTCTACAACTCCTGCAATCATTCTCGTTATAGGAGTAAACGGCGCAGGAAAGACCACCTCTATCGGAAAGATCTCCAACCGACTTGTAAAGCGTGGAAAGAAAGTAGTCGTAGCGGCGGCAGATACCTTCCGTGCGGCTGCTATCGATCAGCTTGGAGTATGGTGTGAGCGCTCGGGCGCAGGGATCGTAAAGCAGAACGAGGGAAGTGACCCTGCGGCTGTGGTTTACGATGCTATAAATTATGCAAAGAAGCGTAAGGCTGACGTGCTTATTATCGATACCGCAGGCAGACTTCATAACAAGACGAATCTTATGAACGAGCTTGCAAAGATAAACCGTGTAATAGATAAGGAATGCCCCGATGCGGCAAGGGAGAATCTTTTGGTTCTTGATGCAACAACGGGTCAGAATGCGATTCTTCAGGCTAAGGAATTCAGAAATGCGGCAAATATTACGGGACTTGTTCTTAATAAGCTTGACGGTACTGCAAAAGGCGGAATCGTTATATCTATTAAGAACGAGCTCAACATTCCCGTTAAATTTATCGGTGTAGGCGAGAAGATCGACGATATGCAGGAGTTTAAATCCGACGAATTCGTTGAGGCTCTCTTTGGGTGAGATCAATGAAGATAGTTTTAGCATCAAAAAATGCGCATAAAATAAAGGAGCTTCAGACTCTGCTTTCAAAGAATATCGAGGATATAGAGATACTCTCGCTTGACGAGGTAGGTATAGTTGACGAGATAGAGGAAAACGGAGCCACCTACGAGGAAAATGCCTTGATAAAAGCAAGGGCTGCGGCAAGCACGGGATATATCGGAGTCGGTGATGATTCCGGACTCTCGGTAAGAGCGCTTGGCGGAGCGCCCGGAGTTTTTTCAGCAAGATATGCAGGAGTTCATGGAGATAATGAGGCAAACAACGCTACGCTTCTTAAGAATCTTGAGGGCGAAAGCGATCGCTTCGCAGAATTCGTATGCACTATTGCGTGCGTATTTCCCGACGGCAGAGAGCCTATTGTTGTTGAGGGCAGAACCGCAGGAATAATTATTGATACGGCTCGAGGAAGCGAGGGCTTTGGATACGATCCGCTGTTTTTCTATGAGCCGCTGGGTAAGACCTTTGCAGAGCTTACAGCTGATGAGAAGAATGCAATATCTCACAGAGGCAAGGCAATCGAGGCTTTTGCGGAAAGACTTAAAAACATAAATCTATAAAAGTATAAAGAAAAGAGGGAAATATATGCTTACTTCAAAGCAGAGAGCATATCTTCGTTCGCTTGCAACAAACGAGCCTACGATCATGCAGATAGGAAAGGGCGGTATCAGTGATAATCTGAAGAAGACCGTCTCCGATGCACTTGAGGCAAGAGAGCTTATAAAGCTTGGCGTGCTTGAGAATTGTGAATGGACGCCAAGAGAAGCTGCTGACGAGCTCTCGGAAGTTCTTAACGCAGACGTAGTCGGCGTTATCGGAAGAAAGATTATTCTTTACAGAGAATCAAAGGAACATAAAAAAATTGAATTAAAAAAATAAATTATTAAAATCGACAAAGGAGGGTACAATAATGAACGGTGATACACAGCTTCGAGTTGGAATTTTCGGCGGCACGTTTGCTCCTATTCACAACGGACACGTAGCGGCTGCAAAGGCTTTTATGGAGCAGATGAAGCTTGATTATCTTTATATAATGCCTGCGTGTATACCGCCTCATAAGCAGATAGATTCCTCCGATGATCCGATATACAGACTCAAGATGTGCGAGCTTGCGTTCTCAGGCGTTGACGGAGTTCTGATTTCCGATTTTGAGATAAAGCGTGGGGGAAAGAGCTATACTTATGATACGCTCGTTGAGTTCTCCCGTCCCGACGTTCGTTTGTTTTTTATGTGTGGTACCGATATGGTGCTGACGTTTGACACGTGGTACAGAGCGGAGGATCTTTTCAAGCTCTGTTATCCCGTCTACGTGAGACGTGAGGACGATCCGATAATGACGCAACGAATAGTTGCAAAGATTAGCGAGTATTATCAAAAATACGGCGTGATGTTCCGCCGTATCGTCGTTGATCCTATCGAGATATCCTCAACGCAGATAAGAAAAAAAGTGGCAAAGGGCGATGATATATCAAAATTGGTTCCCTCTGAGGTCGCAAGCTTTATCAAGAAAAACCAACTTTACCGAACGGAGAGCGTTTGATTATGGGATTTCTTGAGGAACAGATAAGTGAGCTTCGAGGCAGAATCTCGTCTGAGATGTCTGCTTTCCGCCTTGAGCACACGTTTGGTGTTGAGAGGGCGGCAAAAAAAATAGGGGATATATATATGCCCGAGCTTTCCGATGAGCTCTGTGTAGCGGCGCTTTTGCACGATATAACCAAGGAGCTATCAACCGAGGAGCATATTGAGCTTCTTATAAGGAACGGTGTGAGCGTAGGCGAGAACGATAGAAGATCGCCAAAGGTTTTGCATTCAAAAACTGCGGAATACGAGGCAAGGGACAGATTTTGCGAGTTTACAAACGAGCGAATCTGCCAATCGCTCAGATATCACACTACGGGAAATAAGGATATGACGCTGTTTGATGCGATCATATATCTTGCGGATTACATAGAAGATACGCGAACATTTGAGGATTGCGTTTTGCTAAGAGAGCATTTTTGGTCGGCAGAACCGCAGAAAATGAGCAAAGATGCTCGCGAGAGACATTTGTGGGAGACGGTGCTGCTCTCGCTTGATATGACGGTTCGTGATATTGAGGCGAGCGGCGGATATATTAGCGTCGAGACTCTTGAGGCAAGAGAGGAAATAGCGAAGAAACTTGCCTGATTTGTTTTTTCTCTACATAAAATTAAATTTTGTGTGGAGGAAAAATGATAAAAAGAATAATAAGGCTTGTGATGCCTTTTGCACTTATATTTTTGGCGTTTTCGGTATTTATATCGGGAGGTATAGGACGCTTTTTCTCTGGTGATGACCAAAATGGTGATTCGCTTGACGTGAGTGCTCGAGCTGAGGACGATATATTTTCTGTGCTGGTGGTTGGCAAGGATAGAGTATCCTCACTTGCCGACGTGATAATGCTTGTATCGTTCAACAAAACCGATGATACTATATGCGTGCTCCAAATTCCAAGAGATACGTATGCAGATTATGGAAATGATAATTATTATAAGATAAACGGAGCTTTACGAACGCTTGGAGCGCAAGGGATGTGCGACTTTTTCGAGAGCTCGTTTGGTATACACTTGAACGGCTATATAAGTCTTGACCTTGAGGGCTTTCGTAATGCGGTCGATGCGGTTGGCGGTGTCGAGGTAACTATCGAAAAGGATTTGAAATATAGCGATCCATCTCAGGGATTGTATATAAATCTTTCCAAAGGTAGACAGGTTCTTGACGGAAAAAAGGCAGAAATGCTCGTGCGCTACAGAAGCGGATATGCAAGAGGAGATCTTGATAGACTTGATACACAGAAAAGATTTTTGCTTGAGATGTTTCTTGGGTTGAAGAAAGAGGTCAATCTTTTGAATGCCTACGATCTTGCAAATACAGTGCTTCCTTATATAGAGAGCAATATTGATGCATCTGAGCTTCTCTCTGTTGCATTGTTTGGAATTTCTGTTGAAGATGAGGATATCTGCTTTGCAACCTTGCCTGGCGAGGCGGCAGTGTCGGATATCAGTGGCGGCTCGTTTTTCGTGATGTCAAGGAGTAGTAGCAAGGAACTTATCGATAGGTATTTTCCAACGGTTGGTACGAATTTTGATAAAGACGGAGCCTTTTTGCATACGGGTATTAAAAAATTCAAGGAAATATACGACAGCGAGGCGGAAAACGACCCCTTTTTCATAAAAGATTTGAAATAAACGATCATAATATATTGACAAAATTTAGCTTTTGCTTTAAAATTATATAGATAGACTATGCCGCCAGAGGCGTAATTGAAAGGAATTTGAAGATGGACTTTAACGAGAATGTAGGAGAGGTGCTGACGGCGCTTGATGCGCAGGACGCAAAGACCTTGGCAGAGGCAATAGCCGAGGTGCTTGATTCTAAGAAGGCAAGAGATATTAAGGTTTTATACGTTGAGGATAAGACTGTAATAGCAGAGTATTTCGTAATTTGCACAGCTAACTCAAGCACGCAGGTAAAGGCGCTTGCAGGCGAGGTTGAATATAAGATAGGACTTCGCGGAGTGGATGCATACAACGTAGAGGGAAGAGATAACGGAACGTGGCTGTTGCTCGATTACAGCAACGTTATCGTGCATATATTCGGACGTGAGGCAAGAGAGTTTTACAATCTTGACAGACTTTACGAGGATTAAAAAAGAGAGAAGGATAGATAAAAATGAAGTATAATCATACAGAGATTGAAAAGAAGTGGCAAGAATATTGGGAGAAGAATCAGACGTTCAAAACCGACGTTTGGGATTTCTCCAAGCCTAAATATTACGTTCTTGATATGTTTCCGTATCCGTCGGGTGTAGGTCTTCACGCAGGTCACCCCGAGGGCTATACCGCAACCGATATCGTTTCAAGAATGAAGAGAATGCAGGGATACAACGTATTGCATCCGATGGGATACGATTCCTTTGGCCTTCCTGCAGAGCAGTATGCCGTAAATACGGGTAATCATCCTAACGGATTTACTCAGGAGAATATCAAGACTTTCTCAAAGCAGTTGAAGGAGCTTGGTTTTGACTACGACTGGAGCAAGATGCTTGCTACCAGTGACCCCGAGTTTTATAAGTGGACTCAGTGGATATTCAAGCAGCTCTACCTTGACGGATATGCGCAGTACATAGATATGCCCGTAAACTGGTGTGAGGAGCTTGGTACCGTTCTTTCTAACGATGAGGTTATCGACGGAAAGAGTGAGCGTGGTGGATTCCCCGTAGTAAGAAAGAATATGAAGCAGTGGGTAATCAATCAGCCTGCTTTTGCAGAGGAGCTTCTTGAGGGACTTGAGGAGATCGATTGGCCCGAATCTACAAAGCTTATGCAGAAGAACTGGATAGGTAAGTCTACCGGTGTTGAGGTTAAGTTTGATATCGTAGGCGGCGGCGAGTTCTCTATATTCACCACTTGTATTGAAACGATCTACGGTATTACTTTTATGGTTCTTGCTCCTGATGGAGATATCGTAAAGACTCTTATGCCGAGAATTGAGAATAAGGCAGAGGTTGAGGCGTATATTGCCGAGACACTCAAAAAGAATGATATGGATAGAACCGAGCTCAATAAGACAAAGTCCGGATGCGAGCTCAAGGGTGTTACCTGTATCAACCCCGTAAATGGCAAGGAAGTAAGAATGTTTATCGGTGATTTCGTTCTTGCAAGCTACGGAACGGGCGCAGTTATGGCAGTGCCTTCACACGATCAGCGTGACTTTGAGTACGCTATTGCTCATAATATTGATATGATTCAGGTTATCGACGGAGACGAGAAGCTCGGCCACGTTGACGTATCTGAGTGCGCTTTCGAGAAGGGAAGCTACCTTGGAAAGGGATATAAGCTCATAAATTCCGAGGAGTTTGACGGTCTTACCGTTGAGGAGGCAAAGGAGGCTATAACCTCAAAGCTTGAGGCTATGGGCGTTGCTAAGAGAACGGTAAACTACCACTTCAGAGAGTGGATATTCGCAAGACAGCGTTATTGGGGTGAGCCCGTTCCCGTGGTTCATACCGAGAATGGAATACACGTAATTGACGATGAGGAGCTTCCGTTGGTTCTCCCTGAGCTCGAAAATTACAAGGGTGTAAACGGAAAGGCTCCTCTTGAGAACGCTACCGAGTGGAAGGCGTACGATAAGAATGGAGTTTCGGGAACGAGAGAGACCTCTACAATGCCCGGATCCGCAGGCTCAAGCTGGTATTTCTTGCGTTATATTGATCCTAATAACGATAAGGAATTTGCAAATCAGGAGCTTTTGAAGCACTGGATGCCCGTAGACCTTTATATCGGTGGACCCGAGCACGCAGTAGGTCACCTTATGTATTCAAGAATTTGGAACAGATATCTCTATAACAAGGGACTCGTTCCGACAAAGGAACCCTTCCAGAAGCTCGTTCATCAGGGAATGATCCTCGGAGCAAACGGAATCAAAATGGGTAAGCGTTTCCCTGAGTTCGTTGTAAATCCGAGTGACGTAGTTCGTGATTTCGGCGCTGATACGCTCCGTCTTTACGAGATGTTTATGGGACCGCTTGAGGTTTCCAAGCCTTGGAGCGATCAGGGTGTTGAGGGTGCAAGAAGATTCTTGAACCGTGTTTGGGCGTTCTTTACAGAGGCTGATAATATAATAGACGGCGAGCTTCCCGCACTTGAGAAGATATATCACAAGAGCATCAAGAAGATCACCGAGGACTTTGAGAAGCTTGCGTTTAATACCGCTATATCTCAGATGATGATATTCGTAAACGCTGTTTATAAGGAGGGCAAGTGCCCTAAGGCGTACGCAGAGGGACTTATCAAGATGCTTTCCTGCATCTGTCCTCATATCGGAGAGGAAATCTGGTCGATACTCGGTCACACCGAGACGATTGCATACGAGCCTTGGCCCGTATATGATGAGTCAAAGACTGCTGACGATAGCGTAGAGGTTGCTCTTCAGGTAAACGGCAAGCTCAGAGGAACTATTATGCTTCCTATTGATTGTCCTAAGGATGAGGCGATAGCTGCAGCAAAGGCAGATGAGCGTGTTGCAGCGGTGATCGAGGGCAAGACTGTAGTTAAGGAGATCGCAGTTCCTAACAAGATAGTTAATATAGTAGTTAAATAATTTGAACTACAGAATGATAAATAACCGCTTTGCCATCGCTTTTTAGGTGACAAAGCGGTTATTATCTCTTTTTAGATGTTCTTTTTGTGACGAATTTAAACGATTTTGGAGAAAAGTGTTGTGTTTTTGTTAAAAAATCGAAAAAAGGTTTGCAAAATCTGTAAATATATGATATAATGTTAAAAAGCCTTTTTTATGCTTGCATGGGCTTTGGAGGTATAAAATGTTAGACATGAAAATGCTTATAGTTGATGACGATACGAATATATGTGACCTTTTAAAGCGTTATTTTGAGAACGAGGGTTATTCTGTAAAAACTGCTAACAACGGTGTTGAGGGCGTAAACTTCTTTAAGATATACGATCCCGATATAGTTTTGCTTGATATAATGCTTCCTAAAAAGGACGGATGGCAGGTTTGCCGTGAGATAAGAGAGAGCTCCTCAAAGCCTATCATAATGATAACGGCTAAGGACGAGGTGTTTGACAAGGTATTGGGTCTTGAGCTTGGAGCTGACGATTTCGTTGTAAAGCCTTTTGATATGAAGGAGCTCAGCGCAAGAGTAAAGGCGGTGCTCAGACGTTATCAGGCGCATACCACTCAGAGTGATGACGATATTATAAAGTTTGATAATATTGAGATAAGCCTGCGCAAGTATGAGCTTAAGCTTTGCGGAAAATCGGTGGACATTCCTCCGAAGGAGCTTGAATTGCTCTATTTCCTTGCCTCTAATTCTAATAGAGTTTTCACAAGAGATCATCTTCTTGACAAGGTTTGGGGATTTGATTATCTTGGAGATTCAAGAACAGTTGACGTTCACGTAAAGCGTCTGCGCGAAAAGCTTGAGGGCGTTTCTGACAAGTGGGTTCTTAAGACCGTTTGGGGAGTAGGCTACAAGTTCGAGTTGCTCGGCTAAATAAAAATATTAAGAGGCTAAGTCGTCTTCAAAAGGAAGCTCTTAGCCTTTTTGATTTTTGGAGAAAAAATATGTTCAAGAGCGTTTTTTCTAAATACGTTACCGCATTTATGCTTATAATATTAGTAAGCTTTTTGGTGGTGCTGATTATCACGGCGTCTGCTATAGGACGTTTTTCAAGCGACAGCAAAGAGGATTTTATTAAAAATTCCAACGAGATTGCATGCTCGTATATTTCCTCTATGCTTGATAGCTCGGATTCAAATAGCTTTGATTCTTTTGAGGAATCCGAGAAGAAAAACATAACACAGATGCTCAATAACGTTTCCTTTGATACGCAGGACATATCGACGGTGGTAGTTAACACAAAAGGTGAGGTCATATTCAGCTATCATTATGAGGAGAGCGATATGGCTTTTGAGGGAGAAGTTCAAAGCGAAGTTATGCAAAAACTTGCTGCAGAAGGTAGTTTTTACGGCACAGGAAGTTTTGGCGGTTATTTTACCGACGCTGACGTTTTGTGCGGAGGAAGTATAAAAAACGAGAGCGGAGAGGTTTGCGGATACGTTTTGACTTGCTCGGATTCGCTTATGCTTCTTGATTTGTGGGAACTGATGGTAAAGATTGTTATGAGCTCTATTTTGTGGGTTCTTTTTGCCGCTCTCATAGCCGTTTATTTTATAAGTGAGCGAGTAATTGCGCCTTTGCGTGAAATAAGTAATGCGGCAAAGAAATTTGCAAAGGGAAAGTTTGACGTCAGAGTTCCCGTAAGGGGGCGTGACGAGGTTGCGGAGCTTGCCGAGACCTTTAACAATATGGCGGAATCGCTTAATAATTACGATAATATGCGTAATACCTTTATGTCGGACGTTTCCCACGATTTGCGCAGTCCGATGACCTCAATCGCCGGATTTATAGACGGAATTCTTGACGGAGTTATTCCTCCGGAACAGCATTCCTATTATCTCCAGATCGTATCAAACGAGGTTCACAGACTTTCAAGACTTGTATCCTCTTTGTTAAATCTTTCAAGAATCCAGGCGGGAGACAGAAAGTTTACGATGAGCCGATTTGATATCTGCGAGAAGGCGAGAGTTATTCTCATTTCCTTTGAGAAGCAGATAGAGGAAAAGCGTCTTGACGTTGAGTTTGATCTTCAGGAAGAGAGAATGTACGTAAATGCCGACGAGGATGCGATATACCAAGTTCTTTATAATATTTGCCACAACGCGGTTAAGTTCTCCTCCGAGGGTGGAAAGCTGAGAATATCCGTGAGCAGACTCAAGGGCAAAAAGCTTATGGTAGAGGTCTATAACGAGGGCGTGGGAATTCCTGCAGAGGAGCTTCAATACGTCTTTGAAAGATTCTACAAGAGCGATAAGAGCCGAGGACTTGATAAGAGCGGCTCGGGACTCGGACTTTTCATTTCGAAAACGATAATGGATGCACACGAGGAAAAAATTTGGGCAGAGAGTGAGTATGGCAAAAATTGTTGCTTTAAATTCACGCTTGATGTCGAATAAAACAATATAGAAAAAATAATACTATTTTCAGTATCCTACGATGCTGATAGGGCTGCTTGCAATCAGATGCCGCTGTTGATCTCGCATCTGGTGAGCAGCCCTTGATTTTTTTGCGGAGAGGCTGAAAATGAAGAGAGAAGATGAAGCTCCACGCCTTGAGGGAAAGGAAGGCGTAAGGTTAGATTTTGAAGAGGTTTGCGTGAGAAAAAGAAGGAGAAATCCGTTCTTTTTGATAGCGCTGATATTGCTCGCTGTAGCGGCAGGACTTCTTCTGATAAAGATGATATATTTGAATAATTCAAATGAAAGCAAGCCTTTGAGAAATACCGAATACGTCGAGGTCTGGCAGGGCGCATTCGATAGCGAGGAGATATTTTTGCAGTGCAAGAAGAGCTCGGTAACGGTTATTGCCGACGGACGAGTTTGCTCGGGATTTGTGTTTTCGTCGGATGGTTGGATAGTGACGGTAAATGATGCCGTGAATTTTCAAGTTAAAGGTCGAATAAAGGTGAGACTATATGACGGAAGCCTGCATGACGTCATAGCGTTCAGAGAGAGCAGAAGAGCGGGGCTTGCGCTTATGAAAATAGATGCAACCGGGCTTTACACAGCAAAGCTTTATAGCGGAAAAAAGCCCACGGCAGGGCAGGAGATATATACCTTTTGCGCTTTATCGGCAAATGAGGATGCAAGTCTGTTTTCGGGAGAAATCTCTCACGTTGGCAGACGAGTTATCTTTGATGGTGATAATGGTAGAAAAAAGGTTTTATCGCTTATGCAGATAAGCGTTTTGCTGACTCAGGAGGGTGTGGGCGCACCGTTTTTTAATGATAACGGCGAGCTTGTTGGCATAGGCTTTGTGAGCGCAGAGGAAGCGGATCGGTATATAATAAGTTATGCTTATTTTTCGGGTGATATAGTGGATTTGCTAAAAAAAATGAAGAGTGGAGACTACTTTTCGGATGAGCTTTTTCCTTTCGTATTGGAATAATATACAATTTATTTAAATTTACTAAAAAACACTTGCAAAATCAGAAAAAATAGTGTATAATATATTAATACTATAATTTCATTTTACGAAAGGAGAAGGCCGTGGCTTTTTGGGATGTTTGCTTGCGTTTGTTTCTCGCCATGCTTTGTGGTGGAATAATAGGCGTTGAAAGAGGCCGTAAACACCGCCCTGCGGGATTTAGAACCTACATATTGGTTTGCGTGGGCTCAGCGCTGACGATGGTGCTCAGCTCTTATCTTGCGGGCTTGTATCAATTAAGTGATTATTCGCGTTTTGGCGCGCAGGTTATAAACGGAATCGGTTTCCTCGGAGCGGGAACAATAATTATAACGGGTAAGAATCAGGTAAAGGGAATGACGACCGCAGCAGGTCTTTGGGCATCTGCTTGTATGGGTCTTGCAATAGGAGCAGGCTTCTATTGGGGCGCTCTTGTTGGTTGTACGTTGATGCTTCTCACGGTAACGGTCTTTGCTAAGATAGAATCCTTTGTTACGTCGAGATCGAGAAATATAACGATATATCTTGAGTTTGATCAGACGGACAATATCGCCGATATTGTGGAGACGATAAAGGCTCGCGGAGTCAGAATATTTGACGTTGAGCTTATGAAGGCAAATCAGGGCGGAGCAACTAAGTATCCTGCGGCAATTTTGGTTATGAGATTGCCAAAGAAGCTTTCGCATACAGCGCTCGTTACCGAGATAGCTAAGGTTGATTTTGTCAGAATGATAGAAGAGCTTTAAGGAAGGAGGGCGTTTCTATGTTAAGCATATTTGATTTTCAAAGAGTGAATATAGATGTCCTTACTATTTCCGTAAGGCTTGTGGTAGCTCTTATATGCGGTGGAATAATAGGTCTTGAGCGTGAGAGAAAGCGCCGTCCCGCAGGTTTCCGTACGCATATTCTTATATGTATAGGCGCGGCAATGACTACGCTGACGAGCCAATACATAATTTCTCAAGGCTTTAATACCGACGTTGCCCGACTTGGCGCTCAGGTTATTGCGGGAATCGGTTTTATAGGCGCAGGAACAATTATCGTAACCAAGCGTAAGAGTGTAAAGGGACTTACCACGGCAGCAGGACTTTGGGCGTCTGCAATCGTTGGACTTTGCTCAGGAGCAGGATTTATCGAGGGAGCGCTTATAACAACGGTTATAATTATTATTGCAGAGCTTGTGCTTGCGCGTTTTGAGTATTTTGTAATTTCAAACTCGAGCACGACAACTATTTTCGTTGAGTATTCGGATACAAGCAAGCTCACGTCGATAGTTGAGACGGTAAAGGATAATTCGAGCTATATAAGAGATATTGAGATAACCAAGAGTAACAGTGAAAACAACACGTCTTGTGCGATATTTTCTATACAGATGCCGAGAAGAAAAAGCCACGAAAAGCTTATAAACCTCATTTCAAATATCGAGGGAGTTGTTTCGGTAGAAGAGCTTTAAGATAATAGATTTAATAATGAATACGCTCGCAAATGCGAGCGTATTTTTTGTTTTTTTGCGTAAAAATGTTTTTATAAGAAACAAAAAAAGTATTGACAAATACGTAAATTTATATTATAATATTAGAGTCGCTGGTGTAGCACAGTCGGTAGTGCAGCTGATTCGTAATCAGCAGGTCGTGTGTTCGAGTCACATCACCAGCTCCACAAAAGGATTGCTGTAAGCAGTCCTTTTTTCGTTTTACGAATCTCGTGCCGAATGATTCGTAATTTGCCCCTACGGGCAATGTTGCATCAGGTCGTGTGTTCGAGTCACATCGTAAGCTCCACAAAAGGATTGCTCTAAGCAGTCCTTTTTTCGTTTTACGAATCTCGTGCCGACTGATTCGTAATTTGCCCCTACGGGCAATGTTGCATCAGGTCGTGTGTTCGAGTCACATCGTAAGCTCCACAGAAGGATTGCTGTAAGCAGTCCTTTTTTTGTTTTACACTTAAAAAAAGACTTGATTTATTTTTTGCTTCGTTGTATAATAAATATGTATAGACAAAATTCGATTGCGGAGGAAATTATGAGCAGAGTTTCAAAGCATAACTATTATCTTGATATAGCGCAAACGGTGGCAGAGAGATGCACCTGCTTGCGCAAAAAATTCGGTGCGATAATCGTAAAGGATGACGTTATCGTTTCAACCGGCTACAACGGAGCGCCCAGAGGACGCAAGAATTGCAGTGATCTTAATTACTGTATGAGAGATAAGCTCAATATTCCAAGAGGCGAGAGATACGAGCTTTGCCGCTCGGTTCACGCAGAGGCAAACGCTATAATTGCGGCGGCAAGAGAGAGAATGCTCGGAGCTACTCTTTATATGGTTTGCGTTGATTCGAAAACGAGTGAGCTCGTTGCGGGAACAAGCAGCTGTATGATGTGTAAGAGACTCGTTATAAATGCAGGTATATCTCAGGTTATAGTCAGAGATACGAACGATGAGTTCCGTATTATCGACGTTGAATCCTGGATCGATGATGATGATTCTCTTTCCGGTAAATTCGGTTATTAAGAGATGACTGAAATTGTAAGATTTAACCGAGAACATATATATCAAATGGTGCAGATAGAAAAACTTTGTTTTTCAGATCCGTGGAGTCCAAGTTTTTTTGAAACGCTTCTTGACGATAATTACGTTTCTCTTGTTGCGCTTGTTGACGGAATGGTTGCAGGATACGTTGGTATGTATTTTATTCTTGACGAAGGAAACGTTATAAACGTGGCAGTGCATCCTTTTTATCGTAGACAGGGATTGGCGCGGGCTTTATTGAAAGAACTTTGCGCAATATCCGAAAGTTTGGGTTTGGCAGAACTTTACCTTGAGGTAAGGGAGAGCAACGAGTCAGCAAGAGCACTTTATTCTTCTGAGGGCTGGGAGAATATTGGAAAGCGAAAAAAGTTTTATTCGCACCCGATAGAGGATGCGGTTCTTATGAAAAAGGATTTGTTGAAAGGTGATTGATCTTTAATGTATATTTTAGGCATAGAAAGCTCTTGTGACGAGACCTCTGCGGCTGTCGTTTCAATGAGCGATGACAAGCGAGAGATACTTTCAAATATAGTGGCGTCTCAGATAGAAACGCATAGACTTTACGGTGGAGTCGTTCCCGAGATAGCAAGTCGCGCGCATATCGAGGCAATAAGTAGAATTACTTATGAGGCGCTCGATACTGCAGGGCTGAAGATAACGGACATCGACTGTATTGCGGTCACCTCGCATCCCGGTCTTATAGGTGCGCTTTTGGTAGGTGTGAATTTTGCAAAATCCTTAAGCTTTGCATACGGTATTCCGCTTGTGGCGGTAAATCACGTTAAGGCTCACGTAGCGGCGGCGTATTTTGAATATCCGCAGCTGAGAGCACCTTTCGTTTCTCTTGTTGTGTCGGGCGGACATACCTCGTTTTATGACGTTACAACGCCTACCGAATTTGTGGAGATCGGTGGAACGAGAGACGATGCCGCAGGTGAGGCATTTGATAAGATAGGACGAGTTATGGGTATGCCTTATCCCGGAGGCGCGGCTATGGACAAGCTTGCGTATGAGGGAAATGCAACGGCAATAAAGCTTCCGTCTCCCGCGCTTGCAGGCGAGAATGCAGACTTTTCCTTCAGCGGACTTAAGACAGCAACGCTTAACTATATAAATTCCGCAAATCAGAAGGGTGAGGAGCTCAATGCCGCAGATATTACCGCTTCATACACAAAGGTAATAGTCGATGCTATCGTAAAAAAGAGCGATTATATAATCAAAAAGCACTCACCGTCTCAGTTCGTTTTGGCAGGTGGAGTTGCCGCAAATTCTCATATAAGACACGCACTTGAGGAGCTTTGCGCTCGCAGAGGAGTTGAATTTTGCCGTCCGAGTCTTTCCTTGTGCTCGGATAATGCCGCAATGGTTGCGGCAGCAGGATATTTTGAATATCTTGAGGGTCGTTTTGCAAGCACGTCTCTTAATGCGTCTGCAAACGATGATGGAAAATAATTTAAGAGGATAATTTATATGTCGGAAATGATAGAAAAGAACGAAAAATACATAGATGACGTCGATATGATATTGAGTCAGGATACCGATGGAGCGTTTGTGAGAGGTACGAATATTTCTCGCCCCGACGTATCTCCTGCGGTGGTTAAGAGATTGCCTAAATATTTTAGATATCTTCGTCAGCTTATCAGAGAAGGAAAAACGAGAGTAAGCTCTGCAGAGCTCTCAAAGATGATGAATTTTACCGCATCACAGATTCGCCAGGATCTTAATTGCTTTGGTGGATTTGGACAGCAGGGATACGGATATAACGTAAACTATCTTTATTCAAAGATATGCGAGATCCTTGGAGTAGGATTTGGATTCCGCGCGGCGCTCATTGGTGCAGGAAACCTCGGTACAGCGCTTGTTAAGAGTCCTATGTTTGAGAAGCGTGGTGTTGACGTAGTTGCAATGTTTGACGTTTCGGAGGCGCTTATCGGCAAGAAGGTGTCGGAGATAAATATTTTCTCACTTGATTTTCTTGAGCAAAAGCTCAATGAGTACGGAGTTGATATCGTTATTCTCACGCTTCCCAAGGAATTTGCCGATGAGGTGGTAGATAGAATAATCACGTGCAAGAGCGTAAAGGGTATATGGAACTTTACAGGCAAGGAGCTCGACCTTAAGGATAGCTGTGTGGTAGTGGAGGACGTTCACATGGGCGACTCTCTTATGTCGCTTTGCTACGAGGTTGCAAAGGGCTCGGATAAATAAGAGCCGTACGCTTTTGATTTGAAAAAGAGAGGGTATTATGGCAAAGAAAAAAATAAAATATATAAACGGAAATCTTCCCGATAATATTGCCTCAATACTTGCAAATGCAGACGAGCAGGATCTGAAGATACTCACGTTGCTTTTGATGTCGGCAGACTCGAACGGAGAGGTGAGTGATGACCTCGCAATAGGTGATATTTTGAAGATATCGTCAGATGCGGTTGATGCATCGCTTAAGTTCTGGCGAGGAGCAGGCATTATTGGCGCATCGCGTGCGACCAAGAAAAAGCCTGAGCAGACTCAGCAGATAAGAGTTGAGGAGAGCGAGCAGTCGACGGTGACAACGGCTCACCGTAACGGGATTGTAGAGAGCAACGGCGTTGAGAATTATAAGAGCGCAGAGCTTGCTACGCTTCTTGAAAAAAGAGCTGTTACCGCTTGCTTTGTTGACGAGGCGCAAAAGGTTTTTGGAAAGACCTTTAATGCGTATGATACGAACGTAGTTGTGGGACTTGTTGATCAGTATGGATTTGAGGAAGAGGCGGTGCTTGCAATACTTGCATACGTGCTTCGTCTTGGCAAAAAGGGTGTAAAATACGCGGAGAAAATAGCAATAGGACTCTACGATGACGGATATACCACTACTGCTGACGTTGTTGATAGGATAAATTCCATCGAGCAGGCAAAGGAGACCGTTTACAAGATAAAGTCAATGTTTGGCTTTGGTGCAAGAGAGCTTACAAAGTCGGAGAAGGACATCTTCACAAAGTGGACGCAGACCTACGGATATGACGTTGATATTATAAGAGCTGCGTACGATATAACAGTGAATTCGATACAGAAGCCGGTGCCGAAATATACCGATAAGATAATTGAAAAATGGTATAGTGAGGGACTTCGTACCTTGGCGGATATCGAAAATTACGAGAATAAGAAGAAGGAATCGGCACAATCGACTCAAGAGGCTCAAAAGAGCTATGAGATCGACGATTTCTTTGATGCGGCTCTCAAGAGAAGCTTTAAGGATTTGAAATAAGCGGTTGCAATAGCAGGCGCAGAAGAGGTGTGAGATGGGATATAACAGAGCGGATTTCGTTAGAATAAAGGCGGAATATCTGGAAAAATATTTGAAGGCGCGCAACGATGCCGATCTTCGCGCGCAAGAGGTATACCTCAAAATTCCCAGAGTAAGAGCAATAGACAATATGCTTTCGGGAACGGCTCTTGAGATAATGTCTGCGGTTGCCTCGGGTAAGGATACGGCAAGCAGCGCTCTTGATAAGATCAAGGCGCGCAACGATGAGCTTATAGCCGAGAGGGATGCGTTGCTCAAGGAGGCAGGCTATCCTGCGAGCTATACCGACGTTCATTATGAGTGCTCAAAGTGTGATGATTCGGGATACGTTGACGGCAAGATGTGCGAGTGTATGAAGCGAGCTCTCGTGATGGCGGGATACGAATCCTCCGGACTTGGCAGACTTATAGCAAAGCAGAGCTTTGATAATTTTTCGCTTGATTATTATAAGGTAGGCGGCGCAAACTACGATAATATGAAGATGTATTACGAGTCTCTTCGCGCCTTTGCGCAAGGCTTTTCCGAAGGAACGTGTAAAAACTTTTTGCTTATCGGCGGAACAGGACTTGGCAAGACGCATATCTCCACAGCCGTGGCAAAGACGGTTATAGAGAAGGGCTTTGACGTGCTTTACGTGAGCGCTATCGATATGTTCTCTGATTTTGAGAAAAAGCAGTTCGGCGGCGGAGAGGATAACACTCAGCGCTATTTTGAGTGCGATCTTCTTATTATCGATGATCTTGGAACCGAGCTCACCAATCAATTTACGGTATCCTGCTTGTATAACGTGATAAACTCTCGTATAAATACTGCAAGATCCACTTTTATAAATACCAATCTTTCAAAGCGAGAGATTGAGGCAAAGTATGCAGAGCGTATAACGAGCCGTTTGTTTGGTGAATATTACCCATTGCTCTTCAGCGGTGTTGATATAAGAAAGCAGAAGATGCAGGGATGATATAAAGGGAACAGTAAATCTTTTTTGGAGGTAAACTTTATGAAGCTTGGTGTAATCACAGATTGCTTTAGACTTCCCTTGGAGGATAGCTTAAGAATGGCGGCAGAGCTTGGCTTTGACGGTGTTCAGATATATGCGACTATCGGGGAGTTCAGCCCCGAGATGTCAAAGGAGAGACGCGCAGAGGTAAAGCAGCTTATGAGGGATTTAGGTCTTGAGGTGAGCGCTTTGTGCGGAGATATGGGTGGACACGGCTTTCAGATCGAGGCAGATAATGCTGAGAGAGTAGAGAAGACTAAGAGAATTATCGATCTTGCATGCGATTTTGATACCAAGGTCGTTACAACTCATATAGGCGTTATTCCTGCGGACAAAAATCATCCGAGATATGCAGTGATGCTCGATGCATTGAGCAGGTGCGGTGAATATGCAAAGGAAAAGGGCGTAACTCTTGCTATCGAGACAGGGCCCGAGACGGCAGATGTTCTGTACGATTTTGTACGCGCTATCGACGGCGGCGTTGGTGTAAACCTTGATCCTGCAAATTTCGTTATGGTAACGGGACAGGATCCAACAGAGGCGGTTAAGCTTTTAGGAAAATATATAGTTCATACGCATGCAAAGGACGGTGTAATGTTGACCAAGACCGATCCCGAAATGATTTACGGATGCTTTGCGGGCGAGGTTTATGAATCATTGAATATCGGAGAGTGCTTCCGAGAGATGCCTCTTGGCGAGGGAGAGGTTAATTTCCCTGAATATATCGAGGCGTTGAGGAGCATAGGCTACGATGGATATCTCACCGTTGAGCGCGAGACCGGAGATGATCCTAAGGCTGATATAATGATTGCCAAGGATATGCTCAAGGAAATTATCTGAATGTAAAAAAGGATCGATGCAAAAGCGCATCGATCCTTTTGTTTTTTATTTTATAAACAGCAGTAGGATCAAAAGCCACAAAATATCATCACTTCCGTCAGAGTCGGAGATCAAGAATATTATAGCAAGCAAAAGAAGCTCCTCGGAGCCTAATTTCCCAAAGAAAGAGTCTTTTTTAAAAAGTCCTGCTTCGGTGGTAGTAGGCTCAGAGGTGGATTTTGTTTGAGCGTCCTCAAGGGCGAAATTCTTGGACTCTTCAAGCATATCTTCCTCGGTTGGGGGTTCTTGAGGATTTTTGACGATGAGCTCCTCCGATCTGTCGTAAAAAGCATTTCCTCCGTAGTTTGGTGGAATGCTCAAATTGCGGTGTTGCGAGCTTTGCGGGCGGTAATACATCTAATATACCTCCTTTTTCTTATGAAAGATTTTTAAAAACGCTTGAGAGCTCGGAGAGCTTTATTATTTTGTCTATAGCTTCGGTTCTGCTTTGTGAGAGGTAGGGCTTCAGGGCGCATAGAAGCTCACTTCGGCGGTTATTCTCGATGCTTGAAGTTTTGCTTGAGAGCATCCCTAAGATCTCGGGGAACTTTTCAACGAGAGCAGAGGAAGCGCCTGGTTCATCTTTCTTTTCTTCTTTTTCCTCGTTATCTGTGACAGGTGTGCTTTCTTGCGTATCGTTGCTCTTGAATTTTTTTGCAAGTGAGGATATTGCGCTCATCATTTCGGGATTTGAGAGTATTTCACCAAAAGCCTTAGAGAATCCGTCCTCACCTTTCCCATCCTTGAAAAGCTCCTCTCCCATATTGTTATCTCCTCTTGTTTTTCTTGTTTTGCTCGTATTGCTCGGCAATACTTTTAAGGTCTTCATCGGATGCGCTCTTCAACGCATTTCGAATGCTTTCGATACTGCTTGCATCTATATTGAATTGCGCAGGGTCTATTCCGCTTTCATTGATGAGCTTTTGAATTATCATTTTCAGTTGCCAATCGTTAAGAGAAAGTAATTTGTCTACGTTTTCACGCTTTATTTCCATAATATACCTCCAAAATGTGTTCTCTGTAAAGTATATGCGGAAAAAAATAAAAAAGTTATTAAACTACAAAATTTGCGTTTATCGTAGACAATTTATGATATTTATGATATAATAAAATGATTAGTTTTATGTAAATTTTGAAGAAAAGGTGATTATATGAAATATTGCTTTATAATCAATCCCAGAGCAGGAAAAGGTGCTTTTGTTGAAGAGCTTGAGAATAATATCGTTTCGGCTTGTACCTCTGCGGGCGTGGAGTATGACATTTTTACATCTAAAAAACTTGTAAATACTCAAGAGTATATAAAAATGATGACAAAGGATATGACAGATAGGATAACCTTTTTTGCCTGTGGTGGAGACGGAACTCTTTTTGGAACAATGCTCGCCGTTATGTCTCTTGATGAGGAGATTCGCAAGAACGTATGCGTAGGTATCGTGCCGAAGGGAACGGGAAATGACTTTGTGAGCAATTTCAAGTCGAAGGATCTTTTCTGCGATATGTCAGCGCAGATAGAAGGTACGGAATATGAGATAGATCTTTTGAAGTGTAATGATCTTTATTCCGTGAATATGATAAATATAGGATTTGACTGTCACGTTGTTTGCAATAAAGAGAAAATAGGAAGAAAAAAATTTATTCCTCGAAAGCTTGCATACATAATTGCGTTGGTTATAACTCTTATAAAGAAACCTACCGTAACTGTTTTGTGTGACGGTGAAGGGGACGAGCCTCAAAAGAAGAAGCTTCTCTTAACTACTCTTGCAAACGGTTCGTTTTGCGGCGGTGGATTTTGCTCAAATCCTTTTGCATCCTTAACCGATAGAAACGTTGATTGCGTGGAGGTTAAGAATCTTGGCAGAATAAGATTTTTGACAATGGTTTCGTCATATAAAAAAGGAAAGCATCTTGGCGGACAGTATAAGGATCGTATAGATCACTTTAAAGTGAAAAATATAGACATCCGCTTTGACGGAGAGACCCCTGTCAGTGTAGATGGCGATATAATAAGAACGCAAGAGATCAGTGTAAGTGTTGCTGAGCGCGCACTCACGATATTGTTGCCTAAAGGCGTTAAACCCTTGGTTGAGGAGAGCGTGTGATGACGCTTCTTATAGTCTCTGATACGCACGGGCGTGTAGATAAGCTCACACGACTTTTTGAGATGCATAAAAACGTTGATGCGCTTATATTCTTGGGTGATGGGCTTGCAGATCTGAACAGAGCCGGGGCGCAGGAGCGTAGCTTTACGGTGTTTTCCGTAAAAGGAAATTGTGATGCATTCTCCTTGCTCTTGAATTCGAGGAGAATCGAGGAAGAGATCACTTTTAGCTTTGATGGAATTAAGTTTTTTGCGCTTCACGGACATACAAGGCATGTTAAAAGCTCACTCATCAATGCAATTTATGCGGCGGATGAGAGGGAGGCGGACGTTCTTCTTTTTGGACACACGCATATTCCTACGCTCACGTATATATCTGGTGAGGAATATAATTTGAGTAGACCTGTGTACGTGTTTAATCCGGGGAGCCTTGCTTCTAACAGCTATGGGCTGTGCGAGATAAGAAAAGGGCAGGTATTGCTCTCTCACGGAACGCTTGATTGATATAGAATAGAGATAAAAAAAGGACGGTCGTGGGCATTGAGCACCACGGCCGTCAAAGGAATTTTGATTGAAAAAGGCTATAGATTTTATTAAACGGTTTCAGCTACGCTGTCGGATTCAGCAGGGGCATTTGCAAGAGCTTCAAGCTCCTGATTGTAGGCTGTGATAACAGCTTCCTCAAGCATGCTTCTGAATTCTGCGTTGATAGGATGAACTATATCGCGGTAGGTGTCATCGGGATTCTTTCTGCTGGGCATAACGATAAAGAATTTATCACGAGCATTGATGACCTTTACGTCGTGAACCGCAAGTTGACCGTCAAAGGTAACGGAAACGATAGCTTTCATGGGACCTTCATCAAATACCTTTCTTATTTTGATGTCTGTGATCTGCATTTTGGAACCTCCTTACAATGTTTGATTTTTTGATGGGTACCAAAAGCAAATAAAGGTATTTTTCTTGGTACAAATATATTATACATCCCTTTTTTGATGAATATACAATAGTTTTAAGTTTTTTCTGTGAAGAAAACCTTACTTTGGGTCTTTTTTCAAGGAAAATCGCTTAAAACTAATAAAAATGATAAATTTATTATGGAGGATATATGTCTGTTTCTAATACGCATTTTGGTGCAGCTCAAATAGAAAAAATGCTAAAGCCCTGTAAAAGTATATTTTTTTGCGGAATAGGCGGAATAAATATGTCCTCTTTGGCTCACGTCTCTCTTGTGAGAGGAATGCGAGTTGGTGGTTCGGACAGAACTAAATCAAGACTCACAGAAAGGCTTGAAGGCGAGGGAATAGAGATATTTTATTCTCAGGTTGCAAGCAACGTAGAGAGCTATGATGCTTTTGTGTATACGGTGGCAATCGGTGAGGATAATGAGGAGTACGTTCGAGCAAAGGAGCGAGGAATACCGATAATATCCCGTGCCGATTATATGGGATATCTTATGACCGAATATAAGAGGCGTATAGGTGTATCCGGAATGCATGGAAAGAGCACGGTTACCTCAATGTGCGCAAGTCTCTTTATGAGCGCAGATACCGACCCTACGGTTTTGTCGGGCGCAGAGCTTGATATTATGGGAGGCGCATACAGAGTCGGCGGCGAGGACTTCTTTTTGTTTGAAGCCTGCGAATATATGGATTCCTTTTTGGATTTTAACCCTACTATTGCGGTGATACTTAATATAGAGCTTGACCACGTGGATTATTTTGAGGATATTGAGCACATTAAACGCTCGTATAGAAGCTTTGCCGATATATCGCTCAAAAATGGCGGAGCCGTTATTGCAAATGCGGATGATGAGAACGTTTTATCAGCGTTTTGTAATTGTGATGATGTGCTCTATTTCGGAATCGAAAATAAGAGCGCAAAGGTGAGAGCCGAGAATATATCCGAGGAGAGTGGAAGATATTCCTTTGATCTTATCTATTGCGATAGCTTTGTGCAGAGAATAGAGCTCTCTATCAGCGGCTATCACAACGTTTATAATGCGCTTGCAACGTCTGCCGTAGCATTGCTTTGCGGACTCTCAAAGGATGCTCTTTTTGAGGGAGTAAAGAGATTTTCGGGCGCGGCAAGACGAATGGAATATAAGGGCAGAGTTAATGGAGCGGCGGTTTATGATGATTACGGACATCATCCGACTGAGGTGGAAACAACTCTTAAGGGCGTGAAAAAAATGCTCGACGGTGGAAGGCTGTTCTGCGTGTTCCAGTCGCACACTTATTCAAGAACGCACGCACTCTTTGATGAATTTGCAAAGGCGCTGTCTGTTGCGGACAGAGTTATAATTGCAGATATTTATGCCGCAAGAGAGACGGATACTTTGGGCGTTACACCCGAGAGGTTGGCAGAGAGGATAGAGGGCGGATCTGCTTGCCACGGATTTGATAATATTGCAAGGCTGCTTGGCGAGGAGCTTTCTGAGAAGGATATTGCCGTTGTAATGGGAGCGGGAGATATCTGGCACGTGTTTGATCACCTTTGCTTTGGTGCGGATGTTCACAACGAAACTATGCCATCGGGTGCGATATAAAAAGATTCGGCAGCACAGGCAGCGACGTTTGGCTGTCGGCACTGCCGACTGATTGATATTGAAACGGAGATAAAAATGAGTTACGATGGATATTTTGCCATAGCAGGAGTCTATGACAAATTAAACAAGGAAATAGATTATTCAAAATGGGCGGATTTTTTTGAGAAATGCTTTGAGCGCTATTCTAAGGTGAGGCCCGAGATAGTTCTTGATCTTGCCTGCGGAACGGGTAGAATGACTCGTGAGATGGCAAAGAGAGGATACGATATGATAGGTGTCGATGGGAGCGTTGATATGCTCTCAAAGGCTTATTCGGCAGGGGGAGAGGGAATACTCTATCTTTGTCAGGATATGAGAGAGCTTGAGCTTTACGGTACGGTAGGCGCAACCGTTTGCTGCCTTGATAGCCTTAATTATCTTATCGAGGACGGGGAGCTTGATGCGGTTTTCTCTCTCGTTCACAATTATTCCGATCCCGATGCATTGTTTATATTCGACGTAAACAGCAGATATAAGTTCGAGAATGTTTATGCCGATAATTCCTACATCCTTGAGGATGAGACCGAGGACGGAAGAGAGATATTCTGCGGATGGCAGAATTTTTATGATAGCGAGAGCCGTGTGTGCAGCTTTTATCTTTCACTTTTTGAGGAGCAGAGGAACGGATCGTTCTCTCGTGCCGATGAGGAGCAATTTGAGAGATGCTATGATGTTGACGAGATAAAACAGTCATTGAAAAATAACGGATTTGAACTTATAGATATCTTCTCGGACGTTGATTTCGGAGAGGTCGAGGATACGAGCGAGAGATTGTATTTCGTAGCTAAAGTAAAAAAATAAAGATTTTGAGGTAGAAGATAATGGATAAGAAATATTCAAGCATTTTGCGTGCGATGACGGCAGACGGAAGCGCAAGAATTCACGTAATATGTTCAACCGATATAGTAAACGAGGCGATAAGATGCCATAATACCACACCTACGGCAACCGCAACGCTCGGCAGACTCTTGACGGCAACCTCTATGATGGGATGTATGCTCGGAGAGAAGAACGATACGATTACGGTGACTCTTGGCGGAGACGGCCCTGCAGGTAGAGTTATTGCGGTGGGAGATTACTACGGAAACGTAAAGGGATATATACAGAATCCCGAGGTGGAGTTGCCTCTCAGATCAAACGGAAAGCTTAACGTAGGCGGAGCTGTTGGAAAGGGCTTGCTCACAATAATTCGTGATATGGGTACGGCAGAGCCGTATACAGGCTCGATTCCGCTTGTCAGCGGAGAGATAGCAGAGGATATAGCGGCGTATTATGCAAATAGCGAGCAGATACCCACAGTATGCGCTCTTGGAGTTTTGGTTGATACAGATTGCACCTGCCGCGCAGCGGGAGGCGTTATAATTCAGCTTTTGCCGTTTGCAAATCCCGAGACGGTTGATAAGATAGAGGCAAACACGTCAAAGCTTGTAAATGTGTCAAAGCTCTTTGATAGAGGCCTTAGTAATTTTGAGATAGCGAAGATCGCGCTTGAGGGAATAGAATTCGACGTGTTTGACGAGCTTGAGGTTGAATATAAGTGTGATTGTACGAGAGATAGAGTCGAAAGAGCGCTTATAACGCTTGGCGAGAATGATCTTAAAGGATTGCTTGACGAGCAACAGGCAGAGGGAAAAGCGCGTGAGCTTGAGGTTAAGTGCCGTTTTTGTACAAGAAAAGAAGTGTTTACCGAGGCTGATATTGACAAAATAATACAAAAATCAAAGAAAAAATAAAAAATTTGCAAAAAGGTATTGACATAATAGAAATGTTATGATACAATATGAAAGTCGCTGAAAGATAGTAGGCGGCAAATGGGAGCATAGCTCAGTTGGGAGAGCATCTGCCTTACAAGCAGAGGGTCATAGGTTCGAGCCCTATTGTTCCCACCATAAGTGGCCCGGTAGTTCAGTTGGTTAGAACGCTAGCCTG
>JAZQZG010000011.1:0-35388 GCA_045633925.1 Eubacteriales bacterium
AGTTATGTCGTTTTATAAAAATGGAGAGTCACTTTTGTGACTCTCCATTTTTTGTTGTATCACGAAAAACCCGCCATAGTGGCGGGGTTCTATGTAGGCTATGCCGATGAATAGAAAACAAATAAAAATCATCGCAGAATGACCTTGTGACAAAGGCTCCCTTGTGTAAAGGGAGCTGTCAGCGAAGCTGACTGAGGGATTGTTTTGTGTGAATTTATCTTTTTACAATCCCTCCGTCACGGCAAGCCGTGCCACCTCCCTTTACACAAGGGAGGCTCAGGCTTAATTCCGCTTAAGCGGGTTTACCTAATAATTGCGAGGCTGACAGGCCAATAAAAAGCGCACTTGTGCGCAGCCAGTGATATTCACGGCTATGCCCGAAACTGAAATACCACCCGCTATGCGGGTGGATTGTTATTGTTTTACAGTATTTAATTTAAGATTTTGCAGGAGAACTTGGTTCTTTCTGCTTTTGCTCCTCGTATTTCCACTATATAATCAAGCGAGAGCGTGCCTGTGGTGAGTATAAGGTTTTCAACCTTAACTGTGCGAATACATATCTCAAAGGGCATAAAAGGGGTCTTATATATGCAGTGATAGCGCTTGCCTTCCTCAAAAACAAGGGTTGCGGAAACCAAGCCCGTGCGAGTCATGCTGACGATGAGAGGATCGCTCTTTAAAAAAGAGATCGTGGTATTTGAGCCCTCCATTCCGGTAGCCTCGCTTTCGTCATAGGAGATCGATATGCGGTCTCCGTCATCGGTATAGGCGCCAAGAGAATTTATATCCAATATCTGAGGCTCGGGGTCCTCTGCGCTCATTGGAATATTGTCGGTGTCTATATCATCGTTTGAGAAAAGGGAGGCATCTATTTCATAAAGCTCCGAATGTATTTTTATTCTGATATCCTTTTTTGAATTCTCCATTTTTTTGCCTCCTTGCGTGAATTTCATATTATTTTAACATTTTTATACATAAATGTCAATAAAATTTCAGATTTCCTTTGACAGATGGAAAAATAAATGATATAATAAATTAATGATATTTATTTATAGGAGTTTTTTATGAATATTTCCGTAAGAATAAAGCAACTTATTGATTATGCTGTTGAAAAAAAGCTTATCCTTGAGGAGGACAGAATATACTCGGCAAATATGCTTCTTGCCGCTCTTGGTGAGGCTGAGTACGTAGAGCCTGCAGAGCCCGTTGCAAGCGAGCCTCTTGAGGATATACTCGGAGCTATCTGTGATTTTGCCGCAGAGAAGGGACTTCTTGAGAGCAACAGCGTAGTTTACCGTGATCTTTTTGATACTATGATAATGGGAATTCTCACGCCCCGCCCAAGCGAGGTTATAAGAGTTTTCCGTTCCTATTATTCTATATCTCCAAAACTCGCAACCGATTATTTTTACGAGCTTTGCCGTAACAGCGATTATATTCGTACCTACAGAGTTAAGAAGGATCTTAAGTGGACCTATCCCGGAAAGTATGGAGAGCTTGATATAACCGTTAATCTCTCAAAGCCTGAGAAGGATCCTAAGGCCATCGCAGCAGCAAAGCTTTTGCCCCAGAGCGGATATCCTAAGTGCTTGCTCTGTCCCGAAAATGAGGGATATGCAGGAAACGCAGGCAGACCTGCGCGTCAGACTCTTCGTCTTATCCCCACGATGCTTGCGGGCAAGCAGTGGTATATGCAGTATTCTCCTTACGTTTATTATAACGAGCACTGCATCGTGCTTTCCAAGGAGCATACTCCCATGAAGATAGAGAGAGGAACCTTTGAGCGTTTGCTTGATTTCGTTGCTCAGTATCCTCATTATTTCTTGGGATCCAATGCAGATCTTCCTATAGTTGGAGGCTCTATCCTTTCACACGATCATACTCAGGGCGGATGCTACACCTTTGCTATGGCAAAGGCTCCGGTTGATACAAAGATCCAGTTTGCATTCTATGATAACGTTGAGGCAGGAATCGTTAATTGGCCGATGTCTGTAATAAGACTTAGAAGCGCAGATCGCAAGTCTCTTTGCGAGCTTGCTGACAAGATACTTGCCGCTTGGAGAGCATACAGCGATCCCGATGCTTTCGTATTTGCAGAGACCGACGGTGAAAAGCACAATACGATAACTCCTATCGCTCGCTTCCGCGACGGAAAGTTTGAGCTTGATTTGGTTCTTCGTAATAATATTACGACAGACGAGCATCCTTTGGGTGTTTACCATCCTCACGCAGACGTACATAACATAAAGAAGGAAAATATCGGACTTATCGAGGTTATGGGTCTTGCAGTTCTTCCCGCAAGACTTCGTGATGAGATTGCAATTATGTGCGAATACATCGTAGCAGGTAAGGATTTTGCCGAGAACGAGGCAATTTGCAAGCATAAGGAATGGTTTGAAAAGTTTAAGGATAACTACACGTTTACTGCTGAAAACGTGGAAACTATACTTAAGAAGGAGATCGGCGCAACCTTTGAGAGAGTTCTTGAGGATGCGGGCGTTTATAAGCGCACTCCCGAAGGAAATTCCGCATTTTTGAGGTTTATCGCGACCATAAGATAAGCGAAAAAGCAAAAGATTTAACAATTTTTGTTCATTTTGCATATTGTTCAAAAATATAGTTTTACCTACGTTTTAACCGTGTAAAAGGCATTTACCTGTTGAAAACTCTGTTGAAACTGTTGGAAACCCTATGAAATAAGCACTGTTTTTAATAAAAAAATAAAAAGGGCTGTTGAAAACTTTCGAAAAAGTTTGTCAAGCCCTTTTTTGTATTTTGTTTGATTTCGTCGATTTTCACAAAGTTGATTTTTTTATTTTGAAATTATCTCTTTTACAGCGTCTGATGCCGCCAAAAGACCTGCCACGGAGGGCACGAAAGCGACGCTCGAAGGTATAGGCTTACCCTCTGCGCTCTTTATTGCTCTGTGCGGCTCCTCCTGCGAGAAGATTACTCTCAGATGGGAAATGCCGCGAGCCTTGAGCTCTTTGCGCATCACTCTTGCGAGAGGGCAGACCGACGTTTTTGAGATGTCGGTTATTGTAAGAGCCTCAGGGTCAGTCTTGTTTCCCGTTCCCATACAGCTTATCATCGGGGTGCCTGCCTTGGTTGCCATTTCTGCTATGGCAAGCTTTGCGCTGACGGTGTCGATTGCATCTATAACGTAGTCGAATTTTGAAAAATCAAAATTCGATATATTCTCGGGTAAAACAAAGGAATAGCATTTTTCGATAATTATATCGGGGTTTATGTCAAGCAGACGCTCTGCAACCACGTCAACCTTGTTACGCCCGATAGTGCTCTGCAGAGCGCAGAGCTGACGGTTTACGTTGCTTCTTGATACCTTGTCGCTGTCAACGAGCAGGATGCGTCCCACACCGCTTCGAGCAAGAGCCTCGGCTGTGTAGCTGCCAACTCCACCAAGACCGAAGAGCGCAACAAAGGAGCGAGAGAGCTTTTCTACGGCATCCTCGCCAAGTAAGGCGGCTTCTCTTTCAAATTCTTCTTTCATTTTGGTTGTCTCCGATATCTCTTCCTACAAGAGTCAGATATTCCTCGTAGGTAATAAGTATTTTAAGCGCCGCAAGCAATGCGTTTGCGGTCATATCGCAGGGCAGATCAAGAGCCCTTGCAATTTCCGCTCTGCGTTCAGAGCTGTTTTCTCTGCCCGAGAGTCCGTCGATGTAAAAATCGGTTTTTGAGAGCGGATTCTCGGAGAGGGCAAGCGCGGCTTTTTCGTCCTCAAAGGGTGCGAGAAGATCGTAGAGCAGGGAAAGCTCCATACCCTCAACGCCAAGAGTGCCCTCAGCAGAGGGTTCGCTTTTGCGACGCTCCTTGCCTTTGATTTTTGGTATATATAGATTTATAAGTCTGTCCTTAGGGATTGCGGAGGTGATATGCGAGCGAATAAGCTTTCCTGCGCCGTCGCTATCGGTAAGCAATATTATGGGTGAGCGAGCTGAGAGCTGTCGCATAAGAGAGAGCTTTTCGTTCTTTTTGAATATTCCAAATCCGTCTGTGACGATCACGTGGGCTGAGCATATCTCAAGAATACGCTGGCGGTCGTATCTTCCCTCGACGATTATCGGATATGGGATAGAAAGCTTTTTTTGCATAACGTCTCCTTTCTAAAGTTTTTAGAGTGCAAGCAGAACGATGATTCCGAGCGCTATTCGATATATTCCAAATGGACTAAGCGAGTGTTTTCTTAAGAAGCCTATAAGGAATTTTATTATGGGAATCGAAACTAAAAATGCGCATATAAACGCCGTTATAAGTAAAACGTAGGCGTTTGACGGTAGTTGCATATTCATGCTTGCCGTAAAGCTTGAAAATTCAATTATTTTTAAAAGACTTGCTCCCAGAATTGCGGGAACTGCGGCAAAAAAGGAAAATTCCGTTGCACAAGATTTGTTTATGCCAAGCAGTCTTGCGCCTAAAATCGTTGCGCCCGAGCGAGACGTTCCGGGAATTATTGCAAGAGCTTGGAAAATGCCGATAGAAAAGGCGTGAAGCGGCGTTATTTCCGTTACAGCGCATTTTTCCGACTTTTTCGAGTGCTCGACAAGGATAAAAACAATTCCGTATGCAATGAGCGTAATGGCAACCGTGGTAGGCGTAAAGAGTAATGCATCAAGATCCTCACCAAACATAGATTCGCATAACGCATCGGTTAAAAAGCCTATGAGAGCGGCAGGGAGCGTTGCGAGAATCAGCTTGAATAGGAGCGGTAGGTTTTTCTTTTTCGTTGGCGTCAGCCGTCCAAAATAAATGACGACAACGGCAAGAATCGCTCCGAGCTGTATTACCACGTCGAACATAGTTCGAAACTGAGAATTGAGCGCCGCATCGTTAGATATCTCTAACGAGACGATCCTTTCAAGCAAAATAAGGTGCCCCGTTGAGCTTATCGGGAGCCATTCGCACACACCCTCAACGATGCCGAATATAAGAGCCTTAAATACGTCAAAAAGCATATTCACCTCCATAAGTTCTTAGTAGAACTTATGAGAGGTGCTTTGCTTTTATGTTATTCTCCTGAGCGCACGATGTCGCCTGCGCTAACGTCAAAGGGTACTCGAATAAAGAATTTTTGAGAGGGGTGGGGAGCTGACTCGATAGGCTCTCCGTTCTCGCTGTAAAGCTCGGTGACGGTAAACGGTCTTCCGATCTTTGAGGGAGAAATTATCTCCGCTGAATCTCCAAGCTTTATTTTGTTGCGCTGAATAAAGGGATAGAGTCGTCCGTTTGCGCACTCGCTCTCAAGTGAGGAGGGCAGGGCGAGCTCGTCCGCGCCCAATGCCGTTGCAAAATAGGCCTTCTCTCTGATGTAGCCGTTGATGGTCGACATCTGCGGCTCCTTGAGCGGATCGTCAAGATAAAATCCCGTGCAGTATTCACGGTGAGACACACTCTCAAGCTCACGCATAAGGTGCGCGTCGAATTTATAATTTTCGGGGTCACGAAGATATGAGTCGATTGCCATTCTGTAGGCATTTGTAATAACAGCCGCATAGTATGCGCTCTTCATTCTGCCCTCAATCTTAAAGGAGTCGATTCCTGCCTCGATGAGCTGAGGAATTATTGATATTGTGCACATATCCTTTGAGGACATAATAAAGGTGCCGTTTTCGTTCTCCTCGATGGGATAGGGCTGATCGGGACGCTTGATCTCGGTTATATTGTATTCCCAACAGCAGGGCTGAGCGCAAGCTCCTCTGTTTGCATCTCTGCCCGTGAGAGCGTGCGAGAGCATACATCTTCCGCTGTAGGATACGCACATAGAGCCGTGAATGAACGCCTCAAGCTCGATATCCTTTGGAAGAGCTATTTTTATTTCCTTGATCTCCTCGAGCGTCAGCTCACGCGCAAGAACAAGACGCTTAGCGCCAAGTGCCACGTATGCCTTTGCGGCGGCAGGGCTGACGATACTTGCCTGAGTGGAGACGTGGATCTCCATATCGGGCATAACCTCTTTTATAAGATACATAACGCCCATATCTGCTACGATGCAGGCATCGATCTTTGCATCCTTTATGTATTCAAGGAATGCGCGCAGATCGGGATACTCGTAGCCGTGGGGCATGGTATTCAGTGTCAAATATATTTTTTTGCCTCTTGCGTGGACGTATTTTGCAGCCTCAAAGAGCTCGTCGCTGTCAAAATTGTCGGCAGCAGATCGCATACCAAAGCGTCTGCCTGCAAGATATACGGCATCCGCACCGTAAAGGAGAGCGGCTTTAAGCTTTTCAAAATTTCCCGCAGGGGATAAAAGTTCGGGCATTTTATTTTCCTCTTTTTAATTAAATATATTAATAATATTATAATATATTTAAACGCTTATGTCAATGGATATTGCGGTTTTATTGAGGCAAAAGGAGAGGCTGTCTCAAAAATTCATTTGAGACAGCCTCTATAATTTAAGCTTTTAATATTTAATTATTCGCCCTTAACAACGATCTTGAGACCCTGCATGCTGATGTTCATTTCCATAGCATCGTTGATGTCTGCAAGTGCGTACTTGTGGGTGAGAAGCTCCTCAACGGGGAGTCCGTCCTTCTGAGCTTCCTTAAGCATATCACAAGCCTGGATCCAGTCCTTTGCCTGGTATGTCCAAGAACCGATAACCTTGATTTCCTTGTTACAAATGTCAAGGTGAGGATTGTAGGTTGTGTCACCGTTATCTACGAAGAAGCCAAGCTCACACATAGATCCGCCGCGACGAACGTACTTCCATACGGTGCTTGCAGCCTTGGGAGAACCGGTGCACTGGAACGCCATTTCAGCACCCTTACCGTCGGTGATCTCAAGAACCTTTGCAATAGCATCCTCGGTCATGAAGTTTGCAGTGTAAGCTGCGCCGAGCTTCTTAGCCATAGCAAGACGCTTCTCGTCGCCGTCAACAGCGATGATGTTGCGAACGCCCATCGTGCGAACTGCGGTGAGGAGGAGAAGTCCGATAGGACCGCATCCCTGAATGAGAACGTAGGAGCCCTGCTTGAAGTTGAAGATCTGCTTTGCCTGCTCGATTGCGTGAATGATAACTGCTGCGGGTTCGATAAGTGTACGGAGATCAACGTCCATATCGCTTACGTTGAAGATAACGCCGCCTGCGTTAACCTTTATGTACTCACCAAACCAACCGTTGAAGTTCTTGTATGCAGCTTCACCGGGCATAAGTCCGAAGATCTCGCCGCCGGGGCAGAGGTGAACGTGCTCGGGATCGTTCTTACATGTGTCGCAAACGCCGCAGGGCTTAAGACCGGTAACGATCTTGTCGCCAACTGCCAAAGGCTTGCCATAGTAGTCGGTGGTAACGTTCTTACCAAGCTTAACTACCGTACCCGTACCCTCGTGTCCGAGCTCAACGGGAATATATCCAAAGGGGTCGCCCTTGTATTCGTGTACGTCGGTACCACAGATACCGGTCTGCTCAACCTTAACGAGAACCTCGTCGTCACCGATCTCGGGAACGGGGAGCTCAAATATCTCTATCTTTCTTGCGCCGGTAAGAACGGCTACTCTTGCTTTTTCGGGAATGTTGTAATTCGCCATTGGTGTAGTCTCCTTTTTGTTTAAAAATTTGCGATAAACGCTATCTTAATTATACAATAAAACCAAAGATATGTCAATAGCGCATGTGGTTTTCGGCATTTTGACCAAATTAAAACCGCTTTATTATCAGTTTTGACAATAAAGCGGTTGGCTTTTGATTATTTAGCATTCATTTTAAGATATTCGTTGATAAACTCGTCTATCTCTCCATCCATAACGGCGCTTATGTTTCCGTCCTCGTGGCCGGTTCTCGTGTCCTTCGCGAGAGTGTAGGGCATAAATACGTAGGAGCAGATCTGCGAGCCCCACTCGATATTTACCTTGTTACCCTTGATATCCTCAATGGTGTCAAGACGCTCGCGAAGCTTTATTTCCATAAGCTTTGCTTTGAGCATTTTCATAGCGGTTTCCTTGTTCTGGAGCTGAGAACGCTCGGTCTGGCAGCCTACTACGATACCCGTGGGCTTGTGAAGAATTCTTATTGCAGAGTCGGTCTTGTTGATATGCTGACCGCCCGCACCGCTTGAACGGTGAGCTGTAACTTCAATATCTTCCTCACGGATGTCTATCTTGTCGATGTTATCAAATTCGGGCATAACCTCGATGGATGCAAAGGATGTCTGACGTCTGCCTGCGGCATCGAAGGGAGATACACGAACGAGACGGTGAACGCCGTTTTCTGCCTTGAGGTATCCGTATGCGTTAAGACCCTCGACCATAATGGTTGCGCTCTTGATTCCTGCCGCATCACCGTCAAGCCAATCAAGGAGCTTGTACTTGTAGCCCTTGCGCTCAGCCCATCTGGTTATCATTCTGTAGAGCATCTGCGCCCAGTCCTGAGCCTCGGTTCCACCTGCTCCTGGGTGGAAGGATACGATTGCGTTGTTCTTATCGTATTCGCCCGAGAGAAGAATCTCGATTCTCTTTGCCTCGGCTTCCTTAACGATAGCTGCAAGCTCGCTCTCAACCTCCTCAACGTAGCCTTCTTCGTTTTCCTCGATAGCCATTTCAACCAAAACTATTGCATCCTCAAGTCTTGACTTGAGAGCCTCGTAGTTTTCAATGGTGTCCTTGGTCTGCTTGAGCTTTTGGAGTACCTTTGAGGAGTTTTCCTGATCCGACCAGAAATCCTCACGCAAGGTATCCTTGTCAAGCTCCTCAGCGGTTGCCTTGAGCTGATCTATTCTAAGTGCGGAGCCGAGATCGTCTATATCGGCTCTCATACCAATAAGCTTATATTTTGCTTCTTCCAATGCGATTATCACGTGCTTTCCTCCTGCGCGCTTAAACTTGATTTGAATTGAATTGATTAACGATTAATTATACCATAAATCTGACTTTTTTTCAAGAGCTTTGGCTATATTTTTAATTAAATCATGTGAGTCTCTAAAAATTCGATAAGCTCTTTTTTGTAAAGCTCATAGTTGTAGTAGACAGCCTCTGCGTGCTCGGCATTATCAACAAGGACGAGCTTTGCTCGATCCTTTGCGCTGTTGGCAATATCAATAGAGCACTGAGTGGGAACAAATTTGTCCTCCTTGCCGTGGAATATGAGGAGAGGGAGGTGCGATTCCTTTACTCTCTCCGATGCGCTTGGAGAGCGCATATTAAAGCTTGCTATAAATCTGAGCCAAAAGCCTGCAAAATGTATTACGGGCTGGGGGTATATCTTTCTGTATTTCCAGAGAACGTGCTTGATGATATCGTAGGCACTGTCAAAGGGACAGTCGGCAATAATGCATTTTACCTGTGTATCGTCTTTGTCAACGAGGCCGCTTGCCATAAGGACGGTAGCTCCGCCCATTGAAAGTCCGAAGAGGGCGATCGGAATATCAGTCCCGTAGAGCTCGCTTGCTTTTTTGCGCCAAAGGATCGCATCGTAGCATTCTTTAGTGCCGTAGCAGATATATTTGCCTTCGCTTTTTCCGTGTGAGCGGTGGTCTACGAGCATTATGTTATATCCTGCCTCATGGAGCATAGGAAGCTGGAGGCAAAAATCACGTGCGCCAAACGAGCGGTAGCCGTGAAATACTATAACCACGCCCTTAGGAGCTGTGCCTTCAGGCACGTTTATCAGAGATGCGTGCAGGCGAAGACCGTCATCGCTATCAATGCAAACGTCTCCCGTGGTGTGTTCACCCACCCAATCAAGCGCAGATCTGAGCTTTTTTTCACCGATCAAGTCTATTTTATTTTGCGTAAAAAGTGTGTTTACATCGTCTTTGCGCGGCTTTTTTCTAACTGCGGTTTCGTAGAATACTATATATGCTAAAGCGAAAAGAAAAATAAGAATTCCAAAAATTATTGCAATGGATATATATAACCAGTCCATAAAATACCTCCTCAAAGGGTCTCATTATATAGTATCACAAAAATGTGAAAAAATCAATAAGAAGATTCCTTAAAAACACGAGAGGGGGCAAAGACAAGAGAAGTCTCTTGCCTTTGCCCCCAAAAAGGAGTTATCGATTTATGTTAATCGGCAAAATATACGTTTGTTATTGCTGAGCAGTTACATTCTGCGCCAAGCGTTGCTATCGAATCACAGTATTTATCGTAGAGGGATTCGGAGAGCGAAGGATTTTCATCAGCAATGAGCATTGACGCAAGATAAGTGGCGGCAGGATGTACCAGGGTCTCGCAGAGAGGAAATTTGTCATTGAGATTAAGCTTTACTGCGCTGAATTTGCCTTGAGTATCGAGAGTGTCTCTCTCACGGAGTTTTTTATCAAGGTTTTTGCAGAGAGAACAAAAGGATGCGAGTATGTACGGGGATCTTTCTTCAAGATCGGTGACGTCTCCCGCGGTTTCTCTTTCGTCTATCAGCGCAAGAGCCATAAGGTGTATATCGTTATTCGTATATTGCATAACTTAAGATTACGTATCTTCCTCGCACTCAAAAACGACAGCTACCATTTCGTTGGGGTAGACAACGTTTGCACCGTAGAGATGGAGTCCCTTTATTGCGTCTGCAAAACGCTTTTCAGGACGGTAAGCCTCGATCTCGGAAAGCTGATCTACGAAGCATATAGCTCTTCTCGTTCTGAGAATGCAGTTATGAAATACTGTTGATGCGGAGGTGTTGGAGGAGTTTATAGTTCTTATCAAATTGTTTGTAACGTAGATTTTGCAGCCAAAGATAGATCCGAGATATCCGTGCTCTGCAACGTTCTCATTTGTTGAAGGAAGCGCTATCTTTTCCTTGAGGATTCTTGCTGCAACTTCGGGAGTTACCTCGAGGAAGAGCTCGGTTCCATCGTTTACGTTATTCTTGTAGAGTATCTCTCGAGCCTTAAGGATTGTATCATAAAAGCTTTCACCGGAATTGTAGGTGTTTACTATTTGCTTTCCGGCAAGGTGAGTCAAGGAAAGAACGTAGGCGTCTGCATCGTTTGCAATAGCCTCTGCCGCCTTCTGAAGAGCCGCTTCCATAAGCTTTGGAGAGGACTGAACTCTGTCAACGTCGTCTATCTGGAAATTGAAGCACTTAGCTTTGTTGATAGTGAGAGTTGTCACGGTGTCGCTTAAGATCTCGGGATCGTTCATGTTTGTATTCTTGCTGTAGTCCTTAAGTGAGACGTTTCCGACGCCACAGATCTTTACTGTGGAGCCCTTTCCTTTGATGTCTCCCTCAAATTCTCTGTTGCAGTGGTCAACTGCGATAAATGTTTTGGAAAGCTGTTTGTAGAGCGTTTCGCTCCATATTGTGGGAATGAAATTGGTAATAGCCATAAATTAAAGTTCCTTTCGTTTGTTTGTAGATTTGTAAAATAGTAATTTAAAATTTGTATTTAGGTCTTTTCCAGCAGATGCTGAAAAGTATGAGTAGGATGATTAAAAAACATTTTATTTCCATTTTTCCATTGATTTTTGTATTTTGGCAAAATTAGCACGAACCTCTAAAGGAGACATCTTTCTAACTTCGTCCATAGAGAAAAATTCATCGGGAGAATTTTTCCCGGCAGACCCCGCCGCATTTACTGCGTTTTTTGCGTTGATCTGTTCTATTCGCTTTGCTGCTTCGATTGTTCGCTTTTCGTATATTGCATAAGCTGCGGCAAGTGAATTACCCCTTTTTACACTTTCCCAAACTTCAGGCGGTATTGTGCTTGGAGTGATATCGGGGAAGAGCTCTGAGAACTCATTTAATTGTTCGGATATTTTATCCTGTCGTTCTTTGGCTTGTTTGTACGCCTCAAGCTCTTTAGTGAGACTGAGTATTTTTTCATTGAGCTCGTTTACTATGCTTTCATCGTTTGAAGATTTTGGTTCTTCAGATATTTCATTCGGTGAAATTTCATTTTCCGTGAGTGTTTCGTTGAGTATTTCTTCCATAGTTAGATTATATCGCTTTCTGAATCGTTTTGTTTTTTAGTGGAGAGACGAATCGAGTCTATAAGCTCGTCCTTGTCGAGTGCAGAGCCTATAGGGAGTCGCTTTACGTATTGCTCTGCGGTTATATATTGTCCGTCAAGTAATTTGTCAAGCATATTTTGAACGCTTGTTGCGCTGTAGCGTGATACCTCGCATACGTCGACCTTGGCGGAAAGAATGTGGTTCTTGAGAAGAGAGAAGTCGATGCAACGGGATGATGCCTTCTCCTTTGTGTAGTAAGGAACGAGACGCTCGGAGGGGTAGTAGGCGCACATCATATCCGCCCATACGTTTGCAAGCTGCTCGATCACTCTGTAGTAAGCAGATCGTATCTGCTCCAAAGGAATTCTTGAGGTTTCCTGAAGCGCAAGGATAGCACTTGTGTTGTTAGCCTCAACTATTCCCAAGGCAGAATCTGTAGCGCCCATAAGCTCTTTAGTCAGGAGAACCGAGCTGTTTATAAGATCCATATATCCGTTTTGCATCTCGCCAACACCCAAAACGCTCACGGAGTCGGCAATGTTTCCACCGCCGTATGCGGCGATTGCCTCGCCGACCTCGTTCGTCCACTCGGGAATCTTAGATTTGTCATAAATAACCTTTGAGAACGCAGTGTTTGTCATGTGCTTCATAGCCATAGCGTAGGCTCTGTTTATGAATTTTTGGTTGGCAATGAGAGAGCTTACGGGTGAGGTGCCGTGGAATGCATTTTTCGTTGGAGTCCAGTTAAGATATGCCAAGGGATAGAGTTTGCAATCTGTGCGTGCTCTGTGAATAACGCAATTTTTGGTTGATTTTTCAAAAACGACCTTTCCGTTCTCACGCCAGAATTTTATTATGTAGGTCGTTTTTGCCTCACTGTCCCCGGAGAGCTCGTATTTTGAAAATTCGCCTGCTTGATAAGAGCTTTCATCGTCGGGACGAATGGATTTTATATCGTCTTCGGAGGCACCGAATTTTTTTGCTTCTGATATGAGAGATGAAATAGATGCGCGCCCCGAAACGATTATGTATTCCTGAGATTGTATATCTGCTTTGTTTACGTCGGCAGGAAATACGTTTACGTTATCTATGCGGTCGGTAACGATATCTCCTTCAAAGGCAAGAGCTCCTTGGCGTGAGGTGTCCCAGTAACAATAAAGCACACCGTCGCCGGAGATTGCTGCATCTGTGAGAAGCTTTAGCATAACGCTGTCCATACCGTCTTTTTTCCAACGGTAGGCTGCGTTTGAGCTTAGTGTATTCACGCCGTCTTCAATTGAATTTATTTCGTGTTCTGAGCGAACATAGGGAAGCGCCTCATCCTCGTAGCGTATCGAAACGTCTGCGGAGCAGACCGAGCAAACGAGATAGTTTATAACTCTTCCAATGATGTTAAATACGGGATGGGGAAGATTTTTTCCCTCACCGTATTGCCATTGTTCTCCTCGGTAGAAGCGCTCGTTAGTCTTTACCGTTTCATAAAGACCTATGCGTCGCTTGTATTCCTTGCCTCTTTCATATTGCTCCCAGGCAAGAGAAAGATTTTTCTTAAAAGATTTTGATTGGTTCATTTTATTCCTTTCATAAATTTTTATTTGCGTAATTATTTGGCATAAAGGTCTATACCGTGGATGACCTGTTCCCCGTTTCCGTTTGATGAAAGCTCTATCGAAACGGTCTTAAAGCTTCCGGATCTTATTCTCACCGGTAAAACGAAATGATTTTTGGGAGGTGAGAAGCTATAGGAAAGGGATTTGCCGTTGTCAAAGGAGAGTTTTATGGTAAGTTGCCCGTCTGAAAATTCACCGCGTAAGACAACAAGCTTCATTTTTTTGTATTTTATACTGTTGAATTCAAGCGTTCCGCTTTTAAAGATTGTGGTAGGTTTGTCTGTTCGTTCATTTGTATATAAATTGCTAAAACAAGCAATAGAGCATGATTCGGCAATGATGATGTCTTCCTCCGAGTCTAAGAAGCAGTATGCGGAAAAACCGCTGTATTTGTACCATGCAGAGCGATTTAGATTGTATATCCACGTGATAGCGCTTGTAGGATTGTGAAACCAGACCTCTCCAAATTTTGGATAGGCTTTTATTATACATTGTTTAAAAAAGCTGTTATCAATCAATTCCTGTATGGGTGATGAAATACTGTATGCGTTACATTCATTCAGCTCATCTGTGTTTGATCTCCAACAGTAAACTCGGTTTGCGCTTATGCTTATTATAGAATTGTCAATTCTAATAGCTCCGCATGCAATACTGCATCCTAAAGATGCGTTTATGCTTTTTAATTGGAATTCCGGCATTCCGAGCTGTTGAAGATCAGTCATCCAAGTAGAGGAATCTGTCATTATAAGAACTCGATCGTAGTGGCGTACGATAGCGTTTACACGGCTTGAGGGGGTGTCCACTGTAAAGTGGGAATCGAGTGGAATATAGATCGTTCCTTCATTTGAGAAATATTTGTTGCTGACTTGACGTGATTCTTCTGATATCTTTTTTGAATAAAAAACTTTGTTGTTTGCGCAATCTCCCCAAAAAAGAAGACTGTGGTTATTCAGCTCATAAAAGGTTGTGGCATCACTCGTGCCGAGAAGAGCCTTTCTTTGCTCAAGTGCTTTTCCGGTGTGTGAGATAGAGAATATTGCAAGAAATTCGTCTCCGTCTTCGTGCTCTAAAAGAGTGATAACGTCGAATTCCTGGTCGTAATAATATTTATCGGGTGAAAAGAGCTCTCCGTTTCGGTAGATCGCATCTATATTTGTTACAATGAGATCTCCTTTCGAGAGAAATCCGTGTGCGGGGGATACGAAATTATAGCTGATTGCAACCTTATCATAGAGAAGATTTATAGGTTCGTAGATCTCACCGGGGCGTGAGCTTGGCCAGTCCTTGCCGTAAAGGGGAATATAGTTTTTTGCCGTTTGCGCGCTATCGCTGTCAATTTTATACATACCGGCATCGGTGAGGAGATAGATATCTCCAAGATATTCGAGAAAATATGCGGAGGAATAATCCGGTATTTCCAGGAGCGTCTTTGTGGCGTTATCGTGCGGTGTGTACTTTATAATGAGGTTTTGGCATAGGAGATAATAGACTTCTTCACCGTCAAGAACTGTGTGAAAACTTCTTGAGACGTTGCCGGGCATATCACAGAGCTTTTCTAAACAAGGACGCTTTTTGAGAGAGCCGTCTGCACTTACTCTGAAATTTTCAATAAGAGAGATGCTCTCGTCACCCGAATGGGTCTTTTGAAGGTTTATTCCTTCAAATCCTCGGTAGGACATTTTGTAAGAGGTTCTTGAATTGCTTTTTTGTGCCATTTTTACTTCCTTTCTGTAAGAATTTCTCGGTGGCCGTTTGGATATAGCCTTCCGTGTGCAACGGAGACGCTTTATACGGAAAAAGCTTAATCGAAGAAGGACGGCTTCTTTGGCATGTGGAAATCCTTTAAAAAAGTGAGGTCAACGTCGTTTTCTTCGGTGGGGAAGAAGACTCTGCTCATAACTGCATATCGCAGAGCTTCCGGTGAATGAGTTATTGCGTGTGGCGTACTTGATGCATCCTCAGGGCGTTTTCCGTCACAAAGCAACGCAGGGATGGATGATGAAAGGTTTGCGCAGGATTCGCATATCCTTATGAAGGGATGTCCGTTCTTTGCGGAGAAATATTCTCGAAGCACTCTCCAACCTGGAATGCGTCGATTGTCTGCTGGGCGCATTGGCGGCATTCCGCGTACCGATTGCATTATTTCAAATCCGCTTCTTCCGCTGTCCTGACGTCTGTTCCAAAGATCGGGAGAGCATATCGCAAATTCTGCGTTCTGCCCATCTGCAAGAAGAGATACTCGGCTTGCAGCCTCGCTCAAGGTAAGTCCCGATTCGCAGATTTCTCTGAGTATCCAAATATTTCCGCTCTCGTCAATGCCGACAAGAAGCGCGGCAAGCATATCAAGTCCGTAGTCAAGCGCTATAAACTTTGTCAGATAAGAGGGGATATCCGACCTTTTACATAAGTGTATGGAGGGGTCGAATTCGGGGAAGAACTGTCCGTCGAATACGTCCCATTTCCCCTCAAGCCAGGCATCGCGAAGGCGAGGGGGAAGGGAGCGGAGCGAATTTACATATTCAGGATCCGAGTCAAGAAGTATAGGATTGTCATAAACCTGCGCAGGAATAAACGTGTATTCGCTTGGATTCTCACCGCTTTTGAATTTTCTGTCTACGAATAAGCGCTTTACCCAAGAGTGCCCAATGCCTCCTGGGTTGCAGGTCAGATACATCCTTCTTGGAAAGTCGTTGGCGCCTCGCAGACAGGCCTTTAATACCGAAAATCTGAATTCGCTCAGCTGCGTTGCCTCGTCGATGGCGATAACGTCATATTCCTGTCCCTGATACCGCAGAACATCCTTGTCTGCGGCACAGTAGCCAAGATATATCTTGCTTTTGTTTGGAAAGAGGATAGCCTTCTCACTTTCGTTGTAGGTGATTATTCCGTCGTATTCGCGCAGAAACGGAATTACGTGATTTGATCTGAGCTCGGGGAGAGTGCGACGTATAAGCAGACAGCTGAGTCCATCGTAACGAAGGCACATAGCCACAAGCTTTCTTCGCAAAGCCCAGGATTTACCGCCGCCTCGTGCTCCACCGTATGCGGTGAAGCGTGTTCGGGAGGCGAAAAATGCCTTTTGTCGCTCGTTAGGTATTCCTTTTATAGTGAGCTCCGAATGCTTCATTATGCTCCGTCCTCGAAAATATCGTGCTCGAATTTTATTTCAAGCTGAGAGTTACTTTGTGGCAGAGCAGTCTTGTCGTATCCGAGCCGCTTTTTCATATAGGCGGATACGATTGTAGGGGAGAGCTTGGAATTCAGCGCTTCGTCTTCAAGAATGGCAAGCATTCTTGCGTAATGTTCGGGGAATTTTTCGCAAAGGGCTTCAAGCTCGGAGACGCTTGCTCCTAAGAAACGGCAGAAGCCTGCAAAATTCGGAAAGGCGGAGGGTGGTGTATTTTTTTGAGATTTCGCATTTTCCGATTGTGCATTTGCACACGCAATAATATATTCGTTTAAGAGATTGAGGATTTTACCGCCATCGTTTATGCCTGAAATGCTTTCGGCGGAATTCATGGGTCTTGGGACCTCCTTTCTCTCCGTTGCACAAACACATTTTAACAGTTGAAAAAGTGTCAAAGGGTTACCGAGAGTCTCAAATAGTCTCAATTTTTAGAAAAAATAAAAAAAGCATTGCAAACGCAATGCTTTTTTAAAATATTTTTTGTTAAATCCTATTTGGCGATATCTGCCAATTGGTTATAGCATATCTTGCGAGGAGCTCAGTGAAAGCGTTTTGTTCCTCAGCGCTTGCTCCGTGAGGGAGAAGAACTCTCATATTGTGATACATTATTTGATCTTGAAGCTTTCCCACCGTGGTTTCTATTGTTTCAAGCAGGGTCGTATTTTCCTTCGTGTGGAGGTCTGTTGTATCGATAGCAAGATAATCAAAGGATTTTGAGAGAGTGTTTATAAGCTCAACGTAATTTTCATCCTCAAGAACCTGCTGTGGCACGGTAATGCCTACAACCGCATTTTCTTCGGTCAAATGAATGCTGTCAGCGAGAGCACAAAGCTTATTTACATCTTCAACAGAAGCGTCTGAAATGAGAAGAACGTCATCTACGCCTGTACGTATTGCCTCACATGCAATAGAGGTCCAAATAGAGGAATAAACGTCAGATATTAGCTCGTTATCCGACGGACTTTTCATGTAAAGAAGAGCGGTGGAATAGATTTCGTAGGACTGCAAGGTGTTGGTGTACCCCGAGAGTGCTGAAGCGTCACTTTTAATTGAAATATTAGAAAAATGTGATGCAACCGAAGATCTGAAAAGAAGGTCGCCCTGAGGGGTGTTCAAAGAAATGCAGACGGCGTCTGCCGTATCTGAAACGGCAGAGAATCTTGAATTAAAGCTTGAGCCGTCCTCAAGAATGGCAAGGGGGTAGGCGTTTACGCGCGGAACTGTCTGTTCGTCTTCAGCTACGTTTCCGCCGTGGCTATTTGTTGAAGGGGAGAAAGGGTTTTGTTGTACCTTTTTTGATAGAAGTAGTCCCGATGCTATAAAGATCACGAAAAGGACCAATATTGCAGAAATCGATATTATTATGATTTTTTTTGTTTTTCGTTTTCGATTGTTTCTTCTGTAACGTGATCCTCTGTTCATTTCGGTCCTCGTTTGTGTTTATTTCTTCTTAGGTTTAAGTTCTTTTTTTGCTTTGCCTTTTTTGAGATTTTTTTGGAATCTCTTTGCTCTTAGCGCACGGAATACGAATATTGCTACAATAATGAGGATGACTGATCCTACGGCTACACAGATTCCGATAACGAGCTGATAGTCGATTCCGTTTTCGGGAGCCTCAAGTGCTGCAAGGTCAAGACCGAGCGCATATTCATTGGGTTCGAAGGTGAGCTTTGCGTAGTAGGAATCAAGCTCTGCCGAAACTATAGAATCTTTTACTAAGTCTGAAAGATCGTTAAAGTCGGCGAGTATTTCGGATTCCTTTAAAGGAAGCTTTTCGATTATATAGAAGCAGGGAACTATTCCTTCTCCAACGGTGGGAGAGTCTGCTTGTGAGACTATGATATCTGTGTAGTCTCCGGTTCTTTGAAGAGCAAAAGCAGCTTCTTCATAGACCTCATCGTATACTCCGCGGGGGAAATATATTCCTTCATAGGGTGCATCGTAGAGCACGGGAGTTGTATTTTCGTTATATTGAGTGCCGAACAGCGTATCCATAGAGCTGCCGTTATCAAGAGCATTCTTTATATAAACTGCTTTTTCGTATTCGGTATCGTAGTTATCGGTGCTGTCTACGTATACGGTAATATGTCTTGTATGAATAAAGTTTTTCTTTATGTAATCAAGAAGTGTTGCGTCGGTATTCGGAACCTTTCCGGTTTTTTGATACTCGGTTGCGAGCTTTGAGTAAAGAATGTCGATTCCTTCGTTAAAACGATAGAAATGGTCTGTAATTCCGTTGGATATCTGGCTCTCAAAATATGCATCCTCGTCACCGCCAAAGCTTGAGGTTATGATCGATTCGATTCTTTTGTTTACTTCGGATTGGAGCTCATCCTCGTCATAAGGGAGTCCTTCTGCGGAGCAGAGCTCAAGGATTGCGTAGTTTGTAGTTATATTCTCTTTTATCGAATCCCAAACGTATTTTTTTATTGCCTCGGTATCTGTACCGTATTTTGTTTTTGCCGCGGCATAGTAATTGCTTGCAAGAATATAAAATTCTTCGTAATCTACTGTATATTCCTTGCTTCCGCCTTTGATTGTACCCACGTCCTTACCTGCAAGGCTACTCTGTGCCAATGGGCGAGGAGCGCAGGAGCAGAGGAGAGAAACTACCGTTATAAAGCATACAACGATTGAAATAAAACGAATTTTCTTTTTCATAAAATACCTCGTGTGAAGACATATATAAATATAATACTACAATTTTGTTACTATATTGTGAATAAACTTTGAAATACCCGAAATAGGTGATTGTGATTTTCGACTATAAGAGCTTGTGTGAATAGTGCAAGATAAACAAAAATGCGGAAAATGAAGGGTTGTTTCAATAAAAAATGTCAAAACGTATTCCATTTTAAAAAAAATGTGCTATAATAATTATGTATGGGAGTATTCCTCAAAGGAGGCAAAGATGGAATCAAAGTACAGTATCCCTTTAAGTGATATAATAAAAGAATTTCAGCTTGAGGTCGTTTATATGCCAAGGGAGGCAGAGAAGATAAAGATCTCGAGCCCCGAGGTTACAAGACCCGGTCTTGCTCTTGCAGGATTTACAGAGGTGTTTGAGCCTTTTAGAATACAAATATTGGGAAGAGCTGAGCACGCATATCTTAACAGCCTTTCGGACGAGGAGCACAACCTTAGAATTTCTCGTTTCTTCGAGCATAATCCCGTAGCGGTTATTATTACGAGTGCATTGCCTATTTGTGAGGCTACGATGCAGTCCGCAAGGGAAAAGGGAATCCCTCTTATGCGAACAGAGGAGCGTACAAGTGCGTTTATGGCGGCTATAATTTCTTCGCTTAATACAAGCCTTGCTCCCAGAACCACGAGACACGGAGTTTTGGTTGAGGTTTACGGTGAAGGTGTGCTTATTCTTGGAGATAGCGGTATCGGTAAGAGTGAGACGGCAGTCGAGCTTGTTAAAAGAGGACATAGACTTATTGCCGACGACGCGGTTGAGATAAAGAAGGTATCTGCAAAGACCTTGGTTGGAACCGCGCCTGAGATAATAAGACACTACATAGAGCTTCGCGGAATAGGTATAGTTGACGTAAGAAGGCTTTTCGGTATGGGATCTGTTAAGGTGACCGAGCGTATCGACTTGATTATTAAGTTTGAGGCGTGGGATCCCGAAAAGCTTTATGATAGATTCGGTCTTGACGATGAAGTCGAGAATATTTTGGGAATAGACGTTCCCGCAATAACAATCCCCGTTCATCACGGTAGAAACCTTGCGGTTGTTCTTGAGATCGCAGCTATGAATAACAGACAGAAGAAAATGGGGTATAACACGGCGGAAGAGTTTAACAAACGCCTGATGGAAAATATGGAGGCTGACTTATGAAATTAAGTGTACTTATGAATTTATATCACGATAAGAGTCTTGAGGAAGTTCTTGCAAGAATGGCAGAGCTCGGTATAAAGACCGTTGAGGTAGGTGCGGGTGGATACCCCGGAAAGGATCACTGCGATCCCGCTGCTCTCCTTGCTGATGAGACAAAGTTTGCTGAATTTGTTGCAACCTTTGAAAAATACGGAATCGAGATATGCGCTCTTGCGGTTCATGGAAATCCGTTGCATCCTCAGAAGGATATAGCAGAGTCCTATGACACAGATTTCAAAAACGCAGTATTGCTTGCAGAGAAGCTTTCCGTAGATACCGTTATCACGTTCTCGGGCTGTCCCGGTGACTGTGAGCAGTCTATCTATCCCAACTGGGTAACCTGCTCTTGGCCCGATGATTATATGAAGATACTTGACTGGCAGTGGAATGAAAAGGTTATTCCTTATTGGAAGAAGACTGGTGCTTTTGCAAAGGAGCACGGTGTAGATCACATTGCATTTGAGATGCATCCCGGATTCTGCGTTTACAACCCTGCAACGCTCCTTCGTTTGAGAGCTGCTGTTGGCGACGTTATCGGCGCTAACTTTGACCCCTCGCACCTCATTTGGCAGGGAATGGACGTGGTTGCGGCAATCAGAGAGCTTAAGGGTGCTATCTATCACGTACACGCTAAAGATACAAAGATCGATAAGTATAATACCGCTCGTAACGGCGTCCTTGACGTAAAGCATTACGGAGACGAGCTTGAGCGTTCTTGGATTTTCCGTACCGTTGGATATGGAAACGGAGAGGATTATTGGAGATCTATCGTTTCGAATCTTAGACTTTGCGGATACGATAGAGTACTTTCTATTGAGCACGAGGATAGTCTCATGTCGCTTGATGAGGGACTTGAAAAAGCAATAAACTTTTTGAGGCCCATAATTATTACTGAAGAAAAGCCTACGACTATGGCTTGGGCATAACAAAGAGTGTTTAAGGAGAACAAACATGAAAAGATTTTTAGGATTAGGAGTAATCTTTATGTTGATTTTTGCAACTTTGTTTACGGCTATACCTGCAAGTGCTACAACGGTAGGACCGTACAACTATAATTCTACGAAGATAAGATCAATAAATGTTTCAACTACTAAGAAACTTCAGAATGCTACGTATTACAAGGCTACCGTAAATTCAACGTGGCACGGACTTGAGAAGAATTGGCACAACCTTACCACACATTTGGTTATAGGTTCAAAGAACACAAAGTTTTTCGTTTATTCTGCGGATAGTGATGATAAGCTTAGCTATTCAAGAAGAAGTGTTGAGGAGCTTGTAAGAAGATTTGAGCAGGAGAATCCCGCATATCAGGTTGTTGCCGCAGTAAACGGAGACTTTTTTAACACAAGCACGGGTGAGCCGGAAGAGCCTATGCTTCAGAACGGCGATATGCTTAAGTCCTTCATCTTGTCTGATATGACAGGACGCGGAGTTGTTGGTACCGATGACAAGACGGGTAAGGCTGTATATTATACTATTGGAAACGAGTATGCAAAGAACGGCTACGGAACAAAGCTTACGTATACCGGAGTTTATCAGGTGCAGGTTCTCGGAGCGCATAAGACAAATCCTATTATTTCGTATACTTCAACTATAGGTAAAGCACCCTCCACATCTACGGTGTCTTTCACTACACCGGATTTTAAGGATGGCGGAGATTATACAGGAAAGACCGTTTACGTTGTTGATCTTGAAAGATATCGCAACGATACGGGTTCACATAACGGAGACGGAAGAACAAATACATGTTACTACGTTGAAGGAAAGATAGTTAGAACTATGAAGGGAACCGCAGGTATGAAGCCGGCAAAGGGCGAGGCTTATATCGCAGTTAACTCCGTTTCTCAGGCTCCTTATATTAAGATTGGAGCATACGTAAAGTGCCAGAAGGTACTCACAGGTGCGTGGGCGAACGTAAGCAATGCAATAGGCTTTAAGCAGCAGCTTCTCGCAGAGGGCAAGGTGTTGTTCTATAACGCATACGGTAGAAATCATACCAGTGGCGATGAGACCGAAACATTGAAATGGACCGAGGATATATACGATTATCCTCACTGTTGGAAGGCAAGAACCGCTATAGGCTTTAAGGCTGACGGAACTGCAGTATTTATGGTAATTCCTTATAACGGAACTCTTGGCGCAACTTATCACGAAATGTCCAATCAGTTTAAGGCTCTTGGATGTACAAACGCATTCTTGCTTGACGGTGGTGGATCTTCAACGATGGTTATTCGTGAAGGCAATACCTTGAACACTATCGTTCACGCAGAGGGAGGCTCCGGTAGTGAAGGTAGAGAAATTGCAAATATTGCAATTCTTGCCGTGAGAAAATCGGGTGTTGCTCTTCCTGTTCAGGATAAGGTGATCGAGACGGAAACCACAAAGGATACAGCTAAGGATACAGCTAAGGATACTGAAAAGACTACCGAAAAGGCTACCGAAGAGTCAAGTGAAGCTGTTATTGAGAGCACCGATAGTGAGATACTCGATGAATCTGTTGTAGATACCGATGAAATGATTGGTAGTGATGACGATTCTTTGGAAATAACCGATGAGGTTAACGGAGAAAACACAGAAAACGAGGATGTCGCAGACGATGACGATGCGGTAGACGAAGATACGGAGAAAGACGAAGACAAAGATAAATCCGAAGACGAAGACGAAGACGAGGATGAGGACGAGGACGACAAAAAGAGCACTAAGAAGAAAAATGGTGAGGTTACTGCGTCAGGATGTGGATCTATGATAGCGCTTCCTGCAGTTGCTGTAACCGGTGGTCTTGCGTTTGTAGGTGCAAGAAAGAAACGTAAAAAGGATGATTGATTCGTCAATTGATCTCAATAATTAAAATAAAACGGCTGTCTCAAACGAGACAGCCGTTTTTGTTATGATAATTAAATTAAAGCTCGTTGATCCAGGTAACGGAGAGATCCTTCCATGTTCCAACGTGGTCCGAGAGGAGCTCCGGCTTGCCGTCAAAGGTAACCTTGTTGCAAAGCGCCATTCCGTGAGGACCGTAGGGGTATATGTGCGCTTCAAAGGGAATTCCTTTTTCTGCGTATGCATCGATAAGCTGAAGCGGATTTTTAATATGTACGCCCTTGTCTCCGAGTGTGTGCCAAATAAAGAGGGGGGACGAGTTCTCGTCTACGTGAAGCTCAAGAGAGAATCGCTCTACGTCGTGCTCGTCGTAGTCGAGTCTGCCTGCGATGTTCTGAATCGATTTTGCGTGAGTGTACTTGCCTGCGGTGATAACGGCATAAGCGAGAATGATTCCGTTGGGGCGGTTGATGCCCTCGGGCGCGCTTCCGTCGGTAACGCCGATAGCGTCACGAACCTCGGGGATGTTCCAAAGGATACCTGAGGATCCTGCAAGATGTCCGCCTGCAGAAAAGCCGCAAACGATTATCTTGTTGGGGTTAACGTTGTATTTTTCCGCATTCTCTCTGACGTGCTTGACAGCCATCGACACCTCGATTAAAGGCGCATAATCAGCGGCTTTATCGGATACTGAGTAGCGAAGAAGAAATGAATTCATTCCATTATCATAGTAAAAATTAGCAATAGGTTCAGCCTCTCTCGGCGCGTGATAGCGGTAGCTTCCGCCGGGACAAACGATTATCGCAGGGCGAGGCTCACTCTTTTCATCGTGAACGTATGCGTAAAGAGAAACGTCGGGCTTGTCCGGGTAAAGATTTATATCAGTCAACATTAAAAAATCCTCCTTAAATATAACTATGGTATTATTTTAACATAAAAATTTTTATATTTCAATAAAATAACGAAAAAATATTGACAAGAACGGCTTTTGTGGTATAATGTTATTGTTAAATTTTAGAAGAGTAAAGGCACGGGCGTGAAGTGTCGGCAGAACGGGGAGTTGTCTGTCGAACGAAAAACCGAGGTTTGCGGTTCGTGCTTTGCATCCCGCTTCATAAAGCAAAAGGCGAACAGTATATATGTGTTTATCCTTCTTTACCTTTGCTGTATGATAGGCTGAGGAAAAGGAGGTTTTTTGTTTTGAAAAAAAGCGCATCAAGAAATATTAAAATTTTAACCACGGCTGCAATGCTCATTGCGCTAAGCGCAACTATTGCGGCAATATGCAAGCTCATACCGCTACTCAATTTGGGCGTAGGATTGAGAATCACATTCGAAAATCTGCCGATTATAATGGCGGGAATGATGTTCGGTCCGATAATCGGAGCCTGCGTTGGTGCGGCCGCAGACCTAGTTAGCTCACTGGCTACGGGGCAGGATATAAATTTTCTTATAACGCTTGGAGCGCTTTCGGTGGGTCTTGTTGCAGGCTTGAGCGCAAAATTTATTGTTAGAAAAAAAGGCGTTTTGAGATTTGCCGTTGCCGAGGTGTTGGCTCAGGTGATAGGCTCTATGGCGGTAAAAACAATCGTTCTTTATACGATGTTTGGCTCGATAGTGCTTTTTAGAATACCGATATACCTTGGTATAATCGTTGTTGAAATAGTGATTTTTGCAGCTTTGTATAAGAACAGAGCGGTGCGCAGATTTATCGATTCTTATAGTGCGGAGGAAAAGCATGAATTACAATGAGGCTCTTGAATATATTCACAGTGTGAGCTGGACGTTTTGCAAGCCCGGACTTGAGAGAATAGGCGAACTTTGCGAGAAGCTTTCTCACCCACAGAAGAAATTAAAATTCATCCATATAGCCGGAACAAACGGCAAGGGCTCAACCTCTGCTATGCTTGAGAGTGTTCTTCGTAGAGCAGGATATAAAACAGGTCTTTACACCTCGCCATACATCCGTGTGTTTAACGAGAGAATGAGGGTGAATGGAGAGAATATCTCGAATACGGAGCTTGCAGAGCTCACTGAATATATAAAGCCTATTGTCGAGCAGATGACGGATAAGCCAACTGAGTTTGAGCTTATAACTGCGCTTGCGTTTGAATTTTTTGCAAGACATGAGTGCGATGTGGTTATACTTGAGGCGGGAATGGGCGGAAGACTTGATTCCACTAATATAATTGATACAAGTGTTTTGTCGGTGATAACGGGAATTGCGCTTGATCACACGGCTTTCCTTGGCGATACCGTAGAGAAGATTGCGGCAGAAAAGGCGGGGATCATAAAGAATGGTATTCCCGTGATATTCGGAGGTACCGATGAATCGGCAAGGGACGTTATTGCAAGAAAGGCGGAGGAGTGCTCGTCCGAATTTGTTGCGGTTGATTATTCATCGTTGAAAATAAATTCGATGGCGCTTTGTGGTACTGAGTTTGATTATTTTAATTATAAAAATTTGAAAATATCCTTGCTCGGCTCTTATCAGCCAAGAAATTGCGCTATAGTTATAAATGCTGTAGAAGCTCTTCGCAAGGAGGGCTTTGAAATAAGTAATGATGCGCTTTACGAAGGACTTCTCAGTGCTTGCTGGCAGGGACGCTTTGAGGTGCTTTCAAGGGATCCGCTCATAATCTTTGACGGAGCACATAATCCGCAGGGAATTGAGGCGGCGGTTGAGAGCGTAAAGCTTTATTTTAAGGATGAAAAGATCTGCCTTGTTACCGGTGTTTTGCGTGATAAGGATTATACTTATATTGCGCGTGAGCTTGCAATGGCAGCGAAGTGTGCGTTTACCTTTACCCCGGATAGTCCTCGCGCGCTTGATGCATCGGAGTATGCATCTGTCTTGCAGGGTGCGGGAATAGATGCGCAGAGCAAGGGTAGTGTAAAGGATGCGCTTGAGTCGGCAAGAGAATATGCGCTTGCAAACGGATGCCCTGTGATATGCGCCGGATCGTTGTATGCGTATGCTGAGTTGATAAAAACATTTGAATAAAAAAGAGCTCGACACAAAATGTGTCGAGCTCTTTTTTTAAAATCCTAAAATGCTAAGTATTTCATATCGAATTTTTTCCGAAAGATTCGTTCTGCCGGAGACGAGAAGAGTGAGATTGGGTGAGAGCTCCGAGAGAGCCGCCTTTGCCGCGCTTTTTGGAGTTTTGCAGATGGTAGCACCATCGTATATGCAACCTTCTGTTTCATCTGCGTATGGAGAGGGGAGCGAAATTATGCTCTCTATCTCGTATCCACGGCTTTTCAGCGCAATCTCGTATTGCTCACAGAGCTCCTCGGTTGTGAGACAGAGGCGAACTCTGTTTCCCGTGAATTGCTTTAGCTCCTCCATAGAATCACAAACGGTCTCGATTGCAATCGGCGCATACGTGCTGTCGATTATTATAGTGGGGGAGACCGAAAGCACCTCGAATTTTGAGGGAAGAGCGGTTTTCTGTAATCCCTGAACGATATGATTTTGCTCTATTTTATATCCGTTTCGTGAAAGCACACTTGAGGCTTCTATTGCAAGTATTGCATTTGTTACCTGAAATCTTCCGCAGATGCGGAGCGCATAGTCGTTGCCTTTGTAGTTGAACTTGGTTCCGCCTAAGTTAAGAGCGGTTACAGATGCTTTTTGGGGCACCGATATCGTAAGTCGGCAGTTTGCCGCATGGCATGTGCTTTGAATGATTTTGAAAGCTTCCGCATCCTGAGGAACGCTCACAACGTCTGTAAGACCCCTTTGGATATAGCTTTGCATTTTTGCTATCTCGTCCTTGTTGTCACTAGGAATTGCACCGCAGATTATTGCAGAGAGAGGGATGGGAAGAAATCTTGAGGGATCGTCGGTGTTTTGGTCGCTCTCGATGAAAACAAGCTGACATTTGTGATTCTCAAAGGCAAGAAGCGCGATGCACAGCATAATTTCGTGAGCCGTTGGCGCAAAAACCTTGTGCGCACCGGATTGCTCGGCAGATTCGTTTATCTGTGCCACAGCCTTGACGATAGCTTCGGTATAACGAACTATCTCATCCATAGAGATAATCTGTCCACCTATTTTGATGTTTTCTCTGAGCTCGGAGTGCAGGGGCATTGTCAGCGATCCTGATAAAATTTTACTCTCGTTCAGAATGTACGTCATCATCTGGGCGCAAACGCTTTTGCCGTTGTTACCTGCAAGACGGATATATTTAATCTTTTTCTGAGGATTTCCAAGTAGTGAAAGAAGCGTATCAATGCGCTTTTTTGCCGAGGAATCCTTAGGAGTTATGTTTGGCGAGTTTTTTATATATTTTATCGCATTATGAAAAGTCATATTTCACCGTTAAAAATGTAATTTTGATAGATCCTCGCCCTGGCACAGAAATGCTTTTGCCGCAAGATATCTCTCGAGGCTCTGCTTTGCTTCCTTGGAGGAGGGATCAAATTTTTTATTTTTTATTGCTCTAAGCATAATGTTCTTGGGTGTCTCGTTGGGGTCTATAAGCTCGATAGTACAGGTGCTGTAGCCTTGCGATTCGAGTCTTAAGAGTCTTAGCGCATCGGTCGCCGCATCGCAAAGCTTCTGACGGAGCATAGAATGACGTGCTATAAAGTCAAGCTCGGGGCAGTTTATAGAATGATTGAGCTCGTGGTGACAGCAGGGCGTTGAGAGAATAACGTCTGTGTTCCATTCAGCCGCCTTGCAGAGAACTATGTCGGTTGCAACGTCACACGCGTGAAGCGATATGACGAGAGAGGGCTGTACGTCGGGAGAATAATCGTTTATATCCATGCACAAAAACTCAAGTCCGTCAAAGCCGAGAGAGCGAGCGATATTTGAGCAATCCTCGATTACGTCGGGTTTAAGGTCGATTCCCGTCATAGAAACCTTCATCTTTTTTACGTTTGCAAAGTAGTGATATGCCGCAAAGGAGAGATAGCTCTTGCCGCAGCAAAGATCGCAGATGCGTATCGAATCACGGGGAAGCTTGTCCTCGCAATCGCGAATTATCTCAAGAAAACGGTTTATCTGCTTGAATTTCGATTGCTTTTTGTCAAAAACACGACCTTTTTCATCTGAAACGCCCAAAAGTCTCAAGAAAGGCTCGCTTCCGCTGAGTATTCTTGATTTTTCACGGTCGTTGGTTTGTATCGGTGTTGACGCCTCGGTAGCTCCAATGAGAGCTTTTTCAAGCTTTTTATCTCCGAGGAGAGTTATCTTGCCCGAGGAAGAGCTGCGAAGCTCGCAATCACCTTTGGCGGTGATAAGGTTTACTTGCTTAAAATCACATAAAAAAGAGGCGAGTTTTTCTATGTTTAGCTCGTCGAGAAATAGATTTTTATGCGTTACTTTGTTGTCCTTGTGAAAGCTCTCTGCCTGAAGTGCCTCTTTGCCCGAGATAAGCTTTTGAGTGAGAACTACTTTTTGCAAGGTGTTGTTAAGAGGCTTTGAGAAAACGGCTTTTTTTAAAAGCCGTTTCTCAGTTGCGAGCAGAATAAGCTCGGATATTTTAAGTGCAGATTCGTTAGATGATATCATCAGTTATCTCCGTTTTCGTTTTTAACTTCGCCTGCGGGCGTCTTTACGCTCTTTTTGAAAGAGAATTTTGATTCCGTGCCTTCACGCAGACGCTGAATGTTCGCCCAGTGCTTTCCTATAATGAGAGCCGCCATAAGTACGGTGAAGAGGATAAAGGGAGACATTCTTCCAAGGAATATTTTTGTGGTAAAGCTGAGTATCAAGGGATAGAGGAGCATACATGTGATGGATGCAAGCGATATATATCTCCAGATTGCAACCATCAAAATGAAAAGTGCAAGAAGAATAAGGAATACGAGCCAATCGGTCATAAGCACTGTTGCGGCTGCTGTAACAACGCCTTTTCCACCTTTAAAACCGTAAAAGATGGGGAATACGTGACCTACCATGCAGAAAAGTCCTGCCGCATATGCGCCGAGAGAGCCCATAATAACGTAGCCTATAAAGCATGCAAGAACAGCTTTGAGCGCATCTCCAACAAGAGTGAGTACAGCGGCTTTTTTACCATAGGTACGCATCATGTTTGTCATACCTGCGTTTTTACTGCCGTGATTTCTTATATCTTCCTTATATTTTCTTCCGGAAATGATTATTGCAAAGTTTATACTACCCAAAAAGTAGGCAATAAGCATGGTCGCAACGAATGCAAGGCAGATAAGAAGAGTACTTAAAGTCGTGCCTGAAACAAAATGCGGCGCCATATAACCGAGATCGGTACTAATGGTGTAAAAAAAGTTCCCTATGCTTTCCCAAAACATAAAGCTATCCTCCAAAACAAAAAGCTTCATAAAAAATGATAATAGATATTATAACATAAAAGATGGTTTTTTGCAATAGGTCTGATGAGAATGTGTATTATTTTATATTTTTTTTAATTAAATAAGGAAGGTTATTGAAAACACATCCGTTTGGTGATATAATAGGTGATATAACGTATGATGAAAATATTTTATAGAGGACAAAAATATGAAAAGATTTTTAGCACTTGTTTTAGCTGTCGTTATGATTCTTTGCACATTCATGGCTTGTGAAAGTACGGATGAAACAACGTCTCAGACAGAAAATACGTCTGAGGGAGGTTCGTCGTCCGAATCGAATACTGATTCCGAGTCGAATATTGATTCTGAGTCGAACTTTGAAATTGAATCAAGCGAAGAATCCGAGACGGAGAAGGAATCCGAGACGGAGAAGGAGTCCGAGGCGGAGAAGGAGTCCGAGGCGGAGAAGGAATCCGAGACAGAGAAGGAATCCGAGACGGAGAAGGAATCCGAGTCAGAAAAGGAATCCGAGACGGAGAAGGAATCCGAGTCAGAAAAGGAATCCGAGACAGAGAAGGAATCTGATAAAGAAGATGAATTCGAAGATGATGAGGATGACGGATTTGTTCAGAGTGGAAGCTTATTCTTTGAGCTTTCCGAGGACGGCAAGAGTTATTCTGTAGAGCTTAATTCATGTGTGAGTAACGTTGTCAATATCCCCGCTTATTATAACGGATTGCCGGTAACTAGGGTGTCTGGTTTTGTTTTCGTTTCGGCATTCTACGTTACTAAAGTAATCATTCCTGAAACTGTTGAGGATATCGGGGTGGGCTTTGGTGATTGTGATAGGCTTATTAATATAGAAGTGGATGAAAATAATAAGGTATATAAGTCTGTTGATGGAAATTTATATACAAAGGACGGAAAAGAACTTTTAACATATGCTCCCGGAAAAACCGAGTTTAGTTTTGCTATTCCTGAGGGCGTTGAGCAAATAGGTGGAGGAGCGTTCAGTGGAAATCATAATCTTGTGAGTTTGACTCTTCCAAGCACTTTGACGGATATACAAGATAGCGCAATTTCTTCTATTGATAAGTTGGTTGAGATAATAAATAAATCTTCCGTGGAGATCAGCTTAGATGAAGGTAGTTTATATTATCAAATCTTGAACGATGAAGTGACAGTGCATAATGGCAATAGCAAAATCGTATACAAGGACGGCTATGTTTTTTATACCTATAACGGAGTAAATTATTTGCTTGGATATGACGGTGAGGAGACAAAGCTTGTTCTTCCCGAGAGTTATGAGGGGCAGTCTTATGAGATATACACGGGTGCTTTTAATCAAAACACAAACATAACCTCCGTTACGATTCCGAATAGTGTAACAGCTATAGGTTATGATGCGTTTTCCGAGTGTTCGCGTTTGGAAAACGTAAATATGGGCAATGGCATTAAGAAAATAGACAAATATGCATTTGCGTCATGTGTGAATCTTACAACAATAACTATTCCGGAATCTGTTGAAGAAATAGGAGACGGTGCTTTTATGTCTTGCGTTAAGCTTATAGAGGTAATAAACAAGACGTCTTTTGATATGGCTGTAGGCTCCGGAGATTATGGCGCTGTAGCTCAGTTTGCGAAGAAGGTTCACAAAGGTGAGTCTGAGATAATAAATAAGGAAGGATTTCTTTTCTACGTCGATGGGGCGAAAAATTATTTGCTTGGATACGTAGGAGATGGAAAGACCCCTGCGCTTCCCGAGAATTATAACGGTCAGAAATATGATATATATAATTACGCGTTTTATTTTGACGGCGATATAACGGATTTGGTAATTCCCGAGGGTGTAAATGAAATAGGATTGGGTGCATTTTACGGTTGTCTTTATCTCAATAGCGTTACCATTTCAAATGGTGTAGTAAATATAGGGGTTGGCGCATTTTCCAATTCGCCAAGGCTGATAACGGTAAAGATTCCGGAAAGTGTTGAAACTATAGGAATGCAGGCATTTACGTATTGTGTTGCGCTTAAGAACATTAAGGTGGATCAAAATAACACAGCGTACAAGACTATGGATGGAAGTCTTTATAGCAAAGATGGAAAAACCTTGGTACAGTATGCTTTAGGAAAGGCTGATTCGAAATTCACTACTCCAGAGGGACTTGAGAACATAAATGCGTTTGCGTTTACTTGTGCAAACGCGCTCACCGATATAACAATAGGTGATAGCGCTCATACCATTGGTGGATATGCTTTTGCGTTCTGTCCAAACGTTTCTAATTTGAAGATAGGAGCAAACGTTAAAAAAATAGAGACCTATACGTTCTATCAGTGTAGATCTCTTACGAGTGTTATTATACCTGACGGCGTTGAATCGATAGGCAATGCAGTATTCTTTTTTTGTACCGGACTTGTTAATGTGTCGATTTCCAACAGCGTTAAGAGTATCGGTAACAAAGTTTTTGAAAATTGCACAAAGCTCACAGCCATAACCATACCCGAGGGCGTAACCAGCTTAGGTTCGGGAGTGTTCCGTGGTTGTTCCAATCTTGTAAGCGTTGAGTTTAAGGTTACAGAGGGGTGGAAATCAGACGATGTGGCTATTCCGTCTAATGTTCTTGCGGATTCTGCAGCTGCTGCAGAAGCTTTGCTGGAAACCTATTCTTGGAGCAAATTGACACGTGAAGAGGGCTAATGCTAACGTGCTTGAGCCTATAAATGATAAAAATACCGCATTATTATCAGCGTGATAATAATGCGGTATTTTTGTATAAAATCATATTAATTTTTGTCCTATTATATCGGAGGGATCAATTGTGTTTCGAAATAACGTACAGAAGATATTAACGCCGTTCGAGCAAAGAGGCGAGGTTGAACCGCTGCGTCCGATAAATTCGCCTTTCTTTAAAACGGTTCCTGTGGAAATTCCAATGTTGGAAAGCCCGCAATACCAGGTGTACAATCCCGCGCCGTGATCGATAACGACGTAGTTACCGAGAAGATCAGAGTAACCGGTTGCCTTAACGATTCCTATGTTTGCGCTCTTTATCGCAACGGTTTCACTGTTTGATGCGACGTATGAGTTCGCTAAGAACTTGAACGATGTGTTCTCATCTATTGTTATTTCACTGTTGTATTCAATTGATTTTGTGAATCCGTATTCTTCGGGAGATAAAAATTCACTTGTGAAAAGCAATATGCTTTCAAATTCGTTATAATTTGTGGTAATAGTGTTTTTGAAATCATCTTTTGCAGATGTGATGTCAAGAGAAATCTCTTCTTTTGGAACAGAAATTGTTGCCGAGATAGGATGTTTTGTAAGCGATATAGTAAAATCGGCTTTTGCAATTCCATAGGCAACCGAAAATTCAAAAGTTGATGCGGGAATATTTTGGGGAATCGGAATAAGCGCATAAGCGTTCTGTTCGTTAAGAGTGAATAAAGGTGTAAATTCGTAAAGCGATGTTAAGGCTTTGCGCTCCTCGTCGGTTACATTATCGGGAATAAGCGGCTCTTGGGGAGTAAAAACAACCGATTCGGCACTGTTGACGTTGCTTATTGAAAGGATTATAACGCTTCCTTCGGATGCTTCTGTCGAAGATGCTTTGATTTCAGACGGTTTTGTACATATTATATCAAAAGTGTATGTTTGTTCACCGTATGCCAAACTATTTTCATCGGAATTCCATTTTGCGTATACGGATACGTTAAATTCATCTCCTTCATTTGCGGAGAATTTTGATATGTCCTCATGTGAGCCTTCAAAAACCGGGATGCCGGTTTTGTCAATGATTTTTATGTTACATTCGTCGGGGTTCAAAGAAAATTTGAATTTCACAATTCCGTCTATCATATAAGACAGTGTGTCTTCGGTGGTATCGTTTCCATCGGATTTTTGAACTGAATCGTTAATCAAAGTATAGCTCCAGTCAACCTCGCGAGGGATGATGACTGTGCTATCACCGATAGAAAGGGTAGGAGGCGTAGCTTCGGGATAGACAGGTTGAGAATAAGAAGCGCTTAAAAAAGCTATGTAATCATTCTCGTTTGGAGTAAAGAAATTTCCGTTTGCATCTTCTAAAAAGCTGGTCGCGTAATCTTTTTCAAAATAGCATTTGAAAGTGGATGTTTCGGAAGCTGTTGCAAGTGTGAGGTTGAACGTGGGATTTTTTTTGAAATCTACGGGCTTTTCAACAGCGCTTTTCGTATTTAATATAGTATAAAGCGATTTTACAAAAGGTGTGTTTTCAATATTGTCAACGTTTGTTTTTTCCGAGGAGAGGGTATGTCCATCGTTGTCAAAGATAGTAATCGATATTTCGGGGGAGGCAACTGCGGGAGGCGCCTCTTTAAATTGCATGTAACAGAAAATTAGTGTTGCAGGAATAAGAAACGCAAGAATTCCAATTAGCGTAATGCCAAGATATTTTCTAAAAAGCCGTTGTGTTCTGGCTTTTCTCATAAAAGATGATAAAAAAGCTTTTATGTCCTTGAACATTTGCGTTTACCTCCTTGCCGTACAATTTATTATATATATTATACATCAAAGGAGGTATAAGGTCAATAGCTTTTTTAATTTGTGTTATATTTGATTCCGTAGCTTTGCGCATATTTCATGGCAAAGGAATCTTTTGCACATTCTATGGTAAATGCTTTCGGCGTTCCGTCAAATACACCGTAGCCTATTGAAGTTACGCTTGAGGGGATGGTTATCGAGGTAAGGGAATTTGCGCCTTTGAAGGCAAACCAGTCGATTGTGGTTATTCCGCTTGATAGGATGATGCGTTTGATTGTGTTGTCCTTCTTTAATACTTCTTGCCCGATACCAACAACGGCGTACCCGTCTATAACGGAGGGAATGATAACGGTTTCTTCATTTGTATTTATAGAAGTTATCGTGGCGCTGTAACCGTTTAGCGTGTAGTTAAATGCGCTTTCGGCCGTATCTTCTGTTGAGGTGCCGGAGTTGCTTTCTGAATTGGATGAGCCGTTGCCGGTCTCGCTTTCAAGAGCTTCACTCTTTAATTTTGCAATTTCTGCCTTTAACGAGGAGATTTCTTGCTTTCTTTCGGTCTCTGAGAGCTGTTGACTTTGCAGGATAGAAAGAATTTTTGCCTCGAGCTTTTTTATTTTTTCTGAGTTGTCTGTGGTGGTGTTGCTTTGGTTCGTTTGAGGGGTGGAAGGCTCTTCGTTTTTTGATAGTAAGTTGCAGGACGCAAGCAGGGAAGCAGAACATATAAGGATGGATAAAATAATAATAAGTTTTTTCTTCATGGTGGTTCCTCCATTTGTTTTTTTAAAATGATAGCATAAACGTTGTGAAAAAACGGGAAAAACACGTCGAAAATAAAAAAATAAAATTTTTTAAAAAAGGGGTTGACAATTCATTTTAAATGCTGTATAATGATAGAGCGCCAATTTGAGGGCCAGTAGCTCAGTTGGTTAGAGCAACCGGCTCATAACCGGTTGGTCCGGGGTTCGAGTCCCTGCTGGCCCACCACGATTTTTTGAAAACCTGAAAAGGGGCGCGAAAAAATCTAAAAAATTCGAAAAAAAATCAAAAAAAGGTATTGACAACGGAAAAGTGTTGTGGTATACTTAGTAGGCTGTCGCGGAGAGCGCAGCGAAACGGTCATTGAAAATTGAACAACAAGAGATAAGTACAAAGCAAAAGCAAGTGCGAAATACTA
>JAZQZG010000012.1:0-54370 GCA_045633925.1 Eubacteriales bacterium
CAGGCTAGCGTTCTAACCAACTGAACTACCGGGCCACTTATGGTGGGAACAATAGGGCTCGAACCTATGACCCTCTGCTTGTAAGGCAGATGCTCTCCCAACTGAGCTATGCTCCCATTTGCCGCCTACTATCTTTCAGCGCTCCGTTATTATAACACAAACTTTTTGACTTGTCAATAGCTTTTTTAAAAAAAATAATCTTTTTTTGAAAAAATTATTCGACATTTTATTCTGCCGTCATAAAGTATTTTATATCTTCATTTTATTGATTTTTTTATACTTATGTGATATAATAATTATGTATTACTTATTTTAAGATTTTTGAGGTATATATGAACGAAAAAAAGGATATTAATCTCTCCTCTGCACACTTTTCAGATGAAGAAACTGTCGAAAAAACACTTTCCTCAAAAAACATTTTTGACGGAAAGGTTATTCACCTTCATCTTGACGATATTATATTACCTGACGGAAAAATCGGATTTCGCGAATACTGCACCCACAACGGCGCTGTCTGCGTTATTCCGATAACCGATGACAACGAGGTCATCTGCGTTCGTCAATACCGCTACGCTATCCGTCAGCATCTTCTCGAAATCCCTGCGGGAAAGCTCGACTCTCCCGACGAGGATCCCGACGAGGCTGTTCGCAGAGAGCTTAGAGAGGAGACAGGAGCTACGTCTGACGACATGACCTTCCTCGGTCTTTATTACGGCTCCCCTGCTCTCATAGACGAAAAAATATATATGTATATGGCTCGCAATCTTTCCTTTGGCGAATCCGATCTTGACGATGATGAATTTCTTGAGGTTGTAAAGATTCCCCTCTCCGAGATGGTTGATATGGTTCTTCGCGGAGAGATAACCGACGGAAAGACTCAATCTGCGGTTCTTAGAGCTCATATGCTCTTAAACGGAGGCAAATAAATGTTTACCGCTATTATTGTTATACTCACCTCATTTCTTATTCTTGCCGTTATATATATTTTTCTTACCATGCCAAGAGTATTTGATTCGGCTAACATGGATCTTTTAGCTACCGATTATGCTCACAGAGGACTGCACTCGGATACCATCCCCGAAAATTCACTCGCAGCCTTTAGCGCCGCTCTTGACAAAACCTTGGGAATAGAGATTGACGTACAGCTTTCAACAGACGGAGAAATATTTGTATTTCACGATAAAAGCGTTGCAAGAATGTGCGGAGTAAAAAAAGATCTCACCGCTATGACCGCAGAGGAAATAAAGCAGCTGAGGCTTCTTGGCACAGAGGAGCAGGTTCCTACCCTCAACGAGGTTTTAAAGCTCGTTGACGGTCGAGTTCCTCTTCTTATCGAGATAAAATACCACGCTCACAATGAAAAGCTCTGCGAGGCTCTTGCAGAGGTTCTTGACGGATATATCGGCTCCTTTGCAATACAATCATTCGATCCGAGAATTCTCAGATATTTCAAAAAGCACCGTCCAAGATTTGCACGCGGTCAGCTCGTCTCAAAAACCGAGAAAAGATCAAACAAAAAACCTTCCTCGGAAAATCAGCATCCTATCGTTTCATTTGCATTAAGTCATTTATTGCTCAACTTCCTCTCTCGCCCCGATTTTATTTCCATACAGAAAAATCACGCTCGTGATCTTGGATTCATTCTTGCGACCGAAGCGTTTAAGGCAAAAGGCTTTATATGGACAGTAAAAAACGAAAAACAATATAACTATTTCAAAAGGCAAGGCCACTCTTGCATTTTTGAAGGATTTCTCCCCGAATAATCGATATTGAAAGGAAAAATTATTATGAATAATAAATGTTACAGCAGCGCAGAAATACTTCTCCCCGACTTTACAAAAACCGATGCAAAGAAATGGGCTGTAGTTGCCTGCGACCAGTTTACAAGCGAGCCTCACTATTGGGAAGCGGCTGACAAGGAGATTGGTGATGCGCCCTCGACGCTTCGCATAATTTTACCCGAGGTATATCTCTCCGAGACCGAGCAGAGAATCACCTCTATAAACTCCACCATGGAGAAATATCTTGGTGACGTTTTGCTCTCCTATCCCGATTCGATGATATACACCGAGCGCACTCAGTCCGACGGAACGATTCGTCGAGGAATCGTTATGGCTGTCGATCTTGAGGCTTACGATTTCAAGAAGGGCGCATCCTCTCTCATCCGTGCTACCGAGGCCACCGTTATTGAGCGTATTCCCCCAAGAGTTGCAATAAGAAAGGATGCTCCGATAGAGCTTCCTCACGTTATGCTCCTTATAGACGACCCCGACAAAACCGTTATCGAGCCTCTTTCAAATGATAATTGCCCCATCGTTGCTTACGATACGCCTCTTATGCTTGGTGGCGGAAGCATCACGGGAAGATTTCTCAGCGATGCGGCAAAGGCTTCGGTTTCTGCCGCTCTTGATGCGCTTATTACCCCTGAAGCTATGGAAAAGAGATACGGAGACGCATCCCTCTCTCCCCTTCTCTTTGCGGTAGGTGACGGAAATCACTCTCTTGCCACAGCAAAGACGATATATGAGGATCTCAAGGCATCTATCGGTGACGAGGCGCTCTCTCACCCCGCAAGATACGCCCTTATCGAGGTTGTAAACATCCACGATGATGCTATGAAATTCGAGCCTATTTACAGAGTAGTTTTTGACGTAGACTCAAAGGACTTAATTGAAAAATTGAAAGCTTACGCATCGACCTTAAGCGGTAATGCCGATGCTCAAAGAATAGATTACATCTGCAACGATTCAACGGGCACTATCCTCGTTGATGCTCCCGTGCGCCAGCTTACAGTTGGAACGCTTCAGGACTTCATCGACGATTATATCGCATCTCACCCCACTGCAAGCGTTGATTACATCCACGGAGAGAGCTCTGTAAAGAGTCTCGTATCCGAAAGCTCTGTTGGCTTTATCTTCTCAGGTATGCACAAATCAGAGCTTTTCAAGACCGTTATATATGACGGTGCGCTTCCGAGAAAGACCTTCTCTATGGGGCATGCCGAGGACAAGAGATACTATCTTGAGTGCCGCAAGATCAAAAAATAATATCGGAGTGAATTATGACTGATTCTTGGGAAAAGCTTTATTTAGAGTGCGCTTCCTGCTCTGCTTGCGAGCTTTCCGCCTCACGAACGAATTGCGTGTTCGGCGCAGGAAACAAAAATGCAGATATTCTCTTTATCGGAGAGGCTCCCGGGGAGAACGAGGACAAGCTCGGAGTTCCCTTCGTTGGTCGTGCAGGAAAGCTTCTTGATAAATATCTTGCCGAGGCAGATATAGACAGAGAAAGCGTATACATAGCAAATATTCTAAAGTGCAGACCGCCAAAAAACCGCGATCCTCTGCCCTCCGAGGAGGATGCTTGCATCGACTTTCTCAAAAGGCAGATAGCGTTGATAAATCCAAAGATCATCGTATGCCTTGGACGTATATCGGCAAAAAGGCTTATCTCAAAGAAATTCAAGATAAGCGAGGAGCACGGTATGTGGTTTGAGTTTGAAGGGATTCCTACCTGCGCCGTCTTTCACCCTGCACTGATATTACGAGACCCCCGAAAGGGTGGCGCTATGCTTGAGGATATGAAAAAGATACGCTCATATCTTGACGAAATTATCAAAAAATAAATTGGAGACAGATTTTGGATTTTTCAGGATTCTTTTATATGGTAATAACTATGTTCCTGGTTCTCATTGTCGGATTCATTCTCGGCAAGACCTCGATCATAGACACAAAGGCATCTAAAGCCTTTTCAACGCTTTTGGTTATGGTAGCGCAGCCTGCGCTTATAATAAGCTCCATAACCTCAAAAAGCTATTCTCCCGACAACTTAAAGCTCGGACTTCTGGGCGTTGGGCTTTCTCTTGCTATGCACTGTGTTATCGCTCTCGTTGCTCGCATTATGTGCGTAAAGATCAAAAACTTTAACGAGAAAAAGATAACCGAGTTTGCTATGGTATTCGGGAACACGGGATTTTTGGGAATTCCCCTCTTCTCGGTGCTCTTCCCCGAAAACGGCGCTTTCGTTGCATCCTTCTTTATAGTCGGCTTTAATATTCTTCTTTGGATAATAGGTCTTGGAATCATTGCAAGAGGCAGAGACGATATAAAGCTTACGCCAAAGAAAATCTTTATAAACAAAGGAACCGTTGCAAGCCTTATAGGCTTTGTAATATTTATGATTCCTGCAATTCCCGGATGCGGTGAGTTTGAGCTTCCCGTATTTATAAGCTCTGCCGTAAACTATATAAGCGGACTTTGCACTCCTATCTCAATGCTTTTAGCAGGAGCCTTGATTGCGAGAAGAAAGCTTACGGATATATTTGCATCGGGAAAGATCTACTATCTTATCGTTATGCGTCTTGTAGTAGTGCCCTTAATCTTCTGCTTTATATTAAAGATAATCGGATTTAGCGATTTCTGGGTAATTTTCTTGACGATAGCATTGGGACTTCCCTCGGCTACATCAACGATAACCTTTGCAGAGGTATTTGACACCTCCCCTGAGTATGCCGCGCAATGCGTTGGCGCAACCACACTGTTTTCAATAGCAACTATGCCCTGCGTAGTTCTTCTTGCAGAGCAGATCTGCAAGCTTAATATTTCGATTTTCCAAATTTTTTAATAAAATTTTCAAAAACACTTGACAAACTTGTTTTAGGGTGCTAAACTAAATTTATCAAATCGAAGGAGATAGGTGAATATGAGCTACAATTTCGCTAACACATATTTTTCCCTTTATTTTTATTACTTTAGCTGTAATAAATAATAAAGGTGTTTTGTTGCGGAATTTGAGGTTTTACCTACTTTAAAGATTTTTTAATTTTAATTTTTAAAGCCTCTCGGACAAGCGCCGAGAGGCTATTTGTTTTTTATTCTCTCGCGCTTTACGGAGACGCTGATGCAAAGGAGATAAAAAATGATTGCAGTTTTAAAAACAGGTACAAGTGACAAGCAAATAGACAAGCTTTCTGCTTGGCTTAAAAATCAAGGACTCGACGTTCACGTATCAAAAGGAAATCAACACACGGTGATCGGACTTATCGGTGACACCAGCAGAATAGATCCCGAGCTGCTTGAAAGCCTTGAGATGGTTGAGAGTGTAAAAAGGATAAGCGAGCCCTTCAAGAGTGCTAACAGAAAATTCCACCCCGACGACAGTATAATAAAGATTGGAGACACATCGGTTGGCGGAGATATATTCGCTATTATAGCAGGACCTTGCTCTGTCGAGAGCGAGGAGCAGGTTATGGAAATAGCAAAAGCTGTAAAGGCGGCGGGCGCTACTATGCTCAGAGGTGGCGCATTCAAACCAAGAACCTCGCCTTACGATTTCCAAGGCTTGAAGGCTGACGGAATAGAATTTTTGCTCAAGGCAAAAAAGGAGACGGGACTTCCTATCGTCACCGAAATTATGAACGCAAATCACCTTCCTCTTTTTGAGGAGGTTGACGTTATTCAAGTGGGCGCTCGAAATATGCAGAACTTTGAGCTTCTCAAGGAGCTTGGAAGAACTAACAAGCCTATTCTCCTTAAACGTGGACTTGCAAACACTCTCAAGGAATTTCTTATGTCTGCTGAATACATTATGGCAGGCGGAAACGAAAATATAATTCTCTGCGAAAGAGGAATACGAACCTTTGAGACCTACACGAGAAACACTCTCGATCTCTCTGCCGTTCCTATGCTCAAGGAGCTTACCCACCTTCCTATTATAATAGACCCCTCTCACGCAACCGGCGTTGCTCGCCTTGTAAAGCCTATGGCTCTTGCGGCAGCTGCCTGCGGTGCCGACGGTCTTATGATAGAGGTTCACAACGATCCTCCTCACGCACTTTGTGACGGAGCCCAATCCTTAACTCCCGAGGCATTTGCAAACGTCACCTCGGCTGTAAAAAAGGTGCTTGACGCCGTTTCGGAGGACTGAGAAATGACTGTTGGAATTTGTGGACTGGGGCTTATCGGCGGTTCTATGGCAAAAGCCTACCGTGAAGCCGAGCACACCGTTCTCGGATACGATGCAAGCCCTGCAACTCAAGGCTTTGCGCTTCTTGACGGAATTATCAACGACGAGCTCAGCAAAGACAATCTTAAGGACTGCGAGCTGATATTTATCGCACTCTACCCTGAGGCAACGATAAAATATCTTTATGAAATAGCGCCGCATTTATCCTCTGATACCGTTGTCATTGATCTTTGCGGTATAAAAGAAAGCATCTGCTCACACGGATTTGCACTTGCAGAAAAATACGGATTCACCTTCGTTGGCGGACACCCGATGGCGGGAAAGCAATTTTCGGGAATCAAACACTCAAAATCAACGCTCTTTAAGAACGCGCCTATGGTTTTAGTTCCGCCCACGTTTGACGATATTGAATTCTTGGATAAAATAAAATCTCTCCTTCTTCCGGCAGGCTTTGGACGGCTTACGGTAACAACTGCGCAGGAGCACGATAAAATGATTGCATTTACCTCGCAGCTTGCCCACGTTGTTTCAAACGCCTATATAAAATCGCCCACCGCGCAATCGCACAAGGGATTTTCCGCAGGAAGCTACAAGGATCTTACACGAGTTGCCTGGCTCAACGAAAATATGTGGACCGAGCTCTTTTTGGCTAACAAGGAGCCTCTGCTCTTCGAGCTCGATCATATAATATCCTCCCTTACCGAGTACAGATCGGCAATAAAGAACGAGGACAGCGACACCCTCCGCGCCATTCTCAGAGACGGAAGAATCGCAAAAGAGCTGGTTGACGGCTAAATAATTTTTTAAGGACTAAAGATTATGAGAACTGTTACGGTAAACGCTTCAACAACCTATAACGTATTAATAGAAAACGGAATTCTTGCATCTGCGGGAAAGCATATAAAGAAGCTCTTTCCAAATGCAAGAGCCTGCATTATTACCGACGATACGGTAAACGAACTCTATTCAAACACACTTGAAAGCTCTTTGTCAAACGAGAGTATAAATTTCATCAAATACGTTTTTCCCCACGGAGAATCATCCAAGAGCGCGGATAACTTTATTTCCATTCTTGAATTTCTTGCAGAAAACCGTATAACCAAGAGCGACGTTGTAATTGCCCTTGGCGGCGGTGTTGTTGGAGATATATCGGGATTTTGCTCGGGTGTTTACCTTCGCGGAATGAAATTTGTGCAGATTCCTACCACGCTTCTCTCCGCTGTCGATTCCTCGGTTGGCGGAAAAACCGCAATAAACCTTGCCGCAGGGAAAAATCTTGCAGGAGTTTTCCACCAGCCCGCCCTCGTAATTTGCGACCCCAAAACTCTTGACACTCTTCCAAAAGAGATCTTCGAGGACGGATGCGCAGAGGTTATAAAATACGGAATTATAAACGATGCTGAGCTCTTTGAAATGCTTAAGGGAGGTATTCGCAACAATATTGAGACGATAATCGAGCGTTGCGTTAAAAACAAGGCTGAAATCGTACAGCAGGATGAATTTGACACGGGAATTCGCCAGCTCTTAAACCTTGGACACACCACAGGACACGCTATTGAGATATGCTCAAGCCTTTCTGTCTCGCACGGACAAGCCGTGGCAATAGGCATCTGTATCGCAACGAAAATTGCAGTATCTATGAACATCTGCCCTGCCTCCGATCTTGACGAGGTAATAGCACTTATCGAAAAAGAGGGCCTGCCTACAAGGTCTCCCTTTGATGCAAAGGCTCTTGCATCGGTGGCAACTACCGATAAAAAGCGAGAGGGCGCTAAGATAAATTTTGTTCTGCCCTACGGTATCGGAAATTGCAAGACCTTTGCAGTAGAGGTCTCCGAGCTTGAAAAATTCATTGAGAAAGGACTTTGATTTTATGCAAATCACTATCCTCCCATCCGCAACGTCGGGAGAAATTAAGGCTATCGCATCAAAATCCGTGGCTCACCGCCTGCTTATCTGCGCAGCCTTTGCAGACCGCCCCTCCTCAATAGAATGCAAGGAGACAAACGATGACATAACGGCAACCGTCGAATGCCTTTGCGCCATGGGCGCATCTATCAAAAGAGCGAACAGCTCTTATGAGATAGAGCCCATAAAAAAGATAAACAAAGGGGCTCTCCTCCCTTGCAACGAAAGCGGTTCGACTCTGCGATTTCTCATTCCCATCTGCGCCGCGCTTGGTGGAGAGTTCACCTTCGATATGAAGGGCAGACTCCCTCAACGTCCCCTCTCTCCTTTAAAGGAATTGCTTGAGGACAGCGGAATAACCTTTAAGAATCCCTCCCCCTCACAGCTGACTGTGAGCGGACAGCTATCGGGAAATTATTTTGAGATTGCAGGAGACGTCTCTTCACAATTTATAACGGGGCTTCTCTTCGCTCTGACATTGACAAAAAAGAGCGCAACTCTCAAGGTCACAAAGACACTTGAGTCCGCTCCATACATAAATATTACGCTTGATGCACTCTCGCTCTTTGGTGCAAATATAAAAAGAGACGGCAACACCTTCAATATAACAAGCACGCCATCACTCTCTGCTCCAAAAGACTTATGCGTTGAGGGCGATTGGTCAAACGCTGCATTCCCCCTCGCACTTGGAATTATTGGAAAAGGGCCTATAAAAATAAGCGGTCTTTCCACAAAATCAAGCCAAGGCGACAAGGAAATAGTAAATGTGCTCAGAGCCTTTGGCGGCAGCATCAAGGAAGAAAACGGCACGCTCACAGCAGAGCCGTCAACTCTTCACGGAATAAAGGTCGATGCATCACAAATCCCCGATCTCGTTCCAATCATAGCAACCGTTGCTACCGTTGCAGACGGGCGAACAATAATATGCAACGCATCAAGACTAAAGCTTAAGGAAAGCGACAGATTGCAAAGCACCACCGAGGTTCTCAGCGCGCTTGGCGCTTGCATCTCTCAGACTGACGACGGCTTAATAATAGAAGGAAAGCATATACTCTATGGAGGAACGGTCTCCTCATTTGGCGATCACCGAATCGCTATGAGCGCAGCTGTTGCCTCAGCCGTTTGCACGGATGCCGTAACGCTCTCCAAAGCGGAGTCCACGCAAAAGTCCTACCCCACATTTTGGGAGGATATGCGCACGCTTGGTCTGAATTTTCAAGAAAATTGATCCATACGAGGTATTAATATGTCAACCGAATACGGTAAAAATTTAAAGATATCAATATATGGAGGCTCGCACGACGAGCTTATCGGAATACGCGCAAAAAATCTGCCCAAGGGCTTTAAATTCAGCCTCTCGGAGCTTCTTGATTTTATGGCGCGCAGAGCTCCCGGGAAAAACGAATTTTCAACGACTCGCAAGGAAGCCGACGTGCCCGAATTTCTCACGGGAGCAGATATTTATGAGGATACGCTTACACTCAACGGAGACGAGCTCCACGCAATTATAAGAAACACGTCTCAACGATCCGCAGACTACAAGCAGGACTCCTTTATTCCCCGACCCTCTCACGCAGACTTTGCGGCATACAAAAAGTACGGTGGCAACGTAGACCTTCGTGGCGGAGGACATTTTTCGGGAAGACTCACTGCTCCCCTTTGCATCGTTGGCGGTATATGCCTGCAATTTCTTCGCACTCGCGGAATCAAAATAAAAGCGCATTTATATGCCGTTGGAAACGTAAAGGACGCCCCCTTTGATATGACAAACGTATCCTATGACGATTTTGCTCTTCTTGACAAAAGATCTGACTTTCCCGTTCTCTCGCTTGATGCGGGTGAGCTTATGAAGGAAAAAATACAAAAAGCAAGGCTTGACGGAGATTCGGTTGGCGCTATAATAGAATGCGCGGCAATAGGACTTCCGGTAGGGCTTGGCGAGCATATATTTGACGGTGTTGAGAACAGAATATCCTCTATCGTTTTTGGAATTCCCGCAGTCAAGGGAATCGAATTCGGAAACGGATTTGAATGCGCCTCCCTGCTTGGAAGCCAGAATAACGATCCGTTTATAATTAAAGACGGTGAGATCAAAACCGCAACGAACAACTGTGGTGGAATTCTTGGCGGTATGACAAGCGGTATGCCTCTTGTTTTCCGTGCCGCACTGAAGCCCACGCCCTCCATATTCAAGGAACAGCAAAGCGTTGACGTGATAAATATACAACAAACAACGCTTCAAATCAAGGGGCGTCACGATCCCTGCATTGCGCTTCGCGCAATTCCCGTATTTGAGACAGCCGCCGCTATTGCAATCTGCGATATGCTCTTAGACAACAACTAAAGAAGGAACCAAAAATGAAGCTTGATGAAATCAGAACAGAAATAGATACGATAGACAGAGAGCTCGTTGAGCTCTTCAAAAGAAGAATGAACTGCTCTGCTATGGTTGCAGAATATAAAAAAGAAAATTTCCTCCCCATTCTTGATGCGTCTCGTGAAAGAGCGCTTCTTAACAAAATATCCGATCTTTCGGGTGAGGAATTTGAAGAATACACAAGGACCCTCTACTCAACTATATTGGATCTTTCAAAATCCTATCAATACAAGACGTTTAACGAGATAACGCCTCTTTACAGCGAGATAACCGCTGCCTTGGAATCGACCCCCGATCTCTTCCCCGAGCGCGCAAGCGTTGCGTGTCAAGGCGTTGAAGGCGCATATTCTCAGCTTGCCGCAGAAAAGCTTTTCAGAGCCCCCGACATCACCTTCCTTACAAGCTGGGAGGCAGTATTTTCCGCAATAGAATCGGGACTTTGCAGATATGGCGTAATACCGATAGAGAACAGCACAGCAGGCTCTGTAAAGCGAGTTTACGACCTTATGGTCAGCAAGCGCTTTAAAATCGTTCGCACCGTGAGAATAAAGGTAAATCACTCGCTTCTTGCAAAGAAGGGCACAAAATTATCCGATATAAAGGAAATCTTCTCACACGAGCAGGCAATAAGCCAGTGCACAGGATTCCTTGCAACACTTGGCCCAGAGGTTAAAATAACCAAAGTCGAGAACACCGCGCTTGCGGCGCAGATGGTGGCAGAATCCGAAAGAAACGACGTAGCCTCCCTCTCATCTCGTGCCTGCGCTGCGCTCTACTCGCTTGATACAATCGTTGATGCAGTTCAAGACAACGGAAACAACCACACAAGATTTATCTGCATTACAAACAAGACCGAAATATACCCCGGTGCCGACCGCACGTCCCTTATGATCGTAGCGCCTCACAAGCCGGGATCGCTCTACAGAATACTCTCGCGCTTCAACGCTCTTGGAATAAATCTTTTGAAGCTTGAATCACGCCCTCTGCCAGATAGAGATTTTGAGTTTATGTTCTATTTCGATCTCGAATCCTCGGTGTACTCTCCTCGCTTGGCTCAGCTTCTCTCAGAGCTTGAGCACGAATGTGACAGCTTTGCATACTTGGGATCCTACTCGGAGGTAATATAATGCAATACGGCTACAAAAACAAGAAATGCGGTCTGCTTGGAGAACATCTCTCCCACAGCTTCTCGCCCGTAATACATAATATGATAGCGGACTACTCCTACAAAATCTTTGAGGTAGCCCCCGATAACCTTGAGAGCTTCGTGCTCAACAATGAGCTTGATGCTCTCAACGTTACAATCCCCTACAAAAAGAGCGTAATTCCCTATCTTGACGAAATCTCAAGCGAAGCAAGCTCTATCGGTGCCGTAAATCTTATCGTAAAAAAGAATGGCAAGCTTTGCGGACACAACACCGACTACTTTGGCTTTGAATATATGGTAAACGCCTCCAAGGTAGCTTTAAAGGGCAAAAAAGCGATTGTTCTCGGCAAGGGCGGAGCCGCCGTTACGATATGCACCGTGCTCAGAGATAAGGGCATCGGAGAGATAATTTCCGTTGACAAAGAGGACAACACAAAGGAATTTCTCTCCCGTCACGCAGATGCAAACGTCGTAATAAACGCAACCCCCGTAGGAATGTATCCGCGCAATGGGGCAAGCCCTGTTGATCTTGACCTATTCCCTGCCTGCGAGGCTGTCCTTGATATAGTGTATAACCCTATGCGCACAGCGCTTATGCTTCAGGCAGAAAGAAAAGGAATCACCGCTGTGGGCGGACTTTCGATGCTCGTAGCTCAAGCCGTTCGTGGCTTTGAAATATTCACTCAAAGCCGTTCTGAGGACGGAATCATAGAAAATATAATCGCAAAGATAGCAAAGGACACTCAAAATATAATCTTGATCGGTATGCCCTCCTGCGGGAAAAGCACTATCGGAAAGTTAGTTGCCAATGCACTTGGCAGAGAATTCTTTGATGCCGATACAGAATTTGAAAGGATGCACAGTATAACTCCCGAGAGCGCTATAAACGAGCTTGGAGAGGATGCCTTCAGAAAAAAGGAAATAGAGACTCTCGCCTCTCTTGGAAAGATGAGCGGAGCCGTTATTGCCACGGGCGGTGGAACCGTTACGAGAGAAGAAAATTACCCCTCTCTGCATCAAAACGGAATCATCGTTTATATAAAGCGTGATCTGAGTCTTTTATCAACCGACGGCAGACCGCTCTCAAAGGCAGGCAAACTTGAGGAGCTCTTCCAAAAGCGAAAAGCGCTCTATGAAGCATTTGCCGACGTCACAGTTGAAAACAGTGGCACGCCCGATGATGCTGCTACGGTGATACAAAAGGAAATTGAAACTATGAAGGTTTCCTGTCTTATAGAAGGTGAGAAAAAAATATGAAATTACTCGTTATCAACGGACCCAATTTAAATATGCTCGGAATCCGTGAGCCCGACGTATACGGCGCGCAGACCTTTGCAGATCTTGAGAGATTTATCCGTGCGTCAGCCGCAGAATTTTCTATCGACGTAACACTCTATCAGTCAAATCACGAGGGAGAAATCGTAGATATGATACAGTCAGCGCTGAACGTTTTTGACGGAATTATCATCAATCCCGCCGCATACACCCACACAAGCGTTGCAATTCTTGATGCACTCAAGGCAGTCTCCCTGCCCACAGTTGAGGTACACCTCTCTGATATAAATGCAAGAGAAGAATTCAGAAAGCACTCATACGTCTCCCTCGTTGCAAAAAAGACTATATGCGGACTTGGGTTTGAGGGATACCGCGAGGCTATAAAATATTTTGCGGAGAAGAAATGAATATAAATTTTTTGAGCATAAACGATTCCGAGGTATATCTTATCGGATATAAATTAAAGCTCTCTCCCACAGAGAGAAAGATATTGAGCAAAATAGCAGAAAACGACGGGGCTTCAATAGAGGAGCTTTTGCCTCTTTTATCTGACGGTGTGAGCCGTGGAAATATTGCTGTACATATCAACTCAATAAACAAAAAAGCAGACGGAATAAGCGCAAGAAAGCTGATACTCTTTGAGGACGGCAGATACGTAATAAATCCGTATATGTAAAAAGTGAGGTACGAGCGTGGAAAACACTCAAAAGAAGAATTACTCTCTCATTCTTGAGCAGACGATAAAAGCTTGCCGGGCAGAGGGCAAAAGACCGACTCTGCTTTTGCACGCGTGCTGTGCTCCCTGCTCCTCATACGTGCTCGAATATCTTTGCGAGCACTTTGAGATAACCCTGCTTTTTTACAACCCAAATATATCTCCCGAGGAGGAATATATATTCCGTGAGAGGGAGCTTCGCAGACTTATTGGCGAGATGCCCCTACCAAGCGGAATCAGGGTGATAAGCGAGGAATACGATCCGCAAGAATTTTATAACATCGCAAAGGGACTTGAGGATCTGCGTGAGGGCGGAGAGCGTTGCAAGAGATGCTACGAGCTTCGACTTTCAAGAAGCGCCAAGATCGCAAAGGAATTGGGCTTTGACTATTTTACCACCACCCTCTCAATAAGCCCCTACAAAAATGCGGAATGGCTAAACACCATAGGCAAGGCGCAGGCAGATGCGCACGGCGTTAAATATCTTTTTTCCGATTTTAAGAAGAAAAACGGCTATAAACGCTCCTGCGAGCTCTCTGAGCAATACGGTCTTTACAGACAAAACTATTGCGGCTGTGAGTTCTCTAAAAGACAGGCGGAGAGTAAATAATTATATAAAAAAGGATAGAGAAAGCTAAATGCTGTCTCTATCCTTTTTCTTTGCAACCGATGTATTTACAAACACGGTTATGAAAAATTATTCTTTTATCTTGTCTTCAATTTCTTTTGCATATCCTAAAGTTAGGTTTACTTCAACGTCAAATCCATTCTTGTTGAATTATTGTAAAAACTGTCATTCACTTCCGCTCCCCTTCAAGTCCCGTCATTTATATTCGCAAAAATAAAAGACGACATACTGAAGATGTCGTCTTTTATTTGGTGCGAGAAACGGGACTTGAACCCGTACGGTGTAACCACACGCCCCTCAAACGTGCGCGTCTGCCAGTTCCGCCACTCTCGCATATGTCGCTTGCGCAACATTGGTATTATACTATACTTTTAACGATATGTCAATAGCTTTTTGAAAAAATTTTTATATTTTCTCAAATAATAAAAATTTTCCCTTTTCCTTGCGCAAACGATCAAGCTCTTCCTTCAAGAAAAGCTTATTTCATAGGAGAATATACCTGATTATCCGCCTTGATTATCGGAACGCATTTCTTATCAAACGAAATAATTGCAGGCATCTCACCAAGTCTGAACATCTGCTCTACCTTCTTGAGTGAAAAAGGCTTTTCACTTATATCAAATTTCGTTCCATCTATCGTTATAACGATCTTTCCCGTAAGATTCGAGCACTGAACCTCTATTTTATGTGTGATAACGTTTCCTGTGCTCTCTCCGGTCTCAAGATCAACCTCGTCCTCGGGAATCTCCCAATAATATTTCTTTGCCATAATTTTGCCTCCGTAATTTTAATAAAGATAAGGTATAATAATGCTGCCCGAGCAATCAAAAACCACGTCTCGCGATTTTATTGCGCTCGCTACGTCAAAGGAATCCTTAAGCTCGTTTTGAGTTCTCATAAGGCAGAGCGCATGATGATTAACGTGGTGGAAATCGCTGCCTCCCGTCACCAAAAGATCGTGCTTTTTTGCGTGTCTCACAGAAAATGCATTTCTCTGATTATGCACCGGATGCACGTTATACGCCTCTATTCCGTCAATAGAATTTACAGGTGCAAGTGTCACGTTATTTCGGAATGGGTGCGCTTGAATAATAACGTTTCGCTCGTTCTTTGCTTCCTTATAAAAATTTTCTATTCCGTGCGGAGTGAGCTCTGCATAAAATTCAAGCTCGTCCTCCTCGATTCCAAACACGAGATAATCATTCCACGCCTCGTCAAAGCGTATCTCGATTCCGAGAATAACATTTATCTCGCCCTTTGCAGAATCCTTTGCAAGATGATAATCCTCAAGATATTTTTTGATATTTTCCTTTGCGTCCCCTACCAAAAGCTCGGAATTAAAGTGATTTGTTATCGCAAGCGAGCTAACTCCTGCCGCACGGTATATCTCAACCACCTCGCTCGCAAGAAAATCTCCGCACGAGCTTGCAGGGTTCGTATGTGCGTGAAGCTCTATTGTATATGGGTATTCGGACGTTATTTTTTTGAAATTCATAGTATCTCCGATATTATTTTTTGATTACAATATAAATTATATCTCAATTTTCTATTTATTTCAACACTTTTTATATATTTTTTTAAAAAAACTATTGACAAGCACTTTTTCTTGTGCTATAATAAACGAGTCGCTGGTATGGCTCAGTCGGTAGAGCACGTCATTGGTAATGACGAGGTCATCAGTTCGATTCTGATTACCAGCTCCAAAAAAGGCCTGAATTCTTTCAGGTCTTTTTTCGTTTTCTATTTCAAAATATTTCGGCAGCGCTAACAGCCTACCTTAGCTGTCCGCGCTGCCGCATCTTTTTTATAATATCAATTCCAAACAAAATGATAATTTATCATCTCTCCTCCGTCCACTACGATGCTCTGCCCTGTGCAAAACTTATTCGTAACGGTAAGGAAATACGCCCACTCGGCTATCTCCTCAGGCGTTGCCCATCTACGCAATGGGGTCTGCTCCATAATCTCTGCCCAAAGCTTCTCGTCGGTCATTACCGGCTCGTTAAGTTCGGTAAGAACTCCGCCCGGATCAAGGCTGTTGCAGGTTGCACCATAACTTGCCACTCGCAAGGCAACGTTCTTTGTGTAAGTCACCACACCGCCCTTGCTTGCGCAATACTCTGGGAATTCGGATCCCGTATGCGCACTTGCAGAGCCAATATTCAAGATCGATTTTATCTTTTCCTGCACTCCGTATTTCTCGGTAATAGATATAAGTGACTTCAAATTCACGTCGATATCATTTTCATTCTGAACTCCTGCATTGTTTATAAGGATCTCAACGCCCTCAATGCACGGATATTCATCACGGTTGCAAACGTCACAAACAAAATGCTCATACGCCTTATTCTCAATAGTTCCCTCGTTTTTATCTATTCCTATTACGTTATGCCCACGCTCAAGAAAAAGCTCGGCTATCGCTCTGCCTATTCCTCTGCTCGTTCCGGTAACTAAAACCTTCATTCCGCATTCCTCTCATTTATATAATCAAGATACTCTTTTCCAACGCCGTTCTTTTGCCACTTTCTCGTTATCTTATACCCTATCGGAGAAAAAGCTACCGACATTATAACTTCGGCAACGGCTCCCGTCAATGCACAAGTCGCGCACTGGAGCGGTGTCCAATGAAATCCATTCCAAAAGATAGGCGCAAAGCCTACGAAAACTATCAGCGAGAAGATAAAATTGTCCAAGAACTGTCCTATAAATGTCGATATGTTTGAGCTCAAAACATACGCAAGCTTTCCGTCGGGGTTCTTAACAAAGGCTCTTCCTATCATCCAATTAAGAAAATTATTTATCACCGCTGAGCACAAAAATGCAACCGTGCTTCCCAAAAGGATAAACCAAGTGCCGCCAAAAATTCTGTTAAACTCACTATAATCCCCCGCATTTGAAGGAATTGCACTCACAACAAAGAAAATCACACACACAAGCAGATTTATCATTGCCGCAAGCACCGACAATCTTGTTGCCGCCTTGGGCCCAAAATGCTTTGTGACCATATCCATACACATAAAGCAGAGCCAGGAGATAAGAATTCCGCCGTCAAGCGCTATCCAATCGAGCTGAAGAAGCGTTTTATTTGCAAGCAGATTCATTGAAATAACGCTGACTACAAGCAGAGTCACCACCGTTGCAGGAACAGAACGCAAAAGGAGAGCAAAGCTTTTCTTTTCGTTTCTTAACCACGTAGATATTTTGTGCACTTGCCGCATCTCCTTTCATGCCTTGATTTTAAGCAATATGCGCTTAGTTTACCAATGAATTATACCATACCGATAACGTTTTGTCAAGTTTTAGCATCCTATATAGTATATACCTGCACAAAAACATACTGGAATTTGTACAAATTTTTCCACACAATATATTAATTTTTTCTTAACATTTATACTTGACTATTTTCGAGCTCTGTGGTACAATATATTAGAGTTACTTTAATTTGATTTAACAGCATAAAAAACACACAGTGCGCTCGGCCATAAACGTAAAATCTCTACTGGGTATTTTTACTTCTTTTGGCTGTTTGATGTAGAAAGGAGCGTGCATAAGTGAATTATAAAATTGTAAAACGAATTGCTATCGTTTTATTTGCACTTCTTTTTGTGTTACTTTGCGTGTTTTTTGTACGCGCTTGGATAAACGGACATTTTGAATCACTTGACTCACTTCGAGCATATATAGGCAGCTTCGGATTCTGGGGCCCGCTTATACTAACCCTTGTGCAGGCTGTACAGGTTGTACTTCCTATTCTGCCGGGGTTCCTTGGGTCCTTAGTAGGAGGAATTTTATTCGGTCTTTGGGGTGGATTTTGGTGCAACTATATAGGAATTTCCGTAGGATCGCTTCTCGCCTTCCTCATTGCAAAGAAATGCGGAAAGCCCTTGGTTGACAAAATATTCCACGGTGAAAAATACGAAAAGGTTACAAATTGGGCTGCAAACAGCAAGTCTTATTCCATATGTCTTTTCTTAGCAACCCTTTTACCGCTTTTCCCCGATGATTTTCTGTGCTATTTTTCAGGACTCACCGAGATGAGCTTTAAAAAGTTCTCTATCATAATCATTCTTGGAAAGCCCTGGTGCTTGCTCATATACAGTATTTTAGTTGAATACGGATTTGCAAATTGGTTATTTAGCATTTTATCTTAGTTTAGAAAGGTCGCAAACATATGAACAAAGAAAAACTTTTTAACGGTTTTTACAACTACACCGTAATACTTACATACCTCAATATGCTCTCCGGCTTTATGGGTATCATTTCTCTCTTCAAAGGAAGATTTGAGCTCGCCGCACTCTTCTTGCTTATTGCCGGACTTTTGGATATGATGGACGGAGCGGTTGCCGCAACCAAAAAACGCACACCCTCTGAGAAGAAATTTGGTATTCAGATAGACTCTTTGAGTGATTTAATATGCTTTGGCGTTTTACCCGGCCTCTTTACGATAGTTATCTGCGGATTCAACGTTTTCTCTATCATCTGCGGTGCAGCTTACGCTCTTTGCGCACTCATCCGTCTTGCATATTTCAACGTATGTGAGGAGGAAAGACAGCAGACCGAAACCGGAAAGCGCAAATATTACTTGGGGCTTCCCGTTACCGCTTCTTCACTTATATTTCCCTTGTTCTTTATGATAAGTGATTTAGCAAAGCTTGAGCCTATGTGGATATTCCCCGCTCTCGCAGCTCTTATGTCCTTTGCATTCCTCTTTGCCTTCAATTTGAAGAAGCCGAAGCTCATAGGATGCATTATTATGGGATTCTTGGGATTTGCTGAGTCCACCACATTGGTAATACTCTACTTCATTCTTTAAGAAGGTAATCTATGAAAAAAGAAACAGCATCACTGCGATTTCTTTACAACACCGTAATCGGTCGTTGTGTGCTCAAGCTGCTTGTTCGTCCTACTATATCCAAGATAGTGGGAAAATATATGAGCTCTTCCCTCTCAAAAGGCAGAGTTAAAAAGTTTATAAAAAGCGGCAACATCGATATGTCGGAGTTTTCCGGTCAGGAATATAAATCATTTAACGAATTCTTTACAAGAAAGCGTGAGAACTTAAGCATAGAAGAAAAAAATGACGTACTTATTTCTCCTTGCGATGCATTTCTCAGCGTTTATAAAATAAAGAATGATAAGACCTTCAACATCAAGAACTCAACCTACTATATCGATCAGCTTCTTGACGATAAGGAAATGGCTGAGCGCTACGTCGACGGTACCTGCTTTATATTCAGACTTACCCCTCAGCATTACCACAGATATTGCTATTCCTGCACAGGAAAGGTAGTATCAAGCAAGGTGATAAAGGGAAAGCTTCACTGTGTGCGTCCAATAGCATACACTCAATTCCCCGTATTCGCTCAAAACAGCCGTGAGCTCGTTGCTATAGATACCGAGAACTTTGGAAAAATAGTTCAAATGGAGGTCGGCGCTCTGCTCGTTGGAAAGATAAAGAATCACGATAATGCGCAGTACGCTCATCAAGGTATGGAAAAAGGCTATTTTGAATTTGGCGGATCTACAATAATCGTTCTCACCGAGAAGAAAGACTTTCACATAGATGAAAAGTTTTTATCAATCATCGACTCCGAGGAAGAGATCGATATTCGTATAGGTGATACGATTGCAACACTTTAATACATAACAAAAAGCAAGCAGACAAAATCTGTTTGCTTTTTATTTTATTATTGCTTTTTTGCAAGTTTTTTGCTATAATATAAAAAAAGCTTGCGGAGGTTCTATTATGAGAATTTTAATTTCTGGAGGCTCGCGAGGAATAGGTCGCGCCTTGGTTGAAAACTTTGCAAAAAACGGAGATTCAGTCGCATTCATATATAAGAACAGCTGTGATGCCGCCACCGCCCTTTCAAGCGCCACGGGAGCTGTCGCAATACAAGCAGACGTATCAAAGCCGGATTGTGCAAAAGAAGCCGTAGAGAAAGCAATTTCGGCTCTCGGAGGGATCGACGTTCTTATAAACAATGCAGGAATCTCGCAGATAAAATTATTTACGGATATACGGGATGACGATTGGGCAGATATGATAAACACAAATCTTTCATCTGCTTTTTATCTCACTCGCGCGACTCTTCCGAGTATGATCTCGCAAAAATCAGGAAGAATCATAAATATAGGCTCAATGTGGGGAAAGATCGGAGCATCCTGCGAGGTTCACTATTCCGCATCTAAGGCAGGTATCAGAGGAATGACTATGGCTCTTGCCAAGGAGGTCGGTCCCTCTGGAATAACGGTAAACGCAATAGAACCCGGTGTTATTGCCACGGATATGAACGCGGCGCTCTCAGAGGAAACCGTCGCAGAGCTTTGCGAGCAGACACCTATGTGCAGAATCGGCACACCTCAGGACGTTGCAGCACTTGCGCTCTTCTTGGCATCCGATTCGGCATCCTTCATCACAGGACAAATAATAGGCGTTGACGGAGGCTTTGCCGTATGAGTGCAATTCCGATAGAGACCGAAAGAAAATTTCTTATTCGTATTCCCTCGGTATCCGAAATGGAGCGCCAAAAGGATTTTAGAATAAGAAAGATCATACAAACATATCTTCAGAGTGAAAACAAAAAGAATGCAAGAGTGCGAGAGATCGTCGAGAACGGGAACCACACTTATATAAAAACAGTAAAGGAACGCATTTCCACGCTTTCCTGCTTTGAGGATGAAAGCGTTATTTCCTTTGAAGAATACGAAAATCTTTTGCTTAGGGCAGACACAGAAAAACAAAGCATTCACAAAACACGATACTCCTTTGAATATTGCGAGCACATCTTGGAAATAGACATATATGAATTTTGGGATGACAGAGCAACACTTGAGATAGAGCTTGCGAGCGAGGACGAAGAATTCGCTATTCCATCTTTTATTAAAGTTATAAAGGAAATTTCCGAGGACGGAAGATACAAAAATACAAATCTTGCAAAAAACGTTCCGTACGACGAAATTTGAGCTGTTTATCTATTGACAAAACAAATAAACTGTGGTAAAATCTTACGAGATAAGATTTTACCACAGTTTATTTGCAGGGGTGTTGGAATTGGCAGACAAGCAGGCCTCAGACACCTGTGTTTTTAACATGCGGGTTCAAGTCCCGTCCCCTGCACCAGTCGGCAGTGCCGACAGCCAAACGTCGCTGTCTGTGCTGCCGAATCTTTTTATATCGCACCCGATGGCATAGTTTCGTTATGAATACCCGCACCATATCGAGTGTTCATAACGAAACTGAGTTTTTGTTATGAACACTCGATTTCTTTTTAGGTTATTTTCACCACTTTTACGACAAAAAACGCTTCTAAAAAAATCTTTTCCCCACCGTCTTGACAGCCATCTTTTCGTATGTTATACTCAACTTATAAAGACGAAAAAGGAGAAACTTAATGAAAAAATTTATTGCCGTTTTAATGTGCTTTTTAATGATTCTGTCATTATTTTCTTGCGAAGCTAACACCGATAAAAATACTGAAAAAACCAAAGAATCAGGCAACACCGAAAACAATTCCGCTGTAAATCCCGAAGCGGAAAAAGCTATGAAAGCATACGAATCGGTTTTGAAAAATGAAACCAAGGTGTATGAAACGGATATTAAAAAATACAACTATTTAAAAGATTGCAAAACACCATACAACGGAATACTCCTTTCCGATTGTGCAAAATTAAAATACGCTTACACAGATATGGATAATGACAGCATAAAAGAGCTTGTTATTGATTGCGGCGACACGCTTATATTGCGATATTACCAAGAAACCGTATACGTTTATGGTTTTACTTTCAGAAATATATATTATCTCAATACCGACGGGTCATACTCTTGGAATCACACGGGACAAAATTTTGAATACGGTGAAAGCCAAATCTATTTTGAAGGTGCAGAATTAAAAGCAAGAAAGATATACCGCATCGTCAACGACGGAGAGCCCAACGCAGAGTATTATATTGCTGATAAACAAGTCACCGAAGAAGAATTGCTAAAATATATTGAAGATAACCCTAAAACCAAAGTTGAGTTTTCACCGCTTGAAACATCTTGGCAAAAGACGATTTCTTTGGAAAAAGCATTGGAAATTGCGGCTGAATATTGGTACGGCTGTTATAATATTAAAGCCGGTGATAAAGACAGCGAAACAGGATTTTCGTATGCGATACTTCCGAAAAATAACGATAACGAAAATTACTGTATTGCTTTAGCATGGTTGGTGGAGGAATCGCATTATTCTACACTTGAAACGATAGAAATAGATGCTTTCACAGGAGAAATTATCGTGCCTACTTATGAACCGGAGGGAAAAGGTTAACCTTTCCAAAAAGTGACGAGGTAGCATCAGATTCCATTAAAACAATTCATACGGGTTCAAATCCCGGGGCCACCGAATCTAGTGTTCATAACGAATTTTAGTTATGAACACTAGATTTTTATATGTATTATAAATACTCTATTTTAATTTCTTATCTTTAATAAACAAAAACAAGGCGGTACGCGTAAGCGTACTGCCTTATCTTTATTTAAATTATTCAATTTTTAAGCCATTTTTCAATCAAGCTATCGGGTATTCCTCTGCTCTTCAACGTTTGAATAGCTAAATTCACCTGCTCAATTAAATATTCGTTTCCTTTTCCGTAAATAACGTAATCTTCCGAAAAAGGCTCCTCTATACCACTATCATCAACGATTGTGCCCGTATAGGTGACGTAAGAATCACTCACAAGGTACTCTTCATTCCGAGCATCATTTTCTACAATACCGGATATAATCAAATCATAATCATTTGAACCAAGTCCAACAAAAAGCTCGTCAAACATATCAACCTTTATAAACTCGATCTCCTCTGTTTTATACCCTAAAGCTTTTGCTATCTCAAAAATATACTCTTTATCAAAGCCAATCAATTCCCCGCTATCATCGGTATAGCAAAAAGGTTCATAATCCGTCACAATCCCAATTCTAAGCTTTGCGGGTAATTTCTGCATAGCGTCTGCTGTTGCATCTGCTCCGTCTATACCTAAATCGCTATTCTCATCCGACGTGCTATCTTTTAAAAATTCATCGTCAGAATCCTCACTCAAATCGACATCGGATGAAGATTTATCTTGGCTTTCATTTTCATCATCTTCTTGCTTATCATTCTTAGAGGAAGAGAGCTTTGCTCCACAATCGGCGCAGTATCTATCACCCTTTGAATTTTCACAATCACACTCGGGACAATCTATCGTTTCTTTTTCGCTACACGAAATCAAGCAAAGTAACGCCAACAAAATGACAACCGCTGTAAAAATTTTCTTCATAAAGACTCCTTCAAAAAGCTTAACATCTCAATAAAACGTTAAATTAACAAATTTAGTCAATTCGGTTTTTTATTTCTTTCTAAAAATCGCATCGTCAATAGCCTTAGCAGAGATCTTTCCTGCTCCCATTGCCGAGATAACGGTTGCCGCTCCCGTAACCGCATCGCCGCCTGCGTAAACCATCTCACGCGAGGTAAGACCGTCCTCATTTACGATAATGCATCCTCGGTTATTGACATCAAGCCCCTCCGTGGTCGACTTTATAAGCGGATTTGGAGAGGTTCCTATTGACATAATCACGATATCAACGTCGATTACAAACTCGCTGTTCTCGATAACCTTCGGTGAGCGTCTTCCACGCTCATCGGGCTCTCCGAGCTCCATTCTAACGCATTTCATACCCGTAACGAAGCCGTTTTTGGGGTCTTTTGCATCATCGGGATTCTTATATCCAAGAATCTCCACTGGATTTGAAAGCAGACAAAACTCTACGCCCTCCTCCTCTGCGTGCTCGACCTCCTCACGTCTTGCGGGAAGCTCCTCCATGGAACGACGGTATACTACGTATACCTTCTCAGCTCCAAGGCGCAGAGCCGTTCTTGCCGCATCCATAGCAACGTTTCCGCCACCAACAACGGCAACTCTTCCGCTCTTCATAATAGGTGTTTCGGGATTCTTAAGATAAGACTTCATCAAATTGCTTCTCGTCAAGAATTCGTTTGCCGAATACACTCCGCAAAGAGCCTCTCCGGGAATGCCCATAAACTTGGGAAGTCCCGCTCCCGAGCCTACGAATACAGCCTCATATCCCTGCTCAAAAAGCTCATCTACGGTGAGAGTTTTTCCGATAACGATATTCGGCTCTATCTCAACTCCAAGCTTTTTCAAGGTATCTATTTCCTTTGCAACAACCTTCTTTGGCAGACGGAATTCGGGAATTCCGTAAACGAGAACTCCTCCAACCATATGCAGAGCCTCAAAGATAGTTACCTGATATCCCTTTCTCGCAAGATCGCCGGCGCAGGTAAGTCCGGACGGGCCGGAACCAACTATAGCAACCTTGTGTCCGTTACTCTCGGGACGAATAGGATCCTCATCGCAAAAGGTATTATGCCAATCGGCAACAAATCGCTCAAGACGTCCGATTCCAACGCTTTCGCCCTTAATTCCTCTCACGCACTTAGCCTCGCACTGAACCTCCTGCGGACAAACTCTACCGCAAACTGCAGGAAGCGAGGATGATTTACTTATTATTTGATATGCGCCCTCAAAATCTCCCTCCTTTATTTTCTCAATAAATTCAGGAATGTGGATCTTAACGGGACAGCCGTCAACACAAGGCTTATTTTTGCAATTCAAGCATCTGTTTGCCTCGTCGATCGCCTGCTCCTCGGTATATCCAAGCGCAACCTCTTCAAAATTATTTATTCTCTCACTCACGCTCTGCATTGGCATTGCGTTTCTTGTGAGGCTCATATTTGCCTTTGCCATACTACCTTGTCTCCTTTGCAAAAAGGTTGCAGGTTTCCTCGTGCTTGTGACGTTCAAAAAGTCCGTACATTCTTCCGCGTGAGATAGCCTCATCGAAGTCAATCTCATAGCCATTGAAATCAGGACCGTCAACACACGCAAACTTTATAATCTTCTTGCCGTCCACGTTAAGAGTCAATCTGCATCCTCCGCACATTCCGGTTCCGTCTATCATTATAGGGTTCATCGAAGCGGTTATCGGAATTCCGTAGGGTCTCACCGCTTCAACCACGTATTTCATCATAATGAGCGGACCTATCGTAATTATCATATCAAAGGTCTCGCCCGACTCAAGAATTTTAGAAAGACAGGTCGTAACGTTTCCCTTGTCTCCGTATGAACCGTCATCCGTCATAACGTAAAGTCTATTGGAATAGGACTTAAATTCATCCTCAAGAATAAGCAGGTCTTTATTTCTAAAGCCGATAATACTCGTAACGTCTGCTCCCATCTCACAAAGAGCCTCTGCTATGGGCATAGCTATAGCGCAGCCAACACCTCCGCCAACGATACACACCTTTTTGAGTCCGTCAAGGTGAGTCGCCATACCAAGAGGGCCAACAAAATCACGAAGATAATCCCCTGCTCCCTTGCGAGCAAGCTTCTCCGTTGTAGCGCCTACTATTTGATAAATTACCTTTACTGTTCCATTCTCCTTATCAACGCCTGCGACAGTGAGCGGAATGCGCTCGCCCTCATCGTCAACACGAAGAATAATAAATTGTCCGGGACGCGCCTTTTTTGCAACGAGCGGTGCTTCGATCAAAAGCTGTACCACAGACGAATTGAGTAATTTTTTATCAACGATTCTATACATTCTTAACCTCTATTTAAAAAATGACGGCTACAAAAAATCAAAGCTGTCATTTTGAATATGTAAATTTAATAATACTGTTTTTGTATTTCAAACTATCCACATTATTGTATCACAAAATAAAAAATAAATCAATATTTTCAAAAAAATTATCTATTCAAACGGCTTTGTATTAACTGCATTCTATTCCACGTCAAACCAAAAAATGACAAGCCGAGGCTTGTCATTTTTTTGCGCGTATTATCTTATTTTAAAATTTTTTTATCTTCTATAAACTTGAGCAACGTCTCGGCATTTGCCTCATGTGACGCAACACTCGGATGTCCGCCTGCTCCAACACCGTGATCTCTCCAGCCTAGCTCAAGAAGGTAGAATCCGCCTTCCTCACCGCCGTAAAAATCAGAGAGCTCCTTCAACCAGCTGTTAAAGTCTCCGCCGCGTGAGCCGTACATCCAAATTATCGGAACGTCCTTTTTGTATCCATTTCTTATATAATCTATAAGCTCCTTCGCTCTTGATACGTATTGCTCTCTCGTACATCCTACCGAGAAATCGTTTGCTCCAAGACGTACAACGGCAATATCGGGGACGCGCGCATTCTCGAATTCAAACGGAGAGTTGCCTCTCTTATGACAGAACTGCGAGAAATAATGCAAGAAATGCCTATCATAGTGCCCTGTTGCAAGACCTACTCCACTCATTGCAAGTATCGAGCAATCCGCACCCAATGCCTCTGTTGTGAGATATGCATATGACTGTGTAGCATCCTGATATTTTGGAACGTCGTGCGGCGCAGGATCAGAAGGGCTACCTATATTTCCGAAGGCAGACGTAAGGCTGTCTCCATAGAACTCCAAATAAAGAGGTCTATCCTCCGGTGCCTCATATAAATATCCTGTAATCCTTAAATTTCTTATCAAGGACTGCGACCACGCTACCTCGCTTTGTCTCACTATACGAACAGTATGGAAATAGTTACCCTCAAAGGAAGCTACAGTCAGCAATTTAGTTCCGCTAACCATAAATCTCGTTTCAGAGCGAACACCGTCAATATAAACGGTAAAGTAGGATTCTTTATTGGAGGTTACCATAAGAACCACGTCACCTGTCATAAATCCTTGAAATTCAATAGCGGATGCGGCGTGATCGAATATAAGACCCGTCGACGTATTTTTAACACGTCCTACAAATCTAAAGCAATTGCTCAATTTAGAAAAATCATAAACCTTTTCTGTAAGTATTTCATCTGTTTTTGTCTGGCCAGGTGTCATCGGCATATCCATCTTTTTCCCCGTTTCAATAATTTTTTCTGTTTCGGTCTGTGTTTGCTCTTCTTCGGTTTGCTTATCAGTTTCGCTTGCGGTATTGCTCTCACTCACAACGTTGCTCTCGCTTATAATCTCGCTTTCTGTATTGCTCTCACTTTCAGCAACACTCTCGCTGTCAACGTTGCTTTCACTCTCTGCATTGCTTTCCGAACTGTCGATCTCTAAGCTTCCGTTATCTTCACTGTCTATATTCGATTCCAAGCTCGAGTCGCTCTCACCTGTATCAATATCCAAGGACGTCTCATCGTTTGATTCACTACATCCCACAGAACCCAGCAAAATAGATATAGTCAAAATCAAACACACGATAAATAAAATTTTCTTTTTCATAAAATTGCACCCTTATTATTTTATTTATTCAATGAAATATAAATAAAAAAGTCCACAAAATAATTTTATCACACAAAAGCTCTAAAATCAATAAGCTTTTCCATTTTTAGGCATTTTAGATAAATTATCTTTTTTATTTTTTTACAGAATAACGTATGACATCTTCTATCCATTCTATAACCGAAAATCTCCAACTCAAAAAAACACCCTTTTATAAACACACTCAATATCTTTCAGCGCTCCGACTCTTTATTTTTTGCTTGACACATCAGCAAATTTTTGGTATAATATAAAATGAGTTTGTATATCCAAGCTACGCTATTCAAAAGGAGGATGTCTATGAATCGTTCAATGCCGGGCATAGTAGGAAATAAAACCCTTTGCGACCGTCTTATCAGTGACGTCATATCCTCCTCTCTCTCTCACGCATATATAATCGAGGGTGAGACCGGAAGCGGAAGAAAAAGCATCGCGCTTTTGTGCGCTGCGGCTACCGCTTGCGAAAACAAATCAACAACGTCCTCCTCTCTCCCTTGTCTTTGCTGTAATTCCTGCAAAAAGATAATGGAGCGAAAATCAACCGACGTTATCTTCATCAAAGAAGAAGAAAAAGCATCGGTCGGCGTTGACGTATCCCGCTTTATCAAAGAAGACGTATACGTTATACCAAACGATCTTGAGGACAAATTTTACATCATAGAAGAGGCGGACACAATGACTGAACAGGCGCAAAACGCTCTGCTTTTGACGCTTGAGGAGCCACCCTCATTCGTACACTTTTTCTTGATTTGCAACAGCGCCTCGTCGTTTCTTGAAACGATACGAAGCCGCGCAACGATTCTTCACACTCAAAAATTGAGCGAAAAGGAGATCTCCGACTACATCTGCGCAAACGATACTCGCGCAGCTCAAATGAAGCTGACTGCGCCAAAAGAATTTGCAGAGATCTTAAAGGCATCAAACGGAGGAATCGGTCAAGCTATATATTATCTTGACGAGGAAAACCGAGAACCGATATTAAAGAGAAGAAAAATGATATACGAGACCATCCTTGCAATAATGCAAAAGAAGACCGCAAGAGACGTCCTTCCCCTTCTCTTAAAATTCTCAACAAAACGAGATGCGCTCTCAGAGGAGCTTTCGCTTTTATCTGTGGCAATACGAGACCTTATCGTTTTGAAGAAAACCGACTCTGCCACACTTGAATTTTTCTGTGACATAAACGAAGCTATCGAGCTTTCCGACAAGCGTCCGCTGTCCTTCCTCTACGAATTTTACAACCATGTAAACGTCGCAATCGAGGAAAACAAATGTAACGCAAACGTAAAGCTTTTAATAACCAAGCTTTCGATAAACGCAGGTATTTTATAAAAATTACCCGAGAGGAATATTATATGGAAAACGAAAACAAGAACAAGCCGCAAGGCAATCAAAACAACGGCAAAAACAAGCCGCATAAGCATAAATCCTATTTTATTTCACCGAACGACCAACAAAAGCAGAATTCTCAGGCACAGCCCACACAAAACAGCTCTGCGCCTGCAAAGAATGATAAGCCTGTTGGAAATAACAACAATGCAGGAAACGGTGATAACGCAAACAGATCAAAGAGGCACAAGCACAAAAACAGACCTCAAGAAAACCAGTCTAAGCCTCAAAATACAGCTCCTCAGCAGCAAAAGCCTTCCGCAGAGGCGCCTCAAGCGCCCTCTCAAGCAAAAGCTCCTCAAAAGCCAAACAAAAATCGCCACAAACATAATAACGGAAACAATAACAATAACAATAACAATAACAATAATAACAATCCTGCAAAAAAGTCCTCTGAGATAACGGATACCAATTTTAAAAATGATATTTTAAACACAGATGCACAACAAAACGCCGGAAAAATCGAATTAGAATTTCCAAAGGGTGATAGACTTGAAAAGCCCACTCCAAAAAAGCTTGAATCATTTGCTACATCCCCCGAATACGAGAAGTACAAGGATTATCAGGAATTCACCTACGAGGAGCTCTACGGATTTGAAGACGAAGACACAAACTCCGAAGCCTCATCAAGCTCCGATACCGAGGAAAAAGCAACTTCAACCGTTGAAGTTGTTGGAATCCGCTTTAAGGCATCGGGAAAGACCTATTACTTCGCTCCAAACGGACTTTCTCTTCACGTTGGAAATCACGCAATAGTAGAGACCTCTCGCGGACTTGAATTTGGTGAGGTCGTTATGAGTAACAGCGAAGTCTCCGCGAAGGATATAATTCCCCCTCTCCGCCCCATTGTCAGAGTAGCAACCAACGAGGATATCAAGCGCAATGCCGAGATTAAAAAGAACGAGGAAACAGCCTTCAGAGTATGTAATGAGAAGATAATCGCTCACGAGCTTGATATGAAGCTCATCGATGCTCAGTATACCTTTGACAACACAAAGCTGTTGTTCTATTTCACCTCCTCCGGAAGAGTTGATTTCCGTGAGCTTGTAAAGGATCTCGCATCGGTATTCAGAACGAGAATCGAGCTTCGACAGATAGGAATTCGTGACGAAGCTAAGATGATTGGCGGTCTTGGTATGTGTGGCCGTCCCCTCTGCTGTTCTATATTCCTCACCGACTTCGGTCAGGTATCAATAAAGATGGCAAAGGAGCAGAATCTCTCCTTAAATTCTTCTAAGATTTCGGGTATCTGCGGACGTCTTATGTGCTGTCTTAGATACGAGCACGAATCCTACGAATACGAGATAAAGAGAACTCCCCCCACGGATACGGTAGTTAGAACCGTTGACGGAGTTGGAATCGTTACAGAGACCTCTCCCCTCCAGGGAACTATCAAGGTACGCCTCGTATCCGCTCCCGACTCTCCTCCAAAGACCTATAAGCGTGAGGACGTATCGATTCTCAAAAAGAAAAATTGATAATAATCAAATAAGAAAAAGGGCTGAACAATTCAGCCCTTTTTCTTATTTACAACTACCGTTTTTATCATTTCCCGTCTCTCTTACATAGGAATCGAAATCACAAAAATCCTCTCCATTATATCGAGCGATCAGCTTATACGATCCTAAGTAGCAATTTCTATCTATATAAAACTGATTTTCTGCGCTCTGTGATACGATAGAATATATCGCTGCTCCCTCGGGCGCATCAAAAAATTCATTGTCGGTAATATGAACGCATCCGCCACTCGTTTCATCTGTCATTCTCCATATAAAAACGTGATGTCCCATCGGCAACGGCCAAATTTCAGAGCTTCTCGGTAGAGTCTCTCCAAGCATTGCAAATCCGCCCCCTGCATTCTCACACACGTTTTCGGTAAAATACAAGCCCTTTGCAACTATATCTCGAAGCTCAAGCGCCGCCATTCCATATGTATCAAACCTATTATTTTTACACACAAAATTCGTAGCCGGCAAAAGCTCGGGCGGCTCTCCCTGATGCGTAACGCAGGAATCGTAAACGTTCTTAAAGGTACAAGTCTCAACGAGCACGTTCTCAGCATAGTTCCAAAACTCAACCGCGTTACCAAAGCGGATTCGAAGATCGCTATTCCAAGCGCATCCACCGATATTTTTAAAATCGCAGCGTCGCACGATCACGTTCTTTCCGGCACCGGCAAGAGCGTGCACACCACTGTTCATAAAGCAAATATCCTCTATTATGATATTGCTCCTAAGAGTTCCGAGCACTCTGTTAGCATAGGATATACACTCGATGCTCTTATAGATATCCGTAGGATTTGCCTTGGAATAAAACAACAGCTCTTGAGCCGAAAACTGCCGTCTGCGCTGTTCTCCATCTGCAAACCGACTATCAAAAAAATCTCCTTGCCCGCAAAGCTCCTCCGGAGTCCATCTAAGCGTTGCCGTGCACTCTCCGTCAAGCAGAAAATTTCCCACGTCGCCGTCAATCTCTCTTTTACAACGCCATACGTTTTCTATCTCCGTTTGCTCCCACACATCTTTCTCAGAAAGATCAACCGATGCGCAGAATATCGGCTTCTCGCCCTCTCCGTACGCTCCGTATTTTATGGGAGAACACTCATCGCCCGAAACGGTATGAAGGTATCCTCGGCACACGGTATTACGCTTAAAGAGAATACTATCCCCCGCCTTTACGTCGATAAGCGAATGATCTCTCCTTGCACTCTCCGGCGAAAGACCGTCAAAAGCATCGTTTCCGTCAAAGAAATCGACATAATAAACAGCCATATACCGCTCCTCAAATCAATTGTTTTTCGTTAAATCTCGCAAGGTCTCTCGAATGACCTCAAGAGCAATTTTCTCATCCTCAACCTTGAGCGTTGCCTGCTCCATCGGACAAAATCCGCTTCCGTCACGATTTCTTATCATAGGAACTTGCTCTCTGTACTCAACGGAAATACCACCCTTGCGCAAAGTTTCGATAGCAGGCTCGCTTATGACGTCTGCATATATTTCCTTTACTCCAAGCAGAATATAAAGGAATGCCGCCGCTTTACCGATAACCTTATCAGCGGCAAAGCCGCCACATACGTCGCATTCGCCGTCTATAAGAGCAAGCAAAGGCTTTACGCCTCTCTGCTTGCTCTCATAACAAAAATCACCCTTTATTACAACACAGGTACAACCGTTTTCGACTAAAATTTCTTTAGCCTTACTTATCATTTTTCAAACTCCCTTGCAACCTCATCAAGAAGCTCACGAATGGGAAGATGCTGAGGACAGAGCTCCTCGCAAGCGCCGCATTTTATGCAATCACTTGCCTTTGGAGCATTTTTGGTATGAATCTTATAATAATAGCTTGAATTCCAATTGTTAAATGCCGCCTTATCGTTCATGCAAGCAAACAAAGTAGGAATCGGAATCTGCGTAGGGCAAACCTCCATACAATATTTGCACGCTGTGCAGGATATACGTCCTTGATTGCGGAAAATATTGCAAACTCGCCATACCGCTTCAAGCTCCTTTTCGTCAAGAGGCTTGAAATCGGTCATGTAGCTGAGATTATCCTTCATCATGTCCATATTTCCCATGCCCGAGAGAACCATAAATATGCCATCAAAGCTTGCGGCAAAGCGTATAGCATAACTTGCGTAGGATCCGCCCTGAAGCTCATCAAACACAGCCTTTGCAGGCTCGGGAAGATTTACAAGAGACCCACCCTTTACAGGCTCCATAACAATTATCGGCTTGCCGAATTTTCTGCAGACCTCATACACCTTTCTTGACTGAACAGATGCATCCTCATAGTCAACGTAGTTAAACTGTATCTGAACTACCTCTATCTGCGGATACGCCTCAAGTATCTCCTCAAGCACCTCAGCCTTATCGTGGAAGGAGAGTCCAAAATGCTTTATCTTTCCCTCCTCAAGAAGCTCAAGAGCTGTCTCGTAGGCTCTGCACTTTTTATACTTTTCAAAAAGATTTTTATCCTGAGCGTGCATAAGATAAAAATCAAAATAGTCAACTCCGCAATCCACGAGCTGCTTTTCAAAATAAGGTCTTATCTCCTCCTCAGTCTTAAAATAGCTTGAGGAAAGCTTATTGACCAGAATGTAGCTCTCTCTTGGATAACGAGAAGTGAGGCACTCACGCAAAGCGATTTCGCTAAGTCCATTATGGTATCCGTGAGCGGTATCAAAGTAATTAAATCCCGCATCCATAAAGGTGTCTATCATTTTTGAAAACTCAACGTAATCTATCTCCTCACCCTTCATAGGCAATCTCATACAACCAAAACCAAAATTTTTCTTTACATTTTCAAAAATCGACATTTTTTCCTCCCTTAAATTAAATAAATTCATATAATACTTGATATTTTTATTAAATTATACTATACTATTAATGTCTTGTCAAGAAACTAAGACATAAAACCTTTTATATTCAAACGTGAAACGAAAGGACATATTAATGAAAATAGCTTTTTTTGATGCTAAAGCCTACGATAGACCTGCTTTTGATAAATTTGCAGACTCTCACGGCATAAAAATAAAATATTATGAGACCAAGCTCAACGAGGATACCGCATCTCTTGCGGCAGGAGCTGATGCCGTCTGTGTGTTTGTCAACGATACAGTAAATGCCTCCGTGATAGATATATTACAGGAGCTTGGAGTAAAGCTTATTGCGCTCAGATGCGCAGGATTTAACAACGTAGACGTGCGCTACGCCAAGAATAAACTCTGCGTTGTGCGTGTTCCCACCTATTCGCCCTATGCCGTGGCTGAGCACGCAATGGCGCTTCTTCTCACATCAATTCGTCGCACCCACAAGGCTTATATCCGCTCAAAGGATTTCAATTTCAGCCTTTCAGGGCTCACGGGATTTGATCTTTTCGGCAAAACCGTAGGTGTTATTGGAACAGGACGCATCGGCAAGGTATTTATAAACATCTGCAAGGGCTTTGGGATGAAGGTTCTTGCCTATGACAAATACCCCTCCTATGAAATTGAGGACGAACAAACTAGATACGTTTCCCTCAATACGCTTTTAACGCAAAGCGATATAATTTCCTTGCACTGCCCGCTTACCGAGGAAAGCTATCATATAATCGACAGTTCCGCCATCGAAAAATGCAAGAATGGATTTATACTTGTAAACACCTCGCGCGGAGTTCTGGTTGATTCCGATGCGCTTCTTGAAGGAATAAAAGCAAGAAAGGTAGGAGCTGCCTGCCTTGACGTGTACGAAGAGGAATCTGAAATATTCTTTGAGGATAACTCAGGGCATATCTTAGAGGACGATACTCTTGCAAGGCTGATCTCGATGCCAAACGTTATCGTCTCCTCGCATCAGGCTTTTTTGACGAGCGAAGCTCTTGCAAATATAGCCGAAACCACTATAAAAAACGTAGTTGAATATTTCGAGAACGGACACTGTGAAAACAACGTTTGTCTCGATTTATAAATATAAACAAACCAAGGAAAGGAAACTGTTATGAAAAAATACGTATGCGAAATATGCGGTTGGGAATACGATGAGGCAGTAGGATGCCCCGAAAAAGGAATCGCCGCAGGAACAAAATTTGAAGACCTCCCCGATGATTTTGAGTGCTTGCTCTGCGGAGTAGACAAGTCAAATTTTGCAGAGGCGTAAATCTCAAAAAAAGACCGCTCGATCTTATAATATTCTTATTTGCACTACAATTTAGTTCTCTTAAGAATATATAATATCGTCGAGCGGTCTCTTTTTTTATTCAAAAATATTCGGCTTTTGCTTCATACCGAAATAAGAAAGATCAATAACGTATGGGCGGAAATTTACATAAACACTTCCATCCTCATCGCCACGTTCAAATAGCATTCTTCTGTCGGTTGCAAGGCTTTCCCAAAGAGACAGCTCCTTTATACTGTCAATCTTCCTATCAGTCTTAAACGAGATCTTTATCTTCAGCGCACCCGCAGAAAAATCAAGCTCTATTTTTATTGCTCTGTCATACGCCATATTTCTTGCAAGCATCATAATGCACGAACAGAAAGCAACCGAAAGCGCAAAATTGGAATTTGTCGGAATTCCGTCCTCCGCATCATTCACTATCAGCTCCTCAATCGGAACTGCAAAAAAGTTTGACAGGAATAAGATCTCCTCGCAATATCCATCTCTCAGCTCGTTTTCCAAAAACGTGAGATTATGCCTCTCCATACGCAAAAAAGCATTTTCTATCGAGTTACAAAAATCCAAAAAATCCTTTTTCTTTGCCTCAAGTCTTGCGCTCATTCTTGATGCTTGAGAAGAAATATTTGGAGAGAAAACAAAAAGATCCTCCCTCTCCTTTGCCAATCTCAAGAAGTCTGCCACAGAGTCTTCCATTCTCAAAACAAGACTCATCATAGACGTAGGATATATTGAAGGAATTATAACATACACTGTTTCGCTTGCCTCTACAACGTACGGAAGCTCTGCATATTCTCTTAAATAGCCCTTGATCTCCTCAATTTGCTCATCATTAAATTCAGAAAGCTCTATCGGTCTATTCTTTTGCGCATTCATTACGCAAACGACGTTGTTTGTGCTAAAAGATATCATCGCCGACGAAAAAATAAATTTTTTTGCCATTACTTCTTCTTTAGAATATACCGCATTATACACACGCGAAACCATTGATACAAAACCCCACATAAAAACGTTTAATTGAATCAAATCCACAAAGCTCACTCATAAAGCTTTGCCTTGAATCCAACAGTTTTATTATACCACGAAACAAACAAAAAGCCAAGTGCTTTTTTACTTGACAAGTAAAAAATAATAATATATAATCATATTATAAGGAAAATAAAAAGGATCAAATCAACATGGACAAAAAAATATATTCGTTGGGGCTTGACTTCGGTACCCTCTCGGCTCGTGCAATTTTAGCCGATGCGAACAGCGGTGAAGTCCTATCTCACGAGAGTGTATTCCTTTATCCCCACGCTATAATGAATGACGTGAACGGAAAAGCTCTGCCCTCCGGATACGCACTTCAGCATCCGCAGGACTATATCGACGCTCTTGAATTTTTGATACCCGACGTACTTAAAAAGAACAAAATAGCGGCGGATACCGTAGTTGGCATTGGTATAGATTTTACCGACTGCACGATACTTCCCGTAGATGATACGCTCTGCCCCTTGTGTCTGCTCGACAAATACAAGAACGAACCTCACGCATACGCTAAGCTTTGGAAGCACCATGCAAAAGAAGAGTACGCAAAAGCTGTCTTCGAGTGTGCAAAAGCTCGAAACGAAAAATTTTTATCGGTTACGGGAAACACTATAACAAGCGAATTTATGCTCCCAAAGCTCTTAGAGATCTTCTCTGAGGCACGCAATCTTTATGACGATACGTATAAATTTATGCAAGGCGGAGATTTTATTGCCGCTCTGCTCTCAAATAATGCAACAGTGCACAGCCGAGCATTCTCTGCAAAACAGCACTACGTAAAAGATGAGTATCCCTCACGCGAATTCCTCGAATGTCTTGACAAGGATTTTGGCGGCGCATACGAAGAAAAAACCGTAGCCGCACTCACACCGATAGATCACACAGCAGGCACTCTTTGCCGAAAATGGGCAGAAAAAACAGGCCTTTGTGAGGGCGTTCCGATAGCTCTACCGACAATCGATGCTTATTGCGCTATCATTGCATCGGGGATTAAGACAGGGCGCGCCGTGCTTGTTCTCGGAACGTCTGCGGTTTTTGAGGCAGTCTATTCTTCTGGCGAGATAATGCAGGATCTGCTTGCATATTCTTATGAGACTGTAGCTGAAAAAATGGCAACGATTGAGGCAGGGCTTGCCGCCATGGGCGATCTTTTTGAATGGTTTATAAAGAACTGCTTACCTGAAAGTTACACGGCAAAGGCTAAAGCCCTCGGGCTCAACGAGCACGAATATCTGCGCTCTTTGGCTGCAAAACAACACATCGGAGAGCACGGACTTCTTGCTCTTGATTGGTGGAACGGTTGCCGTTCTATGAAGCTCAGCAACGCTCTCTCGGGTACAATAATAGGATTTAAGCTCTCCACTACCCCCGAGGATATCTACAGAGCGCTTATCGAATCCACCGCCTTTGGAATACGACGCATTATCGATTCACTAAAGGAGCAAAGCGTTGAATTTTCAGAAATATATGCAAGCGGAGGCATCGCTCTCAAGAATCCTATGCTTATGCAGATCCTTTCCGACGTATTAGATCTTCCGATATTCTGTCTTGAATCAAAACAAGCGGCAGCCTTGGGAAGCGCTATAAAAGGCTCCGTTGCCGCAGGAATCTATCCAAATATAATTGATGCATCAAACAAAATGGCTTCAAAAATTGCAAAATCGTACTACCCTATCGCAACTAACAACACAGAATATGAAAAAATTTATTCTCAATACAAAGAGCTTTTCGATTACTACAACCGTAGCGAAAATAATATTATGACATTTTTATCTGAAAACAAATAATTTTTAAAGTTCAAAATCAAAAGTCGCTTTCACTACCGTTTTATCGGTAATGAAAGCGACTCTTTTTTTGTTTTTTAATCAGTCTGAAGAAATCAACCGTCAATGATCTTTACAGTTCCACCTGCTTCAATAATAGTCTTTCTTGCCTGTGCAGAAATACCCTGCGTTTCAATATGGAATATCTTAGTAAGCTTTGCATCTCCTCTTGCAAGGATCTTAACCTGAGTTGCCTTAGGATCAACCAATCCCTTAGCCTTGAGAATACTTAAGGTTATCGTATCTCCCGAATTAAATTCTTCAACGAGAGTATCGATATTTACAAATTCCATCTTACCTACAAATCCCTTAGCCTTCTTCTTATTAACTATAGGAGCCGGTACATACGGCTTAGGCTCCGGCTTGGGAGTAGGCGGTGCAGGTGCAGGTTCGGGAGCAGGTACGTAAACTACCTGAGGCTCTACCGCCTGACGTCTGATAATAGAAATTATCAACAGAATTATTGCTATCAACAACAGTATGAAGAATATCATCAAAATGAGGAATCGCTCCACACCGTAATCAAGCCAAGTTCCATTTGCAGCAGCAGAGAGATTTGTCTCGGCATGTAGATTCATTCCAACAGAAACCGAAACCTCTCCTTCCGGCATATTTCCGAAGATCGTATCTCTCTCGTCATCCTCGTCATATGGCCATTCCCACTCCAAAGTATACTTATGAACCTCTCCCTCAGGAATTGTTGCCTTGTAATTTGTAAGATTTGCAAAATCCTCAAAAGTTCCCCAAGTTTTCTTATCTCCTATCAAATACTCACCTTCATGAGAAATGAGCTTCATTCGAAGAGGAAGCTTCTGCCCCTCGGGAACAACGATATCAACAACAGGCTTGAAAGTATAATCCAAAGCTACATCATCATCATTCTTAATTCTTATATCATATTCTGTGCTGGCTCCGGGACCTATGATCAAATCTCCATTGTTACTTGCCATAAGTTTAAATCCGGATTCATCTTCATATTCCGCAGAAAAGATATCAAAATTTCTAACCTCGTCCGAAACGATTTTTATCGTTCTTCCATCATCTGTAACTTGTGCATATTCATACCAAAGCGTAGAAAGAATAACCAGCGATAATATCAATAGAAACACAAGAATTGCTATCGCGACCCAGAATATTTTTTGAACGTGTAAAAACGCTGTTTTTTTAGAATCTTTTTTTGGCGTCTCTTTAGACTTTTTAGCATTATCTGCTAACTTTTTCTCGTCTGCCAATGGGACCACCTCCATCATCAAATCGCAAACTTTGGGGACTCTTAAAATAAGGTATAAATCACCCAAATAGTAATTACAGATAAAGTATATCACACTTCCATCAAAATTGCAATACGTTTTTTGCTTTTTTTTGAAAAAAATGCAACATTTTGCTCAAAAAAAATGATTTTTTTTGAAAAAAACAAGTAATTTTACATAAATCCAAATTCGACAGCACCGCTTAGTGGTTTATCTTTTGCTTTACCAATTGACAAACTATTTTATAAATGATATAATAAACTCGTTGTTTAAAACACTTCAACGTGCTTTAATTTTTAAAATTTAGGAGAAAACATCTAAATGAATTGGTTTAATCTGATCTTCAGCAGTCTTCTGCTTGGTATAGGACTTGCTATGGATGCATTTTCGGTATCTTTGGCAAACGGTCTTGGAGATCCTAAAATGAGAATTAAAAAAGCGCTTGGAATTGCCTCCATATTTGCAATTTTCCAGGCTATAATGCCTCTCATTGGTTGGGTTGCAATATCTGGATTTACAGCTATTTTCAATAAATTTGAACCGTTCATCCCTTGGATCGCATTTATCCTCCTCTGCTTTATCGGTGCAAAGATGCTCATCGATGCAATAAGATCGGGGGCTGAGGAAGAAACGAATGCAAAACCGCTTACCTTTATAGCACTTATAATTCAAGCTATTGCTACCTCTATCGATGCTCTCACCGCAGGAATAGATCTTGCGCGTGATTACACTATCAGACAGTACGGATACGTACTTTTAGCCGTTGCAATAATCGCAATAGTTACATTTATTATATGTCTATCCGGAGTAAAGCTCGGACAGCGAGTTGGAACAAGGCTTGCCGGAAAAGCAGGAATTCTTGGTGGATGTGTTCTCATATTCTTAGGTCTTAAGATATTCTTAGTTGATATAATATTCGCATAAAACAAAAATCGGTTCGATAAAAGTCGAACCGATTTTTGTTTTGAAAATTACAATTAATTTCAATTTTATTCTTGTTTTGCAAGAACGATTTTTAACCATATCGTGTCAAAAATTACAACAAAATCACTTTAAAGTTTTCTCTCACAAACCCAAAAATCCATCTCGTGGACGTTTTCAACGCACAAAAAATCAAAGCCAAGCTTTCTATAAATAGCCATCGCCGATTGATTAAGAGGCGATACAAGAATTCTAACTGCATCATGACCCTTATCCGACAAAATTCTCAAAAGTTCCTCGACCATTTTTGTGCCATATCCCTGCCCCAAAAACTCTTTTGCAACTACTACACGCGCAAAGCTTATCGGATTCGAGGATTGTATTTTCCAACACTCGATTTTATCCAAATCACCATCAATAATAGCAGATATCGCACCTATAGTTTTATTTTTCGACACAGCTATGTAAAGAGATCCGCTCTTAAAATCATCCGCAAGTATCTCCTCATTAGGATATTCCTCATCCCACACGCAACCCTCATAAGAGAGAGCATCCTTATACATTTTTAAAATGCAGGACAAATCACTGTCCTGCGCCGATCTCAAAATCAATTCCATAAAAATCCTTTAAAATCTCTGTCCTCTCCCGCCGAGCCGTGTAACCATATAGAGAGACCCTGAAAACCAAGGTGGTGTCCTATCTCACGCTTTACTGCTCCCAACGTCCCCTATACGTGTGAGACAAGTCAATCAGACGAATAGGAGGAGGTCTGCAAACCACGATCGAACTCTATTTCGGACTCCTTTAACGTAGTGTAGCTCCTGTGAACGATTATCACGAACTAAGCAGGATTTTTTATTACATAACTATTTTAAGCTGATACGCAATGATTTATTCCTAAAAATCAATTATCGTCGTAATCAACCTCTGCCGAGAAAAGATCGTCGAAGTAATCAGCTACGTCATCGAACTCATCATCATCATCGATGCTCTCAAAGAACTCCTCGCCGGTTGCCTCGTCCTTAACGAGCTTAAGAATAACATACTCGATAAGATCCTTATCATCATCATTCTCATCTTCCGGCGGGAACATAGCAAAATATCTGTTTCCGTCCTTTTCATAATCGGCAATTATCTCAAACTCCACCTCAAGACCGTTCTCGTCGGTGAGCATTATGAAATTTTCGCCCTCATTGTTCTCTGTGTTGTTCATCTTTTCGTTATCCATTTTATTTATCTCCTTATAAAATTATTTATTATTTACTAAAATTATTTTATCTCATAAAAATGAAAAAGTCAACAGCTTTCATAAAAATCGATATCAAAAATCGAGCATTTCAGAAAGTATCGTGTTACTCACCAAAAAACCCTTCGTAGTAAAAGCTATCCGACCGTCGCTCTCTCGCATAAAGCCCATCTTTACAAACCTATCGACACAAGGATATGCAGATCTAAAGTCAATTCCCGAAAAGCTCTTAAATTCCGAGAGGTTAATACCACGATCAAGCCTCAAGCCAAGCATAACGTATTCAGAAACAAGCTCGCTCTCCGAAACAATCTGCCGCTGATTGCATATATTCTCACCACGCAAAAAAGCCTTATAATCACCCGAATTACCGAATCTTTCGCCCTCAAAGCAGGAATGCGCCGCAACTCCAAAGCCTATATAATCATCCAACAGCCAATATTTCAAATTATGCTTAGATTCCTTTCCCACCTTTGAAAAATTGCTTATCTCATATCTCGAATATCCATTCTTTAAAAGGTAGTCGCAGCAAAGCTCGTAAAGCTCCGCTTGCGCATCGGCATCGAGAAAGGTATATGCGTCAAAGTTTCGGTAAAACTCTGTATTTTTCTCGATTTTAAGACCATACGCCGAGATATGCTCCGGTGAAAGTTTCACTACGTTCTCAAGCGTTCGCTCAAAGCTCTCTGGCGTCTGATTTGGAATTCCATACATCAAATCAACGCTTATATTATCAAAACCGACCTCTCTTGCATCACGATAGGTGTCAATAAAATCCTTATAGGTATGTATCCTGCCCAGAAGCGCCAGCTCCTCATCATCCGTGCTCTGCAACCCTATGCTAAGTCTGTTTATCCCGAGATTACGCAGTTGCAACAGCCCTCGCTTATCTATTGTCGCAGGATTACACTCAACGCTTATCTCCGCATTTTCATCAATGCAAAACGATTCACGCAAAGCCTCCATTATCAAAGAAAAAGCGTGAGGACTCATAAGAGTAGGCGTTCCGCCGCCAAAATACACGGTCTGAACCACTCGTTTGCCGTGATTTTGAGAAAAGGCTTTTATCCGCCTTGCAAGCTCCTCTACATAAAGATCAATCTCATCAAGCCTATTTGGAAACGAGCAAAAATCGCAATAATTACACTTTTTTATGCAAAAAGGAATATGCAAATATACTCCAAGCTTATTACTTTTCAAAACTTAATATCCTTTACTGCACTTCATTATATTTTTTACAGTACGCCTCTACCTGCAAGGCAAGCAAGCGCATCTCGTTTTCATCCGAAATAATATCCCCATGATTAGTCTGACCAAGAGTATAAAATTCATCAGCATTCATCGGTTCAACAAAGGAATGATCGGCATTCGAGAGTTCTCTGCCCGAAAACGCATAATATACGCAAAGCGCTGTCAAATATCCCGTCAAGGTATTCGGATGAAATTTATCGTGCTCACGGCACACCACAAAGGAATTTTTATCATACTCCTCACAAAGCGAGTCTGCGCATCTTCCATTTATTATATCATCGACCAAATGTCCAAGCGGAATGTAAACACCGCCTGCTTCTTTTATCTTTCTTGCAGCTTCAAATGAAGGCTCGAAATTATGAAACGCATCATAGGTAGTAATATAAAAGCCAAATCTTGTACCCGGCGCAAAAAGCTCCATAATAAGCCTTGCATCCTCATAAGTTTGCTCTATTCGATCGCCCGATTGTTGCAAAACAACCGCATCCTGACGGTAAAAATCGTCAATCGGCAACCCTTGAGGATTATTATAATACGCAGGGTGAAGCTCCTTTAGCTTCTCATAAAGAGCTCTATCTGCAAAGGAATCCCCCTTATGCAGAAAGCTTGCTCCGCCCCACGTAAAATTAGTAACCGTAACGTCATCTCCGAAGGAGCGTGACAAACGGTAAAAATATCCGTCATCCTCTTTATCAAATCTACTTGGATTTACGCATTTACCAAAAAAGGTGAAGCTATTACCTATAAAGGCTATTCGCTTTTTATCAAAGCTCTCAAGCTTATTCATCGTCCTTCACTACCTCATCGGTAAAGCGGAATCCTGCAGATTCGGTAACGGGAAGCGCAAACACAAGAGCGTGTGCCTTGCTCTCAATGCCGGACTTCTGCATTATGGCCTTCATAATATCCTTCTTTTTGGAGGTTTGCGCAACTATAAAGAGCATTTCCTTCTCATCAGCCAAAGAAAGCCCGAAGAATTTTTGCGCGCCTGCGCTCGTACCCTTTGCACGAATGGTAGTTCCACCACCCGCTCCGGCTTCACGAGCCGCATCCATAACCATATCGGTATATCCTTTTTCATATATCGCAACTATAAGCTCTTTTTCGGCAACCATATTTTCTTCCTCCTTATCGGAAATCATCCCATTCTTTTGGGACTCTTCTGTCTCCTGCCCTGCGCTGAAATATTCAAGTGTTTTCGCGCCTCCTATGCTTGACAGCGGAACAGCCACAGCAATTCCTCTGTCGGGCAGATCTATTTTCATTTCAAGCGCCAAGCCTCGCAATATTTTTTTAAGAGAGGCAGGCGTTATCAGCGATATGAGAATCGCTTTTTCATTTTTTTCAAGTCCAAGCACTGAAAGCGTTTTTTCATGTGCCGTACCGTTTGCCAGAGTATCGTAAATTACTGAGATGTTATTTTTCTCAAAAAACTTATGATATTCCTTGATATCAGAACGCTTAATTATTGTAAAAAGCAATCTAAGACCTTTCATCAAAAATCCCTCCCTCTCTTAAAAATCTATGATATCGTCATCGTCAACCGACGATACGTTATCAACCAAAGCATCCGATTCCTGAAGCTCGATAATATCCTCTGCGGGCTTTTCTTCCACAACAGTTGCAAGCTTTGCAGCCTTGCTCTGCTTGATCTTATATACAAGTCCTAAGATCTGAATAGCGATCAAAGGAGTCATAGCAACCATAGCAACCACGCCGAAAGCGTCATTTGCAACGTCCCCGCCAACAGCCACGCACGCACCTACCGCAAACGGAATCAAAAAGGTTGCCGTCATAGGACCCGAGGCAACTCCGCCCGAGTCAAACGCAATAGAAGTAAACACGTCGGGAACTATAAACGAAAGCACAATAGCTATCAAATATCCGGGAATTATAACGTACATAATAGGAATTCCCGTCAGCACACGAAGCATTGCAATTCCTACCGAAATCGCAACGCCCAAAGAAAGCGTTAAGGAAAGCGCACGAGCAGGAATTGCTCCCTCGGTCTCCTCCTCTACCTGCTTTTTCAAGACCTGAACCGCAGGCTCCGCCATAACGATAAAATATCCTATCACCATTCCGATAGGAACTATGATCCACTTATAGCTTGACGCCGCAAGAATCTTTCCAAGCTCGTTTCCAAGCGGCAAGAATCCTACGTTAACGCCTGTCAAAAACAATGTCAAGCCAACAAAGGTGTAAGCAACACCGACAAGTATCTTTCCGGCGCCTCCGGTTCCTCTTCCTCCTGTCAAAAGACGGAAAATAAAGAAGAAAGCAACGATAGGCCCTACTGCGATCATAACCTCTTTTGCATAATGAGGCATCTGCTCTACAAACATCCAGAAAAGATCGTCAGAGGTCGTATATGTAAGCACGGGATACGTGGTCTGTTCAAAGCTGCTTACGTTATTGATTATTCCAAGAAGCATAACCGCTATAATAGGTCCTACCGAACAGAGCGCAACAAGACCGAAGCTATCATTATCGGCATTCTTATCGGCACGAATAGCGGCAACACCGACACCGAGAGCCATAATAAACGGAACCGTCATAGGGCCCGTGGTAACTCCTCCCGAATCAAATGAGAGTGCCAAAAAGCTCTTTGGAACAAAGAATGCAAGAGCAAAAACTATTGCATAAAAGAACAAAAGCAGATATTTAAGCTTTATCTTAAAAACCATTCTGAGCATCGCAACGACGAGCATTATTCCAACGCCGGCAGCGACCGACAAAATAAGTACCCAGCTGTTGATTGAGGAGATCTGCTCTGCGAGTACGGTAAGATCGGGTTCAGATATTGTTATCATAACGCCGACAAACAACGAAATAAGCAAAATCAGCCACAGCTTTTTTGTTTTCGTCATCTTCGAACCTACGTACTGTCCCATCGGCATCATCGAAATATCCGCGCCAAGAGTAAACAAACCCATGCCTATAATCAAAAGAACCGTTCCTGTAATAAATGAAATAAGTATAGATGCGCTAACGGGAGCAATTGTTATAAGTAAAGCAAAAACAATCATTGCAACGGGCATAACCGAAAGCAACGATTCCTTTATTTTTTCAAGAAAAATAGTCTTTTGAAAAAATTTCAAGCCACTCGTCTCCTCTCCTAAAAAGTCTGTTAAATATATCTATTACATTATATCATTTTCCCTTCCTCTTTTCAAGTGCTATTCACATAAATGTCACAAATTAAGCCCTATTCTCCTTGACAAAAATATTTCATACATGCTATAATATAATTACCTAAATACTTTTTTTCGAGGTACAAAAAATGAAAAAGGAATTCAGAATTAAAAAAGGAACTCTTCCTAAATACGAGGGTGGAAAATCATCTGTTATGGACGCTGCCGACGGCATAGATCTTCTTTTGGTGCAAAACACCAATAAGGTCGAGTACGAAGGCTTCTGTTCCGCTCTTAAGAACGACGGCTACGACGTATACGTAACACGAATTCTTAACGGAAACATCTACACAACCTTCACCAAGGAAGACACCTTCGTACATACTCATTTCGCTCCCTCCAACAACACCGTAAAGGTCACCATGGGAGACGTTGCAGACCTTCCCACACGTAAACAAGATGCAGTTATAAAGAACGTTTGCACTCCTAAGCTCACCTTTGTCGCTCAGCGAGCAGACAAGCCCGAGCACGTGCCCCACACCGATATCGGTCTTTCCGTAATATTTACTCTCTCGGACGGACGTCTCGTAGTTCTTGACGGCGGTATGCCCAACGAGAAGAACCACTTGGGTCTTCTTGAGGCTATGCGCAACGCGTCTCCCGACAAAGATAACGTAGTTATCGCAGGTTGGTATCTCTCCCACGCTCACATAGACCACCACGGTGCGGCTTGGCAGTTCATCGAGCAGCATCTTGATAAGGTAAAGGTTGAGGCGTTCGTATTAAACTATGCAGCTGACAAGCATTACGAAAATCTCACCGAGGACAGCTGGAAGAAGGCTGACGATGCGCAGTTGTTCCGCAATGCTCTCACAAAGATAGCTCCCGACACCAAGGTTATCAAGGCTCACTCGGGTCAGGTATATTACTACGGTGAGGAAGCCGTTGAGATAGTTTACTCGGTTGAGGACTACTATCCCGAGCCTCTTAACTACAACAACTCAAGCTCTCTCGTTTTGAGACTCCATGCAAAGGGCAACTCTGTTATGCTTCTTGCCGATACCACTCACACCTCGGGTGCGAGAATGATGGAGCTCCACAAGGATGCGCTCCAGTCGGATATGGTACAGATCGCTCACCACGGAATGTGGGCAAGCTACTCTCAGCTCTACCGCTACATAAACGCTCCCGTGCTTCTCTGGCCCTCAAATATCACCAACGCAAGAAAGTGGTTTGATGATAGCGTGGTGCAGACCGCGCTCGGAATTGCAGAGGACGTATACCTTTCGGGCAATACCCAGGATACCGTTATCGAATTCCCCTACGAGATTAAGCACAACAAAAACAAATTCTTAAAGCAGATAAGTTACAGCCACGACGAGCAGTAATTAAAGCTTTATAAAAAGCAGAATTTTAAATCAATTTAGGGTAGATGCAAACAAAAATGCATCTGCCCTAAATTTAGCAAAAAGTATTGACAACAAAAAGGCTTTATGATATAATATATCGTGCTATTGGGGTGTAGTCTAGTGGTAGGACACGAGACTTTGACTCTCGCCGGGAAAGTTCGATTCTTTCCACCCCAGCCATATCGAGTGTTCATAACATATCTGAGTTATGAACACTCGATTTCTTTTTACCTTAATTTTCTATATTTTGTTATTTATGAGCAGTTTTTCTGCTCCTTTTCTTTTTTATACTGCTATTGCTTGGTATGTTACATATTGCCATAGTAAAATAGCTTTGCTGACAAATATCGTTGATGCCAGTGTAATTTTTGTTTTATTTTCTCATTATCGTAAGACACATCTAACTGTTCATTGCATTTTTTCAAAAAATGTGAAATAATGTCTACAAATCCATCATTTGTTTTAAAATCACTTTCTTGAAGATAATCAACAAATATTAAGCCGTCAAAGTCAAGTTTCGTTCTTTTGATATACTTATCAGTGACATTTGCCTTTTCAATAACTTTAGGATGAATTACAATTCGTGGATATATTGCCACATTACTCTCTAAATTATAAGCATCTAAAAGTGCATTTCCCCATGTCATAACATCATCTGAAAAAATCTCCAACTGAAATTCCTCCACGAACAAGATAATTATGTACAAGAAACTCGCTTTGCATGACTGTTGATAATACAAGTATAGAAAATAGTGCTTCCGCATAATTTTCTTTAATTACAGGGACAGCAACAACAATATTGTCAGACCAAATCTTAATAATAGGCTTCAGTCCTACAACTTCCTCGGCAGAGTATATTATTTCAGCTTTACGAAGTGATTCCTCATAAACAAAATGAACTGTATTTAAGGACTCATTTGAATTTTGTTTGATTTTTTCAGATGCCCCGAGGATATCGATAAAAGCAACTATGTATTCAGATATCTTATACTCTTTATTCATATATACCTTCACTATAGTTTGAACAATTATTTGTTAAAACCAGAAATATAACAAATAGTGTAACCATACGCATTTTCTATAATTGCATAGTCACCAACTTTGCGATTAGAAGAAAAACACCATTCGTCTATTTCTTCGACAAATTCACCTCGCTTAATAACATAAAGTTTTCCGCCGCCTTGGGAAGATCCATATTTATTCATTGTTTCAATCATTGTTTGCTCAGTGGCTTTTCCATTCTCCCAAGTAGCAAGAACATATTCAGCAGTAAATTTGTCAGATAAAGAAATAGTCCTCACAGCAACATTTATAACTGTTTCAGGTCTTCCTTTGTCTATTTCATTTACAGGTGATTGTCCATTGCTTTTATTGCTTTGCAAAAAAGCAACAATGCCAACAGTAAGTCCAATTATGAGTGCGATAATGATTGTAATTATAAATATTTTCTTTTTTCTTTTTTGAAAAAAGTTTTTGGCTAATATTTGATTATGGTTATTTAAACTATATGTATTGACAGAATTATTAGTTTGGAATGTACCTGCAAGCGATGTTCCGCAGTATTGACAAAATTCACTATCTTGAGGAAGTTCTTTTTTGCATTGAGGACAAACAACTCGTTTTTCAGCTGTATTCGTATTGTTGTTAGTTGTTGATTTTGTGGCATTTTTTGCATCAATTCTATCTGATTTTCGTTTTAACAAGGGTTGAAGAATGCTTTCTGCCCAATCATAATCTATCAAAGCATAGTAGTCCTCGAATGTTGTTGCATACTCGCTGCTATAGTACATCTCGGAAAGCATCGAATAGATATCATTCGTTAGCTCACAAGATAATTCTTGCCCGTTTTTGTCATAAATGAATACGCGCTCTTGATCTAAAAAATTAGTATAGAATGCATTGTTAAAATCAAAATCGGGTTGTTTTGATAGCAGATTATATGCGAAGAATACTTTGCAAAGCTCAATTATCCTATCATCTCTGCCGTTTTCCAAACAAGCAACCTTTTGACGCAATTCATTCATGTTGTTAACAATGCGTGTGGTTTTATACCCAAGAATATTTGCTGAACTTCTCAATTCAGCAACTCGATTTGAGTATTCCGGCGAATTACTGTGCAATACCCAAATCATTGCGCCATGCTTAACATCGTGATATAAAATATCATATTCTAAATTTGATACAAACCCACACTTATCGCATTTTGCGTTGAATAAATCACCGCCAATTATTTGTTCAGTGATATCTTCTGAATAATCGGTATTAACGCTCTCAAAGACGGTTACATCCAAAGGCGCGCCGCATTTAGAACAGGACAATGTCATTTTTTTAGGTAAAGACATAAAAACCTCCGTTTTTAGTTATCAGAATCAATTTTTGTGCCGCATTTGTTGCAGAATAAAGAGTCTTCAATAATTTTGTTGCCACATTTTCTACAAAAACAAATGCCGTTATTTGTGTTATTAGTCGGATTGGAATTCGTATTTTGAAATTTAAACGTATCAGATTGAGAGATATTACTCTCTTGATGTGTATCCAATGGATAAATTTTATAGCCAGCTTTCTTTAACAAATTTAGATATTCTGTATCCTTAGTCCGCTCTAAAGACTTAAGTATATCATCATATTCTGATTTTTTATGAATAAAATATCCGCCAATCAGCCAAGCAATCGACAGAATAGGCCAAACAGCCCAAACTGCCTCACTACTCATATCAAACGCAGCCATAGGAATAATTAGTATAAGTATAGGAACTATAAAAGCTCTTGCCCACACACCGGCTTGAAGGAAAAAGAAAAATCTTTTTAACGGAGATTTGGTTATCCATTCTTCTTTGTAAGAATTTAGATATATATTTCCACAGCAACGACACCGTTCGAACGGAGAACCGATTTCGTGTGTAGGGTTAGTTTGCCGTTTTATGAGTTTGCCACAAGATGGGCATCTTGAAGTACTATAAACCATAATCTACACCTCTTTTCATATTAAACATGATATTAGCTTTGTCGGCAAGTTAATTGTATCGTGAATTTGATGAATATAAAAAGTGCGCAACCGAAGCTGCGCACAAAAAACACAAACTCCGATTTGTCGCTCAACAAACTTTACGCAAAATGGGTTTAATCATACTTACATAAATGGAATTTGCATTTTTATCAAATTCATAAAGTAAGTATGACGAAAAAAGAGTATATTTATCCATTGGAAAAAATAAACTCACTTTGCGTCAGTATTTAGTTTGTTGAGCATTATTATATCACATTTTTATAGATAAATCAAGGTGTTTTATCGGATTTAATCATAGTTGAGAAAATCAAGCATCGAATATTTCACCGATGCTTGATACGTTTTATCTATTATTATGTTTCCGCTTGAATTTCCATTGCAAATCTTGACCCTAATTTGCAATAATATATTTTTTCATATTCATATTCCTTTCTTGTTGAAAAACCTCTTGTAAACACAAGCATTTTCGGCACCTTTGGAATATGTTTCAGCTACCTTGACTTTTGTCTTTATAAAAAATCTGTTATGAATACCCACACCATTCGGCAGTACCGAGAGCCAAACGTCGCTGTCTGTGCTGCCGAATCTTTTTATATCGCGCCCGATAGGATAGTTTCGTTACGACTATCCACATAAGTCGGCATACATAAAAAAGCGGTGGTCTTTGATACCACCGCTTTTTTATTATTTATCCCAATTTCTTGCTATTTCTGCAATAACCTTCTGTTCTGCCTCTACTATACTTGATGCCGAAACGGTACATCCTGCGGCACGCTTATGACCACCGCCACCAAAGCGAGCGCAAATATAAGAAACGTCAAAATCAGTTGTAGAGCGCAATGATGCGCGATAAACTCCGGGATTTGCTTCCTTTATAACAAGAGCAACCTCAACGCCCTCAAGCGAGCGAGCAATATCTATAACAGTACCAAGATGCTCCTCTGTAGCGCCAAGCTCTTCACACACAGCATACGGAAGAGATATCCAAGCCACCTTTCCATCAGCGCAGGTTCTAAGTCTGGATGCTGCCGCTGCCTCAACCTTTATCTGCGTCAAAGATTTTGAACCAAAGAGAAGATGGTTTATCTGCGCGTGATCGATGCCAAGCGAGAGAAGCTCTGCACCCAAACGATAAGTCTCGGGCGTTGCATTTGAATAACGGAATCCGCCCGTATCGGAGCTTATAGCCGCATAAACGCAATTTACAACTCTTTCGGGAATGAACTCTATCTTGCCCATTCCGAGCAATCTCTTAGCCACACGGTATATTATCTCACCTGTTGAAGATGCCTCGACATCGATATAATTATCGGCATAAACCGTTCCCATTGCGTGGTGATCTATCATTATATCAATATCCTTATGCAAACGGTTGAAAAGAGAACCAAGCTGCATAGGATTTGCCGAATCTACGCTGATTATTCTCTCATAATCAAGGCGCATATCCTCCTCAAGAAGCACACTCCACTGCACTCCGTCGGTAAGGAACTGCAATCTCTCGGGAAGCTCGTCGGAACACGCACAATAGGACTGGATACCCATCATTCTGAGAAGCTCACGAAGAGCAAATGCCGAACCTACCGCATCCGCATCTGCACGAACGTGGAAAAGTATGAGAGTTTTTTTATCCTCACAAAGCGAAAAGCAAAGCTCGTCAAGCGAAAGTTGCTTAAAGTTCATCGTCCTCACCCTCCTCTGTTTCTTCTACTTCTTCTACTTCTTCCGTTGCCTCTATCACCTCGTCCTCCTCGGGCGTGATCTCAATGCTGTTAAGAAGCTTTGAAATATGCGCGCCATGCTCGATGGAATGATCTGCGATAAAGGTAAACTCGGGAGTCATACGGAGATTAAGTCTTCTTGCAACCTCACGGCGAATAAATCCCGCAGAGGACTTAAGTCCTGCCGCAACCTCCTTCTTATCTCCCTGCATTGCCGAATAATAAACCTTTGCAAATTTAAGATCTCCCGTAACGTCAACCGCTGTGATGCTTATGAAAGCATCAGAGATGCGAGGGTCTTTTACCTCACGCAATATCATAGAAAGCTCTTTCTTTACCTCGTCGTTTATTCTTCCGCGTCTATATTTTGCCATTTGAAAGTCCTCCAAATAAGATTCTGTAATAAGATTATATAACAAATTTATTATACCACATTTTTTACGCATCGTAAAGTAAATAATTGAAAAAACTACGAAAATATGGTATAATATATACGTATCAGCAAAAAGTTTTTTAAAAACGGCAAAAAGCCTCGAAAACTATTGGATAGTCATCATTCGATATCATATATTTCGGAGAAAAAACATGTTTAAAATCATAGCTGTTCTCATCGTAATTTTGCTGCTTGCAGGCATCAGCTTTTATATCTCATACCGACTGCATCAAGGCATTTCTTCATTCTTCCCAAAGGTTAAGCTTTGGCATATACTAATTGGAGTATCGACTATAGTTTTACTTTTGATTTTGAGCTTTGTTCGAGGCATGACACCTTTCCCTGTCGGCTTAAAATCCGTCCTTGGAATAATCGGCGCTGTATGCATGGGAATTATGCTCTATCTGTTGCTCTTCACCATTGCGGCAGATCTGCTGACTCTCATTCCTCGCATATTAAAGCTTGGATTCACAAAGCATCATCTCTTCAACGGATTTGTAACGATCTCCGTGCTCTCGCTCACAGCTATCACGTGTATTGGTGGATTTATAAACGCCCGACAGATCGACCACGTTTCCTACGATATCAAGCTTGAGGGAAAGCGTGATATCTCTGACATAAACGTAGTAATGATAAGCGATCTGCATCTGGGAGCTGTTGGCTCCGAAGGACGGCTTGAGGATATCGTCTCTGAGCTGAACGCCTTAAACCCCGACGTTATATGCATAGCCGGAGATTTCTTTGATACGGATTTTTCCTCGATTAGTGATCCCGATGCGGCTATAAAGACTCTGCAAAAATTGAATTCGACCTATGGTGTATACGCTTGTCTCGGAAATCACGATGGCGGCAAAACAAACTCTCAAATGGTAGAATTTTTAAAAAAAGCAAACGTCACTCTTCTTAGAGAAGAATACGTGGTTATAGATGAGAGACTAATACTTATCGGTCGCCTTGACGCATCCTCTATCGGTGGCTACGGAGATCAAAAAAGGCAAGAACTCTCTTCTTTCTTTACAAGAACCGATCCGACCGTACCTGTGATAGTCCTTGATCATAACCCTGCCTACATCGATGAATATACAACGGAAGCCGACCTTATTCTTTGCGGTCACACACATAAAGGTCAGGTTTTTCCCGGAAGCATTATCACGGAACTTATGTACGACGTTGATTACGGATATTACCAAAAAGATGCAAGCAGTCCGCAGGTCGTCGTCTCCTCCGGTATCGGAGCTTGGGGAATGCCTATGAGAGTCGGCACTGACAACGAGATCGTTTCTATCAGCTTTTCTTGTAACTAAAGCAACGTTTCATTAAGCAATTTTTTTAAATTCGTTTTGCACCCTATCTAAAAAGTTCAAGAAATTTAGTTTTCTTATTGCATTTCTATATCAAATAATGTATAATATATTTAACATCTGCGAGTAGATAAATATTTTTATGCAAAATTCTATAGCGCAAATTTTTATTTACCAAATATACTTTCTAAAATTACAAGGAGGCTTTTTATGGCAAGATTCTGTTCAAACTGCGGAACTCAGGTCGATGAGAATGCATCATTTTGCTCCAAATGCGGTGCACCGATAAATAAAGAGGAAAACGCCAATAACAACTTCACCAATGGAACTAACAGCTCCATCAATTTCAATAATACAGACAATTCCTACTATAACAATCAACCTCCCGTAGAAAACAAAAAATCCTTCTCTCAGGTAGGATTGATTTTAGGTATTTTGGGTATCGTATTTTCTTGGGTATTTGCCCTCGCAGGACACGCACTCTCTATAACCGGTATAGTTATAGGTGCAAAAGAATTCAAAAGAACTCACAATCCTGCAGGATTGGTGACCAGTATAATCGGTGAGATTTGCGCAATTGTTTCTTCAATCTTGGGAATACTCATTGCACTCTCCACCTACACACACATTTTGTCATCTATTTCATCTACGCCCTATTATTTTTAATACGCAATACATACAAAAAAGGCAGAGAAAAGGGGACGTACTCTTAAGGACAGTTTTAGGCGTACATTACCTACCGACAGGAAAAATAGAAACCGCAGATTGATTTTCTGCGGTTTTTGTGTTATAATAAGAACAAAGACTAAATTCGATTCATTGTTAAACAAAAGCAAAACTTTAATAAAGCAGATAGATAAACAAGAAATTTACAAACGGAGGGCTACTGATGAAAAAAACATTGACAATAGTCATTTGTATATTATTTTGTTTTTCACTTACTTCTTGTTCGGCTATTGAAGCTCTAAAATACTCTATATCGGGAAATATTATTGACCCTGCAAATGGTTTTTCTCGCGGCGAAGAAGAAGGCACACTCATATACCAAAACAACAAGTACATTTTGGTCCAAGAGCTTAACGGAGATTGTGAAATCGACATAACAAAAGAAGACATTTTGCTTGGTCAAACCAGTAACTTTCCCTTCTTTCCAAATAGCTATTATTATGTAAAAACGGATAAGAATCCAAGTTTTATAATGGGTGGTACCTCTTCCGCTATGCAAGGAAATTTTGTTTACTTAAGAGAAGATCTATACAGCGACACTATCGTTTGTGTATTAAATGGTGGTTCTTTCGAATTTGAATTCACATCAGCTTTTATTAAGACGGATAAGGCGGATTACGATCATCATATTGCACGCGAGAAATATACAAAATCCGCAATAGTTGATTTTTACGTGAAAGATATTCCAATTATAACCGCTCGCAAGAGAATTTATTTGATAGAC
>JAZQZG010000013.1:0-4181 GCA_045633925.1 Eubacteriales bacterium
AGCCTTCCCCAGCAGGGGAAGGTGGCAGCCGTAAGGCTGACGGATGAGGTGTTCTTGTTTTTTGAATGACTCCTCATCCACCGCTATCGCGGTCCCCCTTCTCCCACAGGAGAAGGCTTATATAGATTCATTGCGTAAATTTAAAATTTGTTATCAATCAACAAGTGTGTAAAATCCAAAATACACCCCCCATTCAAGGTTTTTGAAAGGTGGGGGTGTGGGGGAGGAAAACTTTTTCCTTAAAAAAGTTTTTCCTCCCCCACGAAAACACAACCCCCCACGATAAACACGAATTAATTCCTTGACATAAGGGGAATGTTATGATATAATAATTCTGTATGTTTTATATTAGATTTTATATAGATTTTGGAGGATTCTTTTCTTGAAGAACAGTATGAAGCTTCGTTCGGGCGCGACGATATACGAGATAGACAGCGCAGAAGCAGAAAAAAGAAATTATCTTACGCGCAAGATGCTCACAACGTTGCATCTTATGCCGCTTGGTGATCCTATTGCATATAAGATGGGAGAGGATGGCGAGCTTATATATTACTTTGATGCGGAGCGAGTAGTTGAAGCGCCGCCTGAGACATGGTATTTTCCGACGGCTCGAAAGGATAGCATAACGCTGAAGAGCGGAACGACTATTCCGAGAATGAGCACGAAGAATGCGGCAGAGGCAGGATTTTATTCGGTAGACAGACTTCGCAGAATGCATTACGAGCCGATCGAGGAGCCGGTGGCGTATACGCTCAAGGCAGATAAGAGCGTAGTTTATTTTTACGATAAGCGCACGGCAAATAAGCTTCCGCAGGCGTGCTCCAAGTGCGGAAAGGATATAAGATATAAGCGCAAGCTTTGCAAGCTCTGCTACGAGGAGGATATGCAGCAAAGACGCATCGAGGGCGATGCGCACAGAAATGCGTATTACAATATGGACAGAGCAAGAATTTTGTTCTTTGACCTTGAGCTTACGGGATTTTACGATAGAGACGAGATACTCTCGATAACGGTTATCGACGGAAACGGAAAGCTTATTATGGACACGCTTGTAAAGCCTGTTCATACCTCAAAGTGGACTCGTACCGAGAAGATACACGGAATAACGCCTGCAATGGTCGAAAATGCGCCTACGCTTGAGATGATAGTGCCCGATATAAAGGCAATATTCGAGAACGCAGATCACATTATTGCGTACGGAGTATCCACAGATTATAGTCACATAAAGTATATATACGAGACCGAGGAGGAGCGAGAGGCGCTTCGCAAGAAGGTGCTCTGCTGCGCTCAGGAGTTCGTTCGCTATACTCACGAGGTTCGCCCCGATATAGTTCACGCATCGCTCACCGATGCTATGGCGTGCTTCGATATTGCATGGGACGGAATCGCTCACTCGTCTGCCGCTGATACCTACGCCTGCCGAAAGGTGTGGGAGGTGCTTTTCCCGAATTACTATAAGAATTAAGGAGTAAAATCAATGAAACAGAGAGAGATTTTGCTTTGTAAATACGGTGAGATCGTCTTAAAGGGCGCAAACCGTAAATATTTTGAGGATATGCTCTGCCGTGATATGAAAAAAAGGGCTAAAGCATACGGAAATTTTGATATTTCACGCTCGCAGAGCACGATTTATATTGAGGCTAAGGACGATGAGGCTGATTTTGACGGTCTGCTCCTCTCGGCACAGAAGGTCTTTGGCATCGTAACACTCTCACGCGCCGCTGTGTGCGAGAAGAATATGGACGATATCAGACGTGTTGCAAGAGAGTATATCCCTGCTTTTCTTGAGGGAAAGAAAACCTTTAAGGTAGAGGGAAAGAGATCGGATAAGGCGTTTCCGCTTGATTCGATGGAGCTCTCTCGTGAGATTGGCGGAGAGATACTTTCTGCGTATCCGCGCATAAAGGTTGACGTTCATAACCCCGATATCGTGGTGAGAGTTGAGATAAGAGAGTTTGGCGCGTATATCTCCGCAGGAACGCTTAAGGGCGCAGGAGGTATGCCGATATCGACTAACGGTAAGGGACTTTTGCTTTTGTCGGGTGGTATCGATTCTCCCGTTGCAGGATATATGATGGCAAAGCGCGGAGTTAAGGTTGAGGCAGTGCATTTCGAGTCATTTCCTTATACCAGCGAAAGAGCGAGAGAGAAGGTGCTCGAGCTTGCATCGATACTCGGTGAGTACGCAGGCGAGATAAAGGTACATATAATATCGCTGACGCATATTCAAGAGGAGCTTGTCAAGAGCTGTGAGGAGGATTATTTCACACTCTTGTTGCGCCGTTATATGATGACGCTTGCAGAGCGCGTGGCAAATGCGCGCGGATGTATGGCGCTTATAACCGGTGAGAGCTTGGGTCAGGTTGCATCTCAGACGATGCAGGCGCTCGGTGTTACCGATAATGCGGTGAATATGCCCGTGTTCCGTCCGTGTATCGGAATGGACAAGGAGGAGATCATTCAGATCTCACGCAAGATGGGCGCATTCGAGACCTCGATTTTGCCGTATGAGGACTGCTGTACGGTGTTCACGCCGAAGCATCCTAAGACAAAGCCCGAGCTTGAGAAGGTTCTCGTTCAGGAGCAGAAGCTTGACTTTGCCGCTCTTTGTGACGAGGCGATGGAAAGTATGTATACCGTTACGGTAGAGCCTAAATATTAAGGTGTGATATGAAATTTATTACCGTACTTGTAATAATTCTCGTCGCTATTTTGATAGTGACGCTGTCGTTGACGTTGCCGATACTCTTTCGTCCGTTCTATTATGCGCAGATAGATTCGCTCGGACTTACCGATGAAAATCTGTTTACAAAAAGGCAGGTTGAGTATTGGGAGAGCGTTGAATCGGATTTTGCGCAGAGCAGTATGACTAAGGAGGAGATACGGCAGGCGTACGATGAGGTTATGGATTATTGCCTCGGATTCAGCTCGGAATTCTCGGCAGGAATTCTTCCGTATTCCACGTCGGGAGCAGAGCATTTTTCCGACGTTCGTAGCTTGTTTATACTCGATTTCGTGTTGATATTCGTCTCTGCGGCAGGACTTGTTGCGATATTCGTTGTGATGAAAAAGAAGAAGCTGAAGCTTTTGCGATTTCGCAAAAGAAGCGCGCCGTTTTGGAGCGTTGTCTCGCTTGGAGCGCTCTCTTCGGTTATCGGAATTGCGTGCGCAATAAATTTCAAGGCGACGTTTATTTTCTTCCATTACCTGGCTTTCCCCGGAAAGAGCAATTGGTATTTCGATCCGTATACAGATCCGGTAGTGAGGATCTTGCCGAATCAGTTTTTTAGCAATTGCGCGATTTTGATTTTTGGGTGTATGCTTATTTTTTGCGGTGGAATTTTGTTGTATGAATTCTTGCCACGGAAAAAGAAAAAGACGGAAATAATATAATATAAATGTAATAAAAGGAGGCTTTGAGCCTCCTTTTTGTTTAAAAATGAAGTTAGATTTGTGTATAAATAAGGTCGCTTTTTGAAAAAAGCTCCGCAAAAATTTTGCTGCTGGAGAAGGCTTATACAGTTTGCTTGCATAAACAGTAATCGTTAAAGATTTTAACTCCTTCCGTCAACCGCATCGCTCACACAAGGTTCGCTCGGGTTGCCACCTCCCTCAAGATGGAGGCTTATAGTAACATTTGCGCAAAAAAGGTTTCGAGGGTGCTACCCCTGTAAGATTTATTCGTTGAGAGGGGTAAATAAAGGCTCCCTCCGCGAGGGGGCTCCCGACGGAGTCGGGTGGAGGAGTACACCGAGCACAAACGATTATTGTTTGCTTGCGTAAACAGAAATCGTTATAGATTTTAACTCCTTCCGTCAACCGCATCGCTCGCATAACGCTCACTCGGGTTGCCACCGTCTCACTGCGGTTCGGTCACGCTACGGCTCTAACAGTCCACCGGACTGTTATTCACTACCGTAGCGCCGCTTCGCTACCTCGAGAGGGAGGCTTATGCAGTTTGCTTGCGTAAACAGGTCGGCAGTGCCGACAGCCAAGAGTCGGGCATTGTGCTATAGTGTAATTGCTAAAGAAAATGAAATAAAAAGCCTTCCCCAGCAGGGGAAGGTGGCAGCCGTAAGGCTGACGGATGAGGTGTTCTTGTTTTTTAAATGACTCCTCATCCACCGCTATCGCGGTCCCCCTTCTCCCACAGGAGAAGGCTTATATAGATTCATTGCGTA
>JAZQZG010000014.1:0-63245 GCA_045633925.1 Eubacteriales bacterium
CTTCTCATCGGTTAACCTCTATTGAACCACGCGACTATCGCGTGGTTTTCGTCTTACAAAAAACGGCGGCACCAAGGCACCGCCCTACAATACAAAAGGCTCTGCCGAAGCAGAGCTTTTTGTGTATCGAAATAATCCCAAATGGGTAATTATCTCTTGCTGAACTGAGGAGCGCGACGAGCACCCTTGAGTCCGTACTTCTTTCTTTCCTTCATACGAGGATCACGAGTGAGGAAGCCTGCAGCCTTGAGTGCGGGCTTGTTGTTCTCGTCTGCTGCAACGAGAGCTCTTGCAAGACCGTGACGGATAGCGCCTGCCTGTCCGGAAAGACCGCCGCCGTTTACGTTTGCAATGATATCGAACTTACCAACAGTATTGGTAGCTGCGAAAGGCTGGTTTACGATGAGCTTCAAGGTCTCAAGACCGAAGTATGCATCGATATCCTTCTTATTAATGGTGATAACACCGGTACCGGGAACGATACGAACGCGTGCTACACTCTTTTTTCTTCTTCCAGTGCCGTAAAAATAGGGCTTAGAACTTGTGTACATATTCAACTACCTCCTTACTTAACTTCAACAGCAACGGGCTTCTGTGCAGCCTGTGCGTGCTCAGCGCCTGCATATACCTTAAGTCTTGTGAAAGACTTAGCGCCGATAGAATTGTGAGGAAGCATACCCTTTACTGCAAGCTCCATTGCGAGCTCGGGCTTGGTTGCCATAAGGGTCTTGTACTGAGTCTCCTTAAGACCGCCGATGTAGCCGGTATGTCTGCGATAATACTTCTGCTCAAGCTTGTTTCCTGTAAGGATAGCCTGACTTGCATTGATGATGATAACGAATTCACCACAGTCTACGTGAGGTGTGAATTCAGGACGGTGCTTTCCGCGAAGGATGTTAGCTGCCGCAACTGCAACACGACCAAGGGGCTTGCCTGCTGCGTCGATAACGTACCACTTGCGCTCAACCGTCTCAACTTTTGCCATATAGGTTGACATTGTCAAAAACCTCCATAAATTTTGTTTTTATTTTTCATACTTGCATATTATACCACGCAAAGAATCTCTTGTCAATAGGTTTTTTAAAACTTTTTTCAAAAAATCAATTTACCGCAGTGCAATCTCTCGTTTTCTCGTTAAATCACCTATTTTTCTCGTTTTTTCTCATTCGCAAAATTAAAATTTTTCAAAAAGAAAAGAGCCTTTTTCAGCTCTTTTCCTACTTTTCTCTACCCTTTATATAAATATCTTCTGATATTGTCTTCCCTTGAGCGCCTCCTCAAGTGTCGGCTCCAAAAGCGAGAACGACGCCACGAGCGAATGCGGTTTTCCGTCGGGATCGTCCTGCATCATCGGCACGAAAAACACGTTTTTTCTATTTAACATAGTTGAGATATTTTTAAGGTTTGCCGACAGCGCATCATTTGAAGCGAGCGCGATAACAAGCGTTCTGTTTGAGCGCAAATGCGCCTTTGCCGCCATACTTACCGCTGTATCGGTTATTCCCTGCGCCATCTTTGCCAAGGTGTTTCCCGTACACGGACATATTATAAGCGCATCGAGCTTTACCTTTGGTCCCAAAGGCTCAGCATCCACTATTGACGATATTGGCGCTCTCCCCGTAAGCTCAAAAAGCTTATTTTGAAGGTCTGCCGCGCTGCCAAATCGGGTATCGGTGGAATATACGTTCTCGCTGAGGATAGGAATCACGTCGTGCCCTGCCGATATAAGCTTTTTAAGCTCCTCTATTGCATATTTGTGTGTACAGTACGAGCCGCACATAGCAAAGCCTATCATCTGTCCACCTCCGAAACGATTTCCTTTATGCACTCAAAAATAAGCTCTCCTGCGCTCTCGGGCGCATATTTTCCCGGCAAAGAGGACGCCCAAAGCACGTTTGCACCAACTCTCTTAGCGGCTGAGATATCAACTCCACCCGGAGAGGATGCAAGATCGATTATCTGCGTTTTCTTGCTCATCTCAACCAAAAAATCCTCGCAAAAAAGCCACGTAGGAACGGTATTAAAAATAACGTCATATCCCGTTTTGAGAGAATTTATCGTGCCAGAATCTAATTTCTGCGTTCTTGCTCCCGAAAGCCTTGCCCAGGTAAGATCGCTCTCCTTTCTTGCCAAAACGCAAACGCTTGCTCCAAGCTTCAAAAGAAGATTGCAGAGAGTCTTTGCGATACGCCCATAGCCTGTCAGCGCAAAGCGTGAATCCTTGATATTCTTTTTTAAATTGTTCATAGCTATGCAAAGCGCCGCCTCAGCCGTTGTATAGGCATTTTTTATCTGAAATGACTCGGAAAGAAAATAATCTATAACCTTTATCCCCTTATTTTCCGCCTCCATAGCCGCTTTTTCCGGGATTCTTCCGCCTATAAGCAAAGAATCTGCCTCCAAAGCATCTACAATGCGCAAAAGCTCTATCTGCTCTCCATCGAGAAAGGGCGCATTCAATTTTATTCCATCCACCGATACGGGAAGCGGTAGCACCGCTATCCTTGCATCCTTTATTGCATCATTAAATGAAGAAAAATAATTTATTTTCTCACTTTTCTCAAAATCTCCGCCGAAAAAGGAAACGAAATGCCCACAATCAGCCAGTTTAAGTGCTGCCGTATGCTGACGTGCATCTCCGCCGAGAAAAACCGTTTTATTCTGTATATTCATATCTAAGCACTATATCCTTTCATCATCTGAAAACACAACTCGTGTCCATTATTATAATATGCTTAAGAGCAAAAAAAGGATGAGATTTTCTCACCCTTTTTTGTTTTATTCAAACGGAAGCTCTATTGAAAGATTTGAATTTTCAGATATTTCCCTGCTCACGCCTCCATACGTATAAACGGCTTTTTCATCGTAAAATTCGATGCTTGCAGCCTCTGAAGATATCGACAGTTTTTCTCCGTTTATATCACTAAACGACACATCGTTGCAAATTTCAACATTAATATTTTCATCGTACAGAACAACGTTTATGTTGTAAAATTCAGCACATATAAAAATATCTTTATATGCTGTAAATTCTTTGCTTGTAACGGATTTTGGAATATATAAATTTCTAACAATTGTGTTTTTCAACAGAGACGCTAGAGTTGCCGCATCACTCTTAGATGGATTAACTATAAAATAATTGTCGATTTCCGTTGCATAAATTGACATCTCATTTGCAACAGTGACACCGTCATTGGCATCATTTTTACCAAGATCTATCACGTTACATTCCGCACCCGAATTCACAAACAAAAACTCGCTTTTTCCTAATTTAAAATATTTTATCTCAGTCTCCGCCGTAACGGATACCACCGTAAAGCAAGAAACGAATGCAAGCGCAAACGCAACCATCGGAGCGAAGATCAAAATCTTATTTTTCAGCTTTATTATCATAAGCACGATCATAGCCACCGAAAAGAGTGTTACCAAGACACCAACAAACGCATAACGCAAGGAGACGACTCCAAATCGTGCTTCCGAGAAAAATTCCACCACCGACATCATCACATCGATAAGACGTTTAGTCAAAAAGCATGCTCCTGCCCCGATATACGGTATAGGTGACAGGATAGTGGCTATCGCACACAAGGGCATCAAAACCGCAACTATTGGACCGAGTATAAGATTACACGGTATTGCAGAGATCGAAAGCTCGCCAAAGAACACCCACATTATGGGCAACAAGAAGAAATTTGCAATTACGGTGAGCATAACTGCGCCCGCCGCATAAACCAACAAGCGCAACGCCGATTGCAAAAACACATTTTTGTGCTCCGGTCTTGGCAAGCGCTCCTTGAAATACGGATAAACAAGCAGGATTCCAAGCGTTGCCAAAAATGACATCCACATACCGAGATCGTATACCGAAAACGGCGAGAACATAATTATCAGCGCAATCGAAACGAAAAGCGAGGTTATCGAATCGTTTTCCTCCGAGAAAAGATAAGTGAGATAGACCGCATAAAGCATTATCACCGATCTTACCGCAGATGCCGCAAACGCCGCCAGCACCAAGAACAGCAAGGCAAACACCGATACTACGGCTATTCTTATCTCCCTTTTTACCGAAAGCTTGCGCAAAAGTATCTCCAGAGCACCCATCAGCACAGCTATGTGCATTCCGCTGACGGCAAGTATATGCAAAGTACCGGAACGGCGGAAATCAAGCTCGGTATTTCCGTCGATATCACTCTTATCATTAACCAAGAGGCCCTTTACAAGACCGCTATAGTCCTCAAAGGCTCCGTCAACGAACTCTCCGAAAGCATCCCTTATGGAATAGCACATAAATCTCAAGCCGTCAACCGAAAAATAATTTTTATCCTCTTCTTTTCGCAGATAAACACTCGAATCATCAATCTCAGCTGTGAGCGCAATGAGCTTTGAGCGATCAAGACTATCGTGGGCTCTGCCCACTCTCGCTCTCATAATAAGTTCGTCTCCGTATTCGAAATTCTCATCGATATCAATATACAAATCTGCTCGCAGATCGACCTCTTTATCGCCCACACGCAGAACCCTTACCTCATACCCGTGTGTTTTCTCAGGTCCAATTATCCTTACCATAACGGTATTCTCACCGAGCAATGAATCTGCCTCTTCCTCTGCCCGTGTAACGAATACGTACGAACTTAGTGAGCTTATAAACACGCCAAGACAAAGGAGCGCCGAAAAGAGAGCGTAAAATTTCGTTCTTTTTGTCTTAAAAAACACGAACACAAATGCAGAAAACGCAATCAAAGAAAGCGCGGAGACGAATATTTTGACCGTCCCCGTCATAAAACAGCAAAAGAACGACGTAATTAAAAACGTAAAGGCAATCAAGCACAAATATCGCCTGTTGAAAAGCTCCATCTTTTACTCCCGAAAACAAAATATATCAACGTTTAAATATTATCACAGTAAAACAAAAATGTCAATCAGGTAAGCAAATTTTAACATAATGTGTTCAATTTGTAAAAATAAGATATTTTACTTGACATAATGACAAAAATAGTGTATAATTTGGTAGATGATACAAATCAGTAATTATAATTTTTATTTTGGAGGATATCATAATGTACGATAAGTTTGTTGACCTTCTTGTTGAGGAGCTCCAGATTGACCCCGCTGAAATAACCATGGACGCAGAGCTTTCAAGCGATCTTGGAATCAATTCCATTGAGCTTGCCGATCTCGTTATGATCTGCGAGGAAAAGTTTGGAATAACTATTGAAGACGACGAAATTCGTAAATTCACAACCGTAGGAGACGTAGTAGCATACTTAGAGACTCTTGAAGATTAAGTTTCCGCAATAAAACTCTACGTTCATACCGCAACGGAAATACAAATAGAACAAAAAAAGAAGGAGAACTCTACGGTTCCCCTTCTTTTTTCTTTATATTTTATTTTTCTGTATCAAGATACTTCCAATAGGATTTAAGATAGCTGATTCCGGACCAAACAGTCAATATGAGTGACAGCGCAACCATTGACCAGGTGAGCGGCAATATATCGTATCTCCACGCAACCGGATGACCCGCTATTGCCTCGGCTATAGCCTTTGCGCCCCACTGAAGCACGGGCTCGAGGAATATTGCAGAGATTGCAACCATCTGGGATACAGTCTTAAGCTTTCCTAACATATTTGCAGAAAGAACCACGTTAGATTTTGCCGCAACGAGCCTTATTGCCGTTATTGCCATTTCTCTGAAAACCACAACTATCAAGGATACTATCATCAACCACTGAAGATTTTCAAACTTATAAAGGCAAACGAACAATGCACCTATTACCATAAACTTATCCGCAATTGGGTCGATGAATTTGCCAAAATCGGTGATCAATCCATTACGTCTTGCAATTCTTCCATCAAGAAGATCTGTAAAAGAAGCTATAATAAAGAGCAAAGCGCAGACCATTGAAGATATATAAAAACCTATACTGGGCTCTACTACCGAATATTTAGGCGTAAGCAGACCTACAACCAAAATTATCGGCACCAAACACAAACGAAAAAGCGAAAGCTTATTCGGTAAATTCATTTTTTTCACTCAAAATCACCCCTGTCTCTTAAAGTATAGCTCTTCCGTACAGATCGTAATCAAGAACCTCACGAATTCTTACCTTTACGAAGGAGCCGGGCGCTATTCTGCGCTCAGCCTTAAAATACACCTTGCCGTCTATCTCAGGAGCATCAGATGCACTTCTGCCAAAATGAACGCGCGCAACGGGATCGTAGTCCTCACAAAGAACGGTTATTATCTTATCCATGCACTTTTCGTTATTTTCGGTGTTTATATCAAGCTGCTCGCGCATAATAATATCCGCTCTGTCCTGCTTTACCTGCTCGTCAATCTGATCCTCGAAATCATAAGCGGGAGTATCCTCTTCTCTCGAATACGGAAATACTCCGAGTCTTTCAAATCTCATTTCCTTAACGAACTCACAAAGCTCAATAAAGTCCTCCTCGGTCTCACCTGGGAATCCCGTGATGAAGGTCGTTCTTATGACGATCTGAGGTATCTGCTCACGAAGCTTTCCTATAACCGAGCGTATCATTGCGCTGTCTCCGTGGCGATTCATAGCCTTAAGCATTTTATCACTTATATGCTGTATCGGCATATCTATATACTTAACGATTCTATCGTTATCACGCATCTCCGCAATAAGCTCATCAGTTATCTTATCGGGATAGCAATACAAAAGTCTTATCCACGGAATCTTCGTCTCCGCGCAGATACATTTTAAAAGCTCTGCAAGCTTATACGAGCCGTAAATATCAAGTCCATATCTTGTGGTGTCCTGAGCAACGATGTTAAGCTCCTTGATTCCAAGAGCTTCAAGATCCTTTGCCTCCTTTACGATATCCTCGATAGGACGGCTTCTGAAGCGTCCTCGTATCGAAGGTATTGCGCAATATGCACAACGGTTGTCGCATCCCTCGGCAATCTTCAAATAAGCCGTATATTCAGGGGTGGTGAGCACTCTGTCTCCGCCAAGCGCAACGGTTTCTTTATCCTCAAATGAGGAATATCTGCGATGCGAGCCCTTTTTCTTTTTAACCGTTACCGCCTCGATTGCCTCAACGATATTGTGTATACTTCCAACGCCCAAAACGGCGTCTACCTCATCAAATTCCTCAAGTATCTTCTCACGGTATCTCTCAGCAAGACATCCCGTAACCACGATAGCCTTAAGCTTTCTGTTTTTCTTCAACCACGCAATATCAAGAATGTTCTCGATAGATTCCTTCTTTGCACTCTCAATAAAACCACAGGTGTTTATAATAATAACGTCAGCTTCGATCTCCTCAGGCGTTATTTCATATCCCGCCGATGCAACCTCGTGAAGCATCACCTCGGTGTCAAGCTGATTCTTTGGACATCCAAGGGAAACAAATCCGATCTTCACTTTTCTTTCCTCACAATAATAATTATAAAATACTGAACACAATCAGTCTGTCTTTTTCAAAATATATTCTTATTCTGCCTCACAAAAATACGCAAGCAGTTGCGCTCTCGTATCGATTATAATGTCGGGATCTGCCGCCTCAAGAACGCTTCTGTCACGAAATCCCCAGGATACCGCAACAGTCTTCATTCCCGCATTTTTTCCCGTGAGAACATCAACCTCACTATCACCTATAAAGTAGGTATTCTCGGGCAAAGCTCCCTGATTTTTTGCCATAAGTAAAGGCACGTATGGGTCGGGCTTCTTTGGCATATCAGTCTGCCCCAAGCTCTCGCAGATAAGCCCCTCCGAGAAGAGATTTGAAACGATTATCTTAACCAACGGATCGGGCTTGTTTGAAAGCACCGAAACGTCAAAACCTCTCTCTTTAGCGCAATTCAACACATCCATTATTCCGTCATAGCAGCAATCTATCTCTTTTTGAGTAATCTCATAGCACTCGGCAAAATATTTTTTTATCTCTTTGCGCTGAGCTTCGTCCGACCACGCATCCTTTGGCATAGTCTCGCCCAAAAGAACGTCAACTCCATTACCAACGGCTGCTCTTACCTCTCCCGAGGTTCTTGCAGGATAGCCGAAATGCTCTGCGCACATATTTACCGCTTTAGTAATCGACGGAAGCGTATCTACAAGCGTTCCGTCAAGGTCAAATATCAAAAGTTTCTTCATTTTTCATCTTCCAAAAATATAATCATAAACATTATATCACAATTTCCATTGGCTGTCAATGACTTTAGTAATATACCTCTATTGTAAAAATGCACAACATCTTTTTTTAACTCTCAAAAAAAATCGTCATTTATTATCTTTTTTAGAAGAAAAAAATGTGATATAATATTAAAATGTAATACTATGTAGACAACCCCAAAAATACAAAGGAGATTTTTTATGATACGCAACGACCTTAGAAATATTGCGATCATCGCACACGTTGACCACGGAAAAACCACGCTTGTTGACGAAATGCTCAAGCAAGGCGGTATCTACCGTGAAAATCAGGAAACAGTAACTCGAGTTATGGACTCGGGCGATCTTGAAAAAGAGCGCGGTATAACTATCCTTGCAAAGAACACCGCTGTTCACTACAAGGATACGAAGATAAATATTATCGACACCCCCGGACACGCAGATTTCGGCGGTGAGGTTGAGCGTATTCTCAAGATGGTAAACGGCGTTATTCTGCTCGTTGATGCGGCAGAGGGTCCTATGCCTCAGACCAGATTCGTTCTTCAAAGAGCTCTTGAGCTCAATCACAGAGTTATTATCGTTATCAACAAAATAGACAAGCCCGACGCAAGACTTGGCGAGGTTGAGGACGAAATCCTTGAGCTTCTTATCGACCTTGATGCATCCGATGAACAGCTCGACAGCCCGATGCTCTATTGCTCCGGACGTGCAGGAACCGCAACCGAGGATCCCGACGTTGCAGGCGTTGATCTTGTTCCCCTCTTTGAGAAGATAATCAACTACATTCCCGCTCCCGAGGGAGATGAAAACGGAGAGCTTCAGCTTCTCGTTTCCTCTATCGACTACAACGATTACGTTGGAAGAATCGGTATCGGTAGAATCGAGCGCGGATCTATACGCGTAAACCAGGAAGCATATCTTTGCAACTACCACAACGATGCCGCTCCAAAGCGCATCAAAATCGTTGCGCTCTTCCAGATAGACGGTCTTGTCAGAGTACCCGTTGACACAGCATATATGGGAGATATCGTTTGCTTCTCAGGCGCTGAAAATCTTACTATCGGTGATACCGTAACAAGCCTTACCTGCCCCGAGCCTCTTGAATTCGTTAAAGTCAGCGAGCCTACGCTTGAGATGACCTTTGCCGTTAACAACAGTCCCTTCGCAGGAAAAGAAGGTAAATTCGTAACCTCCCGTCAGCTCCGCGACAGACTCTACAAGGAGCTTCTCAAGGACGTATCCTTGAGAGTTGAGGACGGTGAGACAACCGAGGAATTCAAGGTTGCGGGACGTGGTGAGATGCACCTCTCCATACTTATCGAAACCATGCGCCGTGAGGGCTATGAAATGACCTGCTCGAACCCCAGAGTTCTCTTCAAAGAGATCGACGGAGTTAAGTGCGAGCCTATGGAAAAGGTATCCCTTGACGTGCCCTCCGAATACGTTGGCGCAGTAGTTGAAAAGCTCGGTCAGCGCAAGGGTGATCTTCTTGAGATGAACCCCGTTGGAAACAGAATGAGAATAGAATATTCCATACCCTCAAGATGCTTGTTCGGCTATCGCTCCGAGTTCTTGACCGCTACTCGCGGAGAAGGTATTATGAACTCTCTCTTTGACGGCTATCAGCCCTACCGCGGAGAGGTTATTATGAGATTTACAGGCTCTCTCGTTGCATCCGAGACCGGTGAAACAACGAGATACGGACTCTTCAACACTCAGGAAAGAGGCTCTCTCTTCGTAGGTCCTCAGACCCCCGTTTATGAGGGAATGATCGTTGGAGAGAACCCCAAGAACGACGATATCGCAGTTAACCCCTGCAAGAAGAAGCAGCTCACCGCAATTCGTTCGGCAGGCGCTGACGAAAAGCTCCTTCTCACTCCCCCCGTTATCTTCTCCCTTGAAGAGGCTATCGAGTTTATCACCGATGACGAGCTCATCGAGGTAACTCCCAAGTCGATTCGCTTGAGAAAGAAGATCCTCAACACCGAGGAGCGTATGAAGGCGGTTATGAAGAAGAGACGCGCAATGGAGAAATAATCCTCCCAAAAGCCTATGAATACACAAAAAAATCTACCGATTTTCCGCATTGATACAGAGCCTCAGGGCTTCTATCAGTGTGGAAATCAAAACGAACTCTCTTATTACACAAATGTAACGAAAGAAAAACTTGCGCTATACCTCTCAAAACTTGAGAGCCTTGGATATGTTCTCAAACAAAAAAATTCTTTAAACGGCAATTTTTCCGCAACTCTTACGTCACAAGAGGGTCTCATTCATATCAATCACGTCAAAAGTGATAATTCTTTAAAAATCCTTTACGATCCGCTCTGCGAGACCGTATATAAGCCTTTAGAAGAGGATTATGAAAAGCTCACCGAGACCGTATTATCAGTTCTTCCCCTTGACTATTCTCACAGAGAAATTACAGATGCCAACGGAATGGCTTTCGTGATAACTCTTGAGGACGGAAGATTTATTATCATTGACGGTGGCTACGGAGAATACGTATCGGGCAATGAGAAAAAAGCTTCAAAAGATGCGTATCTGCTCTACGAGCATCTCTGTCGCGAGAACAAGAGTGCCGATGGGAAAATAAAGATAGCCGCGTGGATAATAACGCATCCACACGAGGATCATTACGGCGCATTTGTAAAGTTCTCCGAGCTGTATGCAAAGGACGTTTCGGTGGAATATTTCATATACAACCACGGAGATCCCTCAACCTATTCAAAGCAATACCCTGCCGATCAGTTTTTGGCAGAAAAAATGCCCAAAATAATAGCATCTTGCTACAAAGATTCAAAGGTGATAAAGCCTCACGAGGGGCAGATTTTGAGCTTCTGCGATACGAAGATCACAGTGCTCCACACTCACGAATCCTGCATACCTCACTTTGAGCCTGCACCAAATGATACGTCTCTCGTATTACGTCTGACAAGAAACGGAAAAAGCGTACTTTTTATGGCAGACTGCGATGAATCGGTAAGCGCTCTACTTGTAAAAAACTATGGAGATTTTTTGAAAAGCGACATGCTCCAAATAAACCACCACGGATACAGCGGAATGACAAAAGAGCTCTTTGATGCGGTAAATCCGAGCTACACAATCTGGACAACCTCCAAAAAAGCTTTTGAGCTTCGCACAAACGGACAAAAATACAAATTTATCGGCAACGCTGTTGAGGTTAACAAGTACATATACGACAAAATTAAAGCTGCGAGATCGATAATAGCTGACGAAACAATTAAACAAATTCTGTTTTACGACAATTCAATAAAAATATCCATTCAATAGCGAAATATTATCTTTATTTCTTCGCAAGGAGCTTCATATGAAAACACTCAAAAGTATTTTTTTACTGTTTTTAACATCGGCAATTTCCATTGGAACGGTTGCCTGCTCTTCCTCAACTACAAACCCATCCCCTGACGAATCACAAAATTCGGAATCTCAAATCGATTCAACGCCTACTACAGAATCAGGCACAGAAGAATATTCTTCATCGAATGACATCTCATCCGAAACTCTTAATCAGGAGGAAAGCACTAATACGCCGGAATCATCTGATCAACCCGCACCGCCAATCAACAACACAGACGATATATCTTTAACGGATGTTCCAAAATTCACAGGCGGAAAATATTCAAAAACGTATAATATCGGCGATGAAATATCTCAACTTTACTATACCCGCGTAAACAAAGAATCTATAGCCGATTATGTGTCTCTGCTTTCTTCCCTTGGTTATGAAAAAGTCGAAGAAAACGCCACAAACGATAATCTCTTTATCTCCTGTTACGGAAAAAACGGACTCGTCCACCTTTCTTATCTCAATTACAACAAAACGCTTTCCGTTATTCTCGATCCGCTCAAAAACTCAGTATACAAGATCGCTGAGCCCGAATATCAAAAAGTAACCGACACTTCTCTTGCAATAATGAGCCTCGACTATGAAAATACGGAAGCAACGATCAGCGAAAACGTACACGACGCCAGTGGAATGTCTTACGTCGTTACGTTAGAAGACGGTCGTTACGTAATATTTGACGGAGGATATTGGCATAAAAGCTCAAACGGAGCGGCAAGAGATGCCTGCGCGCTTTACAATTTTCTTAAAGACAACAACAAACGCCCCGACAAAAAGATAGTTATTGCGGCTTGGATATTCACGCACGATCATTCCGACCATCACGGCGCATTTTCAACCTTTTGCGATTATGGATACGCTGATAAAGTAGAACTCCAATACTACATTCAAAATTTTGGCGACAAATCAAGATATAAGCAACAACCGAGCGGTTGGCTCTCATCCGGAATTCCCAATTTGATCAAAGAAAACTTCAAGGATGCAAAAAAAATAACTCCTCATACAGGACAAAAAATCACGTTTTGCAACACGACGTTTGAGCTTGTCTCGTCACACGAAAACCACGTTCCCTCTCTTGTTGAATGGGTAAACGACGCATCTCTCATTTTCAGAATGGAAGCAAACGGAATAAAAACTCTGTTTCTTGCTGATGCCGAAGCACAAACCACAAGATCCCTTGTGAACATATACGACGCTTCTATAAAAAGCGATATTGTACAGGTAGCACATCACGGATACAGCGGAGGCTCTATTAAATTTTACAAATTAGTAGCTCCCTCGTACTCGCTTTGGTCAACCAGTCAATCCTGCTTTGAGGAGCGCACAACGGGAGGCGGAAACGGAAATGCCCAAGCTCAAAATCAATGGCTGAGAGAGAATACAACTTGCTACGTCGGCGACGGAGATATTGAAATTTTAACTTTTATTGGTGGAACAGCAAAAATAACTACCGGAAAATATTCTCCAAATTGGTGCGAGTAATTCATAACGAAACTATGCTAAAAAGCAACGGTAACAGCCACTGACGTTGGAGATAGGCTCTGCCGATAATAAGACTCAAAAACTTTTATTAAAACTATACTTGATATAAACGTAATTAAATACAAATCTCAAAAAGCATCTGCCGTTTTGAGATTACGGCAAAAGACTTGCATACCGTTTTGATATGCAAGTCTTTTTATATAGACACAAAATCGATTATCCAAAGCTATTTATATTTAGCTCTTTTCAAATCCGTGTATAAATCCACCCACGCTTGCAGAGCATATATCTCCGCCTATAACAGTGTTGCGGTAGACTATAATATTTGCATATACACGCTCCGCGCTATCGGGATAGTTCGTCACCTCATAGGTATAGCGCATAACCGTCTTACCCTTATATTTTGAGAGATCAAGCCCTTGACGCTTCTGTATTTCGTTATATCCCGTAAAGATCTTGTCAAACTTTTCGGGCACGTTTACCTCAAGCTCCTCCACAGCTGTCGGATTCACCTTCCAGCCGAACTGCTCAAGGAATGCTACCCTATCCTCATTCGTCTTTATTTTTGAATAATTTATCTGTGCCGTACTACCTGTGGTTATGTACTGAAGCTCTCCCCCGTCGTAGCTTGGAATAAACGTGATCATCGTTATAAGAGCTGTCAGCGCAACGCAAACTACCGCAAAAAATTTCAGCGTACTCGCCTTTAATGAATATACAAACATAGCATCCTCCAAATCATCTTTGAAATTCTATTACGATTTATATTCATATCTGAAAATTTTTATGAATTTTATTGATGTAATTATAAATAAAATATGGAAAACATCTTGAAATATTTTGCATAAAGTGTTATAATGTACTATGTATAAGGAAAAGTTTGAGCTTTTTAAATTTTTTCTTTGTAATCCAAATACAAAGTATGAAAAGCAGAGAGGATTTTTTATGAACAACGAGAAAAATTCGGTCCGTTGCGCCGTTATCGGTTGCGGACTTATGGGAAAAGAATTTGCTTGTGCGGTTGCACGCTGGTGCCAACTCACTCAGGACATGCCAAAGCCTGTGATCGTAGGTGTATGCGACCTTAATGAGGATGCACGTAAATATTTCACCGACAATTTTGACACGGTAAAATACAGCACTAACAACTATCACGAGCTCCTTGAAGCAGATGACATTGACGCAGTATACTGCGCAGTTCCCCACAATCTTCACAAAAAGTTCTACATAGACATAATCAACGCAGGAAAGCATCTTCTTGCAGAGAAGCCCTTCGGCATAGATAAAGCGGACAACGAGGAGATCCTCAACGCTATCAAGGCTCACCCCGAGGTAACCGTTCGTTGCTCAAGTGAGTTCCCCTTCTTCCCCGGTGCTCAGGAGATGATCCGTTGGATCCAATCCGGAGCTGCAGGAAAGATAATCGAGATCCGCTCCAACTTCCATCACTCAAGTGATATGGATACAACAAAGCCTATAAACTGGAAGCGTATGATCGACATAAACGGTGAATACGGCTGTATGGGAGACCTCGGTCTTCACGCAGAGCACATTCCCTTCCGCATGGGTTGGGTTCCCGAATCTGTTTCGGCTTACCTTACAAAAATCGTAAAGGAGCGTCCCGACGGAAAGGGCGGCACTGTTCCCTGCCTTACTTGGGATAACGCGCACCTCGTTTGCAACGTTAAGAACGGTGAGGACGAGTTCCCCATGATCATCGAAATGAAGCGTATTTGTCCCGGTGCTACAAACTCTTGGAACATAGAGATAGACGGCTTGACACAGTCCGCACGTTTTTCAACCGACGATCCCAACGCATTCTACTACACCGAGCCTCGCGGACGCGAGCAGGCGTGGTGCAGAGTTGACATCGGCTCAAAGCCTATGATTCCCACCATCACAGGAAGCATCTTTGAGTTTGGATTCTCTGATTCCATTCTTCAGATGTGGGCAACCTTTGTATGCGAAATCGCAGGAATTCCCGTTCCCTTCGGATGCTTGCGTCCCGAGGAAACCGCACTTTCTCACAAGCTTCAAACCGCTGCGCTCATCTCCCACAAGGAGCACAGAGCAGTATCACTCTCGGAGGTTTAATCAAAATGTTTAAGAATGTAAAATGTTCACTTTCTTCGCTCTTGGGCGCTCATTATATGGAAGGCGTTGCTCGTGCGAATGATTTCTTCGGAAAAATGAGCTACGACGAGGCTATGGCTATTGCAAACGAGGAGGTAAGCTTCTACGATGAGGCAACTCAGGCAAAGAATGACGCTCTCCTTTGCAAGGTTGGAACCCAAGTTATAGCTCCCATGACTCCCGACAACAACGACGGAGCTCCCACCGATGCTTTCAGAAAAGCTGAAAACAAGGACGCATCCCCTCTCGGTGGTTTTGGTTGTTTCCGCCTTGGTGAGGACGGAAAGCTCTATCTTATCGGAAAGAGCGAGCACTACCACGCATCCCTCGGACACGCATTCGCAGGCTACAAGCTTATCGACAACGCTCGCAAGCTTGGCGTTCTCAATGCAACCCACAACAACACCCGCGGATACATAACAAGACTTCACGAAAGAAGAATAGTTGCTGCGGCAAACGGTATTGACGATAGCAACGATGCAGCTCTCGATGCAGTTATCGCATCCAAGGAGAGTGGCGTTCTCAACCGCATAATAAACCTTGAGACAGGTTCTCTTGCAGTTGAAGCAGGCGTTAAGATGATGCTCTCGAGATTCTATCAGCTCTCTCCCGAGCTTCCCACTCCTAAATATGCAGGAAAGACCCCCGTATTCTTTATAATGGCAGACGTTGCAGACGGAATCACGGGTAACTACCACGGAACCACCGTTCTCACTCAGACCTTCAGAGGTCTTTGGGAGGATTTCCGTGAAAAGGCTGAGGCTGGCGACCTTTGGAAGGTTGTTTCTGTTCGTCCCAATGATATTGACGATTTCAAGGCTAAGCTTGAGAAATACAACAGCGGAAAATACAAGACCGCAGGATTTAAGCACGAGATCATTATGATGAACTACGGCGCTACCAAGCTTGAGCCCGAATACTTAAAGGCGGCTTACGATGCTTGCCACGCGTGCGACACTCCTACCCTCTGCGACGAGATCCAGACCGGTATGTGGTACGACACGATATTCCTCTTCCGCAAGTACGGACTCAACCCCGACTTTGCAGTTATCGGTAAAGGCTTCCCCGGTGGTGAGTACCCCGCAAGCCGTATCATAACTACCGCAGAGTACGACACGCTCAACCAGTTTGGTGCTCTCGTAACCAACGGTCAGGAGGAGCTCGCATCCCTTGCATACCTCATCACTCTCAAGTACGTTCAGGAAGCAGGCGCTGAGCTTGACAGAGTTTCCAACCTCTTTGAGAACGGATTTGTTGAGCTTTGCAAGAAGTATCCCAACAAGCTCGCCAAGGCAAGCGGTCTCGGATACAACATCGCTCTTCACTTCCACAGCGTTGAGGCTGCGGCTGCATTCACTCACGAGCTCCACGATGCTTGCATCGATGCATCTGCTCAGCTCTACAAGGCAAACTGTGTTCCCGGAGTTCTCTTCAAGCCTCCGGTAATCACAACCGAAGCTACCGTCAGATATATTCTCGGTGTTCTTGACGAGATCTTGGCAAAGTAATTTATTCTATAAAATCTGTTAAAGGAATTCTCTTATGTACTTTTTAGGCGTAGATATAGGCTCGTCCTCGATAAAGACTGCAGTTCTGCAGATATCCGAGGCAGGTCTTCCCGATGCTATCATCGGCAAAGCAAATATCGACTATCCTACGTATTATCCTATTGAAAACTCCTCCGAGCAAAGCGCTGACGATTGGAATCACGCAGCGACGGTAGCGATAAAGACCGCTATCTCAAATATGTCTCAGGAAGAAAAGAACAAGATTGCGGGAATCTCATTCTCCTCTCAGGCAGGAAGCATTTACCCTGCCGATGAGAACAATAAGCCTCTTCACAATGCACTGACCTGGATGGACAACCGCGCAACTCTTGAGAACAAAGAGGCTACCGAGGTCTTAGGATACGACAACATAGTTGAAAAGGCAGGTTGGAGACCAACCTCTGCCGACTGTATATCAAAGCTTCTCTGGCTCAAAAAGAACGAGCCCGAGATATTCTCAAGCGCTAAGCACTTTTACACAACGCTTGAATCCGTCACCGGATATCTTTGCGGTGAATTTGTAAGCGACCCTACAAACATAGTTCTCACAAGACTTTACGACTACAAGGCAGGACACTATATTCCTGAGGCTCTTGAATTCTTGGGCATAACCGAGGATATGCTTCCCACTATAAAGCCCTGCGGAAGCCTTGCAGGATATCTCTTGCCAAAGATTGCTGAAAAATGCGGTCTTCCCGAGGGGATTCCCGTATACGTAGGCGCTCACGATCAGTATTGCGCATCCATTGGAAGTGGCGTAACCGAGCCCGGACAGCTTCTTATTGCAACCGGTACTGCTTGGGTGCTCTTCGGTGTTGCGAACGAGCCCATCAAAAAACCTCCTTATCCTGCTCCCTGCAAGCATCCTATTGAAGGACGCTTCGGTGTTATGACATCTCTTGCAGGATGCGGAAAGACGATAGGTCTTCTTGCGGCTCAGTGCAACTGCTCCTCTGCAAAGTTCGATCTTGAAATAGAGAGCTTTGGCGTTGAAGAAAAGAGAAACGCAAACAAGGATTATATGGTTTGCTCTCTCCCTCCAAATATTGCGCTCCCCCACAAGGAAGGCGTATGCAAGCCCGTTGAGCTTGACGATGCTCACGAGCCCTGCGATACAGCTCTCGTTGCAATGGAAAGCGCTGTATTCGAGGCAAAGGCTGTAATCGATGCATTTGAATCTGCAGGCTTCCCCAAGCGTGGAGAGCTCGTTATCTCCGGCGGTGCATCAAAGAGCCGTCTTTGGACAGGAATCGTTGCATCTGTTTTTGCAGACAGACCTATCTGCCGTCTTGCAGAGCCCGATGCTCCCGCTCTTGGCGCGTGCATAATTGCAGCTACGAGCGCTGGCGAATTCAACTCTTTGACAGATGCGGCAAGACTTGTAAAGCGTATACCCATTGAGCCCGATCAGAATGCGGCAGAATTTTACGCCGACAAGTATCGCAGATATTGCGATTGGGCATTATTGAAATAATATTTCAGAGGAAAAAATTATGTTTGGTATAGACGTAACACCTTATGATAAAAAGGTTTGGGAGGAAGAGCTTCGCGATTTCCTTCCCGACAAGATATTTGATGCTCATATGCATATATGGGAGCCCGGCACAAGAAAATCCTCTCAAAAGGGTTGTGTCACATGGACTTCGATAGTTGCTCCTGATATGACGTATGAAAACATGCAAGAGACCTATGCCCGAGTATTTCCCGGAAAGCAGGTAAAGCAGCTTTTAATGGCTTCGCCCCTCTGCCATCTTGACGTTGGAAATGAATACGCACTAAAGTGCGCTAAGGAGCACGGTCATCCCACCCTCTACTGCACCAACTGGGACAGTGATGAGGCAGAGATCTTTACAGCTCTCAAAAAAGGCTTTTGCGGCATCAAGCCCTATCAGAACAACTCACCCTCGTATATTCCTGCGGCTGAGGTAAGAATTTTCGATTTTCTTACTCCCCGCCAGCTTGAATTTATGAACAGCATTCACGGAATCGTAATGCTCCACATCCCCAGAAATCTTCGCTTGCGCGACCCGATAAATATGGCTCAGCTCGTTGAGATAGACGAAAAATATCCGAACGCAAAGGTTATCGTGGCTCACGTTGGACGCGCTTATATCCCCTCCGACGTCGGCGACTCCTTTGAGGTGCTCAAGAACACGAAGAATCTTTTGTTTGATTTCTCTGCCAATACCTCGGATTACGCTATGCAGAAGCTGTTTGAGTCGATAAGCTCGGACAGAATCCTCTTCGGCACCGATATGCCCTTTTCCAAGATGCGTATGTACCGTATCGAGGAAAACGGAACCTACGTAAACGTAGTTCCCACGGGTCGTTACGGAGACGTATCAAACGATCCTCACATGAAGGAAAGTGACGAGGAAAATATTACAACCTTTGTATACGAAGAGCTCAGAGCCTTCAAGAGAGCGGCAATTGCCGCAGGTCTTACGCGTGAAGACGTTGAAAAAATAATGTACAAGAACGCAGAAAAGCTCTTTGATTTTAAAATTTAACATAAGGAGAAAAGCACAAAATGAATAGAACTAAAATAGGTTTCTTACCTTTTTATATTAAACTCTACGATGATTGCGGAAGTGGCGCTAAGGCACGTCCACGTCTTGAGCCCTTTGCTGACAAACTTGTAAGTGAGCTTGGAGACCGTGGCTTTGACGTTCTTGCCGTTCCTTTCTGCCGTATAAAGGAAGAGTTTGCAGCAGCTGTTGCAAAGTTTGAGGCTGAGGGCTGCAAGGCTATCGTAACCTGGCACGCTGCATATTCTCCCTCTCTTGAGTGCATCGATGCTCTCGCATCAACCGAACTCCCTATCGTTGTTCTCGACACTACCGAGACCTACGCTATGGGTCCTACACTTGAACAGTTTGAGATAAGCCTTTGCCACGGAATTCACGGTGTTATGGATATGTGCAGTATGCTCAACCGCAGAGGCAAAGCATTTGCTATTGCCGCAGGACACATCGACCACTCCGACGTTATGGATAAGACTGCAGGCTACATTCGCGCCGCTGTTGCCGCAAAGGCTCTTAACGGCTCTGCAACGGGTAGCATCGGCGGTAGCTTTGACGGAATGGGTGACTTCCTCGTTGAGGATGCTGAAATGCTCGACCGCTTTGGCGTAAAGGTTATCTACCCCGAGGATGGAGAGCTTGCAAAGTACAGATCCGAGGTAAAAGATGAGGACGTTGCAGCCGAGATGCAGAAGGATCTCGACACTCTCTACCAGATTGAACCCGTAGATCCCGAATCTCACGCTCGTACAGCTCGCAACTGTCTTGCTGTCAGACGTTGGATAAATGAGCACAACCTTTCCGCTATGACTGTAAACTTCAGAGAAATCACCGAGGCTACAGGTCTTGAAATTATGCCCTTTATGGAAGCATGCAAGGCTATGTCCCGTGGAACCGGCTACGCTGGTGAGGGTGACGTTCTTACTGCATCCTTGGTAGGCGCTCTTATGAAGGGCTACGATGAGGTAGCATTTATTGAAATATTCTGCCCCGACTGGAAGGGTAACACTCTTCTTCTCTCTCATATGGGCGAATACAACCCCAATCTCACCTCCGGTAAATGCGGAATGAAGGAAATTCCCTTTATCTACGGTGATGCAAAGAGTCCTGTTGTTTCCTACGGAAGATACAAGGGCGGAGACGCTGTATTTATAAACCTTTACAGAACCAAGGATGATTTCCGCATGATCATCTCTGCCGTTGATATGGTTGAAGTCAGACCCGACGACGATACTCTTGAGGTAAGAGTAAGAGGTTGGATGAAGCCTCGTATGCCTATCGCCGATTTCCTTGAGGCTATCAGCCGCGTAGGTGCTACTCACCACAGCGCTCTCGTTTATGGTGCTCGCGTATCCGAGCTCGTTTACTTTGCCGACCTTCTCGGTATCGGCTACGATATTGTTTAATAAATTTGTTTTTAAAAAATTTTACATAAAAAAAGGAGTACAAAAAAATGCTTGTAAATCTTGATTACGTTCTTAAGAGAGCCCAGGAGGGCGGCTACGCAGTAGGTCTTTTCAACACCACCGACACCGATATGCTTGAGGGTGTTCTTGCTGCAGCAGAGGAGCTTCGCGCTCCCGTTATCATCGGAACCGCTGAGGTTCTTCTTCCCTACGGTGAGTTGAAGCTTATCGCTCCCTCCGTACGCGCGGCTGCTGAGCGTGCAACCGTTCCGGTAGTTCTTCACTACGACCACGGTCTTACCGTTGAGCGTTGCATCGAGGCTCTTGATCTCGGATTCACCTCTATCATGTTCGATGGTAGCGCAGGAGATCCCGAAAACAACATTGAGCTTACCCGTAAGGTAGTTGAAATGTGCCACGCAAAGGGTGTTACCGTTGAGGGTGAAATCGGTCACGTTGGAAACGCTGACGTTGACGGCGACCAGGAAAGCAACTACACCACCCCCGAGGAGGCAAAGGCATTCATCGAGGCTACCGGTGTTGACGCACTTGCAGTTGCAATCGGAACTGCTCACGGCGCATACAAGAAGAAGCCCTGCCTTGATCTTGAGCGTCTTGCAGCTATCAGAGCTGAGATTGACACTCCCCTCGTTCTTCACGGCGGAAGCGGTCTTACCGACGACGATTTCAGAAACACTATCAAGAACGGTATTGCAAAGGTAAATATATTCACCGATCTTTGCTTGGCAGGCGAGCGCGCTTGCAAGAAGGGTCTTGAGGACAAGGTTGGATACCTTGAGATGAGAAACCTCAAGGTTGCTGAAATTAAAGCAGAGACCATGAAGAAGATGAAAGTCTTCGGTTGCGACGGAAAGGCTTAATTTCCGATTTTAAAGGAGTAATATTATGAAAAGAACAACACTTAAATTAGTGGTATTTCTTTTGATCTTATCTATGCTGCCAATCGCTCTCTTTGCCTGCCAGGTGCAGGAATCCGGTTCGGATACCGACACGAAGGCTACCGGAGCCGACACTCAAGATTCAAAAAACGATTCGGAATCCGAATCTGAATCAAAAATCGAATCAGAATCCGAATCAGAATCTGAATCAGAATCCGAATCAGAACTTGATTCAGCGTCCGATACAGAGATTGAATCCGAGTCCGAGTCCGACTCTGAATCGGAATCAGAGTCAAATTCCGAATCTGAATCAAAAGTTGAATCTGAATCAGAGTCTAATTCTGCGTCCGAATCAGAGCCCGAATCCGAATCGAGCTCTCAAAAACCTCTTTCAGAGGCAGTACTCTTTGAAAACGGAAAATACGCGATGAACGTTGTTGTTGGTGATTCCGCAACAGACGAGGAAAAACTCTTTTATGACGCTATAAGAACCGCACTTTACGACAAAACCGGAAAGCGTCCATCAACCGTAACAGATTACGGTTTAGCAGATGCAGATAAACCTGCGGTTTTGGTTGGAAATACTGAATATCCTCAATCAAAAGAATTAAATACAGCATTGGAAAAGGGTGAAGCCTACGCAATGTTTTTAAACGGAAAATACTTGCTCGCTTACACTACATCTGAAAGCATGGTCAAATTACTCAACGCTATTAAAATAAAAATAAAGGCTGCTTCAACGGATAAAATTGTGATTAACTCATCTTGGGATATCACAATTGAGCCCGAGGTTCTTCCCAACACAGTTGCTCTTCCTACATACGACGGACAAAAGCTCAACTCCCCCATAGATATAGGTCAAGGTTCAGAGCTTTATATTTTCAGCAACACAACATACAATAAATATTCAGATTTCACCTCAAATCTCTCTAAAAACGGATTCAAGCTCTATGCTTGGAACGAGATCGGAGACAACGAATTCCGCACTTACATAACAAATACTCAAATAGTAAACGCTATGTTCTTGAAGAATTCCAAGGAAGTGAGAATCACTGTTGATAACAGAGAATCTATCGACCTCGTAGGCTCCGAGGAAGAAAACATCTACTCCAAGACCTCATCGCCATCATTTACAATGATGGGAATTTCCGATGCAGGTTATCCCGGTGGTATGTCCTTTATTTTCAAGCTCTCTGACGGAACGTTCTTCATTATCGACGGTGGTATATGTGCAAACCGCACCGGATCAAACCAGTGTTCAGGAGATCCTTCTGTAAACAGGCTCTTCAAAACACTTCAATCACTTGCTGATGACAAAGATAAAATAGTTATCTCCGGTTGGTTGATAACTCACATTCACAATGACCACGCAGGCGCATTTATAGATCTTGCTGAAAAGCCCGAGTATCTCAACAAAATAACCATTAAAAAGGTTATTTACAGCCAGCCTGCAGACAGTGATATGGCGGACGGAAATCAGCCCAAACGTCTTAATTGGATGCCTGATGCACTTAAGAAGATGAATATATCAAAGACGGTAAAGGCTCACCCCGGTCAGGTATTCTACTTTGCAGATCTTAAGCTTACCATTCTCGGTACTCATGATCTCATAAAGCCCGATGCAATTAAAAGCCATAATAACGCATCTATAGTTTCTATGGTAGAATTCGGCGGCAAAAAGATGCTCTTCTTAGCAGATGCTGAAGGTGCTGCAAACACACGCCTTAAGAATCTCTACGGAAGTGCGCTTGACGCAGATATTCTTCAGGTTGCGCATCACGGATATAATAACACCGAGGCAGATCTGGTTTATCCATACATATCGCCTTCAATAGTCCTCTGGCCTATACAAAAATCCGACTGGAAGGTATCCGGCGGTGCTAACGTATTTAACGTATGGTTCAACCAAACCTATCTCAACAAAACGGGAATCACACACTATTGTGCGGCAGATGCTAACATCACGTTTGCCAATATGAGCACTTGGTTACCGACAAGAGAAAACTGGAAGCCATAAGCTTCTACATTTAAAAATCAAACAAAAAGCACTTATGATTTGCGACTTTGTTGCACATCATAGGTGCTTTTTTGTATAAAATGTAGAATCTGTAACTTATTTTTTAAGTATTCTTTTTTTGATTTGACAATTCCGGGAATATATGATATAATAACCTGTGGTGATAATAATTTATTTATCAAGGAGTAATTAATGAGTATCACAAAAAAAGCTCTCGTCATAATGGCTGCGGGACTCGGCTCTCGCTACGGCGGAAATAAGCAGGTTGATAGGATTGGACCCGACGGCGAGATCCTTATGCAATATTCCGTATACGATGCAATAAAATCAGGATTTACAAAAATAATTTTTATAATAAAGCCCGAATACACAGATCTTATAAAAGAAATTTCTGCAGATGCAAGTGAAAAAGGTATTGAGATAGGAATAGCATATCAATCATTTTCAAGCATTCCTTCACATTACTCTATCCCCTCAGACAGAGTAAAGCCCTTTGGAACAGTTCACGCAATACTCTCAGCAAAAGACCTTATAAAAGAGCCTTTTGCGGTTATAAACGCAGATGATTTTTACGGTCGTGACGCCTTTATTAAAATGAGCTCAGCTCTTGATTCCGTAACGGATTCCTGTGGCGCTATGGTCTCCTATAGCCTTTCAAACACCGTTAGTGCAAACGGCTCTGTCACCCGTGGAATCTGCAAAACAGAAAACGGACGTCTCATTGAAATAACCGAAGTTCTAGATATAACTCTGAACGCAGACGGCACTATTTCAGATGAATCTGCAGGACTTCTTGATCCCTGCCTTCCCGTATCTATGAATATGTGGGGCTTTACCCCAAACATCTTAAATGCAATGCAGAAATCTTTTGATGAATTTCTGTCGAGCATTCCTCAGGGTAATATCAAAGCGGAGTATCCCCTTCCCACCTTTATTGGCAAAGAAATTTCAGAATCAAATCTTTCCGTATCCGTGTATAAAACCACGGCAGAATGGTTTGGCGTAACTTATATAGAAGATCGCCCAGTCGTTGAAGAAAAGCTTTTAAAAATGAAAGTGAACCTCACTTATCCTGCATTTCTCAAGCTTTAACTTAGTACGTTACACCCCTTTTACGCAATATGCGCACACTTTCCACGGAGGACAAAATGAGCAAACTTATAAGAATAATATCTCTATTTATCGTTATATCTATGCTCTTCTCTATATTGGCAGCTTGTTCGGACGATGAATCGGAAAACTTCGATTCAGACAATGAAAGATACGAAGACGAAGAAGAGGAAGAAGAAACGAAGAACACCAAAGAAACTCCTAAGGATGATGAATCGTCCGACACGGAAACGGAAACCGAAACAGAGTCAGAATCTGAAACAGAGTCGGAATCTGAAACAGAATCAGAGTCAGAGTCAGAATCAGAATCAGAATCGGAATCGGAATCCGAAAGCTCCGATTCTTCCGATCTTCCCATCTATCCTGAAAATACGTTCCCAATTTTTTCAGGTGGCGCGTATACCACAAAGGTAATTATGCCCGATAATCCAACAGACACAGAGAAAGCCGTATACACCAGTCTCCGTAACGCCTTAAAAAACAAAACCAAGGTATCAGTATCCTCACTTACCGATTACAGAGCAGAGGGTGAGACCCGAGACACAAAAGAATACGTAATTCTCGTAGGATATACGAATTACACAGAATCTAAAACCGTTTACAGCAAAACCGATATTTCAATATCCTCGGTATCCATTGTAAACAAGACTCGCTTGGTATTCTGTTTCTCTACCGAAACCGAAGGAAAAGCGCTTGTTACCAAGTTTGCAAACTCAATCGAGAGTGATGAATCCGGTTATTTCTGGATTCCCACAAATTTTGAAATCAAAAATACAGCAAGCTCAAAATTAGAAAGCGTGCCGTCTTATCCCTCATCTACAACTAAGGTTGATTGTGGCAACGACACTACCATGTTGCTTGCAAAAAACACAAATCTTACAAATTACAACAACTATTGTCAAACACTTCAAAGCAACGGATTCAAGTCCTATTCCACACGCGATAACATAAACGGAAACTATTACAGAATCTATACCAAAAACACAACCGCCATAAACGTATATTTTACTAAATATAATAGCACGGTACGTGTAATAGTTGGTCCCATAAAGGATATCCCGACCAAGGACATCGACAGAACTCCGGAAACAATTAAAAAAGCATCTCTTACGTTGCTTGCCCAAGAGGAAGCTACTGACTGCGGACTCGGAATCATCTACCGTTTGACTAATGGAAAGTTTATAATATTCGACGGTGGATTCTATCTTAACAATAATCTTTACAAGGCTCTAGCTAATCTCGCAAAGGGTGATCCGATCGTAATTGCGGCATGGTTTATTTCACACCCACATACCGACCACCAAGATGCGGTTACAAGATTCTTGGAAAAGAATGCGAGCAAAGTAAAAATAGAAAACTTTATTTTCAACTATGCTCCGCCCAACACTTACGAAACAGTAACAGATGAAGGTACAAACGGAAAGACCGGATATGGAAAAACAGTTGAAGCTCTTGAAGCTGCTATCGACCGTTACCTTGACAGAACCACAAAAATCATAAAAGCCCACACGGGTCAGGTATATAAATTCGGCTCAGACGCAACGGCAGAAATTCTTTTCACCGTAGAAGATATTCTTCCTAACAAGCTTGATTACGTAAATACCTCATCAATGGTAGTGAAATTTACTGTTTCAGGACAGACCTTACTTGCTCTTGCTGATGCTACGCATACGTTAACCGGCATACTTGAGAACACTTACGGTTCGTATCTTAAATCAAATGTTGTACAGCTTGCACACCATGGAACCTATCCCGGCAAAGCCTCGCTCTACACCAAGATATCCGCCGAAGTGCTCTTCTGGCCATCTAACACAGCAAATGCAAAAGCGCAATATTCCAACTCTGCAGTAAAAGAAGCACTTAACAAAGCAACCGACGTATACCTTGCTGGCGGAACTACCGTGACGCTTCAGCTCCCCTACACTGTTAAAAAGAATAAATCAGCTTTTTTAAGCAGTATAGGTAAATAAAATCAAATATTTACGGCTGTTGAGGTCAAAAATCCTCAACAGCCGTTTTATTTTACCTTCGTTTTTTAATATTCACGTCGCACTTGTAATTTTGCCCAAATAGCGCACATCCTTTTTGTAGATTGCTCCAACTATAAATCTATTGACTATGATGCGTTTTTTTGATATAATATAATGTGGAATTTAATAAAATATTTTTATTCTTTTTTGCTTTTAAATCAAAAAATAAGTCATTATAAACAACAAAAACGCCCACCACACGGGCAGGCGTTTTAATTATGGCACCCCCAACGGGAATTGAACCCATAACTAACCCTTAGGAGGGGTTTATTATATCCATTTAACTATGGGGGCGGGCGTTCCACCCGTTCATTATATCACAAAAAAACAAAAATTTCAATACGGAATTCAAATAATTCTATACGCCAACAAACTACGGAGGTAAACATGAAAAAGCATCTACGCATATCTGCTTTGATGTTATTGTTATCAATAATAATATCTATGCTTCTTGCTTGCTCGGGCAGCAGTTCTTCGGCCCCAACTACATCAGACAGCTCCGACACTTCGTCAAGTGATACTATAAATACATCTGATACAAACACTCAATCCGAATCAAACACTCAATCCGAATCAAACACTCAACCTGAGTCAAGTGATCAATCGGAATCAAGCAGCACCCAGACAGAATCAAACACCAATAATGATACGGGCGCATCTGACACCAACACCGAGAGCTCAACCTCACAAAATGATACTAACTCCGATGACACTGATCGTCCCGAGGAATTAACCGACAAATTTATGATATTGAGCAACGAAACCTACATGCTCAACGTTGTTGTTCCTGATAATGCTTCAAAAGCCGAAACTTTGGTATACAAAAAGTTGAGAGACACACTTGCAACGGTTACCGGCGTTAGTACGTCATACACATCGGATCTTATTGCCCCCGGCGATACTCGATCACCAAACGAAAAAGCTATCCTCGTTGGAAACACCAATTATGCTGAATCGAATGAAATCAACGAAAAATCGGTGTACGGTCAATATTCGATAACAGTAACTGACTATAAAATCGTATTCTCCTTCTCCTCTCAAGAAGAAGGAAATGAATTAGTTACTCTCTTCCAAAAGGCTATCAAGAAAAACGAAAACGGTGAATTTTGGATAGAAAGAGACTTCTCCATATCAAAGCAAAAGCTCTTACAGCTTAAGAGTCTTCCCAAATACCCCGAAAAAACGAATTCTGTTGTAGATTGTAACGACAGCACCGCTATGGTAGTAACCGAGAAAACCACTGTTGACGCTTTTCTCGACTACTGCAAAACCTTAGAGCAAAACAGCTATGTGCTCTATACGTCGCGTGACAACGTAAACGGAAATTATTTCCGTACATACACTAAAGAAAAATTAGCAACCACTGTATATTACAATCAAAGCACAAAGGAAGTTCGAATCATTGTAGGTCCCCTTGATGACATTCCTACAAAAGAGGTTGACACAACCCCTGAGATATACTCTCCTTCTCTCACTTTGATTTCACAAGGCACTCGACTTGATAACGGCTTGGCACTTGTATACCTTCTCCCCAACGGAAAATTCCTTATATTTGACGGAGGAAATGCAACAAGCACCAGACTTGCCGAAACACTTAGATCTCTTGCCCCCAACAAAAATGAAATAGTTGTTGCGGCATGGTTTGTATCACACCCTCACGGAGATCATCAGCAATCGATCATTTCGGTTCTCAGAGATAGAAACGACATAAAAATCGAGAGTGTACTTTACAATTATACAACCTCTCAGCAATACAACAACATAACAACCGGTTCTGATGGCGGAGGAAGCGCACAGAACCTGCAGACCTATCTCAACAAGTATCTTGATTCAAGCACAAAAATTATCAAGCCCCACACAGGACAGATCTACAAATACGGTTCAGCAGAGGTTGAAATAATATATACTGTTGAAGACGTTCTTCCTCAAACGCTTGACTATCTTAACACCTCTTCACTGGTAATACGAGTAAAGATCGGTGAGCATTCCAATTTGATTTTGGCTGATACCACTCACGTTTCGGGTGATATTATGCGAAACATGTACGGCTCTCACCTCGAATCGGAAATGGTACAGCTTGCGCACCACGGAATATATCCCGGAAATGCCAGCTTGTATGAAGCTATAAAAGGAAAGGTTTTAATCTGGCCGTCAAATTACGCGAACGTAAAAAAGCAGATAAACAATCTTGCCGTCAAGAATGCGCTCAAGCATGCAACAGATGTTTACGTTTGTAACGAAGAAAACATAACGTTAAAACTTCCCTACACGTTTGTTAACAACAAGGAAAGCTTTATGGAAAAGACCAAATAATTACCTTTGACAAATTCATTTCGCAATTATAAAAAATTTAGGAGATAGCACAATGAAATTTTTTATTAAATTGATTTCTTTTATATTAGTATGCATAATGTTGCTTTCCTCGTTAGCAGCATGTTCTGCCAGCGTATCAAGCGACTCTAAAGATAAAGAATCAACCTCTAAAAAAGACAATGACAAAGATGCGGACAACGATGAGGAATATGAAGATTCCGAGTCATCTAAAAACGATAACAGTCAAGACATTCCCAAAGACTCCGAGGATTCGGAAGATATAACCGACGACACTGATGGCACGAGCGACACCGAAAGCGCTGAGGACACAGAAATCTCTGAGGATACCGAGATTACCGAGGATACCGAGATTACTGAGGATACCGAGATTACTGAAGACACTGAGAGTAACAATGACACAGAGGAATCCGAAAGCATCGACGAGTCTACACCTACAACTCAAGACCCCGATTTCCCTGAAAACGCATTCCCCATATTACAGAATCAAAAATACAAGATAAAGCTTATTATTCCCGATGCAGCTACTTCTTCAGAGAAAACCGTTGCATCCGAGCTCAAATCTGCACTCAAGAGCAAAACCGGAGTGAGCATTTTATTGGAAACCGATTACATTGAGTCTGCCGATTCGTACGATCCCAACGCATATGAAATTCTTGTTGGAAACACCTCTCGTAAAGAATCTACAGGAATTTATAAAAATCTCTCATACAACTCATACGGAATAAAGATAATTGCAAACAAGATAATATTCTATTTTTCAACCGATGCAGAAGGATCTCAGCTTGTATCCTTGTTTAAGAGCAAGATACAGTCAAACACAAACGGTCAGTATTGGATATCCAGCACCTACTCTACCGCAATAGTTGCTGAGCCCGAGCTCACACTTCTTCCCACGTATCCCAACGGAACGATCACTACAAGAAATTGCTATGACGATACCAAGATGATCGTATCGAAGAACACCTCGCTTGACAAATTCAATGAATATTGTAACACCCTTAAATCTAAGGGCTTCAAGGAATATTCTTCTCGCGAAAACATCGACGGAAACTACTTCCGCATCTATACTAAGGATAATACAGCTGTTAACGCTTACTTCTCCACTGGAAGAAAGCAGGCAAGAATCATTATAGGACCGATCAAAGATATTCCCTCTAAGACAAAGGACACCACCCCTGAAACAAAAACTCCTACTCTTACTATGATAGGCCCCAGTGAAAGCACCGGAAACGGTCTTGCTCTTATCTATCATCTTGCAAACGGTAAATTCCTTATAATCGATGGAGGATACAACCTTAGCGACCGTATCTACAAGGAGCTCCGTGAGCTTCAGCCCACAGGCGAATTGATCATTACAGGTTGGTTTGTATCTCACCCCCATATCGACCACCAAGAAGGTCTTGAGAACTTCCTTACACGACATGCACATGAAATAAAGATAGAAGCACTCTTTTTCAACTACGTAGAACCCGAATACTACGATAAACTTACCTCTCCCGACCATCAAGATGAATCTCAAAAGGAAGGTCATTCGGTAACGCGTCTTCGTCAGTTGATACAGAAGACTCTCTCTCTTGACACAAAGATAATAAAGCCTCACACAGGTCAAATATACACGTTTGGCTCGGCAAGTGTGGAAATCATCTTCACAATTGAAGACTTCCTTCCCACTCAGCTTGACAACGTAAACACCTCGAGCCTTATCGTTCGTGTAAACGTAGGCGGAACGTCCACAATGGTGCTTGCAGATGCAACTAAGGGTGCAAAAAATATCGTGCTCAGTATGTACAATAATCACTTAAAATCGGACATTGTAACACTTGCTCACCACGGTATTTGGGTTGATACTCCCGAGATGTACACCAAGGTAGCAGCAAAAGTTCTTCTTTGGCCCTGCAACACAGCGGGTGCAAAAGACTTCTATCATGGAACAACTACGTCCTACTCCAAAGCAACCATAAGAGAAGCTTTGAACCAAGCTACCGACGTATATTTGGCAGGAGGCGTAGATAAGAAATTCACACTTCCCTATAAGACCGTTAGAAACAAACAAAACTTCATTGATACCGTGCTTAACGGATAAAAGCTAAAGCGCAGCCGCTTACGATATTCGAAAGAATAACGTAAGCGGCTTTTATTTTTCAAAACACACACGTTTTTTGATTTCTTTACACTAATTACAAATATTTTGAATTCTCCCCTTTAATTTGCACAAAAACATCAAATTCTTTTTGTAAAATATGCTAATTGCAAAAAGTGCGTAAATATGATAAAATTTACTGTGGAAGAAAATTTATTTTATAAGGAGAAAAATTCATGAACAGAAAGGTTTTTATCAGAGCTCTTTCATTGCTTTTAGTTTTTCTGATGTGCTTTAGTATGCTCATTGCATGTACAACTGCAGATCCTAAATCCAGCAAGAAAGACGACAAAGATGACAAAGACAATGAAGAACAAGAAGAATTAGACCCGGACGAAAATGAGGACGAGGATGAGGACAAGGGAGAGGACAAAGAAGACGAAGAAAACGTCGAATCCTCCGACGAAGATGAATCCGAAGACGAAGATGAATCCGAAGACGAAGAAAGTGAAAGTGAAAGCGAAAGCGACACCGAAACCAATGAAGCAAGCGATCCTACAGACTCTGAATCTGCTGAATCTTCCGATGAATCAACCGAATCCAACACCGCTACAGAAAGCGAGTCCGAATCAAAAGATACAGAAAGCGAATCTGTAACCAAAGAAGGCGAAATTTTGGTCTGGGATGGCGAGGCATACAAAGCAAGATTCGTACGTAAAGAATTGGCAGATGCATTTGCATTATCTTTCTACAACGAAATCAGAGCTCTTGCAAAGAACAAAACAAAGCTTAACCCCTCTTTGGCAACAGACTTTGTTGCAAAGGGAAAAGAGCTTGATGACGGTCCCGCAATACTTATAGGTGAAACCGATTATCCCGAATCTAAGGCTGTTTACAAGACCCTTAAGGATAATCAGGCAAAAGCTGTTGTTTCGGGCAACAAGTACGTTATTGCTTATTCTAACGAATCGGCAGCTACGTTGATTCTTGAAGAACTCACAAAACTCTTCAAAAAGGCGTCAAGCACAGGCATTATTATCGACTCTACTTGGAACAAGACCGTAACCGTTAAGGGATTTGACGAGTCTTCCGTTAAGCAGAGCGCAAACTTCCCCTCCCCCAGCGGATTCTCTTGGGCAACCTCGGGACGTGACGTAGGACAGGGTTCAAAGATGTACATTGCTAACAGTGCAACTCTTGCTAACTTCACAAGCTTCTGCAACTCTCTCAAGACTGCAGGCTTCACACCTTATGCAACTAACGACACCCTTCACACCAACAGATTTGCAACCTACGTAACTAAGGAGCAGATCGTATCTGTTATGTTCTATGAACCTAAGAAGGTTATGAAGGTAGTTATCGACCCGAGAAGCACCTTTGGTCTTCCCGGAACAAAGGCAGATAACGTTTACGCAAAGCCCACCAAGGCTACCGAATTCGTACAGCTCGGCCTTAAGCAGATCTCCGGCGCAGGCGAAAACGGAATGGGATATCTCGTTAAGCTTTCCAATGGAAAGTTCGTTGTTGTTGACGGCGGATTCGCTTATGATTCCGGAGGAGGAGGAAATTCTGCTAAGTTCATTCTCGACACGATGAAGAAGATGCAGGGTAACTCCAACAAGCCCGTTATCGCAGCTTATATAGTAACTCACATTCACACCGACCACGCAGGTGGATTTATGGGATTTGCTAACAGCTATGCAAATCAGGTTACTATTGAGAAATTCATCTACAACCAGCCCAGCGATTCCCAGATGAACGCAGTATCTAACATGGGCGGACGTAAGAGCTGGCTCCCGAATGCAATCAACAAGCTCAAGAACGCAGGAAGCCTCAAGTCTGTAATTAAGGCTCACCCCGGTATGCAGATATACTTGGCAGAGCTCACAATAACCATTTTGGGAACTATCGACGTAATTGAGGATAGCAGCCACACCAAGATGAAGAACGGTAACGACTCCTCCGTAGTTTCGATGTTCGAGATCAACGGCGGTAAAGTTCTTCTCACCGGTGACTGCGAGCCTCAGGAAGGCAGAATAATCCGTGATATCTACGGTGGAATCGGCAACAAGAACTCTCCTCTTAAGGCAGACTTCATTCAGGTTGCTCACCATGGTTATGGTAACACCAACACCGACTACATCGGTTGTGACCAGAACGCGCTTAACGTTATGGCAAGTGGTGGCGGTACGAGCGCAGGCTCCAGCCCGATATATGCTCTCGTTCCCGTAGGACTTGCGAACGGCAAGGATCCCGCAGGTTACTACGATGCAGTACAGGGAATGCATGCGATGAGAATCTTCTCCGAAGACCACAGATTGATTGCTTATAATAAGAACTTGACTATCAAGTTTAACACAAATGGAACGCATACAATCGAAAAAACAAAGAAGGGTAATTTCTGGATCGGAACCTGGTCAACGTATTAAAAAATAATTTTTCGAGCCATTCTGCAAAATTGCAGAATGGCTCGTTTTTTATGCGCAGACACAAACAACCAGCTATCCCCTTCCCAATACAAAATCATCAAACATTATACACAATTTAGCATAGGTAAATTCGGTAAAAATGTCCATTGCACACATCGTCTTTTTGTGGTATAATTATATGTAGAAAATTTTTATATTCATTATAGTTAAAAGTATTTAGGAGGATAACGATGAAATCTACAAGAATCAAAGTATTAGCACTCTTGCTTTCATTGATCACAGTATTTTCGGCATTTACCGGCTGTGTACAATCAAACGAGTCTAATGACAAAGATGACAAGGACAGCAAAAAAGAATCTGAAGAGCAAGTAAAAGACTCTGAAGAATCCGAATCAGAGGATGAGGAATCCAACATCACTTCCGACAGTGAGTTCGATGACGAATCAGAAAGTGAATTCGATAGCGAATCAGAAAACGAATTTGAAAGCGAATCTGAGAGCGAGTTCGAAAGTGAATTCGACAGCGAATCCGAAAGCGAATCCGCAAGTGAATCCACAAGTGAATCAGAGAGCGAATCAGAGAGTGAGTCCGCAAGTGAATCCGAAAGCGAATCCACAAACGACGCTACTTCTTCTGAAGACGGCATTTTGGTTTTTGCAAACGGTGCATACTCTGCAAACTTCATAAAGGGTGACTTAGCTTCCGCTTTTGATAACAACATTTACAACCAAGTAAGAGAGCTTTTTTCTGACAAGGTTGACCTCAAGCCTTCCCTCAAGACCGACTTCGTTGCAGCTAACGCAGAAAAGTACAACGGTCCTGCAGTTCTCATCGGTGACACAAATTACGCTGAAACCGCAACCGTTAAGAAGTCCCTTAAGGATAATCAGGCAATAGCTAAGCTTGTTGGTAACAAATACGTAATCGTATATTCTTCTTCGGATGCCGTAACAAAGCTTCTCACAACACTTAAGAATACTCTTAAGCAGAAAGCAACAGCAACCGAAATCCGAATCGACAGCTCTTGGGATATCACGGCAACTGTGGCAACAAGTTACTCCGAAAACGTAAACTTCAAGGATTCCGGATTGACTCAGAAAGTTGATATCACTTCTCTCGGTCTTGGAACCGCCTACAACGCAGGTCAGGGCTGTAAAACATACATCAAGAGTGATGCAACTAAAACCACGTTTACAAACATTTGCAGTGCTATAGAAAGAGCCGGAGCTACACGCTACACCGGTAACACTATTGGAACCAACCTTTTCTCCACGTACGTAACACAGACCCAGATAATTCACGTTATGTACTTCCCCAACAAAAAGCAGGTTCGTACCGCAGTTGATGTAAGAGGAACCGGTAACAACGGCTTTACCCTTCCCGGTCTCTCTACCGAGAACAAGTACACCAAGGTCAAGAATTCTGCTATGATCGTTTGTGATATCGGTAACGCAGACTGGCCCGGTGGAATGTGCATTATATTCAAACTTGCTAACGGTCACTTCTTCATAGTTGACGCAGGTATCGGCGGCAAGATATCGGACGGCAGAACCTACGTTGGTTCCTCCTCCGGCTGGATCTACGCAACTCTTGCAAAGCACGCAGATAACCCCAAGAACATCATAGTTGACGGTTGGCTTATTACCCACGTTCACTCCGACCATGCAGGCGGTCTTTACGATATGGCTCTCGGCTACCACGGTAAGAAGGGTGGCTCCAAGCATACCGTTATGCCTAATGGTGTTAAGAACTATATCAAGATCAACAAGATCATCTACAACTCTCCTGACAACCTTCCCGACTGTAACAGAGAGCACTGGATGGGCGAAATCATCAAGGGCTTCAACGTTCAAAACGTAGTAAAAGCTCACCCCGGTCAGGTATTCTTCTTTGCAGATCTTAAATTCACCGTTTACGGCGCTCAGGATATTATGCTTGAAGATTCCGGCAAGTGCGGAGATACCAACGAGTTCTCCATCTCCATAAGAGCGGAATTTAACGGAAGGTCGCTCCTTCTCCTTGGAGACAGTGACGGAATTCCTAACAAGCAATTGGCACTGATTTATAAAGAAACGCTCAAATCCGATTACCTGCAGATGGCTCACCACGGCTACGGTGATACCGGAGATGCTGACGTAAACTCCTATTGTAACCCCACTTATGCAATTTGGGTTGTTGCAAATGCCGATCTAAGATCGAATTATAAGATCAACGCAAACTCGTCAATCAAATCTCTAAGCATCAAGACCCACTACAAGCCGGGTACAGGAAACCTCGTATTTGACAAGAATTGGAACACGTCTACAATGTCCAGAGAGGAAATGGTAAATGCAATTCCTAAGTGTGACGGAACCTACTGTGGAAACAGTAGCTGCTCCACCAAGACAAGTTTCAAGAACACATACACCTAAAATGCATAACGTCAATATAATTGACATTTAACAAAAAATCAAGAGCAGAAGGGACTCCCTTCTGCTCTTGATTTTTATATCACAAAAACATCCATTTTTTCTTCACAAAACCATCAAAAACAATCTCATTGTGCACAATTACAGGCGGGAAATTTCAGCTAAAATGCATATTGTATGTATCCCTGTTTTATGATATAATTATATGGGAAATGTTGTATATATAATATAATTATATTTGTACAAAAATACTCTCAAGGAGGATACAATGAAACACATAGGAGCAAGACTTTTAGCACTTATCCTTGCGTTGTTAATGGTATTTTCACTTCTTACCGCTTGTACAAGTGATAATACGTCAAAAGAAGACAACGATGACAAGGAAAAAACAGAAGACAAAGTCGACAACGAAGACGAAGACAAAGACAAAGACGAAGACAAAGACGAAAGCAAAGATGACGATAAAGAGGATGAATCGAAAAACGAAAATTCCGATTCCAATTCTGACGTAGCCGATGATTCTGAATCGGACAGCGAGAGCGAAGAAGAGTCTGAGAACGAATCTGAAAGCGCATCTGATATCGAATCTGAAAGCGCATCCGAAAGCGAATCCGAGAGCGAATCTGATAGCGCTATTCCCGACCCTGAAGGAACGATTACGATTTTTGCAAACGGAGCCTACACTGCAAGCTTCATAAAATCTGATTTAGCTACCTCTTTCGATACAAACGTTTATAACCAGATAAGAGGACTTTTCAAGGACACGACATCGGTAAATCCCTCTATGGAAACCGACTTTACCCCTAAGGGTCAAGAAAAATACGACGGTCCCGCAATTCTTGTCGGTGATACAAATTATCCCGAAACCGAAGCCGTTAAGAAAACTCTTAAGGACAATCAGGCAATAGCTAAACTTGTTGGTAATAAGTTCGTAATCGTGTACTCGTCCTCAGACGCAGTAACAAAGCTTATTTCCACTCTTAAAACCACTCTTAAAAAGAGTGCAAGCGCAACTGAAATAAAGATTGATGCATCTTGGGATACAACAGCAAAGGTATCTGTTAGCTACTCCGAAAACGTAAACTTTAAGGATTCCGGATTAACACAGAAGATTGACATCACTTCCCTTGGCCTTGGAACTTCTTATGATGCAGGTCAAGACTGCAAGACCTATATTAAGACCGGCGCTAACAAGACAAACTATACAACCATCTGCTCCGCTATTGAAAGAGCAGGCGCTACACGTTATACCGGTAACACAATCGGATCAAATCTTTTCACCACCTACGTAACACAAACTCAGATAATTCACGTCATGTTCTTCCCTGTAAGAAATGAGGTAAGAACTGCAGTTGATAAGCGTGGCGAAGGCACAGGCGGATTCTCACTTCCCGGACTTTCAATTGATAACAAGTACACAAAGACCACCACGTCTGAAATGATCGTATGCGATATTTCAAACGCTGACTGGCCCGGTGGTATGTGTGTTATTTTCAAGCTTTCTGACGGACGATTCTTTATAATCGACGCAGGAATGGGTGGAAAAGTTGCTGACGGTCGTGAATGGATCGGTTCTTCCTCCGGTTGGATTTACGCAACTCTTAAAAAGCACGCAAGCGACCCCAAAAACATTAAAGTTGCAGGTTGGCTTATAACTCACGTTCACTCCGACCACGCAGGCGGTCTTTACGATATGGCTCTCGGTTATCACGGCTCCACTAAAAAAGGAAAGCACACCGTAATGCCCAAGGAAGTAACCAAGTATATAAAGATTGAAAACTTGATCTACAACCAGCCCGCTACTACAAAGTTTGGAAGAAACGGTTGGATGACTACCATAATCAATGCGTTCAACGTAAAGAACGTAATAAAGGCGCATCCCGGTCAGGTATTCCACTATGCAGATCTGTCACTGACAATTTACGGAGCGCAAGACATTATGCTTGAAAAATCAAGTGAATCGGGTGACCTTAATGACTTCTCACTCGTTGCAAGAGTAATGTTTAACGGAAAGTCCGCATTGTTCCTTGGAGACAGTGATACAATTCCGAACCCCCGTTTGGCAGATATCTACAAGGAAACGCTTAAGTCCGATATTCTCCAGCTTGCGCACCACGGATACGGAGATACAGGAGATGCAAGTGTAAACTCCTACTGTAACCCGAGCATAGTTCTTTGGGTGGTTTCCGACAGGGATCTTCGTAGTAACTACAAGATAAACACCAACGCATCTATTTCAACGCTCAGCGGAGTAAAGCATTATAAACCCGGCACAGGTAACCTTGTCTTCAAGAGCGATTGGACAACGTATAGAGAATCAGCTGCAACGATCATAAATATGATTCCTGCATGTGACGGTACACATTGCGGTAACTCAAATTGTACACAGAAATCCAGTACTTGGAACTCCTATAACAGCTGATAGCATTACAAAAATATAAGCAATAAAATCTCACCTCTTTATTATCGTTCTTTCGATAATAAAGAGGTGATTTTTTGTTTTTCCAATAAATACGAAACCGCATTAATCTGCACAATCAAAATTCAAAAAAATCGTTAAAATGCATATTGTATGTACCCTTAATTTATGATATAATTAAAAGAGGATTTTATAATACTTTTCAAAAGCAACTACAGCTTAAGTTTCAACTAAAACAAATTTAGGGGCTAACTCGTTTAGCGCAAAAATTCAAACGAATCAGCCTAAAAAAATTCAAGAGGAAATATGAATCTTTGTGATATTAAAACTATAAAGCAAACTATGGCGATGTTCTCCATCAATTTCAGAAAGGAATTTGGACAGAATTTTCTTACCGACAATATGACGGTTGAGGATATTGCCGACAACTGCTGTGACTCGCCCTCAAGCACGATACTTGAGATAGGTCCCGGAATAGGCTCTCTCACACAGGAGCTTGCCCTGCGTTATGATCAGGTAGTGGCTGTCGAGATTGACAATGGACTTATTCCCGTTCTTAAGTACACTCTTGGCTCCTACACGAACGTAAAGGTAATCAACGAGGACGTTATGAAGGCAGACCTTGCAGAAATTCTTGCCCCATACTTTGAGCGCGGGGGCGTTTCGGTATGCGCAAATCTTCCCTACTATATAACAACCCCTATCTTGATGATGCTGCTTGAATCAAACCTTCCCTTTGACTACATCACTGTAATGATTCAAAAAGAGGTTGCGGACAGACTTTGCGCCGCTCCCGGTGACAAAAATTGCGGAGCTATAACAGCGGTTCTCAACTACTATGGAACGCCCGAGATGCTCTTCACCGTTCCCTCCGACCGCTTCATTCCCGAGCCTAAGGTTGATTCTGCGGTAATTCGCATCAAGCTCCACAAAGACAAGCCCTACAAGCCGCTTGACGAAGCAATGTTTTTCAGAACGATCAAAGGCGCATTTGAGCAGCGCAGAAAAACGCTTCCCAATTCCCTCTCCTCAGTATTCTCCGAGCTTTCAAAGGAAGAGCTTACCGAGATAATACAGGACTGCGGACACGATATAAACATCCGTGGAGAGCGTTTGACAATCGACGACCTTTGCGAGCTTTCAGATAAATTATATTTAAAAATATCCGCAAAAAATAACGCTTAAAAAAACGGAACCAACTATTTTGTTGGTTCCGTTTTTTATATATTCTTATTTTTCTATATCAGAGAGAGCCGCGCCGATAACCGTTGCAAACTGTGAAAGCTCGGGAGTTAAGAATCTAACGTGAAAATGCTCCTCAAGTCCGTCAAATACTCTATTTACAGCCTTTATTGCAGTAAGGTTGCCCGTGAGCACTACGTTCTTTATATTGTAGCTTCTCGCGGCAAAAACAGCAAGCATAGCAATAGTCTCGCCAACCATATTGGCAATTCCGAGCGCAATATCCTCGTTCGTGGCAATATCGGAAAGCTTTCCAAAATTTGATGCCGTCAAGTCTCTGCTTATATTGATGCTTCCGTCATTTGACATATCCTTGATCTTAAGGTCGATGTTATCAAGATTTCCGCCCTCGCAAAGAGTCTGTATATGCTCTATCGTGTCAACGCCCGTCATTTTCTTGGAGAGTCCCAAAAGAGTACCTCCTCCAACACCGGTACCGCCAAGATAGCTCGTAACGGTCTTATCGCCTTCCTTTTTAGCGTACATAAGAGCCGTACCTGTACCCATACTTACAACGATAGCCTCATCAAGTCCCGAAAGATAAAGTCCTCCGATTCCCACGCAGGAAAATTCCGAGACCTTTTCGCAATTAAGCGAATAAAGCGGCTCTTTTATAAATGAAGATCCCACTCCCGTCATAAGTACACGGTCGATCTCATTCAATTTAAGTCCGTTTTCCATAGTAAATTTTCCAAACGCTCCGTACACCGAGGTGATAGCGTCGGTAGCTCTGACAAGCATTGGCGTAATAAGCTCGTGCTTGCCGTTATCGACTTTAAAGCCCACTATTTTAGTAGTGCTTCCGCCTATATCTATACCTATGATTGTTTTCATAAACATCCTCCTTTTGAGAGTGACTTTTCAGTAAAAATATTATAGCATATTATTGAAAAAAAAGCAACATTATGCTATAATATAATTTGGAATATTTTTGGGAGGTATCTGTAAAATATGACCAATTCACACGAAATACTGAGCAAAAAGAGCCTTTTCATCTTTGATATGGACGGTACTATTTATCTTGGAGGAATGCCCTTTGACTTTGCTATAAATTTTATAAAAAATCTTCGCAAGAGCGGAAAAAGCGTTCTTTTCTTTACGAACAACGCCTCTCACACAACCGAGTTTTACCAAAGCAAGCTTGCTAAAATGGGCTTTGAGCCCGGAGAAAAGGAAATACTCACCTCGGGCGACGTGACCTACGAATTTTTAAGCCGCTACCGCAATGGAAAATCGGTATATATGGTTGCGACCGACGAGCTTGTGCGTGAATACGTAAAAAAAGGAATAAACGTCATCGAGGATCATTCAGCAAAGCACGCAGATATAGTCGTTACAAGCTTTGATACCTCGCTTACCTACGAAAAGCTCAATGCTGCCTGCCGACTTATTCGCGGAGGCGCTGAGTATATTTCAACTCACCCCGACTTTAACTGTCCCACCGAGGATGGATTCATTCCCGACAGCGGAGCCATTGCAGCTCTCGTGACGGCATCTACGGGCGTTTATCCCACCTATTTTGGAAAGCCCTACAAGGAGACTATCGAGATGATCTCCGAATACACGGGATTCTCTACCGAGCAGATGTGTATTTTCGGCGACAGACTTTACACCGATATAGCGCTTGGCAAGAGCTTTGGAGTTACGTCCTGCCTCGTTTTGTCGGGAGAGACCAAACAGAGCGACGTTGACTCTGCCAAGGACAAGGATAAGCCCGATCTTACCTTTAACTCACTTGAGGACGTAGACAAAATACTCTTTTAAAAAAACACTGAACAAAAAGGAGGAGCTTTATGGCATTTGATGCAGGTATGCTTGCGTGCACTCTTGCGGAAATACGCAGAGTAGCGCTTGGAGCAAGGATAGAAAAAGTATATCAGCCTGAGAAGGATGAAATCGTGCTTCAGATGCGAAGCTTCGAGGGCGGAAAGCGTCTGCTTATCAATGCAGGCTCAAACAATCCAAGAATAAATTTCTCCGATATACAAAAAGAAAATCCGCAAAATCCGCCTATGTTCTGCGTACTGCTTAGAAAGCATCTTCAAGGCGCAAAGCTTGCCTCCATTGAGCAAGAGGATTTTGACCGTATTGCCTACCTTGGCTTTGATACGCGAGACGAAATGGGCTTTGACCGCCGCTGTTATCTCATAGTTGAGCTTATGGGAAAATACAGCAATCTCATCTTTGCGGACGGCAACAAGAAAATCGTGAACGCCCTCCGCACGAGCGATTTTTCGCTTGACAGCGTTCGTCAGCTTATTCCAGGAATGGTGTACACCCCTCCCTCTACGTCGGGCAAAACGAATCCAAAAACCGTTGCAGAAGATGAATTTTATGCGCTTCTTACGCAGGCTCCCTCAGACAAGCCCGCCGATAAATGGATAGTATCAACCTTTATGGGTGTTGCTCCGGTTGTTGCTCGTGAGATAACTCTCACAGCCACCTCACACACCGATACGCCTTTATCCGACTGCGAGCCTTCACGTCTATGGTCTGCATTCTCAGCGGTATCCGCTGTGCTCAAGGAAGAAAACTTTTCACCGACTCTTATTCTTGACGGTGAAAAATGCATTGAATACTCATTTTTACCGATACTCCAATATCCGCATCTTCAAGCAAAGCCGTTTGAGAGCGTAGGAAAGCTTCTCGATGCTTATTTTATAAGCCGAGACAACAATCAGCGCGTTCATCAGAGAGCATCAGACATTCTCAAGCTTTTGACTAACGCCGAGACCCGCATAAAGAAGAAAATCGACAGTCAGCGCGCAGAGCTTGATGTCTGTGAGGAGGGCGAGCTCTTCAAAAAATACGGAGATCTCATTACCGCAAACATCTACCGTCTCCCCAAGAAGGCATCCGTGGTCGAGCTTGAGGATTACGAAAATATGACGGACGATGGCACGATTCCGACTATAAAAATAGAGCTTGATTCAAGGCTCTCCCCTGCCTCAAACGCTCAGCGATACTACAAAAAGTACGCAAAGACGAAGAATGCAAAAATCGAGCTTGCAAAGCAGATAGAGCTTGCCGAGCAGGAGCTCAACTATATATACACCGTATTTGATGCGCTGACCCGAGCAGAATCTCCTGCCGATCTTACCGAGATACGTGAGGAGCTCTGTCAGGCGGGCTATGCCTCCAAAATGAAGGCGTTTTCTCACGGCTCACACAAGCAGAAGGCTCCTGTGATAATGCAATTTGAAACCCCCGACGGTATGCGTGTTTTCTGCGGCAAGAACAATCTCCAAAACGAGTATATCACCCACAAGCTTGCAGAAAAGCAGGATTATTGGTTCCACGTCAAAGGAGATGCCGGCTCCCACGTCCTTCTCGTTACCGAGGGACGCGAGCCCACCGATCTCGACTTTACTACCGCTGCAGAAATTGCGGCATATCATTCAAAGGCCGAGGGGTCGAACATCGGTGTTGATTACACTCTTGCAAAGAACGTTAAAAAGGTGCCAGGATCCCGTCCCGGATTCGTTATCTATCACACAAACTGGACGGCGTACGTAACACCTAACGGTGAGAAAATAAATTCTCTGCGCAAAAAATAAGCGCAACCAAAATAAAGGAGCGAAAAATGATTTTCGGTAAACACATAAATCGATACTATCTTAAATACTCTCCGCTTATCATCTTAGGTCTTTTAGCTCTCTTCTTCGTTGACACTTTCCAACTTATGATCCCAAAGCTTTACGGCCTTATAATAAACGGACTAAACAGTGATACAGGAACAGTATTAGTCGATGGTGTAGAACACGCCTTCGATATGAATTTCTTACTTGACGAGATATGTCTGCCTATGATAATTATCATTTTTGTGATGGTTTTCTGCAGATTTTTATGGCGTATCTGTCTTTTCGGCGCGGGAATTTTTCTTGAGAGCGATCTGCGAAGCCGTATGTTCGACCACGCAAAAGACCTCTCGCAGCAATATTATCAAACCAATAAAGTAGGAAATCTTATGTCCTACTTTACAAATGATTTGCAAACTATACACAGTTGCTTTGCAAACGGGCTTATAATGTTTTTCGACGCCCTTATCATGTGTTCTCTTGCAATCTATAAAATGATAACCTTGCACCCTATTTTAACACTTTTCTCGCTCATTCCTATCATCATATTTTTATGCTGCTCCCTTGTAATAAAAAAATATATGGCAATAAAATGGCGCAAGCGTCAGGAAGCATTCTCAAATCTTTCAGACCATGCGCAAGAAAGCTTTGCAGGAATCGCAGTTATAAAAGCCTACGTAAAAGAAGGTTACGAGCTTCTCCGTTTTAAAAAGCTTTGTAAAGATAATGAAGAAAAAAACGTTGACTACGTGAGACTCTCTCAGATGCTCTCCGTGTTACTTCTGCTCTTTACCGAGTCTATAACCTGCATTATCATAGGTTACGGCGGTTATCTCGTTCACGAAAACGTTTTAAACGCAGGCGAGCTTGTTGAATTTATCGGCTACTTCACGTCTATTATCTGGCCTGTAACAGCTATCGGAGAGCTTGTGAATCTTAACTCTCAAGGAAAAGCTTCTCTTACACGTATCGGCGAATTTCTTGATACCAAACCCGATGTAGCGGACGTAAACGCAACGGAAAACGTTGATATTAAAGGAAGCATTGAATTTAAAAACCTTACCTTTGCATATCCGAACGCAAACAAGGATACTCTCAAAGGCGTTTCATTTGTTATCAACGCAGGAGAACGGATAGGTCTCATCGGAAGAACGGGCTCGGGAAAAACTACGTTGGTTGACCTTATTCTTCGTACATATAACGTTCCGGACGGTACCATATTTATAGACGGAACCGATATAAACCGAATACCCATAAAAACGTTGCGCGCATCAGCAGCTTACGTTCCTCAGGATAACTTTTTATTCTCTGATACTATCGAAAATAATATTGCATTCGCAACCGACGGTGGTACCTTTGAGCAAGTCGTTGATGCCGCAAAAATGGCTGCTGTACACGACAACATTGACGAATTCCCCAAAAAATATTCCAGTGTTCTCGGTGAACGTGGAGTTACCGTTTCGGGTGGACAAAAGCAAAGAATTTCTATAGCACGCGCTCTTATGAAAAATGCGCCTATACTTATTCTTGACGACTCGGTGTCCGCAGTTGACGTAAATACCGAAAAAACGATTCTCTCAAATCTTAACAGTATGCGAGAAGGAAAAACTACGATACTTATTGCTCACCGTATCAGTACTATTGAAAATATGGACAAGATAATATTTATCGATGACGGTGAAATAGTTGCTATCGGCACTCACGCAGAGCTTTACGAATCCTGCGAGGAATATAAAAACATGGTAAACCTTCAAAAGCTTGATGATCTAAAAGAAGAAAGTGAGGTGACTTCAAATGTATGAGTACTTTCCTCTTTTAATAGTAGGCGCTATAATCGCCGTATTCTCAACTGCGTTTATCATAGCCTTTGCTCTTATGAAGGATAAAAAGGAAGCTATCGGCTTTGACAGAAATATGAAAGACAGTGAGATTCTAAAGCGTCTTATGCCCTACGTAATGCGTCAGAAAAAGCGTTTTATTCTGGCTCTTTGTCTGGTACTTGTTTCAACAACGTATTCAATCGCATCTCCCGCTCTTCTCGGAAAAGCAATTGATACAATACAAGCAGCGGAAGGATTTGAACTTAGCTCCTTATGGTGGATAGTCGGAGCACAAGTAATTTTACTCTTACTTTCCCTCATTGCCAACTATTTTCAAGCAATCAATCTCCAAAAAATAGGACAGCGCATAGTTTCGGACATCCGCGAGGATCTTTACGCGCACATCGAAAGCCTTTCCCACAATCAACTAAATAAAATTCCCGTAGGAACGCTTGTAACGAGAGTTACCAACGATACCGATGCAATTTCCACAACCTTTACAAATATCTTAATAAATCTTATTAAGAATTTCTTTATCGTTTTGGGAATTCTTGCGGCTATGATCTGCATCAACTATATGCTTACTCTTATGGTTGTCTGCTTTATTCCCTTTATAATTCTTTTCACTCTCATATTCCGTAAATTCTCGCGCCGAGCGCACAGAAGAGTACGCGATGGAAGAACGAACATAAACATCTTTCTTTCGGAAAATCTTTCGGGCATGAAGATAATTCAGATATTCAACCGTGAGGAGAGAAAGAAGAACGAATTTGATGAAAAGAATAACGAGCTCAAGAAAGCAAAATTCGGTGAGATATTCGTTTTCGGTGTCTTTCGCCCCGTAGTTTATATGCTTTATATATCCTCGGTGCTCTGCCTTTTCTATCTCGGCGCTAAGGGATATATAAACCAAACCGAATTCTTAGGTCAAACGATTGCCGCAGGCACTATTGTTGCATTCTATTCTTATATTTCAAAGTTTTTCAACCCAATACAAAGCCTTGCAGAACAGTTCAACCACTTGCAGGCAACGTTTGCATCAGCCGAAAAGATACTGCGTATATTTGATAATAAGCCCGAAATTGTGGACGAGCCCGATGCTATCGAGCTTGATCACATCGAGGGTAATATCGAATTCCGCAACGTATGGTTCTCCTATCTTCCCGACGAGTGGGTTCTCCGTGACGTTTCATTTAAGGTAAATGCAGGAGATACCGTTGCATTTGTTGGAGCGACAGGAAGCGGAAAATCAACTATTTTGGGACTTATCTGCCGAAATTACGATATACAAGAGGGTCAGATCCTTATCGATGGCATAGACATCAAAAAGATAAAGATCTCTTGCTTGAGAAGGCACTTTGGTCAGATGCTCCAGGACGTATTCCTCTTTTCGGGAACGGTTCGCTCAAATATCATATTAGGTCTTGAGAACGTATCCGACAAGGAGATATGGGAGGCTTGTAAATACGTCAATGCGGACAAGTTTATCTCCCGCCTTGACGGTGGACTTGACGAACCTATACGAGAACGCGGAAACAACCTCTCCGCAGGTCAGCGTCAGCTTCTCTCCTTTGCAAGAACGATAGTTCATAAGCCCTCGGTTATGATTCTTGACGAGGCGACTGCTAACATCGACACAGAGACCGAAATTCTTATCCAGGACTCACTTGAGAAGATGATGAATATAGGAACTATGCTTATGGTTGCTCACCGTCTCTCGACGATTCAGCACGCTGACAACATCATCCTTCTCAACCACGGACAGATAGTAGAGCAAGGAAATCATAACGAGCTTCTTATGCAAAAGGGCGAGTATTATAAGCTTTATACCCTTCAATATAATAAAGAGCTTCTGAAAAACAAATAAAACTAAAAAGGGCTGAATCCAAAAGGATTCAGCCCTTAAAAATTTAATTGTTACTTATCATATCAAGCGGAATCATTACATCATGAAGTCCGGGACAAAACGCCCCATTTCCCTCATCAATATACGGAGCAATTCTATACGTAATATACAATTCATCACCATAAATATTAAGCACCTTGGAATATTCGTCGTGTATATTATATGAAAAATAATTTTCTCCAAAAGTTTCCTTTAACTTTAATTCAATAGCTTGATGTTCCAATTCTCCATTTATATTCAAAGTATCACGCTCACAAATTCTTTGACTCATACCTATCGTTCCAAGAACTCCGGTATCTTGTACAACAATCGCAAGCGCATCAATTATAACTCCATCAACAGCATTATAAAATCTAAACTCATAAGACCCAAACTTGTCTTTGTCTTTATTTTTAGGCATTTTTAAATATTCATATTTTGAAACATCAAAAAGCTTGTTTATCTCTAATTTTAATAATGGAAGCACTTCTTCAGGGGTTGCAGAAGGGGATATATCTATTTTCATTTGTTCATATGACAAAAATACGATTTGTCCATTGCACAAACGAACAGTCGCATTTTTATCTCCATCCATATAGTAGGAATCCAACGTTATATCATTCAAAGTATAATATACACTACCTGTATAAGTTAAGCTATGTTTTACATCATTAATTACAATAGATTCTTGTAATAATTCTTTTGGCTTTTCTACAGATTTCGATCTTTTTACTTGATTAATATAGTTGTATACCGATGAATATTTTTCCTCAATAACTACATGATATATATACTCTAAATCGTTGCTATCAATAATATCATCATATCTTGTAGGTTTCTCTGTCGTTTGAGCTTCCTCTGTATCAGAAGAATTTTCTACAGACTCTTTAGTTTCTACTGTATCAGACATAAATTCTTCCGACTCTTTTTCCGTAGATTTGTTTGTTTCTGTAAAATTTGTTGCAGTACATGAACTCAACAATATAATACTCATAAAAATTGATATAATAAATATAAATAAGCGTTTCATAAGTTTCTCCTTTCAAAATGTCAAAAATCAATTTATAGTGTCGTTGCTTTAGTTAGCCATCGGGACTAATTCTTCGTCTTATAACTCAAAAATATATACTCTAAACCTCCAATATATCCCAATTTCATTTTATCATTTTTTATTCCGCTCGTCAACGAAAAAGTCCTTCGCTCTCTCGATTTTGTAGCTCTATACAAAAGCGAGTTATTCGTTTTGTTTATAAATACGAAAAAGGCAGAGAAAGTATATTCTCTGCCTTTTTTATGTTATTCTTTTGAATCTGCTTTTTTGGATTGCTTTTCTGCTTTCTTCAAATTCTTCCGCTTTCGCGCTTCCCTCGTTTCATCCACGACGAGCCTTGATAGCGCTATCAGCGCAACTGCGTTTGGCAATACCATCAAGTAATTGAAGAAGTCGGTAAGCTCCCATACGAGATCGTTTGACAAAACCGTTCCCATAAACACAAAAGCAATCGAAATCGATGAATATATAATTATAAATATCTTTTTGTTTTTAAAGAGATACTGCGCATTCAGCTTTCCAAAGAAATTCCAACATATTATGGTTGAAAATGCAAAGAAGAACAAGCATATAGCAACGAATATACCGCCTGCCATATCTCCAAACACCGAAGAAACCGCTTGTTGCATAGCATTTGTATTTGAAATTACTCCGTTAGCACCCGTTGCTGTCAAATACTCATTACCCGACAATCCGTAAAGCAAACCGCCCTCGCAATAAAGCGTTGATATAAGAACGAGAGCTGTCATCGTGAGCACCAAGAAAGTATCTACGAATACTCCTATCATTGCCGAAACACCCTGCTGATGCGGATGCTCTACGTCAGCCATTGCGTGTGCGTGAGGGGTTGAGCCCATTCCCGCTTCGTTCGAGAAGAGCCCTCTCTTTGCACCATTGCTTACAGCCTTCTTCAAAGCAGCTCCTGCACCACCGCCTATAAGCGCGCTCGGTACAAACGCATATTTAAAGATCATTCCAAAGGTTTGCGGAATATACTCGATACGGATACAAAGTATTACCAATCCACAAAGCAAAAATGCTATTGCCATAAAAGGAACAAGCTTCTCGGTGACCGACGCAAGTCTCTTTACACCGCCAAAGAATACAAGCGCGCAAAGAGCTACGAGCACAAGTCCTATAATCCAAAGAAAACCAGACGGAATTCCAAACGCCGTTGAAAAAGATTCGGCAATTGAATTCGACTGTACCATAAGTCCCATAAATCCAAGCGCAAGAACCGCAGTTGTAGCAAAAATAAACGCAAGTATCTTTCCAAAGGTTCCTCTGAAAGCACGCTTAATATAATAAACGGGGCCTCCGAATATTTGATCACCCTCGATCTTACGCGTTTTCTGCGCAAGAACCGCCTCGGCATAGTTAGTTGCCATTCCAAAAAATGCTATGACCCACATCCAGAAGATAGCTCCCGGACCGCCTATCAATATAGCGGCGCTCGCTCCGACTATATTACCCGTACCTACCTGCGCCGCAATCGCCGTTGCGAGCGCCTGGAAGGAGCTGATTCCGTTGCCCTTTTTATTCTTCTTTGAAAAAACTCCGCCAAAAACCTGCTTAATTCCCTCGCCAAAGCATCTAACCTGAACGAACCTCGTTTTGATCGTAAAGAATAATCCGACACCAACGAGCAATATTACGAGAACGTAATCAGATAGACACGCGTTTATTGTTCTAAATACGTTTAATACTGCATCCATTATCAGATCTGGTCTTCCTCGAGAAGCTCAACACCGTTATCAGCGAGGATCTTTTCGGTCTTATCACTGTCATCGGTACGCATAACTGCATACGCCTTATCCTTATTGGTGGTAACCAACGCATACAAATACTCTATGTTTACGTTGTTCTCCTCAAGCAAGCAAAGAACCTTAGAAAGTCCACCGGGAACGTCGGGAACAGCAAAAGCCGTAACCGTACGGATATTTGCCGTATGACCTGCAGCTGCAAGAGCATCTGCCGCCTTCTGAGGATCGTCTGCTATTACACGAACGATACCGTAATCGCTTGTATCAGCGATACACATTGAGCGAAGATCCACGCCCGCCTTTGCGATAACGTCACTTATTTCGTGCAAAGAGCCTTTTTTATTTGCAAGAAAAACAGATAACTGTCTGATTCCCATAGTAATTCTCCTTTTATATTTTAATCGTGAAGCTTTCTCTCGTCTATAATTCTTACAGCCTTACCCTCACTTCGAGCAATCGTCTTAGGAGGAACAAGATGTACCGCAGGGCTTATTCCGAGCATGGTGCGAAGCGCATCCTGCAAACCCTTTTCCTTTGCGGAAATAACCTTTACAGAGTCATCAAACTGCTCGGGAGGAAGCTCAACGAACACGTCAAAGGTATCGGTGTTATTAACTCTTCCAAGCTTGATCTGATAGTTTGCAGAAAAGCCTTCATTCATAAGAACAGCCTCTATCTGTGAGGGAAATACGTTTACGCCACGGATGATCATCATATCGTCGCTTCTTCCCATAGGCTTTGCCATTTTGATAAAGGTTCTGCCGCAAGAGCATTTCTTTCTTGTAAGAACACAGATATCTCTCGTTCTGTATCTAAGCACGGGGAACGCCTGCTTATCAAGGCAAGTGAATACGAGCTCGCCCTTCTCTCCCTCGGGAAGAACCTCTCCCGTCTCGGGATTGATTATCTCTGCCAAGAAGTGGTCCTCGTTTATGTGCATTCCCGACTGCTCCTCACACTCAAAGGATACGCCGGGACCGGATATTTCGGTAAGTCCGTAAATATCATACGCCTTGATGCCAAGAGTCTGCTCTATATTTCTGCGGATCTCTGCCGTCCAAGGCTCAGCGCCAAAGATTCCTGCCTTAAGCGGTATAGTATCGGGAGTATATCCCTTTTCCTTCAAGGTCTCGCCAAGATAGCAAGCATAAGACGGCGTACAGCACAAAACCGTTGCGCTAAGGTCGATCATAAACTGAAGCTGGCGCTCGGTATTTCCCGAGGACATCGGCAACGTCAAGCATCCAACCTTGTGAGATCCTCCGTTAAGTCCGGGGCCTCCTGTAAAGAGTCCGTATCCGTAGCTTACCTGAACTACGTCCTGCTTGTCTGCTCCAACAGCCACGAGAGCTCTCGCACAGCAATCCTCCCAAAGATCGATATCGTGCTGTGTATAATAAGCGATTACACGCTTACCTGTGGTTCCCGACGTTGATTGAATTCTAACGCAGTCCTCAAGAGGCATTGCAAGCATTGCATAAGGGTATCCGTCACGAAGATCCGACTTCTCAACGAAAGGAAGCTTATAAAGATCCTCTATTCCCTTAATATCCTCGGGTTTTACGCCCTTCTCATCCATCTTCTGTCTGTATGCAGGTACGTTATCATAAACGTGCTTTACCTGCTTTACAAGCTTCTCTGACTGAAGCTTTTTAATCTCCTCGACCGACATCGTTTCGATCTCGGGCTGATAATATTTTCTGATGCTCATGACCTATCTACCTCTTAGCAATCTCCGCGTCCAAGCTCAAACGCCTTTAAGTTCATCTCTACAAATTTAGGTGCAACCGTCTGGTTGATTGCCTCTATCCATTTTTCCTTAGGAATAGGCATAAGCTTGGAAAGTCTACCCATAAGAACTATATTTACCGCCTTTGACGTTCCTGCCTTAAGCGCCAAATCAAGCGCGTCTACGTTATCTACCGCAACGCCCTTCTTAGCGAGATTATCCAATACGTCGTGAGGATATACCGCAGCTCCCGTGATTACTGGCATAGGCTCGATCTCCTGATCGTTTACGATTATCTTTCCGTCAGCCTTAAGATACTGCGCATAACGTGCAGCCTCAAGCTTCTCAAAGGAGATGATAAAATCTGCCTCTCCCTTATCTATTATGGGAGAATACACCTTCTCACCGTATCTAACGTAGGTTACAACGCTTCCGCCTCTCTGGCTCATTCCGTGTACCTCGGATACCTTAACGTCGTATCCCTCGTTCATAAGAAGTCTGCCCAAAAGCTTACTTGCAAGGAGCGAGCCCTGACCGCCAACTCCGACTATCATAATATTAGTGGTTTTCATTCTGCGTCTCCTCCTATTGCATTAAATGCGCAAAGCTGTGTACATACGCCGCAGCCAACACAAAGAGTTGAATCGATAAACGCCTTTCCGTCCTTCTTGGTAATTGCAGGACAGCCGATTCTTGTACAAGCGTTGCACGCCTTACACTTATCTGCGTCAACCTTAAGAGACGGCTTTGCCTTTACATACTTAAGAAGCGCGCAGGGACGGCGAGAAATGATTACTGAGGGCTCATCTGCTGCAAGCTCCTCCATAATTACCTTCTCTGTTTCCTTCAAATTGTAAGGATCTACTACGCGAACTCTGTTGATACCGAGTGCATGACAAAGAGCCTCGAGATCGATCTTAGTTGCAGGATCGCCCTTTATATTATATCCCGTGGTAGGATTCTGCTGGTGTCCGGTCATTCCGGTAATAGAGTTGTCAACGATGATGACAGTTGAGTTTGTTCCGTTATAAGCGATGTTTGCAAGTCCGGTCATACCCGAGTGCATAAAAGTCGAGTCTCCGATAACCGCAACGGTCTTACCCTCGCTTGCAGAGCCGTTTGCCTTATTAAATCCGTGAACGCCCGATACCGATGCGCCCATGCAAAGAACAGAGTCTATTGCCGTAAGAGGGGGCGCCATTCCAAGTGTATAGCATCCTATATCACCAAGAACGGTTATCTTCTTCTTGGAGAGGGTGTAGAACAATCCTCTGTGGGGACAGCCTGCGCACATTACGGGAGGACGAACGGGAATTATATCGTCAGAGGAAATGCTTGCCTTATCCTCAAGACCGAACGCCTTTGCTACGAGCGACTGAGAGAACTCTCCGCAGATCGGGAAGATGTTCTTTCCTTCTACGTTGATTCCCTGCTCCTTACAGAAGTTTTCGATAACAGGATCAAGCTCCTCGATAACAACTACTCTATCGTGCTTTGCGGCAAAGTCTGAAATAAGCTTTGCAGGAAGCGGATTTACAAGTCCGAGCTTCAATACGGATACGCTATCTCCGAACACCTCTTTTACATACTGATAAGAGGTTCCCGAGGTGATTATTCCAAGAGCCTTGCTCTCAGCTATCTCAACCTTGTTAAGATCAGAGGTCTCTGCATACTCAGCTATTGCTGCACATCTTGCCTCAACGATCGGATGCTTGCGAACTGCATTTGCGGGAGCCATTATGTATTTCTGAGGATCCTTTGTGTAATCCTTCTTAACCTTTGCCATCGGCTCGCAAAGCTCAACTGCGCACTGAGAGTGTGCAATTCTTGTGCACATACGAACGATAACGGGGGTATCGAACTTTTCGGAAAGCTCGAATGCCACCTTTGTAAATTCCTTTGCCTCAACGGAATCTGCCGGCTCAAGCATAGGAACCTTAGATGCGATTGCATAGTGTCTTGAATCCTGCTCGTTCTGAGAGGAATGCATTGCGGGGTCATCCGCAACGAAGATAACAAGTCCGCCGTTTACACCGGTATAAGAAAGTGTAAAGAGGGGGTCTGCCGCAACGTTGAGTCCAACGTGCTTCATACAGCAAGCACTTCTTGCTCCTGCCAAGGATGCACCAAAGGCAACCTCGCAAGCAACCTTTTCGTTAGGCGCCCACTCGCAGTATATTTCATCATATTTAGCCGCATATTCGGTTATCTCGGTCGAGGGTGTTCCGGGATAGCTTGATACTATTCCGCATCCTGCTTCAAGAATACCGCGAGCTACCGCTTCATTTCCAAGCATTAATTTTTTCATAAATCAAAACCGCCTTTATTTAATCTGTATTTTGTTTCTAAGATTATTCGCCAAGAGACTGCTTGTTCTTAACCGTAACGTCCTTATTGTAGCACTCAAAGATCGTTTCTGCATCAGCAGGCTTTTTCTTTTGAGTACAAAGGCTTACTACGGGAACTATCACAAGTCCGCAAAGCATTGCTATAACACCCGTGTAGAGTGAATTCTGGAAGATAAAATGTATAAATCCGCTCTGCGGAATAGCTCCGCAAATCGTCAATATAAGCTGTGTCACCATTATTCCAACGCCAAATCCAAAGGATGCAAAGACCGCAGGTCTCGTGACCTTCTTCCAATAGAGTCCGTAGAGGAACGGAGCCAAGAACGATCCCGCAAGAGCACCCCACGAAATTCCCATCATCTGCGCGATAAAGGTTATATTGAGCGTATCCTTAAGTATTGCAATTCCCGCGGACACGAGAATGAAGAACACTATAAACAAGCGCATTATCAAAAGCTTTTTCTTCTCGCTGACCTCCTTCTTCATCGAAGGCACTACCATATCAAGCGTTATCGTTGACGCCGACGTGAGAACGAGCGAGGAGAGCGTTGACATCGATGCAGAAAGCACAAGCACTATTACAATAGCTATTACTGCGCTCGGAAGTGCGCTCAGCATTGACGGAACGATCATATCGTAGTTAAGCTTTCCGTCGCCCAAGGCAATCTCCGCCTCGGTTACAAAGAGTCTGCCAAATCCGCCAAGAAAGTAACATCCACCCGCAACGATTATCGCAAATACGGTGGAAATAACGGTTCCCTTCTTTATTGCGCTCTCGTTAGAAATCGAATAGAACTTTCCTATCATCTGAGGAAGTCCCCAAGTACCGAGCGACGTCAGCAGAACTACCGTTATCAGCGACATTGGATCGGGACCCAACAGCGACGTGTACTCAGCGCCTGACGTTTCGGAAAGGAGCGAAACGGATTCCATAAGTCCTCCGTTCTTCAAAAGCACCGAAACAACGACGACCGCAATTCCGACGAGCATAATTATACCCTGAATAAAATCGTTTATTGCTGTTGCCATATAGCCGCCGAACACAACGTAAACGCCCGTGAGCACCGCCATTATCAAGATGCACACCCAATAAGGAATTTCAAACGCTATTCCAAAGAGGCTTGAAAGTCCGTTATAAAGGGATGCGGTATAGGGTATCAAAAATACAAATACTATAATTGATGCTATAATCTTAAGCTTTGTCGAGCCAAATCTCTTCTCAAAGAAATCGGGCATCGTCTTGGAATTTAAATGCTGAGTCATAATTCTCGTTCTTCTGCCAAGCACGTTCCAAGCCAAAAGCGAGCCTATAAACGCATTTCCCAAACCTATCCAGGTAGATGCAAGACCAAAATTCCATCCGAACTGTCCTGCATAGCCTACGAATATTACTGCCGAGAAGTAGGACGTTCCGAATGCAAAGGCTGTCAGCCAAGGACCAACAGATCTTCCACCAAGAACGAATCCCTCAACCGAGGTCGCCTTCTTTCTGCAGTAGATTCCCACGCCTATCATCAGCGAAAAGAAGCACGCGATGAGCACGGTCGTAATTATTTTAGTTTCCATAGTTAAATCAAAAATCTTATCAGCCTGTTATCTGAGCCTCAACAAGACTTCCTCCACAATATATTTCACGCAATTTCGGCTTTTCGATCTTTCCGGTAGGATTTCTCGGTACCTTTGCAAAGATCACCGCTCTCGGACGCTTATACTTGGGAAGCGAGAGACAGAACTCATCGATCTCCTCCTTAGTGCAGCTCATTCCCTCCTTGACCTCGATTATTGCCGCTGCAATTTCACCGAGTCTCTTATCGGGAAGTCCTATTACTGCCACGTCCTTTATCTTCTCATAAGCTCTGAGGTGATCCTCTATCTGTACGGGATAAAGATTCTCTCCACCGCTTATGATAACGTCCTTCTTTCTGTCAACGAGGTAGATAAATCCGTCCTCGTCCTCCTTTGCCATGTCTCCTGTAAGGAGCCACTCGCCCTTGAGTATCTCATCGGTTGCCGCAGGGTTCTTATAATAGCATTTCATAACGCCATCTCCCTTGAGCGCAAGCTCGCCGACCTGACCTCTTTCAACCTCGTTGCCCTTATCGTCAACGATCTTAGTCTCCCAAAGATAGCCCGCCTTTCCGATAGCGCCCACCTTTTCTATATTTTCAACGCCAAGGTGAACTGCGCCGGGGCCTATGGACTCGGAGAGTCCGTAATTGGTATCATAATCATGATTAGGGAACATTGCCTTCCAACGCTTTATAAGTGAAGGCGGCACAGGCTGAGCACCAACGTGCATAAGTCTCCACTGATCAAGCGTATAGTCGCTGAGCGCAAGGTCGCCTCTGTCTATGGAATCGAGAATATCCTGAACCCACGGAACAAGCAACCAAACTATAGATGCCTTCTCATCGGAAACAGTCTGCAATACCCATTCGGGCTTTACGCCACGGAGGAGAACCGACTTTGCTCCAACGAGCAACGAGCCAAACCAGTGCATCTTTGCGCCCGTATGATAAAGAGGCGGAATGCAAAGGAATACGTCATCCTTACTCTGCGAATGGTGCTTCTGCTCCGTATAGCAGGATGCAACGAGCGCCTTATGTCTATGTAATATCGCCTTAGGAAATCCTGTTGTTCCCGAGGAGAAATAGATTGCCGCATCCTCATCATCGTTTATTTCAACGGGAGGAGTTATCGACGAGCAGAAATACGTCATCTGCGCATAGTTATCTGCATACTCGGGAGTTTCCTTCTCCGCGCCTACGAAGAAGAGATTATCAACTGCGGGAATATCCTCGTATATGTTATTTATTCTCTCTATAAACTCGGGGCCGAAAACGAGCATTCTTACGTCTGCAAGATCCAAGCAATACTTTATCTCGTCGGAGGAGTATCTGTAATTCATAGGAACTACCAAAGCTCCCGTCTTTAAGATTCCAAAATATATCGGCAACCACTCAAGGCAGTTCATCATAAGGATAGCAACCTTATCGCCTTTCTTTATTCCTCTGGTAAAGAGAAGGTTTGCAAAGCGGTTTGCTCTGATATCAAACTCTCTCCAGGTAATCTCTCTACGGTATTTATCGCCCTCGGCATCGGTATCAATAAGGTTATACTCTCTCCAAGTGATATGCTTTGCGGGCTGCTTTTCGGGATTTACCTCAACGATAGCTACGTCATTGGGGTATATCTTCGCATTTCTTTCCAAAAAATCTGTAATTGGCATAATTATATCCTTCCTTAAAGCCTAAAAAACAAATGTACATCTTATATTATATCACAAGCTTCCTTATTTGTCGATAGAAAAGCCTATATTTTTTATCTTTTTTGACATATTTTAATAAAAAATCAATACTTTTCGAGCATCAAACGCCCTACTCTTCAAATTACAGCATCATCGGTATGTAATTTATACACGAATCAACCGCCAAAACCGTCAACGCCGAGCAAATAGCAACCGTCAAAAGTCCCTTCTCTCGATACGCAAGAATCACGCCCACAGCAAAGCCTGCCACTGCCGACCAGATGCTTGCGGTTGCGTGAAAAATTGCAGGCACTGTCATAACCGTGAGCACCGCATAAGGCATATAATGCAAGAACGAAAGAATGAACGTATTTTTTATTTTCTTCTTTACAAGGACAAGCGGAAGCATTCTGACAAGATACGTCACACCAGCCATAACGAGAAGATATATCCAAAACTCACTTCGAATGCTCATCTATGCCCTCCTCTCCCTCGCTATCGTCGGGCTTTTTAGGCGCAACAATCGCAAGAATAACGCTGACAATGACGGCACAGATAACGATATGAAGCTCTGAGGGAATCAGCTCTCCGATTGCGGGAACGTAATAAAATACAGCGCTCAGCGCCATCGCAAAAAGGACGCAGAGGATGATATTTTTATCCTTTTTCATATCGGGCACAGCTATTGCTATAAACATTCCGTAAATTGCAATTCCGAGTGCGGCAAGCACGAATGCGGGCAGATACGTGCTTATGAAAAAGCCTAAAACTGCGCCGACAAGCGTTCCCAGCGACCATGCACAAAATGGGAGCAAAATGAGTCCGTACATATATTCCTTTGAGACGGCTTTGCGCTGAGATACCGACACGGCAAATATCTCATCGGTATTACCAAAGCCTATCAAAAATCTATCTGCAAGAGTTACCTTTTCATCAAGCTTTTGCGAGAGGGATACTGACATCAGCGCATATCGAAGATTTATAAAGACCTGACCTATTCCCAAGGAAAAAAGGCTTCCGCCCGATGCAATTATCGGCGTTCCCGCAAGCTGTCCTGCCGAGGTTAGATTCGCCATTGAAATAAGTACCGCTTCAATAACCGACAATCCCATATTTACAGCAAAAATTCCAAACGAAAATGATACCGCAAGATATCCGAGCGCTATCGGCAGACCGTGCAAAAGTCCTCTTCTGAAGTTTTCCGATTTCATTTTATTCCCCCTTTCACTTTGCGTTAAAAATCAAATTAGACACAAAGAAAATTATAACACAAAAGACGTCAAAAGTCAATCAAGCTGTCACAAAGAAAAGAAAAATAAGTTTTTTATTAAAATGATTTGACAAAAGAAAAAATATATGATATAATATCTCTCGACGTACTAAATCCGTAACACGCCGGTGTGGCGGAATAGGCAGACGCCCGGGACTTAAAATCCCGTGAGCAGTGATGCTCGTACCGGTTCGACCCCGGTCACCGGCACCAGTCGGCAGTGCCGACAGCCAATGTCGCTGTCTGTACTGTCGATTTTCTTTATTTAACACCCGATGGCATAGTTCGGCTGTAATCGTCACGATTCAAAGGCAGTGCCGACAGCCAATGTCGCTATCTGTACTGTCGATTTTCTTTATTTACATAACAGTATAACACTCAATAATCAAGCAGTATCTACCCGCAAGCGCGCTATAGGTACTGCCATATTTTTACCGAAAGGAGATAGCTATGAATCCTCAAAACATATGGAACTCTACCCTCCTTCCCGATGGAGTTTTGGCAAGAGATATAACAATCAAATCAAACAAGTGCGGTTCTCCTTTGAAAATCGTTCATATCACGGATATGCACCTTAATCTCTGCGACGAGGAGGATTTTGCCGAAAACGATCCTACCCTTATGAGCACCTACGAGCACCGAATATGGCTCAAAAACGGAGAATCCTTAGACAATGCTGTGCGATGTCTTGAGCACGCAAAGGATGCTGATATGACCGTTATAACCGGAGATATTCTCGACTATCTCTCGCACGGATGCATAGAGCTTGCAAAAAACCACGTATTTAAGCCTTATAAAAACGTTATAGCGTGTCTTGGGAATCACGAGACCGCGCGCAGAGTTCAAGGCAAGATCGCAGATACAATGCCGTATGAAGAAAAAACAGAGAAGCTTAAAGCCATCTGGCCAAACGATCTTTCCTATTCATCGGTAACGCTTGACGAACGCGTGATGCTCATACAGATGGATAATTGCTCTAACGGATGCCGTTTTTCTGCAGAGCAAGCAGAAAAATTAGCAAAGGATATAGAGCTTTCACGAGAAAAAGGCTATATTGCCCTGCTCTTTTTCCACGTCAACATAGCGACCGATAACGAGGAGGATATAGGCTCGAAAGCGATCACCGTAGGAGACAGAAACTATACGCTCATCGACTATAACGGATATGGAATCAGCGAAAAAAACGGTGGGGCGAGCAAGGCTGTGTGCGAGATAATCAAGAACAATGCAGACGTCATCAAGGGATGCTTCTGCGGACATATGCACTCTGATTTTTATACTGAAATCGTCGCCAAAGACAACGACGGAAATGATGCGAGAATCCCCCAATATCTCCTGATTGGCGCGGCATACGACAAGGGACATATTTTAAATATCAACGTTGAATAAAAGCAAAAAAGCGGAATAAACCGAGCCGAAACTGCGTATAATTGTATTGATCGAGAGTTAAATTTTAGCAAAAAAGCAAAAAATACGAAAAAAGCTATTGACAAAGCTGATTTTTTATGATATACTATCTCTCGCAACGATATATCGCGGAGTGGAGCAGCTTGGTCAGCTCGTCGGGCTCATAACCCGAAGGTCGCGTGGTTCAAATCCCGCCTCCGCAACCAAATAAGGAACAGTAGATTGATACAATCGTATCGACCTACTGTTTTCTTTTTATCGTTAAAAATTGCTTGAAAGTCCTTGATTTACAAGGGCTTTTTTGCTTTCGTGGTGCATTTCGATATATGCGGTGTCTATATCTTGTGCTTCGGATACCCAAAAATGCAGAAAAGCACTACTCCCCGTTAAGGTGTAGTGCCTTCCTATCGTTAAAAGATTGGTATTCGTTAAATTGTAAGTTTGTTAATAAAAACAGGTTGAACTGTATCTCTAAAAATGATATAATATTGTCGAACAACAAAAGTATCAAATGGAGGATATATGGATTTAAAGGATTTTTATATACAAAATGTTAAAGCTGACGAATATCATTATCGTTTTATGGATACCGTAAAAAATGTAAATAAAATATACAATGTATTTACTGGGTACGAGGAAATAACTGATTTTGACTTTGAAATATATGATGCCGAAGAAGCAATACTCAAATTTAGGGAGTTGTGTCAGCCTGAAGTATCGTTTTCTGAAAATGAAAAAAAGTGTTGGTTTTATCTTATTGCCTATTATTTGCATAAGACAGGATATGAAATAAAAGAATTTCCAAGGGTGTTATCTAGACCGCCCGTTGATCCTAGCGAGTTTACTTACGGAGAAATAAGAAATCGTATTATTGCTCAAGGTGGAGATGATAATGGAACCGTTCGCTATGCCACTCGAAGGGCGTTTGTCGCCAACCTTACATTCGAACTAAAATCAACTCACATAGAGATAACAGATTCTATTAACCGAAAGTTTGTCGAAATTTCCACCCGGCAGTCATCTTTTAATAATATGAGCACGGATGAAAAACTTGCAGAAATTGCTAATCTCATTGAGAATATGCTAAAAAAAGACGGCAAGTTTCTAACTATAAATTATTCTTCGGTGTGTTTTGACTATATAGACGAAGAAACGATCAAGCGATATCGTCATACACTTCAATGCTTTAGGCATTCTGCAGATAAGTCAATAGAGGAACGAGCGTCATATTCTAACGAGCAAAAATCATTTCTTATTGATTATGGTCTGGTAATCATTAAAACAATTCATGATATTTTGCAGATGCGCCATGTTTGATTTTTGATATAACACCAACAAAACTGCATATTATTTATTTTAGCCCATTCATCGTTTTAATGACGATTATAGAAATAATCGATATATAAAAAATGGAGAACAAGTATGTATGTGATAGATACTAATGCTTTTTATTATGCAACCCAAACATCTGAATGCACATATAGTGTAGAAAAACTTCAAGAATTTATACGAACCCATGAAACAATTATATCAACTACTTCTCTGTTTGAATTTCTAATAAGACATAAGGACAAGCTTGAAATAGTACAAAAGGGTGGTAAATTTTTATATGATAACAACATAAAAATTGCAAGCAATGTAATTAACCCTTTACCTGAACATTTCGTTGATGATATAGCCAATATATCGCAAAAAGAATTGGATATACTATGTGCCGAAATTTTGGAAAATAAAATTGACATAGAAAGTCGTTTTACATCAATTCTTTTCGATATGTGTTTGTTTTCAGGATACTATTTTACTGCATTATCCGATGGCAAGGAACCCTGTGAATATTGTTTCGGGGCATTAGAATCCACATACAAAATGTTTGCTCCAATAGTATTGGATGTATTTAAAGAATTATATACCGAGGGGTACGCAACTGATGATTGTGAAAATCATATAAGAAAGTGTTTCTATAATCTTTTGGCTTTTATGTTGGAAAAAGGAATCCCTTTTATTGAAAAGGCAAAATCTATCAAAAGCGAAGAAGAATTTAGAAATGCGGATATTTGGATTCCCTCTGAAGAGTATTCTCATCTTACATCAGAACTATTACAAAAGTTCAAGAAACAAAGAAGCACCGAATTTTTGCAACGACTATCTGTTACATACTGGAAGAATAATAATGACCCCGAATTAAAAAAGCACATTGCTCGATTGAAAGCAATATTCGATAAAAAGGTGTCTTATCCTGCGCTTCAAGATTATTTTTATGATACATTAGTGAATATTTTGGTACGCGGGGGAGCACTATATAAAAATGACTTGCTGGATGCAATAATTCTTTGTAACACACAAGACCAACACCAATTAATTACGTATGACAAAGGTGTTATAGCCCGTATGAAAAAAAGAGAGCACGAAAACGATACATACAAAAACAGTTTGATTACAATAGCAAAATTAAAAGAATCTTAACACTAAAAAAACGAGGGTACAGACAATTATGCTCTGTATCCTCGTTTTTGTATTAGTATTTTACATCATCACCGTTTCTTCGCTGCCGTTTGTGAAGGTGAACACAAGCCGTCCGTCATTGTGAACGGTAATGCGCTCTACGGTGGCGCGGAAACGGCTGTCCTTCCATTCGGTGTCGAGGAAGGCGAGCTCGCCAAGCTCAAAGAGAAATCCACTGAGCTCGTCCGCCTTGAATTGCTTATCCTCCCTCTGCCGTGTGAGAGTCGTATAACGCTTCCGCAAGGCGGTGTAGCGTTCGGTAAGGCTCTCATAGGTTTTTGCGTATTCGTCCTGGTCAAGAGCCGTTATCGCATTGGTGGCGATGCTTTTTTCAATAAGCCCTGCCACAACCTCCATCTCCTCGGCAACCGCACGAAGTTCGGCATCAATTTCGGTGTGATCGGAGAGGGCTTGTTTTACAAGCCTGCCGTCCTCAATCAAGGCTTCGCGGTTCTCAATGAGAAAGCTCAATGCCTGCCTCGTATATTCCTTGAGAGCATCCTCGGTCAGGTGGGGCGTGGCGCATTTGACTTCGCCCTTGAACTTATGGTTGCATTGCCATATCACACGGCGGTATTGGCTGTTGGAGTGCCACACCTTGGGAGCGAACTGCTCTCCGCAATCACCGCAGAAAACTCTGCCGGAAAAGGGACTCTGCGATGTGGTGCGCCGTGAGGATTCCTTTCGTCTGCGAAGCTCTCCCTGTACCATATCCCACGCTTTGGCATCGATGATGGCAGGGTGGCTGTTTTCCACATAATACTGCGGAACCTCGCCCTCGTTGACCTTCATCTTCTTGGTGAGGTAGTCGGTGGTGAAGGTCTTCTGAAGCCTGGCATCACCCTTGTACTTTTCATTTGTAAGAATGCTCTCGATGGTACTGAATTGCCAGTTTTTCTTACCGCCGGGAGTCGGTATTCCGCTTTCGGTGAGATACTTTGCGATAAAGCTTGTTGACTTGCCCTCCATAAATAGGCGGTATATCAGCCGTATGATTTCTGCCTCCTCGGGAACGATCTCAGGCAGACCGTTTGCGCCCTTGCGGTAGCCAAGAAACTGTTTATACGGAAGGCTGACCTT
>JAZQZG010000015.1:0-12627 GCA_045633925.1 Eubacteriales bacterium
CAGTAACCAAGCTTTATCATTTTTTCGATCTTTGCTTGTTCCGGAAGGCTTATATAAGGTGTGACGTATACAAGATCAATGTCGGTGCGCTCTTGCTTTAATTCTTTACAGGCGACAGCGCAAATATTGTCAAAATCACCGTAGCCTCCGAGGTAAAAGGTTATGTTTTTTACATTAAAAATGTTCTTTCTTATCTCCTCTTTTACTGCCTTTTTCACTTCTTCTTGTGAAGGAATAACCGAGTGTCCCGTGAAAGTAATTATCATATCATACCTCTCTTTTTTTCATGGAATACCACGAAAATCGTCAATGACATTATAATACTAAACGGTTTGTTTGTCAATATCGTGGAATTCCACGAGAAAAGATTTTCATATTTACCTATAATAATTGTGGAACTCCACAAAAAGGTAGGTAGTATTATGAAATTAAATGATGCTATTATTAAACGTATAGAAGAAATTTGCAAAGAGAGAGGGAGTAACGTATGTGATATTTCTCTGAGCGGAGGAATGTCTCCCTCTGCGATTTATGATCTTTTAAAGGGAAGAACAAAATGTTCAAAGGTTATAACTGTTAAAAGATTTTGCGAGGGCGCAGGAATAACGTTGTCTGAATTTTTCGATAGAGATTATTTTAATGATATTGAAGAAGATTGAGTTTGATATGTTTTGAATAAAAAAGCACTTACGCTTTATGCGTAAGTGCTTTTTCATTTAAATATTTAAATTATTCAAACTTGATCTGAACCTGGGTTTCCTGATCCTTTTTGTGCTTTTCAACAAGCGCGTGGATCTTCTTTACAGGGTTGAGAAGCTCGCTCAAGGTTGCGTCGTGGTTGAGCGTATCGATGATATATGCTACGAACTTGGACATATCAACGGGTACGTACCAATCTCTTGTAAGAACCTCGGGGTTCGTGTATACGAGGTTGGTGGTGAATACCTTGTCGATAATTCCGTCCTTCTGCGCCTTATCGAATACGTCGGGACCGTTTGTGAAGAGACCGAAGGATGCGAAGGAGAAGATTCTCTTAGCTCCTCTTGCCTTAAGCTGAGCAGCAACGTCGATCATAGATTCGCCCGAAGCGATCATATCGTCAACGATGATAACGTCCATACCGGTGAGGTCTCTACCGAGATACTCGTGAGCCTCGATGGGGTTTCTTCCGTTTACTACAACAGAGTAGTTACGGCGCTTGTAGAACGTACCGATATCAACGCCGAGCACCGAGGAGAAGTACATACATCTTCCCATAGCGCCCTCGTCGGGGGATATGATCATAAGCGATTCTTTATTTATCTGTACGTCGGGAACGTTACGAACGAGCGCCTTTATCATCTGATAAGTAGGTCTTACGTCGTCGAATCCGGAAAGCGGAATAGCGTTCTGAACTCTTGCGTCGTGAGCGTCAAAGGTGATAATATTGGTAACACCCATGTGTACGAGCTCCTGGAGCATAAGTGCGCAGTCGAGAGACTCACGCGAGGAGCGCTTGTGCTGTCTGCCCTCGTAGAGCATAGGCATAATAACCGTAATTCTTCTTGCTTTTCCTGCGTTTGCCGCGATAATTCTCTTAAGGTCTGCATAGTGGTCGTCGGGGCTCATAGGAACTTCTTTTCCGTACATTTTGTATGTAACACCGTAATTGAATACGTCGGAAATGATGTAAAGGTCATGACCACGAATCGACTCGTGAAGCAATCCCTTTCCTTCGCCTGTTCCGAATCTGGGGCATTCTGCCTTAAGAACGAAGGTCTCGTCCTTTCCAAGTCCGCGCCAGTCCTTTAAGTAATAGTCAACTTTTGATGCAAAAGTATCGCAGCCTCTCATACCAATGACACTGAGTTCGCCGAATTCTGTTTCCTTCATAACTTTAACCATCCTCTCAAGCTGTTTTATAGTACGTCAAAGTACATAGATATTATAACATATTTTTTGAAAAAAGCCAAGACTTTTCTCGTTTTTTCGACTCTTTTTTTAAAAATGGGAGTTTGCACAAAAAAGAGGTGGCTTTTTCCTTTTTTACAAGCATTTTATCAAAAATCGGTGTTATTTAAGCTCGACTACGGTAACTCCGCCGTCGCCCTCGCCAAACTGTCCGATTCTATACGTGCTCACACGGCTGTCCCGTCTTAGCTCCTCCCACAGATATTTCTTGAGCGCGCCCGTACCTTTTCCGTGAATGAGTCTGAGCGAGCGGAAGCCTGCGATAAGCGCATCGTCAAAATATTTATCAACTGCGCTCCAAGCCTCGTCTCCCGTTTTTCCGCGAAGGTCTATCTCGGGCTTGAAATCTCTGTTCATGCTGACCCTTGCGCTCGACGTCTTCTTTGAGGCGTTTTTCTTGGTGTCCTCCTCGATAAGTCTGAGGTCGGAGAGTCTTATCTTTGTTTTTATAACTCCTGCTTGAACGAAAACGAGCTCCTGCTTGTTTGGAGTCTCAAGAACTACAGCCTTTTTACCAAGGCTTCGTATTATTACCTCGTCACCTTTCTTTAAGGGGCGGGGAAGAACGTAGTTCTCGTCCTCCTTAGGCGATATTGGGGCGTATACGTCGCTGTTGTTTCTAAGATGCTCTCTTATGTCACGGCGAGCTCTTGCAAGCTCCTCGGCAAGCTTTTCACTCTCGCGAGCGCGTCTCAGCTTATCCATCTCGTCCATAATATAGTCAGCCGAGCGCTTTGCGCTCTCCACCATAGCCTCTGCCTTTGCCTGAGCGTTCTTGAGCGCTTTTTCGGATGCTGTAAGGCGTTTCTCTATCTCTGCCTCGCTCTCACGCTTGAATTTCTCATAATCCTTGCGCAAGGCGGTTGCAATCTGCTTTTCTTTTTCGGCTTTTTGTCTTTCTGCCTCAAGCTCGCCAAGCACCTTTTCCATCTGCTTGTTGTCGTTTGCAACGAAGTCCTGAGCGCGAAGAAGAATATCGGATTTCAGTCCGAGGCGCTCGGATATTGCAAAGGCGTTTGATTTTCCGGGAGCTCCGATTATGAGCTTGAAGGTCGGGCGCAGAGTCTCCACGTCAAATTCGCAGGATGCGTTGCTGACGCCCTCGGTATTCATCGCGTAGGTTTTAAGCTCGGTGTAGTGCGTGGTTGCGGCGCAAAGCGCGCCGGAGGATCGCACGTCCTCGATGATGGCAACGGCGAGTGCCGCGCCCTCAATGGGGTCTGTTCCTGCGCCAAGCTCATCGAAAAGGACGAGCGATCTTTCCGTTTTTTCGTTTAATATCGAAACTATATTCACCATCTGAGCCGAGAAGGTCGAGAGTGATTGCTCGATGCTCTGCTCGTCGCCCAAGGAGACGAGAATATCCTCAAATATGCAGACGGAGCTTCCCTCCTCGCAGGGAATATGAAGTCCCGACTGCGCCATAATAGAGAGCAGTCCAAGTGTCTTGAGGCTGACGGTCTTTCCTCCGGTATTAGGGCCTGTGATGATAAGCGTATCGTAATCGTAGCCGATAGCAATGCTTATCGGCACCACCGATTCCGCATCTATGAGCGGATGGCGCGCGGCTACGAGATTGCAAGCCTTGCGCTCGTTTATTATCGGCTCGGTTGCTCGCATTTTGATAGAAAGATTTGCGCAGGCAAACAAGAATGCAAGCTCGGTTATATTCTGGTAGTTAAGAATGAGCGAGGGCGCTATTCCCGCAATAGATGCGGAAAGCTCGGAGAGTATTCTTTCGATCTCCGCCTTTTCCTTGCTCTCAAGCATACGGAGCTCGTTGTTTGCCTCGACTACCGCCATAGGCTCGATAAACACCGTTGCTCCCGAGGATGAGGAATCGTGCACGAGACCCTTTACCTCGTTTTTGTATTCGATCTTTACGGGAATTACGTATCTTCCCGAGCGCTGTGTAACGATATTTTCCTGAAGGTATTTTGAATATGAGCCGCTTGTGTATTTTGCAAGCGTTTCCTTTATTTTTTGATTTCCTACTCTTATTTTTCGGCGAATATCCGAGAGGGCAGAGCTTGCCTCGTCGGAGATAGTCTCCTCGGAGATTATCGAACGCAGAATTCTGTCCTCGACGGGTCTGCTTGGTATAAGGCGCTCGAAAATCTCATCGATACAGCTATCAAAGGTTTTATTTGAGCGGATGTAATCGATAAGCGAGCGAGCGGAGCGAAGAAGCTGAGCCATATCTATAAGCTCACGAGGGGTGAGCGTTGCGCCCTTAAGCGCTCTGTTGCATATTCCCTCGGCAGAGACAACGCTGCCAAAGGGCGGCATACCCTTAGCCTCAAGCAGGCGGCGCGCGTCCGTCGTCTTTTTCTGATTTCTTATGATGATCTCTGCGCGTGTATCGGGGAGCAGAGCTCTCGCTGTCTCCGCAGCTCCCGGGGTGGGAGCGACCGACGCCAAGAGCTCACGTATTTTATTGAATTCAAGCGCGTATATCGCTTTTTCTTTTATACTCATTGTATCAATCCTTAATTGAATTATAAAAATTTAGCGTGTCAAAGCCACGTTCAAGATGGTTTTTGAGGTAGGTCTCGGTTGCATGCCAAAAGAACGACTCGCTCTGCGCATCGGTTATCGAAAACTTAAAGAGCTTGTTTGGCGGTGCGCTGGAGCAGTATTTGAGAGCCATGCGAGATGCCGACGTCATCGGCAGGAGAATATTTCGTGTCTCGTAAATATCGGTATCTCCCTCGATCTCTGCCGTGCTTTTGGTCTTAAAGCAATCGGGGCAGAGAATGCCTCCGTTCATAACGTCAAGCCAGAGCTCGTTTTGTGTGCTGTCGAATTCCTTTCCGCATCTTATGCATTCGTCAAGCTCGGGGCAAAAGCCCGAAACCGAAGCTGCAAAGGCTTCGTACGCAGATTTTACCGTCTGCTCGGGGTAAAGTCCCTTGTCTATGGCGAAAAACGCATTGAGAGTCGCTCTGAGGATAAGGGTCGAGTCCTCGCCCTCTCCGGTGATCTCGTCGCATATTTCGGCAATATACGCCGCCAGAGCGTAGCCCGTCAGATTTGGCTGATAGGCAAAAAAGCTGTTGTGCGGAGAGCCGCCCGAGAGCCAGAGGCGGTCGTGCTTTTCATATATTTCAAGCTCTCCAAAGGTAAAGGGACGGCAGATAGCGCTCTTTTGGCTCTTTATGCTTCTGCCGCCCTTGGCGCAGACCCATAGCTTGCCGCGCTCGGCTGTGAGCACGAGCAAGAGCTTATCGTTCTCTCCGCTTTCCTTTTCCTTAAGGATAAGACCGTCCGTTGCAAATCTCATCTGTCACTCCTGAAAATTTATATTATTCCTCGTTACGGTAACCGAAGTTCGATACCGTTCTTGCGCTCTCGCGCCAATTCTCCTTGACCTTTACCCAAAGGTTGAGATATACCTTTGTGCCAAAGAGCTTTTCAAGGTCCTCACGCGCATAAGTGCCGATAAGCTTCAAGGACGCTCCGTTCTTTCCCACGATAATTCCCTTGTGCGATGCCTTCTCGCAGAATATCTCCGCGCGTATGCGAATGAGTGTATCCTCGTCCTTGAATTCCTCGATAACAACGGCTGTTCCGTGAGGAATTTCCTTGTTGAGCGTGCGGAGGATCTTCTCTCGGATGATCTCTGCGGCAATCTGCCTCTCGGGCTGATCGGTTATCATATCCTCGGGGAAGAACCAATCGGATTCGGCAAGGAATTTTGAGCATTCGTCCATAAGATCCTTGACGTTCTTGTTCTTCTTCGCGCTTATCGGAACGAACGCCTCAAAGGAGTGCTTTTCCGCATATTTTGCGATAGTCTGCGCAAGCACCTCTCTGTCGTACATATCTATTTTGTTGAGCGCCAATATTGCAGGGATTCCGCTCTTCTTTAAGTATGCGATGATATTTTCCTCAACCGAGGTTATCTCTTTGCCCGTATCAACGACCAAAACAACGGCATCCGCCTCACGCATCGAGGTATCTGCGGTCTTTACCATATACTCGCCAAGCGAGTTCTTGGGGGCGTGGATACCGGGGGTATCGAGGAATACGTATTGTTCGTCCTCCTTTGTAAAGATTCCTGTTATTCTGTTTCTCGTTGTCTGCGGTTTGCTTGAAACTATTGCTATCTTCTCGCCCAAAATTGCGTTGAGAAGAGTTGATTTTCCTACGTTAGGTCTGCCTACGATGGCAATAAATGCTGTCTTTTTCATTCGTTAAAATTCCGTCCTTTAGTTTTTTATATCGAGTCCTATATTCTTAAGTATCTCACTCTGTCTGCGGCGCATATCAAGCTCGTCCTCCTCGCCGGTTTCGTGATCGTATCCGAGAAGGTGGAGCATCGAGTGTACCGTGAGGAAGGCTATCTCGCGGTCAAGGCTGTGGCCGTATTCCTCTGCCTGCTCGCGTGCTCTCTCAAGCGAGAGCACTACGTCGCCAAGGCTTCCGCAGAGCTCGTCTGCAAGAGGAGTGTCGATGGCTTCATAGTCGGTGAGGGGGAAGGAGAGCACGTCGGTGGGTCTGTCAAGACCTCTGAAATCGCGGTTGAGGGTTTGTATTCCCTTGTTGTCGGTAAAGGTTATAGAAATCTCCGCATTGTTTTTGAAGGACTCGTAATCGAGAGTTGCCTCTATTGCGCGGCGGATAAGTATTTTTTGCTTGTAGGTGATCTCAAAGATCGTCTGATCATTGAGAAAATATATCATAAGCTTAGGTGATTTCATCTTTTATTCTCTGCTCCTTTGCCGTACGGTTTTCCTTTTTTCTGCTGATCGTTTTTTTGCTCTGCCTGCTTTTTTTCGTATTTATCGTAGGCGAGAATTATCTTTGCAACGAGCTTGTGACGAACTACGTCTCGCTCGGTGAATGCGTGGATACCGATATCGTCTATCTGTGAGAGTATCTCGCAGGCTGTCGCAAGTCCGCTTTTCTGTCCCGAAGGGAGGTCGGTTTGTGTTAGGTCTCCCGTAATTACCGCCTTTGAATTAAAGCCAAGACGTGTTAAAAACATCTTCATCTGCTCGGGCGTTGCGTTTTGCGCCTCGTCGAGAATTATAAAGCTGTCGTCAAGCGTTCTTCCTCGCATATATGCAAGAGGCGCTATCTCGATAACGCCCTTTTCCAAGAGTCTGCCGTAGTTCTCGGCGCCCATCATTTCAAAGAGAGCATCGTAAAGCGGGCGGAGGTAAGGGTCGATCTTACTTTGAAGATCGCCCGGCAGAAATCCGAGCTTTTCTCCTGCCTCTATTGCAGGGCGGGTGAGGATAATGCGGTTGACCTTCTTTTGGCGCAGAGCGCGTACTGCCATAGCAACGGCAAGGAACGTCTTTCCCGTACCTGCAGGGCCGATACCGAAATTTATCGTGTTCTTGGAGATCATATCGACGTATCTCTTCTGCCCCACGGTCTTAGGCTTTATGGGCTTTCCGCCAGTGGTTATGCAGATGCACTCTCCGTCAAGGTCAAAGAGCTCCTCGTCGTTTCCGTCCTGAATCATAGATATAACGTAGCCTACCTGCTGCTCGGTGAGCACCTCGTTTGAGCGTGCGAGTCGCTTGAGCGCCTCAAGCGCTTTGATGGCGGAGCTTACCGCATCGGCATTGTCACCGCTTACTGCAATAGCATCTCCCTCGTCCGAGCTTCTGTTCTTTATGCTGACGTCAAATGCCGCCTCAAGCATTTTCGTATTTATATCAAAGCTTCCGAAGAGTCGCGCCGTAAGCTCGGCGTTTTCTATTTTCAGGCTTTTCGTTATTCTTTGCTCCATTTTTTACCGTCCTTTATTTTTATTTTAGGGGGTTATCTCGACCTCTCGCATCTCGGCGATGTTCTTTATCGATCGCATTTTGCATACGAGAATACAGCTCTCCTCCGAGATCGTTGACTCGATGCTCTTTGAAAGTATTTGCGCCCCCTCAAGCTCCTCGTTTATATAGCGGTAGAGCTTTTCGTTGGCAAGGTTTTGCATCTGCTCGTCTGTACGAGTGCAATCGACGTATTCGTATTCTATGTATTTTACCGTTTTGATGGCAAAAGGCAGTTTTTTGCCGTTATCCGTATACATATTTTCTATTATATCTATTTTATCATAACTTGCCTCTGAATTTCTACTGTTTGAGAAAATTTTTATCTCGTTTTTGAAAAAAATCAGATATTTTTCCTCTTTTATTACCGATTTAGTCACTTTCTTTTGATATTTTCGGGAAATTTCTATTTTTATCTCCTCTTCAACCTCGGCAAGCACCCTTCCTTTTGCCGCCATAATGCGCAACGGCTCGCCCTCCGCTCCCGAAATTCCCGATATCAGCACTTGTCCCTTGCTCACGTTATCTCCGATATTTACGCAGATCTCGCCCTTAACGTCCTCAAAGCCTACTATCGTTCCGCCCGTTGCGGCTACGACGTTTGAGCAGGTGGGGTCTATCTCCTCTTGAGGAGGGTATTCTGCTCCTCTGACCACCACCGATGCGACCGTGCCCTTGATGTTTATGCTGACCCAGGATATCTCGTCGGAGAGTATGAGCAGTCTGTTCTCAATCTCTGAGGTGCTGACCTCGCTTTTTCTTGTGCCTATTTCAAATCCGCATTTTGCAAGGTCCTCGATGATAGCATTTTTATCTATCGAATCGGAGCCCTCTATTCGTATCTCCCACACGACCCCCGAATAAAAGCAGAGAAGCGCTATTGTGAGAATTGCGCCTATCAGCAGACCTACTCTCCGTCTGTAGCGTATGAGCAGTGCAGGGAGTCCCTTGCGTGAGACGAGCTCTATCTCGATTCCGCATTTTTCTGCCTCTTTTTTGAATTTTCTTTCCTGAGACAGCGCTATGCGAAATACTGCGCTCTCCTCGCCGAGCGCTATCTCGCCAAAGCTTATCTGCTTTGCGTTACATAGGTTTATGAGCTTTTCTACGTTCTCTTTTTTTATTGAGAATAGCGTATATCCAAACAAAAACGAATGATTTTTCATTTGTTTTTCTCCTCGTCTCTTGGCGTGTCGAGATACGTTACCGTCAGTATCTCGCCCTCTATTCCTATTGCTCCCATATTAAAAAACGAGCAGGATAGCTCCTTTCCGCAGACAGACAGCGTATCCCTTGTGTTCGGTAGCGCTATCTTTATGAGCGTTGGCGTATACAGCAATATTTTTCCTCCGTTTCGTATCTTTAGCAGCGTTCTTCCGTGCAGCTCTATATACGGTGTATTCGATATCGCCTCCGGGACTATGTCTATCGCTCTGCATACCCTCTCTATTAACGGCGCCTTTTTCTCTTTCATGTTTACTCCTTTTTGTGTTTTTGGTTTTCGTGGGGGAGGAGAACTTTTTTAAGGAAAAAGTTCTCCTCCCCCACACCCCCACCTTTCAAAAACCTTGAATGTGGGGGATATTTTATTTTGTGTTTTCGTGGGGAGAAGAACCCTTCTTGAAAGAAGGCTTTCTTCCCCCCACACCCCCCAACTCCCAACAACTTTGAATGTGGGGTGTATTTTGAATTTTACACACTTGTTGATTGATAACAAATTTTAAATTTACGCAATGAATCTATATAAGCCTTCTCCTGTGGGAGAAGGGGGACCGCGATAGCGGTGGATGAGGAGTCATTTAAAAAATAAGAACACCTCATCCGTCAGCCTTGCGGCTGCCACCTTCCCCTGCTGGGGAAGGCTTTTTATTTCATTATCTTTAGCAATTACACTATAGCACAACGCCCGATTCTTGGCTGTCGGCACTGCCGATCTTTTGTGTTACGAATATTTGAAGACCTTTTTGTGTAGAATTTACTGTAAAACTATTTTATGTATAAGGGGAGCTGTGAATGACAGAAAGGCGGAGATACGGGCAGATATTTTTCCTTTTTTGCGCTGCGGTTGCAATATTTTTGGGTCTTAGATATTCCTCTGTCTGCGCGCAGGGCGTATCGCGCGGAATAGATCTTGCCGTCTCAAAGCTCATCCCCTCACTATTTCCGTTTATGGTAATATCCGATATGATAGTGAACACCCAGGCATCTATCGTTCTCTCAAGGATTCTCGGCAAGCCATTCTCAAAGCTTTTTGCAATCTCCTCTGAGGGCGGAGCGGCTTTTGTTTTCGGTATGCTCTTCGGTTTTCCCGTAGGTATACTTTTTGCGATAGGACTTTACGAGGACGGAAGAATAGATCGCAGAGAGCTCTCACGCCTTTCTCTTTTCGTTTCAATGCCAAGTCCTGCGTTTTTTGTGAGCGCTGTCGGAGAGGGTCTTTTCGGCTCTGCGCAATTCGGCCTTGCTACATATCTTTGTGCACTGTTTGCAAATATAATAATAGGTGTTGCAACGCGCGGACTCTTTTTGGCGAGCGAGGGAGAATATCTTTGTGCGAGAGGCAGGGGAGAGCGAGCAAAAGGCGGGAACGCCTTTATCGGTGCGGTAACGTCATCTGCAAAGGCTCTTCTTTCAATATCCTCGTTCGTGGTCTTTTTCTCAATGATATGTGAGGTTATCGAGTATCTGCTTGAGCCTATTATAAAAAACGAGGTCTTCTTCGCATTATTCTTTGGCTCTATGGAGATGACAGGAGGAGTTGCAAGGGCATCAACGCTTGGGGCTTACGGTGCGCCTATTGCGTCGGCAATACTCGGATTTTCGGGAATTTCGGTGCTTTGCCAATTTCTCTCGGTTACAAAGAGCTATAAATTACCGATAGGAGGGTATCTTTTGGCAAAGCTTTTTTTGGCAGCTTCGGGCTTTTTGTCATCAAGCCTTTTGATAAAATTCTTTGGGGATAGCTTTAATATAGGCGATCCGTCTGTCCCGTCATTCGCTCTTTACGGTGAAAACAGACTCACTCTTGCGTTGTTTGCGCTGTTTTTGTGCGCTTGCTTTATGGCTCTTCGAGCCGAGAAGGAGAAAATTTTTAAAAAAACTATTTACAAAAACTGAAAATGCGTGTATAATGTAATGTAGTGGTCTGTGAACGAGAAGAAACCGTTTCATCGAAAAATCAGAGAATCACCGCCATTTGGCTGAGAGCGGTGGTATGAGATTGACGGCTTGTGCGCTCGGGAGACTCCTTTGTGAAGACCCTTTGGGTTGCGTAGCGGAGGCGTAGGTCTGCGTTAAAGGCTTTTGAGTGAAATTTAGAGTGGAACCGTGTTATGCACCTCTATGCTTTTTGCATAGAGGATTTTTGTTTTAAAGCCTTAAAATACGGAGGTTATGATGTTAGAAAAAGACAGAGCGCAGGAGAGAGCAAGAATAGATTTTGAGCTCTCAAAGATAGCGTCTTATTGCAAAAGAGAGATAATTTCGGCAAGAAAGGGCGCAAAAATCCTTTTCAAATCTATAAAAGAGGACGTAAATGCCGTTCGAGAGAGAGACCCTGCGGCAAGGAGCAACCTTGAGGTGCTCTTGCTTTATCCGGGTATTCATGCGCTTATAGCGCACAGATTTGCTCACGGACTTTACCTCAGAAAGCATTATTTTGCGGCAAGAGCGATAAGCCAAATATCGAGAGCTATTACGGGAATTGAGATACACCCCGGAGCAAAGATAGGCAAAGGGCTTATGATCGACCACGGAATGGGAGTGGTTATCGGAGAGACTGCCGTTATCGGTGACAACTGTACCATCTATCAGGGCGTGACGCTCGGAGGTACGGGAAAGGATACGGGAAAGCGTCATCCTACTCTCGGAAACAACGTAATGGTAGGAGCAGGCGCAAAGGTTTTGGGCCCGTTTAATATCGGAGATAATACAAAGATTGCCGCAAATGCGGTAGTTCTTAAGGAAATTCCTCAGGAGAGCACAGCCGTGGGAATTCCTGCAAAGGTTGTAAAGCGTGAGGGCGTTAAGGTGGAGAACGATCTTGACCAGATCCATATCCCGGACCCCGTATCGCAAGAGATACGTAGACTTGAGAATAGACTTGCAGAGCTTGAGGCGGAAATAGCAAGGCTTAAGGGCTGAGTCGGTAGTACCGACAGCCAAGAGTTGGGCGTTGTGCTATAGTGTAATTGCTAAAGATAATGAAATAAAAAGCCTTCCCCAGCAGGGGAAGGTGGCAGCCGTAAGGCTGACGGATGAGGTGTTCTTATTTTTTAAATGACTCCTCATCCACCGCTATCGCGGTCCCCCTTCTCCCACAGGAGAAGGCTTATATAGATTCATTGCGTAAATTTAAAATTTTTTATCAATCAACAAATTATGTAAAACAAAAAAACACACCCCACATTCAAAGTTCTTGGGAGTTAGGGGGTGTGGGGGGAAGAAAGCCTTTTTTCAAAAAGGGTTCTTCCCCCCACGAAAAAACAAAAAATCCAAAAAGGAGAAAAATATGCAGATATACAATTCACTTACGAGAAAGAAAGAGGAGTTTATACCGAACGAGCCGGGGAAGGTGAGCATGTACACTTGCGGACCGACGGTATATCATTTTGCGCATATAGGAAATCTTCGTTCTTATATAATGGAGGACGTGCTTGAGAAATATCTTCGTTACAGCGGACTTGACGTAACGAGAGTTATGAACATAACCGACGTAGGACATCTTTCGAGCGATGCAGATACCGGAGAGGATAAGATGCTCAAGGGCGCAAAGCGTGAGAATAAGACGGTGCTTGAGATAGCAAAGTTTTATACAGACGCGTTCTTTGCAGATTGCAAGAAGCTCAATATAAAGACCCCTGAGGTAGTAGAGCCTGCAACGCAGTGCATACCC
>JAZQZG010000016.1:0-4029 GCA_045633925.1 Eubacteriales bacterium
TCAATGCCCATGCCCATGCCGCCCGTAGGAGGCATACCGATTTCAAGAGCATTCAAGAAATCATTATCAACATCACAAGCCTCGTCATCACCCGCAGCCTTCAAAGCAGCCTGGCGCTCAAAACGCTCGCGCTGGTCAATAGGATCATTAAGCTCAGAGAAAGCATTCGCAAACTCACTGCCAACAATAAAGAGCTCAAAGCGCTCAGTGTATTCCGGATTCTCAGGCATACGCTTAGCAAGAGGAGAAATATCAACAGGATGGTTCATAACAAAAGTAGGCTGAACAAGATTTTTCTCAACATACTCCTCGAAGAACAAGTTTAATATATCGCCGATAGCGTGGCGCTCCTCGTACTCAATGTGGTGCTCTTTAGCCAGGGCGCGCGCCTCTTCAAGAGACTTAACCTTAGTGAAGTCCACGCCTGAATACTCAAGCACTGCCCCACTCATAGTAACACGTTTAAAAGGCTTGTCCAAATCAATTTCAATGTCACCAAACATAATTTTGCCCGTACCGTTAACAACATTGCAAACGTGACGAATCATACCCTCAGTGATATCCATCATTCCGTTATAATCAGTGTAAGCCTGATACAATTCAAGCAAAGTAAATTCAGGGTTGTGTTTCGGGTCCATTCCCTCGTTACGGAATACTCTTCCTATCTCATATACTCTGTCTAAACCACCAACAATAAGTCTCTTAAGATGAAGCTCAAGAGCAATTCGGAGATACATATCAATATCAAGAGTATTATGATGTGTAATGAACGGGCGTGCAGCAGCACCGCCTGCAATACTATGGAGAACAGGAGTCTCAACCTCAATAAAAGCACGATTATCAAGGTAATTACGTACCTCTTTTATAATTTGAGAACGCTTAACAAAAACATCACGAACCTCAGGATTAACAATAAGGTCAACATAACGCTGTCTGTAGCGAGTATCAAGGTCTTTAAGGCCATGACGCTTCTCAGGCAGGAGCTGTAAAGACTTACAAAGCAAAACTATTTCTTTAGTTTTTATAGTGATTTCACCTGTTTTTGTCTTGAAAACAGTACCCTTAATACCAACAATATCGCCGATATCGTAAGTTTTGAAATCCTGATAAGCCTCAGCACCAACATCGTTACTGCGAATGTATATCTGAATTTTTCCCTCTTTATCCTGAATATGGAAAAAGCTCGCTTTACCCATAATTCTTTTAAGCATAATTCTGCCGGCAACAGAAACAACAGGCAATGCAGACTCATCTACCTCACCATGTTCTTCGCCACCCTCAGGCTCAACATAGCTTGAAATAACACCCTCAGAATAATGAGTTACATCAAACTTTGTAATCTCAAAAGGATTCTTCCCTGCTTTCTTTAATTCATCAAGTTTATTTCTGCGAATTTGCAACATTTCATTAAGCTCCTCAGTTGTAAACTCAGGCGCCTCAATATTATTCTCCATTATTTAACCTCCAAAATTAAGAGTTTGTTATGTGCTTACTTTTTATCCGGGATACGTATACCCACAATCTTGTACTTAACAGGACCATCAAGAGTTTCAACAACAACCTCATCCTCAACTTTTTTACCAAGAATTGCGGCACCCACCGGTGACTCGTTGGAAATTTTGCCTGCCATAGGGTCTGCCTCGGTTGAACCAACAAGATAGTACTCAACTTCTTCATCAAAGTCATAATCGTACAACGTTACGCATTGACCAAGTCTAACAACATCAGTGTCAAGATCCTTCTCATCAATCAAAATGTAATTTTTGAGAATTTCCTCAATTCTGTGCTTCTCTGCTTCGTTTTCCTGTTGCTCTCTTTTAGCATCATCATACTCGGAGTTCTCCGAAAGGTCACCGAAACCTCTCGCGATTTCAATTCTTTTAATAATTTCAATTGTTTTCTCGCCCTTAAGATACTCAAGCTTCTCTTGATAATGTTTAAGTCCCTCTTTTGTAAGATGTGTGGGTTTTACCTCTGCCATAGCAAAATCTCTCCTTATTTTACTTTATTTTATATTAGCATAATTCTTGTCTTTAAGAATTACGTCATGAGCACTTCCCTCTACAAGACTCGTAGCCGATACACGAGTCAACTTTGCATTTTTCTGGAAATCCGGAATACTCTGTGAACCGCAGTTGCACATTGTAGAACGGATTTTACCTAATGTTATATCTAAATTATCGCGAAGCGAGCCTGCATACGGAACGTATGAGTCAACACCCTCTTCAAATGAAAGCTTGCTCTTACCGCCCATATCGTATCTCTGCCAGTTTCTTGCTCTGTTTGAACCCTCACCCCAATATTCCTTAACGTAGTTACCGTTAAGATTGAGTTTTAACGTAGGACTCTCATCAAATCTTGCAAAATATCTACCTAACATCATAAAGTCAGCACCCATAGCAAGCGCCAAAGTCATATGATAGTCGTGAACAATTCCGCCGTCCGAGCAAAGCGGGATATACTCGCCGGTCTCCTTAAAGTACTCGTCACGCGCCTTAGCCACCTCAATTACAGAAGTTGCCTGTCCGCGGCCAATACCCTTTTGCTCTCTTGTAATACAGATTGAGCCGCCGCCTATACCGATTTTAACAAAATCAGCGCCTGCATCAGCCAAATAACGGAATGCGTCTGCGTCAACTACATTGCCGGCACCTACTTTTACTTTACCGTTATATTCTTGTTTGATAAAGTCAATAGTGTCTTTCTGCCATTCGGAATATCCCTCTGACGAGTCAATACACAAAACGTCTACTCCTGCCTTTACAAGCTCCGGCACACGCTCCTTAAAGTCTCTGGAGTTAATACCGGCACCTACCATGTAACGCTTCTCACTGTCAAGAAGCTCCAAAGGATTTTCTTTGTGGGACTCATAGTCCTTTCTGAAAACAAAATATTTAAGATTGCCTTTATTGTCAATAATCGGCAAATTATTTAACTTATTATCCCAAATAATATCGTTTGCAGCCTTAAGCGAAATACCCTCCTCCGCATAAATAAGCTTCTCAAAAGGAGTCATAATATCCTTAATCTTAGTATCAAGAGACATTCTGCTGAGTCTGTAGTCACGGCTTGTAACAATGCCCAAAAGTTTACCTGTTGCAGTACCGTCATCAGTAACAGCAACTGTTGAATATCCGTTCTTACCCTTAAGCTCAACCACATCTTGAAGTGTATGCTCCGGTGTAAGATTTGATGCACTTACAACAAAACCTGATTTATATTTCTTAACACGGCTAATCATTTCTGCCTGCTGGTCAATAGGCTGTGAAACAAAAACAAATGAAAGACCACCGCATTTTGCCAAAGCAATAGCCATTTTATCATCTGATACAGCCTGCATTACTGCAGATACCATAGGAATGTTTATATAAAGCGGAGATTCCTCTCCTTTTTTAAATCTAACAAGTGGTGTTCTCAAAGAAACCTTATCCGGTGTACAATCTTTCTTTGTCAAACCGGGAATCAGCAAATACTCACTAAATGTATAGGACGGTTCATCATAAATAAAAGCCACACAATCAACTCCTAACTAAATACTTTGATTACACAGTATACCTCTTTACCCGTTAAAAGTCAATTACAAAAATCCCAAATCCACTTTTATACTCACTGCTTACGCCAAACCATCTTATTAACCACACCCGTATAAGATTGAATAATCTTAACCACCTTAGTCGAAACATTTTCTTCTACATAATATGGCACCGGCACACCGTAATCACCATTTGCGTTCATGGTAACAGCAGTATCAACAGCTTGCAGTAAACCTATTTCATCAATGCCTGCCAATATAAAGCAAGCCTTGTCAAGAGCCTCCGGGCGTTCCGTAGAAGTACGTATGCAAACGGCCGGGAAAGGTCTGCCAACGGAAGTATAAAAGCTGCTCTCCTCCGGCAACGTGCCGCTGTCAGAAACGACAGCAAAAGCATTCATTTGTAAGTGATTATAATCATGAAAACCTAAAGGCGCATGACAAATAACGCGACTGTCAAGCACAAATCCGCTTGACTCCAGACGCTTTTTACTGCG
>JAZQZG010000017.1:0-38064 GCA_045633925.1 Eubacteriales bacterium
ATGTCGGAGTACATAAGCGAAGATATGGGAAAGTCCCTTTTAAGCGATTGCTTGGAAATAAAGCGTATTTTGGTCGCTTCTATCAACACTGCAAAGGAGAATAAGTAGTGAAAAAAATATACAATATTTTTTATATTATATTCCAATGCACATGGGGAATAATTCAAACCTTGCTTGGATTTGTAGTATTTTTGGTAAATATAAAGCATAAGCATTATTTTTATCACGGTGCAATTGTAACCGTCAGAGAGATACCGGCAAGTGTGTCGCTTGGGATGTTTGTTTTTGTGACATCTAATCCAATGATGGATAAGAGATTAGAAAACAAAATTCCCGATGATGAGATACCACAAAGGCTTTTGGTTCACGAATATGGTCATACTATACAATCTCTTATTTTTGGTCCTTTGTATTTGATAGTTATGGGAATTCCTTCTACTTTGTGGGGCTTTTTACCGAGTTGTCAGAAGAAGAGAAACGGTGGAGTTTCTTATTTTAGTTTTTTTACCGAACGCTTTGCGAATTATTTGGGTGAAATGGTTACAAAAGAAAAATCTATGGAGAAGGCGATTATATAATAAAATATGTGTGAGTTGTCATTTTGACCTCTAAACACACAAAAAAGACGGTTACTTAGCAACCGTCTTTTTTGTAATCGAGCGGTAATATAAATATTTCTAATGTCTTTAGTAATGCCGAATATTTTACTTGAAATCGCGCTTGATTTGTGCTATAATGAGTTTGAGGCGCTGTGTTTGCGTGGCGCAAAAAAGAAATATCTACCTATCAGGTTTTAAAATTTAACGTAAGGGGAAAAATAATGAAGAATTTGAACGTTGTACTTTTTAAGGATGGAGAAGAGATTTCAAAATACTCAAATGCTTTGTGCGAGAAGCTCGCATACGCTACGTTGGCAGAGAACCAGTGGTTCTGCGGCATTTGGGAAATAAAGTTTAACAAAGAGATCGCTTTGCAGTCGATTTCCGATACGCTTAATTATCATTTGGGACTTGAGAGAGACGAGATCTATTTTGGCTGTACCGAGAAGGATTACGACGATATAATTGCTCTTATCGACAGAGAGACCTGCTCTGTAAAGTCGGTTTCCGTGTGCGAATTTTTGCAGGAATAACAAGGCTTTATACTCAAAAAGAGTAATCTGTGAAGAATGCCGCAATATAATATAAACGGCGGCTTTTGACGCATTATTTTTAGTGTTATCTTGGAGTTTACAATGGATACTGTTAACAAGGAATCTAAGGCAATTGGAATGGAATCGCTTTGCGAATTGTATAAAATAGGAAGAGGGCCGTCGAGCTCTCATACTATGGGTCCCGAGCGTGCCTGCAAGGAGCTTTTGAGAGAGTGTCAGGGGCTTGATGCTATCAAGGTTATTCTCTACGGTTCGCTTGCCAAAACGGGGCAGGGACACGGCACCGATTCGGTAATTAAAAAGACTGTTGCGCCTATTTGCTGTGAGGTGGAATTCGATTTTAACAAGACCGATATTCCGCATCCTAACACGATGGAGCTGATAGGCTTTATCGGGGGCAAGGAGATTGTTCGAAGAATCGTTATGAGCGTTGGCGGCGGAAGTATTTTATACGAGGGGCAGGCGGCAAGTGATAAGAAGCTTGTTTACGATATGCACACGTTTTGCGATATAGCATCCTATTGCAAGAGCAACGATCTGCGTTTGTGGGAGTATGCTCTTCGCTGTGAATCCTCGAATTTTCCGGATTATATGGCGCAGGTGTGGGAGGTTATGAAGGCTTCTATTCATAACGGAATTTCAGACCAAGGAGTTTTGCCGGGCGGGCTTGAAGTGAAGAAGAAGGCTAAGGCTCTTTATCACAGTCAGCACATCGACGAGAGCCCCGAGACCCGTGAGCATAGAATGGTTTGCTCCTTTGCTTTTGCGGTTGGAGAGCAGAATGCTTCGGGTGAGAGAATCGTTACAGCGCCCACCTGCGGAGCGGCGGGAGTTTTACCTGCGGTGCTTTATTATCAGCAGAGAAAGCATAATTTCAGCGATGAGCAGATTATTCAAGCGCTCATCACCGCGGGAATTATAGGAAACTTAATTAAGACTAACGCCTCGATATCGGGCGCAGAATGTGGATGTCAGGCAGAGATCGGAAGCGCTTGCTCGATGGCTGCAGCGGCGCTTGGAGAGCTTTTTTATCTTGATATTGACAAGATAGAGTATGCCGCAGAGATTGCCATAGAGCACCATTTGGGGCTTACCTGCGACCCTATCTGCGGACTTGTTCAAATACCTTGTATAGAGCGTAATGCCGTTGCGGCGATGCGCGCGATAAATGCTGTGAGCTTAGCAAGCTTCTTGTGGGATTCGCGCAAGATATCTCTTGACAGTGTTATCAAAACTATGAAGGAGACGGGCAGAGACCTTTTGTCCTCGTACAGAGAGACCTCTGAGGCGGGACTTGCAAAGCTTTCAATTTAATTTTGAAATAAAAAAGCAGATTTCCTTTTGGAAATCTGCTTTTTGTTTTATAGTTGCTTTTCAGCTATACTTATGCAGTGGGGTCAATGCCTCACTGTGCTGTGTCTGCGGTGAGGGCATTTTTGATATCTTCGATACCTGCGAGTTCGATATCTTCGAGGTCGGATGCTGAGTCAAAGTACATCGTGTAAATCTCGGTCTCGTAGTTCTCGTAGTCCTCATAGTAGTCATCGTAGTAGTCATCGTAGTAGTTGTCGTTAAGAGCTTTAATAAGAGCTTCCCAATCTTCATCGGAGAAATCCTTCAAAATGTCAACTGCGCCTGCGGGTGCGCTGGGTGCGGTTGCAGCGGAATTCATAGTGAACTTAATGTCAGCGTCAAGCATTTCATCATCAGCAGATACCTCTTTGATGGAGAGGGTGATAGCGTCATCGGCTACGGAGAAGGTAGCAGAGAGTTCGAAATCATCAGTTCCATCATCTGCGGAACCTTCAAGCTCAACAGCGCCGGTTTCCTCGTTGTAGGAGAACTTTCCGCTCATAATTTCATACTTGCCTGCGCTAAGGGAGAAATCAAAGGTGGTTACGTCACCGTCGGTCTTCTTAACGATCTCACCGCTGACAGAGGTACTATCGTTTCTGTCCTTAAAAGAACCATTCAAGATAATTCTGTCTTCGCCGAACAATATGGTTCCGCTGAGAATGGGAGCATCCTCTTCGGAGGTTGTGTTATATATAGAGGTCAACGTTGCTTTAACGTCTACCTTTACAAAAGAAGTTGTATCGGTATCAATGTATGCGGTAAAGGTTGCTTTGTCGTTGATGGATTTAAGTGAGTTGCTGATGTTAGCAAGAGTGTTGTCCTCGTCGGGAAGTTCAACCTTTTTAAGCGCGGTTTCGATAACCTTTGTTGCGTTGGAGTTGTTAATGGTGAAGGGGATCTTGATGCAGTCGTAGCTTTCGCCGTCAACCTCAACCTCTGTCTCGGAAACATCCTCCATGAAAATGGTAACGAACTCATTTGCGCCCTTTACTATATCTGCATAGGTGGAAACAAGGTTCTTCTCTACTTCTGCAACAGCATCTTTGACCTGCTTGAGATCCTTCTCTTTAATGCCTTTCTCCTTGAGAAGGTCGATAAGCTCGCTGCTATTGAAAGCGTTGGTAAGATCCTTCAAGTTGAGCTTGAGAACCTTGTCAAACGAGCTGCTCTTTACGGTAATGGAATCGGGAGTCGAATATACAGTCTGGTCGATCTTCTGCTTGTCAACATCTATGGACTCTTCGGAAACGAAAAGGCCGTTTTCAACGTCAACGAAGAGAGAACTCTTGACGGACTTGAAGTCGTTGCCGAACATGTCGCCCTGGCCTATTTCCAAAGTCATAGAACCCTTCTTGGATACAGCCTTAATGATGTCTGCTGCGTCATCATCAAAGAAGAAGTTAACAACAGAGTTTCTGGATGCTTTCATCAAGGTTGTGTAGGGATCTGCCTTTGCTGTGTCTGCATCGATGGATTCATCACCGCAAGAGGAGAATACTACAAGACCGGTGGAAAGCATTGCGATTACAAGGAATAATGCTAAAATTTTTTTCATTTGTAAAACCTCCATATTTTATTTAAGTATAGCAATATTATACTACTAAAGGGGGGAATAGTCAAGTATAAAAAGAGGGAATAATCCATAAACTTTGACGCCTTTTGGCGTCTTTTTTATAGCTATTGTACAATCTCTATATTGAGATGGTGAGAAAAATGGAATTTATCGGAATTATATTGATTTTTTTGTGGAAATGTGTTATAATTTGTTTGTTTGTGAGATGGAAATATCACAAAATGAATTTTGAGAAAGGAGTTTTGATTTATGAAAGCACAAAGCAGAAACGATCTTGTTGCTGCCATACTTATGACAGTCATCGGTGTTCTCTTCCTTATATTGAAGGCAGAGGTTATCTCCATTGCAATGACGATTTTCGGAGCTCTTCTTATTTTACAGGCGGTTCTTGATCTTATTGCAAAGCAGTACGTTATGGCTGTGGTAAAGGGTGTTATCGGTGTAGCGGTTATCGTCTTCGGATGGGTTCTTGTTGATATTGCAACTATTATTCTTGCAATAGTTCTTTTGATCTTCGGTCTTTTGCAGTTGATCGAATCCATCAAGGCGCTTCCTGAGGCTAAGAACCTTGTTGCAAAGATATTGGGATTTGTAAAGCCCGGTATTTGCATCGCTATCGCGGTTTGCTTGTTCATCAACGCAGGTTCGGTAATAAACGTAGTATTTATTATCGCAGGTGTGTTCTTTATAATCCAGGGTGTAATTTCACTTGTGGATTGCTTGGCAACAAGAAAGTAATAAATAAAGGCTCTCTTGAAAAAAGAGAGCTTTTATTTCTTTTTTGAAAAATTACGTCAGAAAAATTGCTCCCTATCGTCTTATAGTATGAAGACGTCTATCAAAGAGAGAGGAGGAGACTTATGGACGACAGAGAAATAATAGAGCTTTACAATCAAAGAGATGAAAGCGCAATAAGCCATACTGCGCAAAGATATGGTAAATATTGCTTTTGCATAGCTAAAAACATCTTATCGAGCGAGCAGGATTGCGAGGAATGCTTGAACGATGCGTGGCACAGAGTTTGGACTTCGATACCACCGAAAAAACCGAATAATTTTCGACTTTTCCTTGCAAAAATAGTGCGAAATCTTGCAATAGATAAGGTGAAGAGCGATTCTCGGCAAAAGCGTGGCGGCGGACAGCTCGCTCTTGCGTTTGAGGAGATAGGAGATATAGTTTCGGATACGGAGAGCATCGAATCTCAAATGGAATACGAGGCGCTGACACGGTCGCTGAATACCTTTTTGAGAGGGCTTCCCGAGAGGGACTGCAATATCTTTATAAGCCGTTATTTTTATATCGAGTCAACGCAGACTATTGCAGAGAAATATTCCGTGAGTGAGGCAAACGTACATAAGATCCTTTCTCGAACGAGAAACGGACTCAAAGAATACTTGAGATCGGAGGGATATGAAATATGAAAAAAGATAAATTTTTAGAGGTAATGGAGAATATTGATGATGATCTTCTCGAGCGAGCACAGGCTGCATCTGTAAAAAAGAAGAGCGGCGCATTTAAGAAGGTGCTCCTGATAGCGGCTGCGATAACGCTTGTATCTGTTTTGGCGGTATCTATCGTCATTGGAAACAGTGTATCAAGCGGAGGAGCAGAGAGTGATCCTGAGTCAAAGGATACCGAATCTGTGAATACCGATCAGCCTATTATCGACAGCGCATATTGGCAGGATACCAGAGAGCGAAACGGAAAGAGAGCGATAGGCGCTGAGTATGCTATTGAATGGCCTTGGAATTGCAGAGCCGTGTATAATCAGTATACGACTCTCAAGATGAACGGTGTTAATTACGAGGTGCGGAGCTCCTATTATGGAATTTCCATAGATGCAGACCGCATCGGCGAGAAGATAGGAGATTTTACTTGCGAGGGCTACGATTATTACGAGGAGCAAAAGCATACGACAAATTGCTCGGTCTATAAGATAAAGGGACTTGACGGCGATCGCTTTGTTGCCGTGAAATATGAGGGATACGAGGAGTTCTATCCCTTCAAGCATAGGATGGATACTCCCGACAATGCGCCAAAGACTCTCGGCGCACTTATCGATACACTCGATCTTACAACAAATATAAAGCTTACCAATGTTTATTGCGCTGAGAAGGGTGGGGACGTGCGTTACGCTCTCAGCGAGGAAAGCAGCTCACAGCTTTGGAATATAATAAAGAAATATGCGCAGACACCATTGGAGCTTGATTACAGTAAGTTTTACGGTAGTGATAAGGCTGTAAGCTTCTCCTTGAATTCGGACGTTCTCGGCGTTAAAAATCTTTCATTCTCGTTTAACGAGGAGGGGTATCTTTTTACAAATATAGAAAGCTTCGGATATTATTATAATATCGGCGCGGATGCCGTTGAGCAGATCGTTGATTTTGTCTTGGAAAACAGGACTAAGGCGTCGGAGGATGAGACTCAGTATCTTGTTGGAACGGTTACCGAGATAGGCGAGGATTATATTAAGGTCGATGATTCGATCCTTATGAAAAATCCCGATGACGGCATTGAGTTTACCGTTTTTGCTAACCACATGAATATAAAGCGTTATATCATAAGCGGACATCTTCGTGTAGGCGCGACAGTGAGCATAAAGCACGGCTATTTGCCAAAGGAAAATTATACCGAGATAAGGAATGCGATCGAGCTTGAGGAGTGTATTATAACCTCAAGCGGAGAGGTTTTGATTCCCGAATAAGCACTGATTTTGTGCAAATACAACAAAAAGAGGCGAGCAATTTTGGCTCGCCTCCTTTGTTTTGTTCACAAAACATTCTCAAAAATATGATATAATGAGTAGGAATATAATGGGTAAAATTGTTTTAAAGCATTTGTTAGAAGCGAAAGGAGCTTTTATGAAAAAGTATAATAAAAACAAAAAAACGCACACGCTTATAGCACTTCTTCTTTGCGTGATGATGTGTATATCAACGTGTTTGTTTGCCGCTTGCGGTTCTTGCGGTGAATCTCTTGATAGCTTGTTGGAGGGTGAGACGGATACAACTCAGACACCTTCTACCGGTGATAGCGGTGACGGTTCGGGAGAGCAGAGCGGTGAGAGTAATACCGATGACTCGGGCTCGAGCGACTCAAGCGAGAGTGGTGATAATACGAACACTGATGATAGCACTGGTACAGAGGATAACACCGGTGCGGAGGATAATACCGATACAGAAGATAATACCGATACAGAAGATAATACAGGCGAGAGCGACGAAAGCTTTGTTGATGATGAGCAGAGAGTTAGCGTAGTACGCGTTAAAAAAGAGGCTGCTGAAGGAGACAGACTTACGTCATCGCATTTTGAGATGGTTGAGGTTCCCGTATCCGGAATTCCCGAGGGCGCTATAACCTCTTTGGATAAGGTCGTTGGAAAATACGCAACCATCAATATAGTAGTTGGTGAATATATGTTCGATAGAATGGTATCCGACAATCCTCCCGCTAAGGAAGAGGGATATCTTGGATACATAGTAGTCAGTGACGAGATAGAGAATGCGGAGAACAAGGATATAACCGCAGAGCTTCAGGCTCTTATCAATAAGTATCCCGGAAAGACAATCTACTTTACTGACGGAGTATACAATATCTCTGCGCCTATCGTTATCGGCACGGATGTAGAGAGCGCAGTTTCCTTGAGACTTTCAAATTACGCTGTTATTAAGGCTCTTCCCACGTGGACTTCAGAGGAGGCTATGATAACCATAGGCTCAAAGTCTGATGCGACAAAGACGGAGATCGCAGAGGTTGCCGTTATGGGTGGCGTTATTGATGGAGCGAGCCTTGCAAAGGTTGGCGTATCCTTCGAAAATTGCAAGAATCCTTTTGTTAGCAACGTAACCTTTAAGAATTTAAAGACCGGTCTTTGGGCAAAGGCTTCGGCAGAGGCTGTTAACTTTGAGAGTGTTACCGTAAACGGTGATGCGTCGGCAGATTCTATCGGTATTTTGGTAGAGTCCTCGGGCGGAATAGTTTCAACCTCTAATATAGCTAACGTTTCTATAGGAGTAAAGAACTGCGGTTCCTACAACGATTTCAGAAACGTATTGGTGTATGCAGCTCCTAATGCTCTGACAACGTGCGGATTCTTTGAGAATGGCACTAACAACGTATTTGAGATGTGTACTTCACAGAATTTCTCTTGCGGTTACTTGATAAAGGATGGAGCTGCAAGTGTATTTGAGGCATCGAATTCCTCTTGGGAGTCGGCTGATATTGCAGAGCAGACGGCCTTTTCGGTGAACGGTACGTTTAATTCGGTGATTTCCGGATGTACCGTGAGATTCTTTGATGAAACAAGTAATAATGCGTATATCAAGTTTACGGCAAAGGGTACAGGTCTTATAAAGGTTCCGATTTTTGACGAAAACCTTTGTGATGATCAGTCCTATAAGACCGTACTTTCGAATTCGGCAATACCGTTAACATGAAGGGAGGATCGGAATGAAAAAGTCAAACAGATTATTCAAATTTGTAGCTGTGTTCTCATTGTCTGCCTTGTTGCTTTCTTGTGCTTCATGTACAGAAGAAAAGCACGTGGCAAGCGAGTTAAAGATTGCAGAACAGAACGCAAACGAGATCGAAATAGTTAATCTTAGCGCTTCTAATGAGGACAGTGATGTTAAGGTCAATGCTTCTAATGAAGACAGTGCTATTACGATTGGCGCATCAACTGTTGAGATGGTAGAGGTTCCTGTGTTTACCAGGGATATCGCAGCCGGTGAGAGAATAGCTGAGGAAGACGTTACCGCAAAGTCCGTGAGAGCAGATGCAGTTCCTTCCACCCTGGCAAAGTCGGTAAAGGCTGTTGTTGGAAAATATGCAAAGATGCAACTTTATAAGGGCGATTTTGCGTATTCCGCAAAGCTTTCGACAAAGTCAACCGAGAATACGGCTGACGCATCCGGTATTGAGAAGATAAAGAACAAATATATAGACGTATCTCTTTTTGTAGAGCCCAATACCGGCGCAGATCTTCATGCGGTTTTGCAGAAGATCGTTGAAGAGAATCCTAAGAGAACGCTGTATTTCCCAGATGGTGAATACGTTATTTCAAAGCCTTTGAAGTTATCTGCGGTTCCCGCCAAATCTACGTCGATTTACCTTGCGGACAATGCCGTTATCAAGGCGAGCAATTCTTGGATGAGCGAGTCAAACGCACTTATTACCGTTGGTGTTACGGATGAAACAATGCAGAAATCGCAGAATGATATAACTTCTCTTGGAAGCAACTATTTTATAATGGGTGGAACGCTTGACGGAAACAGAAAAGCGACCGGAATTAAGATTGATGCAGGTCGAGAGATACTTATCAGCAAGATAAAAATAGTGAATGCGACTGTCGGTATAAATATTCCTTACGGTATAAACAACGGTTCTTCCGATATAGACGTAGAGGATATAGATATTATCGGTTATGGATCCCGTTCGAAGGGAATGGTTATCGAAGGGTATGATAATAACGTGGTAGACGTTAGAATTACCGACGTTGCTACGGGTATTCAGACGGGCAACGGTAATTTCTTCCGTGGGGTATCAGTAAAGCTCACCGAAAATCCGTCGGGCTCTATAACCTATGGATCAACCATTGGATTCCAGATAAACAGCGGTAACAACTGGTTTTATTCCTGCTCTACAGAGAACGTGGCTACGGCTTTCTCTGTTGGAACGTCCTCTGACGTAATCATTAAGGATTTCAGCATAAGATGGACAAGAGCACAGGGTGCGCAGACGGCATTTAGAGTAACCACCAGACGCTTTGGAGCGATCTGTTCAAACGGAATAATAGACTTTTATGATGCAAGCACCGATAATTCTATTCTTGCCGGAGCATCAAACAGTACAAGCGGTAACGGAATGTTCCTTGACGTTATCGTAGATACCGCGCTTTGCGACAATCAGAATCATGAAAAATTTTTCTATACGTCAAAGGTAGGAGCATAAGGAGGTAGAACGATGAAAAAATTAAATATTGTAAGCCGTTTTACCGCACTTGTTCTTTGCTTTGTGATGGTATTTTCGCTTTTTGCTTGTACAAGCACTGAAAGCGAGGCAACAGACTATACAAGAGAAGAATTTGTTTTGACAAGTGATGATATGCTTTCGGTTCAGCAAACTGCACAGTTGAATCAGCTTCCTCTCAATATGGTAGGCACCTCCGAGGAGGTTGTAAAGGTAGTGACCTTTAAGGCTGACTACGTTAAGGGTAAGAGAATTCTTGAATCTAATGTGGAGATTACGGAGGTACCTTTGACTAATCTTCCTGATGATCCTATAACCTCTATCGATGACGTTGTAGGAAAGTATCTTTTGGGTGACGTAATCAAGGGCGAATGCGTTTCGGCATCTATGCTCACGACGATAGATCCTCTTGTTAACGATACGGGACTCGGCGGAGATTACTTTATAATTACAACTCTTATTAATCAGTATCCCGAAGAGAAGGACATGTCGGTAATAATTCAGAAGGCGATAGACGAAAATCCGGGTAAGACCATTTATTTCCCCGATGGAAAATATAATCTCGGCAAGACCGTGGTTATTCCCTCGGCGCAGGATAAGAGCGTTTCCTTCAGACTTTCAAACTACGCAACCTTTGGACCCGCAATCACGTGGGATAGCAATTCTACAGCACTTATACAGTATGGTACGCCAGAGGATGCAAAAACCTTGGCTGCTGATCACACCGACTATATAATGGGCGGTACCTTTGATTGTGACGGTACGTTGACTGCAATCGAGATATACGGCGGAGGCAGACTTTTCGTAAATAATATTGCTATAGAAGATGCAAAGATAGGTGTACACGTAAAGCCTAACGGAGCATATAACAATCTTGAGAATATAAATATAACCGGAAAGAGCGCAAATGCAACTAAGGGTATTTTTGTTGAGGGAACTAATAATTCGCTTATAAATATGAGAATTTATCGCGTTCTTCGCGGAGTTCACCTCACGGGCGGTGATAACGTTCTTATCAATATACACCCTCTTTTCTCCGGAACTAATTCTCCGGATGCAATAGGATTCCATGATGAGAGCACCGGTAACAGATATAATATTTGTTACAGCGACCAGTTTATGATAGGCTTTAAGATGTCTTCTCATACGAGATCTTATTTTGATAGCTGCTACGTATATTGGTGGTCGGGCATCTCTTATCAGATTGGATTTTTGTGCGAGGGCGCGTTTAATTCCGTTATTTCGGATACTATAGTAAATGCATCTGTAACTAAGTCAGACGGTTCTACACAGGTTCATTATATATGCTTTGTAGAGGAGCCCGAGGAATCCGCAACACAGGGTGGTAATGGACTTGATATGATAGATCCTATCGGTAGCGGAAAGATAGTAAATGCAAGACTTAACACGAGAGCATCTAACAGCTCAAAGTATCACGAGCAGTTTGCATATAAGTACAAATAAGTTTTAAGCTTTATAAAATTAAGCAGCTGTCCAGCAAGGCTTTTGTAGTTTTGCAGGACAGCTGCTTTTTATGTCATAAAAGAAATATCAAAAATATTTAAAAATATTTGAAAAAAGGGTTGATTTTTGAAAATAAATGTGATATAATATCAAAGTCGAATGGAGAGATGGCTGAGCTGGTCTAAGGCGCACGACTGGAAATCGTGTGAACGCTAATACCGTTCCGAGAGTTCGAATCTCTCTCTCTCCGCCAACAAAAAACGCACTTTTGTCTACTGACAAAGGTGCGTTTTTTGAACTAAGTGTTCCGCTTGCGGAACGTGAAGTATGCTTTGCAAGTGAAGCGCACTTCGTGCGTGAAGTGTGCCTTCGGTACGATATGCGGAACACTTAACTTCACGTTGCGCATTCGGCGCAATACTTCACTTGGGCGCAAGTCCAAACTTCACTGCGGCTTGTCGCAACTTCACTATTGAAATATTTGTAAGTATGTGGTATAATATTGGCGAAAGTGAGGTGCATATCATGTCCGAATCCAAACTCCGCTCACAATCCATGGATTTTGCAGTTCAAATAATAAATCTTGTAAAGGCATTAAAGGAAAAACGAGAATCCATCATATCCAATCAAATAGGCAGAAGCGGCACCTCTATTGGAGCAAATATCCGAGAAGCGCAGTATGCTCACGGCAAAGCTGACTTTATTGCAAAACTTCAAATAGCACTCAAGGAAGCAAATGAAACGGGATATTGGTTAGAGCTTTTGTATAAAACGGATTACATTACTGAAGGTGAATACAAAACTCTTGATTCTGCTTGCACGAGCATTAGAGTAATGCTGATATCTTCCATCAACACTGTCAGGGAGAACAAGAATGGCAATTAAAAAACATTCTACACAGCCCCCTGACAATCCCCCCGAATGGTATTGGATAAACGGGCTTCACGATGCAGGCATTATGGGCGTTGAAGCATTTGAGTTCCCATTCGATTATAATAAATTTGTCGGAGAAAAAAGCAAATATAATCGCAATCTTTTGGTATTGAAGATCAACGCCAAAAGCGCACTTTACGATAGCTCCGTAGAGGAAATCCACCTTTATAACTACAAGATTTTAACGACTGATATATCCCTTGAAAACAGAAAAACAATTTGGTGGTTGGCGGATCGATTAATCGAACAAGACAATCATTACATTTTGGAAATTGATTTGCAAGATTTCGACTCATATCCCGAAGATTTCACCTTTAAGATCAAATTTGATCGAGCGGAAGTCAAACGAAAATAATCCAAGCGGTGTATATTCACGCACCTTTTTTGCGTTTTTACCTACACCTACGCACCGTTTGTGCGTTTCTTCGCATGTAAAAAACTCTTTTGTCTATCGAGACAAAAGAGTTTTTTTTACAATGATATCCGTTCCTTTCGGAACGGGTGATATATCTTCGATATGATATCCACCTTCGGTGGATGATATATGCCTTCGGCATATGAAGGAACGGATATTATATCATGCTTGCGAAGCAAGTATATCATACGGCAACGCCGTATAAGGCGATGCATCATTTGACAAACGTTCGGTTTTTATTTATTTAATTCTTGCTATGTATTGCAAATTCATAAGAGAAAAGCACACTCTTTTTAGAGTGTGCTTTTCTGCTTTTATATATCCGCATCCTTCAGATACTTGCTTCCGTGGTCTGCAATGAAGTTCTTTCTTGCGGGGAGGTTGTCTCCCATCAAGGTGTCGAATATCTGCTCTGTGAGAGCGGCATCGGCAGGTGTTACGGAAATGAGGCGGCGCGTTTCGGGGTTCATCGTTGTCTGCCACATCATCTCGGGCTCGTTTTCACCAAGTCCCTTTGATCTCTGAAGCGTGTATTTCTGCGTTCCGAGCTGCTTTATTATATCCGCCTTTTCAAATTCATCGTAGGCAAAATAGATATTATCCTTTGTGGTTATCTCGAAAAGAGGAGATTCCGCAATAAATACCTTATGCTCCTTGAGAAGGGTGGGCAACAGACGGTAGAACATTGTGAGAAGATGCGTTCTTATCTGGAATCCGTCCTCGTCGGCATCCGTACAGATTATGATCTTCGACCAGCGGAGCATATTTATATCAAAGGGAGCGATGTCGGTCTTGACCTTGCTGTTGAGCTCAACTCCGCAGCCTATAACGCGGAGAAGGTCGGTTATGATATCGCTCTTGAATATCTTTTCATAGCTGCTCTTCATACAGTTGAGCGTTTTTCCTCTGACGGGGATTATCGCTTGATATTCAGCGTTTCTGCCGAGCTTACACGAGGTGAGAGCCGAATCACCCTCAACTATGTAGAGCTCACGGATTTCGGGATCCTTTGAACGGCAATTTACGAATTTTTCAACTCTGTTTGCAATATCAAGGGTACCTGTCAGCTTTTTCTTGATTGTGAGACGCGTGGATTCTGCATTCTCACGGCTTCGCTTGTTGATGAGTACCTGATTTGCAAAGACCTCTGCGGCGGTGGGGTTCTCTATGAAGTATATCTCGAGGTTCTGCTTTAAGAATTCTGTCATAGCCTCGTATATAAATTCGTTGGTTATCGCTTTTTTGGTCTGGTTTGCGTAGGAGGTCATCGTGGAGAAGCTGTTTGATACGAACAAAAGGCAGTCGGACACGTCAACGAAGGTGATCTTTGATTCGTTCTTGTTGTATTTTCCTGCGGATTTGATGTACTTGTCAAGCGCATAAACAAATGCGACCTTAACAGCTTTGTCGGGAGAGCCTCCGTGCTCAAGATAGCTTGAGTTGTGGTAATATTCCAAGGAATTTACGGTGTTTGAAACGCAGAATGCAAAGTCTGCCTTGAGCTTGTATTCCTTCTTGTCGGCTCTGTCACGACCCTGTGTTTCAAGGTGCCAGAGCACCGGCTGAGTCATAGCCGTGTCTCCTGCAATTTCATTTACGTAGTCGGAGATTCCGTTCTCGTAGATAAATTTGTATTCGGTGAATTTTCCGTCAGCCTCCTGATACTTGAGGATGAAGGTGATTCCTGCATTCACCACAGACTGGCGGCGCATAGTCTCAACGAAGAATTCGCGAGGAATTTTTATGTCGGTAAATACCTCAAGGTCGGGGCGCCAATGAATGAGCGTACCCGTTCTTCGCTCGTTCTTCTCAAGCGGACGAACGGCAAGCTCGGTTGCTACCTCACCTTTTTTGAAGGATATTTTTGATTCGTTTGTACCGTCATAGGAATAAACGTGCATAAATTCCGAGCTGTACTGCGTTGCGCAGGCGCCAAGTCCGTTAAGACCGAGCGAGAACTCGTATGCCGAATTTCCGTCGTTGTTATCGTATTTTCCTCCTGCGTAGAGCTCGCAGTAGATAAGATCCCAGTTCCATCTCTGTTCGCTCTCGTTATATCCGAGAGGAACGCCTCGACCCTTGTCGTTTACCGATATAGAGAGGTCGTTGTAGGCTGTTACGAGGATTTCGTTTCCGTGTCCCTCGCGCGCCTCGTCAACCGAGTTTGAAAGTATTTCAAAGAAAGAGTGCTCACAGCCCTCAAGTCCGTCAGATCCGAAAATAACGGCAGGGCGCTTACGTACACGGTCAGCGCCTTTTAATGACTTTATGCTCTGGTCGTTATATTGCGCGGGCGCGGTTGCTTTTTTCGCCATATCTCCTCCAAAAAGTTTAAATAATCATATCGCTTTAATTATATCAAATTTTTTCTGTTTTGAAAAGAGTTTTTTTAAAAAAATTCGCATAAGGTATTGCATTATATAAAATAAGAATATATAATATTAGTATATCTTTACTATCGGGAGTTTATTATGGCTGATTTTAGTGAAAATAAAATAATAAACGACGTATCCGGCAAACGTGTTGCAATACTTGGTATGGGGGTATCTAATTTTCCCCTCGCTCATATGCTTGCAGAGAGCGGAGCTTGCGCCTCTATAACGGTTTTTGATGAGAAGACCTTTGAGCAGCTTGGCGAGAGGGCAGAGAAGCTTTCCGCCTTGGGTGTTGACTTTGTTTGCGGATTTAAAGGAATAGATGCCGATATAATTTTTCGCTCTCCCGGCTTGCGTCCCGACGAGGATGAGATATTGAGAGCCGTGTCAAATGGAGCGTATCTTACGTCCGAGATGGAGACCTTTTTAAAACACACACCCGCTGTGAGCTTTGCTGTAACGGGAAGTGACGGAAAGACCACGACTACAACGCTGACGGGCAGATTTCTCTCCTGCGCAGGTAACACTTACGTTGGAGGAAATATTGGTACTCCGCTTCTTGATAAGTGTCACGAGATGACAGATAAGGATTTTGCAGCTCTTGAGCTGTCAAGCTTTCAGCTTATGAATATGCGGTGTTCTCCGATAAACGCCGCAATAACCAACGTAACGCCAAATCATCTTGATTGGCATACAGATGAGGGCGAATACGCAAGGGCGAAATTCAATATCGTCGGAGAGAAAACGAGACGCTTGGTGGTAAATGCCGATAACGAGATTACTCGAAATTTTGGTATGGAGATACTTAATACCACCGACAAGGAGGTATTCTTCTTCTCGTCTAAAGCAAGTGATTATAACAGCGTTTTTGAGCAGAAGAATGCAAAAGCATCGCTCTTTTGCATATATGACGGCGCTATCTGTAAAACAGACGGAGAGGGATATGAGAGAATATTGCCTCTTGATGCGATAAAGATTCCCGGAAAGCATAACGTAGAGAATTATATGACTGCAATAGCGCTTACCTACGGATATGTAGAGCTTGAGAATTATGAAAAGGTCGCGAGAAGCTTTTTTGGCGTTGAGCATCGCTTGGAGCTTGTGAGAGAGAAGGACGGAGTGCAGTTTTACAACGGCTCGATAGATTCCTCGCCAACGAGAACGATTGCGGCGCTCTCGGCGCTGGAGGGCAGAGATATAGTCGTTATCTGCGGAGGATATGATAAAAAGCTTGATTACGCGCCTCTTGCAAGCGCACTTATAAAGCAGGTGCGAGCCGTAGTTCTCACGGGAGCTACCGCAGAGAAGATAAAGCTTGCTCTGTATGCCGATGAGAGCTTGAAAAGCAGTAATCTGCAGATAATTCACAAGCCCGAGTTTGAGGATGCCGTTTTTGCGGCGGCAGAGCTTGGCAGAGAGGGAGGATGCGTTTTGTTATCTCCTGCAAGCGCAAGCTTTGACAGATTCGATAATTTTATGGTTCGAGGTAATTATTTTAAGGAGCTTGTGAGTAAGCTTTAAAGAAAGTTAACAAATTCTGCATTGATATCTTGTTGATTTTTTGATATCATTATAGCAGGAAGTCTTAAAATATAAAGAAGAGGATTTTATAATGTTGAAAAGAATTTTTGCGATATTTCTCTGTATTGCCATTGCAGTACCGATATTTGCGTCCTGCGACAGTAATGACGGAGTGCCTGACGGAATGTATTCGGCAACGCTTGACGGGGAGCCTTTTATATTCTACGTTCCTGAGACTTGGACGGATAACCGTGATTCGGGAATCTCCTCGGCGTACTATTCTTTTACTCAGGGAATTATGGCAACGGCTAAGTATTTTGCGCTTGATAAGGAGACCTATGATGCCGGAGTTAAGCTCTACGTAGAGGGCATTGAGGCGCAAAATGCAGAGTCGCTTAAGAACAGTGGTTACAAAAAAACAGAGGTGAGCGAAAACCGTATCAGCGCAAAGCTTGCGTACAAGTATGCGTATAGCTATAATCGTGAGAATGATGCCGGCACTACTTATAATTTTACTGTTATTCAGTATTATGCATTCCATGCGGATGGACTTGTTTTGCTTTCGCTTTACGTTGCAACTGAGCATGCTTCTACCGCAACAGCTGATTTTGATAAGATAAAGAACAATTTTGTGTTGTGCGAGAGAACGGTATCCACCAAGGAGGAGACCGATGATTATACCCCTGAGGGAATGAAGAAGGCATCAACCGATGACGTTCAGTATGCGTGTTACGTTCCCAATACTTGGAAAACGAATCTTGATACCAAGGATACCTTTGCTTATTATTACGATAGCGAAAATCCCAACGTAAAGAATCCTAATGTGAGCGTAACGTGCTATTCTCCCGATAAGGATTATAAGGTGGCGGAGTTTTACGAGCTTATCGAGCTTGAGTATAAAAAGGCTGGTTATAAGTTTGTAGCCGAGGATCCTCAAAAGATTACCGTAGCGGGAAGAGACTCTGTATCATTTGATTATATAGTTGAGCAAGGCGGAGTAAAATACAAGCTCAGACAGATAATTATCGGTTATAACAGTCTTATGTACTCGATAACCTATACGGCAACAGAGGATAAATTTGATACCTATCTTGGCGACCTTCAGAAGATCGTTGACAGCTTCAGATTCCGTTGATAAGGGTGAAAAATGCAAAGAAAAATATATCTTGATAACAGTGCGACGACGGAGCTTTCCGTCGTCGCTGTTCAAAAAATAAACGAGGTTATGGGTGTATACGGAAACCCCTCCTCGCTTCATTCTATTGGACAGAGTGCGGAGAGCGTCGTTCGAGAGGCTCGTGAGGCTCTGCTTTTTGCTCTTGGTGTGAGAGTGCGAGAGGGGGAGATTGTCTTTACCTCTTGTGGAACTGAGGCAAACGCACTTGCTCTTTTGGGGTCTGCGCACGCAAAGGAACGCAGAGACGCTGTGAGAATTCTCACCACTGATTCCGAACATCCATCGGTACATAAAAACCTTGAGGCTCTTGCAAAGGAGGGCTTTGAGATAGTGAAGATACCGACTGTAGGCGGTGTACTTGATCTTGATGCTATTGAGAGGGCGCTCGATAAAAAGATCTTTCTTGCAAGCTTTATGCTTGTCAATAACGAGACCGGAGCATTGTATGACGTTGGAGCGGCATTTTCAAGGATAAAAGCGAAATATCCCGAGGCGATAACGCACTGCGATGCGGTGCAGGGCTTTATGAAGGTTCCTTTTACCCCTGCAGGGCTTAAAGCCGACCTCGTTTCGGTGAGCGGACATAAGCTTCACGCTCCTAAGGGCGTGGGCGCGCTTTATATCTCTGCGGATATGATAAAGAAGAAAAAGATAGTACCGTTTTTGCTTGGCGGAGGTCAGGAGAGCGGTATGCGTTCGGGAACCGAGAATACCATAGGTATTGCCGCATTTGGCGCCTCTGTTGCTGACATCAAGAGCAGAGCGGCGCAGAATCGCGCTCATCTTGAAGACCTTTACGGTTATGCCTGTGAGAAAATAGAGAGTCTTGGTATAAGAATAAACCGACCTGCAAAGGCTTATGCGCATCACGTTATAAACATAACCGTTCCGAATATAAAGAGCGAGACTCTTTTGCATTTCCTTTCGGCAGATGGAATATTCGTATCGAGCGGCTCTGCTTGTTCGTCACATTCAAAAACGCCGAGCGGAACGCTTGTTGCCTTTGGACTTTCTGCAAAGGATATCGATTCTTCGTTGAGAATAAGTCTTTCCGAGTATAATACAAAGGAAGATATAGACGCGCTTTGCGCATCGCTTACTGCAGCCCTTGAAAGACTTGTAAGAATTAAAAGGTGATTTATAAAAACAAAAAGATGCCTTATATAGGGTTGTACCCTAAAGGACAGTTTTTCAAAAATACGGCATATCTTGAAAAAGGTATGCCGTATTTTGCTTTTGTGTCCACAAAAGCAGTGCTTCGTCTGCCATAATTAAAGACTATAACCAAATTTCCGTCTATTTGCAAACAAATAGGCTTGCACTAAGCAAGGCTCCCTTGTGTAAAGGGAGCTGTCGCGAAGAGACTGAGGGATTGTTTAACGATGAATTTTCTCCTTTTACAATCCCTCCGTCACGCTAATGCGTGCCACCTCCCCTTACACAGGGGAGGTTTTTTCTACCTCCCGGAAGGTAAGCAAAGAACTTTTGATATGCCAATGTCAAAAGTGCCTTTGCGTTGCTTTTGGCAAAAGTCTTGTTGTTTTTAATTCAGGCAGTAGTTGTCAGGAAACTTGACAAGTTATAGGTGAACATAAAAAAGGCTCCCTTGTGTAAAGGGAGCTGTCAGCGAAGCTGACTGAGGGATTGTTCTATGAGGTGATCAATATATTCACAAACACCTCGAAAGTTTTTATGTACTTCAGTATTCGGTATTCTTATTACTGTCAATCCGTATTCTTTAAGAAAGGCGGTTCTTTCTTCATCGTATTGCTTTCCTTCCTCGGTATAATGCCCTGAACCGTCAAGCTCTATGATAAGCTTTGCCTCTGCACAGTAAAAATCCGCAATATACCTTCCGAGAACCTTCTGACGAGAAAATCGAATGGGATAGGTACGCAGAAAATCATACCAAAGATGTTTTTCTTCTTTTGTCATATTCTTTCGCAACATTTTTGCGGTCGGAATAATGTTTTTATTATGTTTTCTTTCCATCACAATCCCTCCGTCACGCTTCGCGTGCCACCTCCCTTTACACAAGGGAGGCTTTGGCTAATTGACACCTCAATATTTCTCGGTAAATTGGAATTTTTTTAAATTAGTGTAAACAAATATCCGACTACAGGTCCAGCAAATATTGCAATGTATATAAGCGTTATCCAAGGTTGGTAGTCAATATAGAACTCTTTAAAAGTCAAACTCCACGGGTGTTTGATCAATACCCAACCGAACACATCAAATGCAATACATATGCCTGCCCATATTGCTCCCGTAATCAGAGCTTCCATAAGAGTCGGCTCAGCAAGACCGTTTATATATAGCCAACCAAAGATTGAAAATAGAACGATATTGTATAACGGATGCCACGGCTTTGTTTTTTCATATCCCTCACCCATACCGTTCTCATCCATAGGTTTCATTTTCAACACATAGATATTAAATATGGTGTGTAGTATACCAACACAAGTGACAATTGCATAGCATATCCAAAACCATAACATTGACAAACCAAAGTTTTGCATCTGTTTTTCTCCTACAAATTCTTATTTATCGTTTAAATTTATCGTAAATGCATAGTGCTGATTACACATCCTATTATAGCATAAAAACCGCAGAAAAGCAATCTGCGGTTTCTATTTTTCTGTTGGAAGGTAAAACTGTCCTTTAGGGTACAACCCCTATAAGGCATCTTTTTTATTTGAATTTAAACTTTTTTCTAAGCTTTATGACATAAAAGGATACGATTCTCGTGAGGGCTATATCGTACAGCACGAAAACTATCTCACAGAGAACAACCGCTGCTGTCAGTATCCAGGGAAGAGGAATCGAGAGATTTACACCTTGGAAGAATAGGAACATATATATCAGTATTATTGCCGCAAGGCATACGTTGAATATAACTTCCTTGAGTATCCAGCAGATAACCTTCGGTCTTGCCTCTAAAAAGCCTTTTAATATCGGATAGAATCCAAAGAAAAGGGCAAAGAATATTGCAGGGAGCTTGCTTGGTACGAGCAAAAACGATAATATCGAGATTGCCGCATATACCATCCACGGAGCGCCCTTGCCGTATTCCACAACTGCGATTATTACGCAGAAGGAGGCAACGACTGCCATCGAAATGTCTAACACCTCAAGCAAAGCGCCGATTCCGAGGAATATAACGCCGAGCGCTGTCAGCATTGCGCATATAGTCAATTGCTTTATGTTTGCTTTTTGATCTTTTCGTTTCATTTTTATCTACAACCCATGCAAGCGCACAGACAGTCCATACACATAAGACCTGCGCAGATGTCACAGCAAGAGCAGCCCGCACTCTGAGGAGCGCCGTAGCCTCCGCCGTAGCCGTTTGCCTGGCGGTGGAGCTGATCTTTAGTCTGTCTGTATTCCTGATTGTAGGGATCCATTGAGCAAGCGATATCAAGATATCTCTGAGCGTCAACGTACTGTCCCTTCTTTATAAGCACACAAGCGTAAAGGAAGTTCCACTCGGCAACTCTGTCACCCTCGTTTATCTCCCATAGCTTAGCCTCTGCCGCAGCAATATTTCCGTTATTGAGCAAACGACGGATCTGATTGTATATCGGGCCGTTTGATCCTGTATTGGCTCTTGACTGATTGCCGTTTCCGCCGCTGTAGCTCCCCGAGTTCTTTGCGTTGTTACGCATCTGCTGAATCTCCTCGTAAGCCGCGTTGATCTCCTTCATCTTCTCGTTTGCAAGATCTGCAAGATCACTGTCACGGTACTTATCGGGGTGATATTTCTTTATGAGCGCGCGGTAGGCTTTCTTTATTTCATCATCGGAGGCATCGGGAGAGACGCCTAAAACCTTGTATGGATCTGTCATTTGTCATTTCCTTTCGGTATGTTTTTATAGGTATCAAGTATATTTGCGGTTTTCCTTGGAATTCCCATATACAAAATATTCTGAAGAATGTTTTTAATCGCAGGGTCGCTTATCTCGATAAGGTCGAATGCCGCCTCGGCGGAGAAGAGCTTGTTCTTGGTCGCATCATATATAAGCGCGAGCTCCTCCTCGGTAGGCAATCTTCCTCCGTAGAGTCGAAGGAGTGGATTGTAGCGTCCCTTCTTTTTGTCGTCACGCATATCGTCAAGAGCGTCTGCAACGTATATCCATGCGCCTATGTGACGTCCGAACTCGAATGCGATTCGTCTGTTCATGCCCTCGTATCCGTGAGCCATTATCTCTCCGAGTATATCTCCAAAGCAAGCGGCAGGCACGTCAACGCCAATCTGCTCGGATTCCTCAATAGCCGACAGCTCTGCGAGCTTTGCTGCGATCGTGGCATCAAGCTCCTTGAGGGTCGGATCCTTTTTGATAGCCTTTTTTCTCGAGTGAGAAATAAAGGGCTGAAGCAGTCTTGCGCGAAGCTTTTTTGCGCCCCTCTCATCGTGGAGGTCGTCCCTCAGCTTTTGATAATTCAAGATAGCCGAAGCTCCCGCGCAATAGTCGAGTATTATATTGCGCTCCATATTGTCACGCTTTTTAAATGGGTGGGCAAGGCAACGGCGTCCCTTGAATTTGACAGGGCAGGGCTCTATTGCATATCTGACGAATGCCAAAAAGACGAAATCGTAATTCAGTGTCATTCTTGAGCATTGCCCCGTGCATTTTCCCATAGATCGGCAGAGACCGCAATAGGTTGCGCGGTAGAGATCGTATTCTTTGACCTTTAATTCGGCATTTATAGTTCGTACATATCCAAACATAAAAGCCTCCTTAAAAAATAATCATTCATAATATAATATCGCATTTTTTCAAAAAAAGCAAGACTTTAATTGTAAATATTTTAATAAATCTGCAAAAAAGCAATAAAAAAGCTATGGGGCTGTCGCATTTTTGCAAAAACAGCCCCATTTATTATTAGGTTTGTAAAAGAATTTGAGCTTCGAGGCAGACCGTTCCGTCCTCGTTTACCGTGCGGAAATTGAATTTATCCTCATCCTTGGCGGAAAATACCTTTATTGTGTTTCCAAACGCCGCCTCGTGCAGATAGGAGAGCGAGATGCCCTTTATGTTAGAGGTCTCGTCGTAGGGCATAAAGTCGCAGAGCATATCCGCATATTTTGTATTGTTCATATGCATATTGTAGTCGAGGTCGGAGTACACGATCTTTCTCTCACCGATAAGCTCAAGCATATCGTTCTTCGGTACTCTGAATCGGGTGGGAATTCCTATGTCGATAGGCTCATCGTGCTCGAATTTGAAATCGAATGAGTCAACGCGGCAGAGATTTCCGTCCTTGAGGGAGATAAGCGCCCAGGTGGTATCTGCGGCGGCAATTACCTCGTCGTTGCGGAGCACTCTGAAGAATCGGTTGAAAGAAAATCCGCGGCTCTCTACCGTCCAGGTCTCAACGGTTATGTCCTCAAAGGCATAAAGCGGCTTGTAGAGCGCAAGACGAATTTTGCTGAGCAAAAATGCGAGTCCCTGCTCATCGCGAAGCTTATCAAGATCCGTTCCGAGAGATTTTATATGGTGGTTTGATGCCTCCTGCATAAAAACCAATATCTGCGTGGGGCGAACCACTCTGTTGGCATCGGTATCGTGCCAGCGAGTAGTGTAGCTCTTCTTGAATATCATAATATTACCTCTGTAATCGTTTTATCAAGAAGATTATAACAGATTTTTGTGAAGATTTCAAGTAAATTTAAAAATAAGTTACCCCTGAGCATTACTGCCGCCCGTGGCAACAGCCTCGATTCCAAAGCTTACCGCTATGGCAGAGTTGACAGTCTGCATAGTTTGCTCGTCAAGATGTCCCATTCTTTCCTTGAGTCTGCGCTTGTCAAGGGTTCTGACCTGCTCAAGAAGAACTACCGAGTCCTTGGCAAGCCCTACCTTGTCGGCGTGTATGTCTATGTGAGTGGGAAGACGGCTCTTTCCCATTTTTGACGTGATAGCCGCCGCTATGACCGTGGGGCTGTATCGGTTGCCCACGTCGTTTTGAATTATAAGAACGGGGCGCAGTCCCCCTTGCTCCGAGCCTACCACGGGGCTCAGATCTGCGTAGAATATGTCTCCTCTTTTTATATTCATTGTTTTTCCTCCGAAACAAGTGTTAGAAAATTCTCGATTGATAATATTTTTACCTCGTTTTACCTTGGTTTAAACATTGGCAGAAAAAATAGATAGAGGAAATTTTTTATTCTGCACTAACATTGAATGTAAAAGATAAATATTTGTTAAAGTTAAACAATGAAAAAAGATAAAAAATAATCAAAAATAGTCAAAAAAATTTTCGAAAATACTTGCGAAAGCGCCGATAATGTGGTAAAATATTTTTGTAATTTTTTATTGCGTTTCTCAGGAGGGATAACGATATGGATACTAACAAAAGACCCGAATCAATGAAGAGGATCAATAATTTTGAGCTTGCAAACGCATTTATTGACGAGCAGGTAAAGCTCGTTCGCGAGCAGGTAGGAGACAAGAAGGTTCTTCTTGCACTTTCAGGCGGAGTTGACAGCTCTGTTGTAGCGGCGCTTCTTATCAAGGCTATTGGCAAGCAGCTCGTATGCGTTCACGTAAATCACGGCCTTATGCGTAAGGGCGAGAGCGAGCAGGTAATCGAGGTCTTTGGTAAGGCTCTTGATGCAAACCTCATATACATAGATGCGACCGACCGTTATCTTGATCTTCTTGCAGGCGTTGCAGAGCCCGAGAAGAAGAGAAAGATCATTGGCGGAGAGTTTATAAAGATATTCGACGAGGAGGCAAGAAAGCTTGACGGCATTTCCTTCTTGGCGCAGGGAACTATATATCCCGATATTCTTGAGAGCGACGGAGTAAAGGCTCACCACAACGTTGGCGGTCTTCCCGAGGATATGCAGTTTGAGCTCGTTGAGCCCGTAAAGCTTCTTTACAAGGACGAGGTAAGAGTAGTAGGAGAGGCGCTTGGTCTTCCTCACGCTATGGTTTACCGTCAGCCGTTCCCCGGCCCCGGACTTGGAGTTAGATGCTTGGGCGCAATTACCCGTGACAGACTTCACGCCTTGCGTGAGGCAGACGCAATTTTGCGTGAGGAGTTTGACAACTGCGGACTTGCAGAGAAGGTATGGCAGTATTTCATAGCGGTACCCGATTTCAAGAGCGTAGGTGTTCGTAACGATAAGAGATACGAGGGATGGCCTGCAATCATTCGTGCGGTAAATACCGTTGATGCAATGAGCGCAACTATCGAGGAGATCCCCTATGAGGTTCTTCACAAGATCACCAATAGAATCACCGCAGAGGTAGAGGGAATAAACCGCGTATTGCTCGATTTGACTCCCAAGCCTGTTGGAACTATTGAGTGGGAATAATAAACATACAGCGAAAATATTATATATAAAAATCTCGTCAAGGTAATCTTTGGCGAGATTTTATTTTTTATATCTTACCGCCTAAAAATATGTTATAATATAAAAAAGGATTTTTTATAGTTTTTCTAAATTTTGTCGACTGTATTTATGAAGGGCCTTTTAGATTGTCAGATAAGGAGGTGCGACATGGAACTTCGAGTAAAAGACAAGGAGCTGATGGCGGATGAGGAGATCGTCGAGCTCTATTGGCAAAGGGATGAGCAAGCTATCATGCAGACCGACGTTAAATATAAAAAATTTTTGATATCGGTGGCATATAATATCGTTTATAATGCTAATGATTGCGAGGAATGCTTGAACGATACGTATCTTGGTGCGTGGAATTCTATTCCGCCCGCAAAGCCTGTCTTGCTTCAGGCTTTTTTGGCAGTGATAATGCGAAGAACAGCCATAGATTGCTATAAGGCAAGAAAACGCCAAAAACGAATTGTGTCCGAATTAACCGTATCGTTGTCCGAGGTGGAGGATTTTGTGGCTGATTCGGAGGACGTGTATTCCGAGCAGGATGCAAGAGAACTTGGTCGAATTATCAGTGATTTTCTTCGTTCTCAGTCGGATCGTCGAATGTATGTTTTTATGAGTCGATATTATTTTGCGCGTCCTATCAAGGAAATTGCAGGATTGCTTGAGTGTAGTGAATCGACGGTAAATAAAGAGATTGCCGCAATCAAGCAAGATCTGAGAGAAAGGCTTGAAAAGGAGGGGCGATTTGTATGAAGGAAAATGATTTTTTAGACGGTGTGAGCAACATAGAAGCCGACGTTGTGGAACGCTTTGTTGATATGGATAATAAGCTTCAAAAGAAAGCAAAAAAGCCAAGAAAGAGCGCAATATGGCTTCGAGTCGGAATAATTGCGGCGTGCTGCGCATTGGTTTTTGGCGCACTTATTGCTATGCTGATGCTTCGCGAGGAGGATCCCGGGATGATTCCCGGCGCGGATATACTGGATGATTCGAGCGAGGAGCAAGAGGCTTCCGATACCGATACGTCTGTTATAGATCCTCCGGCTAATATTTTGCCGCCAATTTCTACTGTAGTAAGCGGTAATGAAATTACGGGTAAGCAAGAGGTTATGTATGGAGATTTTTTGTCCGGAAGTGAAGGAGAGGCAGACATGTTGGCTCCCGGCTTTGAAATACAGACTGTTATTGAAGCGGAGATTGTTGAGGTTTTACCCGATACGTATTATTATGCGGCCTCATATTATCAGCCTCTTCACATAGCAAAACTTCGTGTGGTCGATCAAATTCGAGGTGAAGGACTTCCTGCAGAAATTTATCTGTGTTATCCTTATTATGATGTAAACGTGTTTGATGGATATGAGCGCTTTATTATGTCACTTGAACAAGTAGGAATTGAAAATTATGCGCTTGTTAACGGTACGCAAAGTAGAGTTGATTATTTTTCCAATATGTTTGAGGTTTGTTTGACAAGAGATCTCGGCTATGGTTCGGTCATTGCATTTAATGGTGAAAAAGTGGATGATAGCTTTTGGAATAAGACAGATTATTTTCTTTCAAGTCTTGGATCAGGGTATCTCGATACGATGCTTGATCCCACTATTCCCTCAAATTATTACCCTGCATCCCGAAATTCCGGTCTTGGAGAGGTTAAAGAGAATATCCTCGCACTTGCAGAAGACAAGGATAATTGGCATGTTTCAGAAAATAAATATGATTATGTTACAGCAGATGACGTGTTTATTTCTGACGAGGCAAAAGCTATAAAAGAATATTTAACACCTGCTGACGGTAGTGTGTTTGTGTACTCACTAACTTTGAGAGAGGATAGAGTTATAGCTGAATTCACTCGCATTATTAATGGATTCAAAACAGATGAGTCTATTTGTATAAATGGATATAACGGTGAAAACGGTAACGTTTTAAGACGTGGAGGCGTCTATACCGCAGAAAATTTTGAAAATGTACCGAATATAGGTGAGGCCATTGAAAAAATGGATCTTTCTGAGTTGCAGCCCTCACATATTGAGATTGTGGACGGTATGTATTTTAAATATGCTAATGCGATGGGAGTCTACCGTAATGTTGATGGAAAAATCTATGGTATTGTCCGCATAATTTGGAATTATACTTTTCCTAAATATACTAACGGATATATCAGGGATGATTGCTATTACTTGTATGATGAAAACGGTAACGGCTCTGTTGTCGAAAGAGATGAATTGAAAGAACTTATAGGGGATGATTCCATAATTGCAAAATTTTCTTATGCCGAGATTATTGAATGGGATTAAATGTTTTAAAGGCGAGCGTAAAATGCTCGCCTTTTTGCTTTTTGTCCGTAATCTTTCGGAAAATCTTGGAAAGTCTATTGTATTTGTTGCGTTTTTGTGGTAAAATAAAGTGAGCGATGTCGTGCTTTTTCGACGTTGTTTATAGTATGTAGCAGTGCAAAAACAAAAGAATTTAAAATATACGGAGGTTTATTATGAATCGTTTGGCAGGTAAGGTAGCAATTATTACCGGTGGAAATTCCGGAGTTGGCGCGGCAACTGCAATAAAGTTTGCGCAGGAGGGCGCAAAGGTGGTTATCACCGCTCGCCGTGAGGCTCCTCTTTTGGAGGTTGCAGAGAAGATTCGTCAGGCAGGGGGCGAGGTTTTGCCCGTTGTTAGCGATATTTCTAAGGCTGAGGACGCAAAGAGAGTTCTTGAGGCAACCTTGGAGGCATTTGGCAAGGTTGACGTTTTGATAAACAATGCAGGCGTTCTTGACGAGGGTCTTAAGGCTATTGACAGCTTTACCGATGAGGATATGAACCGTGTTATAGATATTAACACCAAGGGCACTATGTGCATGATGCGCGAGATCACCGCAGAGATGGCAAAGACCGGATACGGTTCTATAGTAAACGTGGCATCCGTTGCAGGCGTAATGGGATGCGGCGGTGCGGCATACGTTGCATCTAAGGCGGCTGTTATCGGAATTACCCGTCACACTGCTCTCCGCTTTGTAGGAACTAACGTTCGCTGCAACGCAATCTGCCCCGGAACTATCGTAACTCCTATGGTAGCAGGAATGAATCCCGCTAATCTTGATATGAACATCTTTGGTCAGATGATGAAGCACAACGATCTCAAGGTTCAGCCTTGTATGCCCGATGACGTGGCAAATATGCTTCTTTTCTTCGCGTCGGACGAGTCCAGAGCTATTACCGGCCAGGCAATCGTTACCGATTTCGGCTCTACGCTTTAATTAATAGAGAATATAGAATAAAAGGACAGAGGATGAAAATTCTCCGTCCTTTTTTTGATATTGCGAAAAGTCCATCATAGTGGCAGAAGAAATTAAGCTTTGTCAATATAAAAAGCGGTTTAAGTAGGATTGGTATGTATTGCTTGAAAGGCTCCATTTGAGAGGAAGGCGTATAGTAAATTTTTGATTAGGAAAAGGTTTCAACTTTTTAGAAAATATATTGACAGAAATAATACTTCGTGATATGATGTATTATGTAAGGAGGAGTATTGTATGGACGCTCAATTGAAACGCGGTCTTTTGGATATCTGCGTGCTGTCTGCTATCAAGGATGAGGAATCCTACGGCTACAAGATAATAAAAGATCTAAAGCCTTGCGTAGAGCTTTCGGAATCTACGCTTTATACCATTTTAAAAAGACTTGAGTCCGCCTCGCTTATAACCGTTCGAAATGCAGAGCACAACGGTAGACTTCGCAAGTATTATAAGATTACAGAGGAAGGCAGAGAACGTATGGAGGACTTCAAGCGCGAGTGGTGCGAGGTAATGCGCATCTATAAATTTGTGATTGGAGAGGAGACGGAAAATGAACAAGCAGGAATTCTTTGATCTCTTGCGATCAAGGCTTGGTAGCGTACCCGAAAAGGAGCTTGAGGCAAGACTTGAGTTTTACGCAGAGATGATAGATGATAGAATGGAAGACGGACTCTCAGAGCAGGAGGCAATTTCGGCTCTTGGGTCTGTTGACGAGATTGCAAATCAGACATTGTCTGAGATTCCGCTTGGCCGTCTTGCAAAGGAAAGGATTAAACCAAAGAGAAGACTTAAGGTATGGGAGATAGTGCTTTTAGCTCTTGGCTCTCCTATATGGATATCCTTGATAGCGGCGGCAGTTGTCGTGGTTATTTCGGTATATGCCTCTATATGGGCGGCAGTGGCTTCCTTGTGGGCTGTTTTTGGAGCTCTTTCGGTCATTCCGCTTGTTGGAATCGTTTCGGGAGTTGCTTCTTGCGCAGAGGCAAGCGTGGGATCAGGAATTGCTTTGTTTGGGGCAAGTGTTGCTTGCGTAGGTATGGCAATTCTTGCATTCTTTGGATGCTTGGCGGCAACTAAGGGAATGTCAAAAGCTACAAAGGCTATTGCCTTGTGTATAAAAAAGATTTTTGTTAAAAAGGAGGAATCGAAATGAGCATTACGAAAATATTACTTATCATTGCTATAAGTCTTGTTGTTGCGGGCAGCATTATTTTCGTGTGCGCAATGACGAGTATCGGTTGGGATTTTTCCAAGCTATCAAGAGCGAAATACGTAACGAACAGCTATGATATAGACGAGCCCTATAAGGAAATTTCTATTAAGGCTGAGACTGCGGATATTGTTTTTGCTGTATCCGAGGATTCAAGCTATCGTGTGGAATGCTACGAGCAGGAGAGAGTGAAGCACGAGGTATCCGTTAAGGATGGAACGCTTATGATAGCGATCAATGATACGAGAGCGTGGCATGATTATATAGGCTTTAATTTTGGTTTTCCAAAGATAATCGTATATATGCCTGCAGGGGAGTACGGCGCTCTTTCGATAAAGCTCAGCACGGGCAACGTTGAGGTATCTCGCGACTTTTGCTTTGATAGCATAGATATTTCGGGCAGCACGGGAAAGATTACAAATTTTGCCTCAGCAAAGGGAGACGTAAAGCTTGAGGTATCCACGGGAAAAATCTTGGTAAGCAATATAAGCGCCGGCAGTCTTGACGTAAAGGTTTCCACAGGAGATGCGAATATTTCCTCGGTTCGATGCAAGAGCTTTGCATCTGACGGCTCTACCGGAGATATCGAGCTTGAGGATGTGATTGCGGAGGAAAGGCTTACCATCAAGAGAACCACGGGAGATGTCGAGCTTGACAGATGCGATGCGGGCGAGATTTATATTACGACGAGCACAGGTGACGTAGAGGGAAGTCTACTTTCCGAGAAGGTATTTATCATAAATACCGATACCGGAGATAAGAGCGTTCCAAATACTATATCGGGTGGTAGATGCGAGATCAGCACGAATACCGGAGATATAGAGATTGCTTTGAAATGATTAAAAAATAATATAATTTGTTTTGCAAATATTGTATTTTATTATTTTTTATGATATAATAACCGAGTCGGAAATCCCAAATTTCATCAAAGAAGGAGACCTTTTATGAAAATGATGAAGGATCTTTTGTTTGCGGTTCCGCTTGTAGTTATAGGAGTTCTTTTATTCCTCCTCAGCGCTACGGGTATGACTGCACACATCATCTTGTCGGTTGTGGGAGTTGCGATTTTGGTTGTGTACGCAATTATGACGAAAAAGGAGTGGAAGCTTCCTATCGTCGAGATAATTATGCGAGTTGCATACGCCTTGGCGCTTGTCAGCGGAATAGTTATCTATAAGGTTGAGTATATTTCTGCAATTGCCATCGCACACAAGATTTTGGCAGGTGCGTTTATTGCTTTGCTTGTTTTCCTTGTAATTCACAAGGCAATCAAAAACAGCGCACAGACATCGGGTAAATAAGACATCTAAGGGATACCGCTTTGCTATCGGAACTTGATAGTGAAGCGGTGTTTTGATTTTATTTTACTTTGTTTTTTGATGCGTATTGACAAGTGCGCAGGGTAGGGATATAATATTATTGCGCAAGAGCGCATATCGGATTTTTAGGAGAGAAAAAATGAGATTTTTGAAAAATGTAACTGTAAGATCGCTTGCGATATTGTTGATGCTTGCGATTATAATTTCCTCCATGTTTGCTTGCTCAAGCAATACAGACGGTGAGGAGAGTACAAAGGCTTCAACGCCATCAGTTGAGGATAAAACCGAGGATAACTCCGAGTCGGAAACAAAAGCCGAGGAGGAGAGCAAGGAGTCTGTCACAGAGGAAAGCTCTGAATCTGCGTCCGAGGAGAGCTCCGAATCCGCAACCGAGGAGAAAAAGGATACCGAGAGCGCAGATGCCGAGGAGGCTCACGATATAGATTATTCGCTCATGGAGAATTGGGCGTACTTTGCCTTGGGAGAGGGGAAGGGTGTTGACGTGTTCTTTGTAGCTCCTACTGTTGATATGGCAAAGGACGGAAACACCAATATGTCTATGAGTAACGAAAAGGTTAAGCAGAATTTCGCCGGAGCTATCAATATGCAGCGCGGTATTTACGACGAATCGGCTACGATCTATGCGCCGTATTACAGACAGATGACGTTTATGATATATAACACCTACAAGACCGAAGCTGAAATGAAACCCTATTTCGACGTAGCATATGCCGACGTTGCGGCGGCGTTTGAATATTATATGGAGAACGTAAATCAGGGAAGACCCTTTATTCTTGCAGGCTTTTCACAGGGCGCTCAGATATTGATCCATCTTATGGAGGACTATTTTGACGATGCGAAATACAGTGAGAACCTGGTTGCCGCATACTGCATAGGCTGGAGAATTACCGAGGAGCAGATACAGACCTATCCTCATCTTAAGATGGCGCAGGGCGAGGGAGACGTTGGAGTTATAATAACCTTTAATTCCGAGGCGGAGGGCGTTCAGGAATCAATCGTTGTTCCAAAGGACACGAAAACTCTTGCGATAAATCCTCTTAACTGGAAGACAGATTCCACCCCTGCCGATGCATCGCTCAATCAGGGCGCGTGCTTTACCGATTACGGCGCAAATATCAAGTCTGAGATAAAGAACCTCACGGGAGCATATCTTGATTCCGAGAGAGGAACGCTTCGTGTTACAGGTGTGAAGGCGGAGGATTACAGCTCCTCGCTCTTCCCGGACGGAGTTTATCATCTTTACGATTATCAGTTCTTCTTTAGAAATTTGCAGAGCAACGTAAAGCTACGCGTACAGAACTATCTTAGCGCAAAATAAAAAGCTTATACAAAACCGCTTTGTTATCAATTATTTGATAGTATAGCGGTTTTTGTTTATCTTGACGGACAAGTAATATCATCAAACCTATTGCAATTCTTTTATTTTATGGTATAATTAATTTAACCTAACAAATACGTTTTCGGAGGTAATTATGGAATTTCGTATAAAGGGCGGAAGCCCTAATGCAAAAATTAGTGTTGAAAATCAGGTTGAGCGCGACGGCATTTTAACCTTTGACGTTTGTTTGAGCTTTGATGAGCCGCAGATCCCCGAGCAGTTCTCGGTAATATTTGATTTCCCCAGTATAGATATATATTCGGTATGGAGCCCGAGCGTAAGATACGACAGAAACGTTGGTGTTACCTGGCGAAAGAAGGTAAGTCCCTCAAGACTTGCCGCTTGGATGCCCTTGCACGCGCTTGTATCGGCTGACGGCAGAAACAGACTTACAATAGCCATATCGGATGCTAAAACGCCTACCGCAATAGCTACCGGTGTTCACGAGCATAATGCTTGCTTTGAGTGCGAGCTCAGATTCTTTACTATCAAGGTAGGCGCCCTTAAGGATTACAGAGCGACCGTTCGTCTTGATCTTCGTGATATGCCTTATTACGATTCTATCTACGCTGTTACCGAATGGTGGGAGAATGAGTGCGGATATAAGCCTGCGTACGTTCCGAATGATGCAAAGCTTCCCATAAATTCTCTTTGGTACAGCTATCATCAGGAGCTCTTTGCAGACGAGCTTTTGAAGGAGTGCGCTGCATCCAAGCCTCTCGGTATGGACGTTGTTATCGTTGACGACGGATGGCAGACTCACGATCAGGGACGTGGATACGTTACCTGTGGAGATTGGCAGATGGCTCCCAATAAGTTCCCCGATATGAGAAAGTTCGTTGAGGACGTTCACGCTCTCGATATGAAGGTTATGCTCTGGTTCTCGGTTCCGTTTATAGGCATCGAGGCAAAGCAGTACGATCGCTTTAAGGATATGCTGCTTGCTCACTCTCCCGTTACAAAGGGCGTATGGGTGTTTGACCCAAGATATAAAGAGGTTCGCGATTACCTTATCAACATATATGTAAATGCGGTAAAGGAATGGAATCTCGACGGTCTCAAGCTTGACTTCATCGATAACTTTGTGCTTGAGGGCAGAGGCCTTGAGGACGATGACAGACGTGATTATCAGTCACTCGAGGATGCTATCGACGTTCTTATGATAGATATCACCAATGCGCTCAGAGCAATAAACAGCGAGATACTTATCGAGTTTAGACAGATGTACGTAGGACCTGCAATAAGAAAGTACGGAAATATGCTCCGTGTTGCCGACTGTCCTAACGACTGTTTCAGAAACAGACATAATATAGTAAACCTCAGACTTACCTCGGGCAAGACTGCCGTTCACTCGGATATGGTAATGTGGCATTATGACGATGCCGTTGAGAGCGCAGCGCTTCAGCTTGTTAGCATTATGTACAGTGTTCCTCAGATTTCGGTTAGAGTTGCAAAGCTCTCTGACGAGCACAGAAAGATGCTTGATTTCTATCTCCATTTCTGGAAGGCGAACAGAGATACGCTTATCGACGGTAAGCTTCTTGCGGCAAACCCCGAAAGCGGATACAGTATAGTATGCTCCGAGAAGGACGGCAAGGCGATATTTACAGCTTACACCGATACGATCGTTGATTGCTCTGCCTATGACGAGATCATCGCTATGAATTCCTCAAGAAACGATACTCTTATTATGAGAGGCGCCAAGGGCAAGGCGTATACCGTTCTTAACTGTATGGGCGAGAAGATTGCCGAGGGCGTTCTTGACGGCGCTCTTTGTGAGGTGGCTGTTCCTCTTGCGGGAATGATCTGCGTAAAATAAGTTTAGAATCCAAATTGATAACAAATAAAAAGGGGCGGGAATTTTCTCGTCCCTTTTGTGTGTCATTTTTGATACTGCTATTGACTTTTTCTTGCGAATATTTTATACTAACAAGTGAAAAAGCATCGAAGGAGATCGAAAAATGGCAGAGCTTACGCCAAAATATACAACAGTAAAATCTGAATCTCACGTTGAGTTTGAAGAAAAGCGATCGCTTTTTATCGGGCACGCGATTCATATAGACAGCGAGGAGGATGCTGCGGCATTCGTGAAAAAAATGAAGAAGCAATATTCCGATGCAACGCATAACGTGTGGGCGTATCTGCTCAAGGGCGGAATAGTCGCGCGCTACTCCGATGACGGAGAGCCGCAGGGAACCGCGGGAATGCCGGTGCTTGAGGCGATTCGCAAGAGCGGAGCTGAGGACGTCTGTGTTGTTGTCACCCGATATTTCGGAGGAATACTTCTCGGCGCGGGCGGACTTGTCAGAGCCTATTCTCATTCTGCGGTTATCGCAATAAACGAAGCTGAGGTAGTTACGTACGAGCCTTACTTTGAATACGAGCTCACCTGCGGATATTCCGAGTATCAGAAATATTCCAATATCCTGAATAATGAGGAGCCCGTCATAATAGATTCTACCGATTTCGGCGCGGAGGTCGTATTAAAATTTGCCGTGAGACGCACTTGTGCTGATGCCGTGGTGAAAAAAATAAGCGAGGCGGGATATGGAAGAGATATCCCTGTGTTGCTTGGAGAGAGATTTGACTGTAAATGAGAAGATTTAAAAGAATTTTTGCGAGTGTGTTGATATGCGCTTTGTCTATCTCTCTTTTCGGCTCGTGCGGAGACTCGGACGAGAAAGAAAAGAGCGCGCAGATAGAGTCTATATTCAATGAAATAGAAATAGAGCAGGAGAGTGAGAGCGTTTCGGAGAGTGAGAGAGCGTCGCAAACCGAGGCAAGTGAGCACGTATACGTTTTGATTCCAAAAGGATCCTCATCGCAGTTGGCGAACAGAGCTTTGGATCTCGTTGAGATGCTCAGAGAAAAGACCGGTCTTCTTGTGGATTTAAAATATGATAACGAATATTCTTCTTTTCCATCAGGAACCTGCGAGGTGTTGATTGGACATACCAACAGATTGGAATCCGAAAACGCTTTGGCAATGTTAAAGACGGAAGATTACGTTTGCCGGTGGGATACCGGCGCTCTTGTGTTGTGCGGTGGAAGCGAGGAAGCAACGCTTGAGGCTATCGACCTTTTTATAAGTAATATTTTGCCGAAAGCCACCAAGTATTCAATAATGGCGGACAATGACGGATTTGAGTTTGTTGAAGGAAAATTTGAAAGCTCTAACAGCGACGTTTCAGGGAGTGACAGTGAGATCGGCTCGGAACCCGAGGAAAGCGTTACCTCCTCCGAGCTTGAATCGGAGACAGTGGTTGGAAGCGAGTCTGAGCTTGAGTCCGAGGCTGAAAGTAAACCTGAAGAAACACGACCTAAAAGATCTACGTTTAACGGATACGTTATTGATGAGTTTTTAATAGTTTATGATGTCGAAAACGGACACGGCGAGAGAAATGCGGCAGAGACCTTGCGTGCGCTTATCAGCGCAAGGAGTGGATATCTTCTTGACGTTGTTCCGAGTGATGCAATAAATTCCCGTACCGGTAAAACAATATCGGTTCTTTATGATGAGAATGCGAGTCCGTATATCGAGAGCGTTGAGAAAAACATAGTAATAAAGGGAAGCAATTTATATAATCTCGCCCTTGCTGTGGCAGAATTTGTTGAACGTATGGATAAGGCCACCCAGGATGGCGTGATAACGTTTAATTGCGAAGAGCGGATCGAGGTTGAAAAGGATTCTTTTGATTTTTCGATCACAACGTATTTCATGAAGAAGAGCTCGGAATATAATTCTCTTTTGGAGCTTTTAGATGCTATAGGCAGAGCGGATAGAGACGTTTACGTTTTGTTGGATATAAGTGAAACCGTAAAACAAAGAATGTCTTTGAACATGCCAAACGATTATGTGCTGTATGAGATTGAGGCGCTTTCAAAAAGCTTTTCCGTGCTCTATAACTCAAAGACGGTATCAAGTCTTGTTTCAAGAGTGGATGATGATAAAAAGTCGGTGGAGCTTGAGATCAAGTTTATAAACGGGGAGACGATAAAGTATTTCTATCTTTTGAATTCCGCTTTGCCTGTGACGGAGCTTGAGCGAAAGTCGGTGTACTTCTTTGAAGGTGATGGAATAGATTCGGAGATGTTTGCGGATGCAATATTATCGGAAGGGGCTGCCACCTTGGATTCTTCGCGCCTCAGCTACAAGATTGCTGTCGGCAATATGCTCTATGAATATGACGGCGGAGCAAAGGTGAATAATACCGAATTTAAGCTTGAGTGCTCGGTGGGTTTGGCTACGGATATTCCCGACAGATTACTTGCTTTAACCGATTCCTTGAAGTGATGGCTCCTCGTTCTTTTGGAATGAGGCGGCAAGCCTTTTGATTAAAAAAAGATATTTTTCAATTTCAGCGCGGTCGTCGGATTCGGCCGCGCTTTTCAGTCCTTGCGTAAATTCATCCATCTTTTCTACATCCTCTTCGTGAATACTGAAGGTTAGTATAGACCGACAGGAATTCCATTTGTTGCAAAGATGAGAGGCTCGCTCCTTTATGTCTATCTGCTCTGCATCGGCAATATTGCGTATTTCTTCGCAGAAGTCGTGTATATATAAAGAGTTGATGATGACGATTGACAGAATTATTGAAAAAAGAATTATGGAAAATATAAATGCCTTCATTTTTCTTCCTTTATATCGTTTTGCGGAATAAGACGCATCTCATCGGCGTCGTTTATCATTAAGAGATAGATATCTTTCGGAACGTATCCTTTTTTTGAGAGACGGCGCAAAAGCTTTTCTTTGTCGTAGCCGATCACTTTTAAACCGTAGGAATTTATCTTTCCTCTCTCAATCACTATGTGAAAAAGTCCTTTTTCCTTAGAAGTTATATTTAATTGCTCGGAGGTGGGAGGCTTGTAGGGAGCTTTGGGGATTATTGTGATGTTTCCGTTTTGCTCGAGAATTGCGTAATTTATCTGTGATATATCGTCAAAGCCCTGCTGTCGAAGCTGAGAGAAAAGCTCGTCAAAGGAAAGGCGGGAATCTTCAAGAGCCTTCTTTTGGAGTGTGCCGTTTTTTATCAACGTTGAAGGACGTGTTGAAAAGAGGAATTTAAAGCGTGGAAATTTAGATAGAAATATCGATATCGCAACTTCGAGCGTTAAAAGCGCTATGATGGGGATGATTGCGTGAGAGAGTGGTATCTCTGTGTCGGTTATTGGTAGTGATGCGATCTCGGAGATCAAAAAGGTAGTCACAAGATCGGATATTTCAAGCTCGCCTATCTGTCTTTTTCCCATAAGACGCATTACCAAAATAAGGGAAACGTATATGATAAGCGTTCGCAAAAGCACGGTAACCATAAAAAACTCCTTGGATTTTTATAGTAGTATTTGAAAAAATGCTTAAAAAATACAGGGTAAAAAGCGAGAAAGATGGAGGTTTTTTACAAAAAAAGAAAAAACGTAAAAAAAATCAAAAAAAATCAAAAAAAGGTATTGACAACGGAAAAGTGTTGTGGTATACTTAGTAGGCTGTCGCGGAGAGCGCAGCGAAACGGTCATTGAAAATTGAACAACAAGAGATAAGTACAAAGCAAAAGCAAGTGCGAAATACTA
>JAZQZG010000018.1:0-8215 GCA_045633925.1 Eubacteriales bacterium
CACCGCAAGTCATACAACGACGAGTACCGGGGAGGTCGGGATGACGGCGGATATGAGAGCGCACGGTGTTGGGCGAGATATGAAGGATGAGGGCGATGTCCCCGGCGGACTTGCCTTCCATACGAAGGTTATCGATTGCAATTTTATCTTGCGGTTTCATATAAATATCTCCTTTCTATGTGGTGGGAGAGCAACCGCAGGGGCTACTCTCCCGTAATGGTGTTTACGCCTTGACCTCAAGGGACTTGACGGCTTCGGGCAGAACGAGCTTTGCGTCTACTCGCTCGGAGGTGATGTATGCCACCTGTCCGTGGTCGGCATAACGCTCCACAAGACGCTTGACGCTGCGCTTGCCACGCTCTCCAATCCAATAGTATGAAAAGTCACCAAAGAGGATGGGCTTGCTGCCGGCAGACATATCGGGCATTTCATTGGCAACATATACCGGATATCCAAGAAGCGTAGCAGATTTTCCTTCATTCAAAGAAGGTCTCCATGCGAGATTACCTTCGTACAGAAGAAGCTTCTTGAGCATAACTGCAGCATCTTCCGAAATAATGAATACTGCATTCTCGCGATAGGGTTCTTTGAGCGAAAAAATAAGATCGATGATGTCATCAAATGAAATGTTGCTTGCATTGTCAATAACCTTTCCTACCTCGGCTTGGTGGATGATTCCCAAGGGCTTGCCGTTGCCATCACCGGTGAAGAATGCAGTTCTTTCCGCTCTGGATACGGCATACACGAACAGTTGATGTATGAAGTCTTCGACATCGAAATCGGCATCCTCCAAAAGCTCGTCCGAAACGAGAACACGGTACGCTAATTTGTAAGCATCAAGCACGATTTCACCAAAGGTGGTATCACTAAAGTCTGCCTTTTGACCTTCGGGCATCCAGGAAGCGGAGCCCTCTTCTGCGACCATTGGAATTTTTATGGTTCTATTGGTTTTTATAACCGTGCCGAGTCTGCGAAGCAGATTTTCTTTCGTGAGTCCCTCGACAAGCTTCTCTTCAAGAGTATCGGGAACGAGAAAACCGCCCGAACCATCACTTCCGATTTTAATTGTGTTTTGAGGTATACCGGTGTGAAGCATATCTCTGAATGCAATCGCATATTCTGCCTGATTTTTTTGTTCTTCTTCGGTAGGATTACGCTTGATCCCAAGCATTTTTTCTCTCAAAGCATCAAGCCTTTCAAGATAATCATTGTAGGTTTTAGTGTCTGTCATAGTAAAATACTCCTTTTTTAGTAAAAAATATTAATAAGGGTTATTCCCCTCAAAACTTTTGCATTTTTCTGCGTGAGAGCCCCAGCCCGCTGTGCAATTAAAAGGTTGTAGAGATTTACATCCCCCTGGGGGCTGTCTCTACGACCAATTTAGGTTCTTATGCTTTTCGGCTTTTGTATGCTGTTTTAGTCAGCCATTCTCTGTACGCATCAACAGGAATGAGAATTCTTGTGCCTATGCGAATTATGGGAAAACCATTTGATTTCACCAATTCATAGGCTTTGGGCAAGCTGATTCCCATCTGTGAGGACAACTCTTGTACGCTGATTGTTGTCTTTTCCATTTAATCACCTCCTTTCAGGCAATAAAAAAGCCCATACGGAACTGAGGGGATCCGTATAGGCTAAGTATTGAATTATGTGATGGGCAACTTGTTTTGGATGCCCATTATAATTATATCATATAGCGGTTGTTCGGTTTGTTCGGTTTGTTCCGATTTTACGATATTTCATCATATGGTATCTAAAAATCTTGTATTCATATCACGTTACCGATATTATTTTAATTGTTTTTAATCAAATGGTGCGGTCGACGATAGTCATATATAAAAATTCTCTATAGAGCAAAAAAATCATCATAAGAGAAAGTTTAGTAAATGACCATCGCCGACCGCACCACAATAGTTAAAAGTGGGTTGGAGAAAGCAAAGCAGGTATGGCATCGGATGCCATAAACGCTGTTGCCATACAATATAAAAATCGTTTCTGCATCAACAGGGTGAGGTCAACGACAGTCAATTACAGAACTTTCCTATAGAACGAAAAATTCAGTATAAGAAAAAGTTTGGTAAATGACCTCCGTCGACCTCACCCTTGAAGATTATACACGAGAGCCGCATATTTAAGATATCCATCATAATGATGGTCAAACTCCTGCCGAACCAGACAATTTTGCATAAAAATAAAGCCATGTTGCGGTCGTTGATAGTCAATTACAGAACTTTTCTATAGATCAAAAAAATCACTATAAGAAAAAGTTTAGTAAATGACCATCATCGACCGCAACATAAGGCAGACAAGGTGTATCAATATCAATTCCAAAACTTTTCTATAGGACGAAAAATTCGCTATAAGAGAAAGTTTGGTAAAAGACCTTGATACACCTTGTATCTTGATGACGGGTTAACCTTCTCTTGAAATTCAGATTGTTAAACACACTAAATATACAAGTAATGCTTGAAGTTCAGATAAAATAATAGGGCAAAGTTGCGGTCATTGATAGTCAAATACAAAACTCTCTTATAGAACAAAAATTTCGGTATAAGAAAAAGTTTAGTAAATGACCCTCATCGACCGCAACTTTCCCACGAAAATTATTCTTTTATAACCCTGCAAGCGTCCTCACCGTACACAACACCGAGGCTTGAACCGATGTCCCAGCTTACGTGGATGGTACCCATATCGTCAACAAACCGAACCGTCCCACTGCAACCGGGAACGAGGTCGGTGCGGTAAGGGTCGTTCATCTTTGTCAGTTCCACTCTTGCCCCGACCGGGTATTGCTCACGGATGCGCTGTAATGCCTCTTTGCTTATGAAATTCATAGAACTTCCTCCTTTATTTTTGGTACTACATATATCACTCTAAAAGGCGGAAAAGTCAAAGGCATATCTCTATAATTATCACTTATATCAAATATTTTTACATTTTTTTAGTCAAACCACTTGTCAAATCGTAGAAAAAAGTGTATACTATTATCTACGAGGTGATGTTATGAGCAGACCGAATTATTTGAGTGAGATAAAAAGCATTATTACTAAAGCTGAAACCGGTACTGTTTTTGTTGCGGTTGATTTTGTAAGCATAACCGATAAAAAAACAGTAAGCATGGGATTAACCCGTCTTGAAGCAGACGGGCTTATTCGTCGTGTTCTTCGTGGCGTTTATGATAAACCCGAATATAATGACTTTTTGGAAGAATATGTTGCCCCTTCTCCCGACAAGATTGCACACGCTCTTGCCCGTAATTATGGATGGACAATTGTTCCTTGCGGAGACACAGCTCTCAATCTGCTTGGTTTATCAACACAGGTTCCGGCGTCTTGGGTGTATGTAAGCGATGGCACATATAAAGAATATTCTTATGACAACACCACTATCGAATTTAAAAAGACCACTAACAAAGAGGTATCAAAGCTGTCCTACAAAACAGCGCTTACAGTTCAAGCATTAAAAGCACTCGGCAAGGACAAAATTGATGATACAATTATCAGCCGTTTGAGGATCCTTTTGTCGGCGGAAGAAAAGAAAACTATGCTTGAAGAAGCCAAGGCGGCAACCTCTTGGATCTACGAATATATCAAGCAAATTTGCAGGAGCTGACGGTATGCGTAATATTGCAATAATTAAAGAAAACGATAGAAAAGCACTTTTTCATAACACCGCGGCAAAAATGGGTATGACCGATGCCATCATCGAAAAAGACTTCTGGGTATGCTATATGCTCGATTACCTTTTTCATCGCTGTCCTTGGAAGGATCATATTGCCTTTAAGGGCGGTACAAGCCTTTCAAAGGCATACGGACTCATTGAACGCTTTTCTGAAGATATCGATCTTATTCTCGATTGGCGTGTTCTCGGTTATGGTCTCAACGAACCCTGGGAGGAGCGTAGCAACACCAAGCAAGACATTTTCAACAAGGAAGCTAATGCAAGAGCCGAAGAATTCTTGAGAGATACATTTCTTCCAACTATTTCTGCCGACCTTGCCACCGACCTTGGGGATAGTGTGAAATGCTTTATTGACCCCGAGGACGCACAAACTGTAAAAATTGCATACCCGAACAGCTTTGCCGACATGTCCATCCTTCAGGAGATACGCCTTGAAATTGGAGCTCTTGCTGCTTGGACACCCGTAAAGCTCGCAGATATTACGCCGTATGCGGCTCAAGTATATGGCAGACTCTTTAAGCAACCCTCAACGGATATTTTAACCGTTTTGCCGGAGCGTACCTTCTGGGAAAAGGTTACCATCCTACATAGAGAAGCCTTCCGTGCGGAGGATAGACCGTTCCCATCGAGATATTCCAGACACTATTATGACTTATACCGCATGATGCAGACCGAAGTTAAAAATAACGCTCTGGCAGATAATGATCTGCTCACACGAGTTGTAGATTTCAAGGACAAGTTCTACCGCTGCTCCTGGGCGAGATACGACCTTGCAAAGCGTGGAACAATGAACTTGATGCCCCCTGCTTACAATCTTGATAAGCTTCGCGCCGACTATGAGCATATGCAGAATATGCTGTTCGGTCAGAAGCCGAACTTCGATGAAATTATGGGCGGCATAGCAAAATTGGAAGCGGAGATTAATGCCGCTAGATGAGGCACGGCCTAAAAAATATTAACAGACAACGGAGGCCATACTGTGAGTATAAAGGCAGAAAATATAGATAAGGAAATAGCTTCAGAAGCATTTCTGCCGTCCTTAAGCCATGAATATATGGAGCTCTTTCGAGCGCTCCTTGAACATTTGGCAAGAGCGCTGCCGCTCGATAGAAATCAAATTATTGAGAATGCAATCCAAGCAGCCTTAGAAAATGCAGAGCTTGAGGACGAAATAGAAAAGTTAAAGTATATTGCTACTTTGCATGTGTTGATTGATCTATCTCAACAGGGATGGGTATTCGATATCAATGGCGGAGCACTTACGTTGAAAATGGAAAATAGCAATGTTGACGATAAGCAAAGAATCAGATACCGCTTAAGCGCCGAAAGAAACGCCCAATTTAAAACTGGAAGCGTACAGTCATTTGTCCGTATGATGGAGAGTCCAAAAGATTTTGGTGGAAATATGATTTCTGTCAGAAATCTTTTCGGCGATCCTCAACTGATAATTGATGCAATGGATCGCGGAGAAGTCTTGTGTGAGCCCTATATTCAAATGGTAACTAACGAGCGGGATGCGTTGACAGGATATTGGTTATCGGATATATGGAGATATTTTAGGTACACCTGGTCTATTCCATATAAGACCATGCCGGGAAGAAATATCTATTACCTTGTGAGAGATAGACATCAGCCGTATCATCCCGTAATCGGAATATTTGCCTTGGGTAATTCCGTTTTGAATCTTACTGTAAGAGATAACGATATTGGATGGACGGTTGATGCAATTAAGCAAAATATGAACCGTCAAAGCGTCAAGTATCGCTACGAGCAAATGCTTGGAGGTATAGAAGGAAAGACGGTTCTTGCCGAAGATACGAAATACACCGAAACAGAAGAAGAATATTTAGTACGCGCTCAAGCATATGCGGAGCAAATATATCCCTTGCTGGTGAAAAATATTGACCTTGCCATTTCAGATATCTATGTCAAGGATCTTGGCTATCACAGACAAACACGCTATCCGACCCTGGAAATGGTTGATAGGCTTAATGCAATTTCCGCAGAATATGCAGCATTATCTATAAACAACAAAAATAATGAAAAATCTCCTATATGGGAGGAAGAGGCAAAAAGCAATCTCTTTGTAAGGAAAAGGGCGGCAGAGCTTGCTAAGCTTTTAGCTACCAAAATTGTTTTTCAAGCAGCAGAGGGAATTACTTGCCATGAACGGTTAAAAAATCTTCTTGCTACGGAAAAAGGCAGAAAGGCTATACACACAGCTCTTATTGCGAATCGCAAATGCAAAATCGGCTCTAACATGATGGATATAATAGTATGTGGCTCCATCCCACCATATAATGAGCTTCTCGGCGGTAAGCTGGTGAGCATTCTCTCGTGCAGTCCCACCGTAATCCGAGATTATACACAACGTTACGCTGGACAGATTAGCGAAATTGCCTCTCGAATGAAGGGAGAAAGGGTTATCCGAGATAGTCATTTGGTTTATTTGGGCACAACAAGCTTATATGCAGTAGGAAGTAGTCAGTACAACAGAATCAAGGTCCCCTTGGATGGCGATTTTCTGGAATTCAGAAAAATGGGTGTTACCGAAGGCTTTGGTACTGTATATTTTTCTAGAGAAACTACATCTACATTTTCACGTATACTTGAATTGCAGGACGGTGGCAAAAGAATTAACCATGTTTTTGGTGAAGGGACTAGCCCTAGATTTAGAATGATTAGCAAGGGGCTAAGTGCCATAGGAATACGCGCAGATGCATTTTTAAAGCACTATTCCCCTAGAATAGTTTATTCTATTAATTTAGCCAAAAATACAAATCAATATCTTATGGGTATAGATGATACTCCCCAGTACGGTTTTGACCTTAACAATGACCAGGAGGTAGAGGCGAAAACTCAAGAATTGATCGCTTATTGGTATAACCGTTGGGCAAAAAATAGATGCGATACAATCGATTTGCGTCAGCGTCTTACTGAATTCAACATTAATCATATACTCATAGGAAATATTTAAAGGAGGCTTCATATGAGCAATTTACAATTTGTAAAAAAGCTTTATAACGGTAAAAACTGCTATTCAGATCATATGAGTGCTGAAGAAATCGGTCTGCTCTATCTCAAATCGAAGGTAGAGGATATCGTGGTGGAAATGATAAGCAAGAAAAGAATTGTTTTTCTCACGGGCAACCCTGGAGATGGCAAGACTTTTATCATAAGAGCCATAGAAGAAAAAACATCTCTGGAGAATGTATATATTCAGACCGATTTAAACAAAGAAACTCAATATGATACTATAGCAAACGAGATTATAAGTTGTTATCAGAACAATCGACCGACTATAATTGCGGTTAATGAATATCCGTTTTTACTGCTTTGTCGTGCAATTAAGACAAAATCTGTAGAAATATACAGAGAAATCATGGATGTGAAAAAATCTGCTATAGCATACGACACCTCACGTCCCCTCGGCAGGAAAATTGCCATCCTGGACTTAAACGAAAGAACACTTATGGCAAAGGAACGGCATATAACTGACGAAATTATAGTCAAATTTATTTCGCTTCTTCAGAAAGAAACAACGGGATATCAAGTCCTATCCGACAACATTAGCGCTTTATCTAATGAAAAAATAAGGCGACAGGTGGTGGAGGTGTTTGAATTAGCGGCATTTGGGTGCGAGCATTTTGTAACAAGAGACATTTTAGGAGCGCTTGCATTTCTGTTTACAGCATGTACGATGCTGGAATATGAAAACGAACCCTATTACTCTGCAATTTTCCAAGGCACTAATAAGCTTTTGAAAAGCATACAGCAGTTTGATCCTATTTATATAACCACCCCATCTTTAGACGAGGCTCTGTGGAATGGCGAGGTGCAGAGTGGGTGGTTGCTAAATGCCCCTACAATTTGGCCGAATGACAAAAGCTTTGATGACGATGTGGAAGGTGCGATTGAATGCTTCAAAAGTATCAAGAGAAAGTATTATTTTGAAAACACGGACGGCCATTTATTGCTAGCGCTTCAGCCTGACGAAATTAGAAAATGTGCAGATATATTTACACATTTTGAGTCTCAGCGCAAGAAAATCAAGGAGCGCATAATCCATGCGATTAATAAACTCTTTCTTCCTTCTTCAGATGATAGGCGCGACCTTCACATTTGGACGACTCATAAATTTGATATGAGCAAGGATGCTGCAATTGCTATTTCGAGCAAATCTGTTGAGTCCAATGATCTGGAAATATTGATGCCGCGTCCCGCAGATTGGCTTAAGGGGATGGAATATACTCCAGACCACATTATTCTTAAGCACAGACGACAAGATGAACCCAAACTTATTATCGATGTTGACTTTTTAAGAACGCTTGATGCAATTGAAAATGGGTATCCGATAGGTCTCTTGGCTCCTCAATACGAGCAGGCAGTTGCAATTTTCCTTCAGCAGTTAGATGATTTGGGACTGACAGAGGATAACGATGACGATGAAATTATAATCGCTAATCGTAAAAACAATGCAAAAATGATTATTAATATTCAAAACGGAAAATATGGTTTTGAGGAAGGAGATAAC
>JAZQZG010000019.1:0-29064 GCA_045633925.1 Eubacteriales bacterium
CAGCGTGGAGGACTGCTTTGTTTACTTCTACAGCGAAGATACTGTCAGAGAGCGTCATAACGCCAACTTCCTTACCCGCCATATCAACAACTTTAATATCTGGCATTGTTAATTTCCTCCTTCCGCTTATGCTTTAACCGAATTGCGAACGAATACGATTCCGTCCTTAGCGCCGGGAATAGCGCCCTTAACAGCAATCAAATTCTTCTCTGCATCGATCTTTACAACTTTGAGATTTAATACGGTAACCTGCTCGTTTCCGTACTGACCCGGCATCTTGTGATTCTTGAAGATTCTTGCGGGGTCGATTGAGCCCATAGAACCGGGCTGACGGTGAATGGGACCTGTACCGTGAGTCATACGAAGAATTCTGTGGTTCCATCTCTTAACACATCCTGTGTATCCACGTCCCTTTGTCATTCCCGTAACGTCGACCTTTTCGCCTGCAGCGAAGGTATCGGCTGTAATGACATCGCCTACGTTGATAGCAGAAACGTCGTCAAGTCTGAACTCTTTAAGATGCTTTTTGAACTCTACGTTTGCCTTCTTGAAGTGTCCTATTTCCGCTTTTGTGAGGTGCTTTTCTTTTGCTGCGCCAAAGCCCAGCTGTACGGCATTGTAGCCGTCGGTCTCAACGGTCTTCTTCTGTGCTACTACACAGGGACCTGCCTGGATAACGGTAACCGGAATAACGTTTCCGATTTCGTCGAAGATCTGTGTCATACCAATCTTCTTACCGATAATACCCTTTTTCATTTTTTGTTTTCCTCCTGTAAATTATTGGTTGACCGCGCTAAAATTTCACAGCCAACATGATTTACAAAGTTACCGAACTGCATTTTGCATCGGCTGTTATCTTTGTTTCGTTGTTATCAAAGTGCTTGATTAAACTTTTACTTCGATTTCAACGCCTGCGGGAAGCTCTACACTCATGAGCGCATCAACAACCTTCTGAGAGGGCTTAATGATATCGATGAGTCTCTTGTGTGTACGCATCTCGAACTGCTCACGGCTATCCTTGTACTTGTGTACCGCACGAAGAATGGTAACTACTTCTTTGTCGGTAGGAAGCGGGATAGGACCGGAAACGGTTGCGCCATTTCTCTTTGCTACGTCAACGATCTTCTCTGCTGCCGCATCAACGAGGGTGTGGTCGTAACTCTTGAGTCTTACTCTGATCTTTTCTTTGACTGCCACCTGTTTATACCTCCTATAAAAATTTGCCTATTCGCATACGCGTATATTTAATATGTACGCCGTGCGAATCGCTCCAGGGGCGCATTCCTCTCAAAACTTTGCCGTGCGTTTTCTTTGTACCCATTTAAAAACTCCGAAGTTTCAGCCAAAGCACCACGACTGAACTTTTCGGGGGAAATGGTCTCAAAGCGCGCACAACGCAAGCTTTGGGGGCTCTGCTTCGCCCGTTTAATCGGACATACTCTGCGAAAATTACCTATTGGACGTCATCCCAATAGCAACCTCTCGCTTCAACGCATATCAAGCTTCTATATTTTAGCATATTTTCACATTTTTTTCAACACGTAATAAACAAAATTTTTAACGAACTTTTTTGCACTTTTGAGCAAATATTTGTGCAACATATACTAAAATGGGCAAAAAACAGCTTATTATCGCACTAAAAAGAGGCGTTTGCACGAAGTTTTTTCATGATTTTTTAATATTTTTCCAAAACAGACGCAAAAATCGCAAAAAAACTTGCTTTTGCCACCGTTTTGTGGTAAAATTATAGCATTGAAATGAAGAAAGGAACACAAAATCATGAAAAAGGCTATTAAAATTCTCGCCCTCATAATGGCGATACTTCTTCTCGGACTTGCGCTCTTTTCCTGCTCTGAGGAAAAAGAGTCAGACAAGGACGACGACAAATCAAGCAAAAAGACCGTTCCCCTAAGTGATCCGGATGAAGCCGCAAAAGCCCTCAGATCAAACGGATATACCGTAGAGTCGGATTCCGAGGATGAAGGAGTTTTTATCCGCGCATACAACGGCGAACGATTCAGCACAAGCGATGATTTCATCGAAATTGCATATAACGAGGATAAATCCTCTGCAATCGACAACTACGATAGCGCTAAGGAATATTTTGAATCATGCAAAGAGGAGGACGAAGACAGATACGAAGACGCCTCTGTCGGTCGCGACGGCACCGTTGTTTGGGTGGGAACAAAGGATGCAATCAAAGCTGCTTCAAAGATCAACAAGAATGCCTCTTCCAATGATAACAGTTTTAACGACAATGAAATTTCATCCGCAAAGGACGATTCCACCGAAGCAGCAACCGCAGGAACCGCGCGTCCCTCGGATACCGAAGGCACCGCACTCTCCAGCATCTTCAGCGCCCCGGATGAAGTTATAGCGCGTATAAAAGCAAAAGGATATCTCGTAGAAAAAATCAGTGACAATCTTCCGGACGAAGTAACGCTTTATATCCTTGCAGGATCCACCACTAACGACCACACCATCCATTTCTTATATTGCGAAAGTAAAACCGCTGCAAACAATATGTATGAAGATATGTTAGAAGAGCTGCAGGAAGAAGATATGGCAGGCTCAGGTTGGGTACTCAGCCGCGATGGTAACGTCGTATGGTTCGGTTACCCGGATATACTGAAAGACGTATTCGGAATTGATCCCGAAGACAACGACTACTATGATACCGAAATCAGCACAAGCGATAACTACTACGATGAAACCTATGTCGCCTCAAGCAGTGATTACTACTACGACGAGACCGATGTCGTCTCAAGCAGCGATTACTACTACGACGAGACCGATGTCGCTACAGAGCGTATTTATTAAACAATAACACGTTATTATCAAAGAGAGGAAAGCAAATCATGAAAAACGCTCTTAAAACTCTCGCCCTCTTAATGGCAATACTTCTTCTCGGGCTCGCACTCTTTTCCTGCTCTGAGGAAAAAGAGTCAGACAAGGACGATGACCAATCAAGCAAAAAAACCGTTCCCCTTTCCGATCCCGATGAAGTATACGCAATGCTTGAGAGCAACGGTTACTCTATGGCAATAGGCTCCTCAGGAATAAATTACGAAGGCTTTGTTCGTGACGTTTCCGGAATTCACAGTTCCGGAGAGATACTGATCTTGTATTTTGAAAATTCAAGCTATGCAGATGCAGCCTACGAAAAAATGAAACCCCTCTACAAATCCGCAGGCTACACCATAGAAAAGCACGAAAACATGGTCTATGCAGGAAAAGGCACCGGCATCGAGGCGGCAGCAGGCCCCTTGGCTTCCGGCATCCAAGCATAAAAAGCTATAGAACATAACGGCAAAAACATAACGGCAGAGAGCCAAAGGCTCCCTGCCGTTTTTTTATCTTACATCCTTTTTCTTCGTTCTGAATATCAGCGTTTTCAGCGCGCGCGGCTTGAAAGGTATTAGCGGATAGAGATAATTTCTCTTTCCGTTCACTGTGGAGTTCGTAGCTATAAGCACCACTATAAGCAAGAATCCGCCCGCGTAGCCCCAGATACCGAACAGCGAGGTCAGCACCAAGAGAATTATCCTCATAAACTTTATAGCGTAGCCGAGCTCGTAGCTTCTCTGCGTGAAATTTGCTATTGCCGCAAAAGCCATATAAAGAATAACCTCAGGAATAAGCCATCCTATGCTCACCGCAAAATCTCCAAGAATGAGTCCGCCCACAACCGAGAGCGAATTATTCAGCATATTCGGGGTATTGAGCGAGGCAAGTCTCAGCGCATCAATTATAAACTCGACAAGCAAAAGCTGAACGAGTATCGGCAGCTTTCCCGTCTCGTCAGGAATCACAAAGGCAAGCCACTCAGGCAAAGCGCCGGGATGCTGAAGCGCCAACAGCCACGTCGGTGTCAAAACGAGCGTCAAAAAGAAAACAACGTAACGCACGATACGAATATAAGTTCCCGTGAGCGGCGGAAAATAATAATCGTTCGACTCCTGCATAAAGTCAAAGATGGTGGACGGCAGTACCATCACCTGCGGGCTATTATCAACTATAACGAGCACACTTCCCTCCAAGAGCTGTGCCGCCGCCGCATCGGGGCGCTCGGTTGTCCTTATCTTTGGAAAGGGATTATACCATTTTTGCCTTATCAAGCACTCCTTTAGGGACTCGTGCCCCATCGTCAAGGAATCGGTCTTTATCGCAGAGAGCTTCTTTGCAAGCCACTCAACGTATTTCATATCGGCTCTGTCCGCCATGTAACAAAGCACCACGTCACTGCCCGAGTCACGACCTATCTTAAAATATTTCATTCTCAGAGCAGGATTTCTGATTCTGCGTCTGACAAGCGCTGTATTAAATATAAGCGTTTCAACAAATCCGTCACGCGAGCCGCGCATAACTCTATCCCCCTCGGGCTCCGAGGTCTCCCTTGCAGGATAGGTTCGAGAGTCGACCAAAATCGCATCGTGCCCAAAGCTTGATCCGAGAATGAGCGCGCCGCCCGACATAACGGTAAACACCATTTTTTCCACGTCGTCCGTGACGTCGGTCTCGATATACGGCACGCTCTTCTGCATAAAATTCTTTGCCCCTACGTCGAGCTTTTTCATCGAGAGGATATGCATCATCAGCTTTTGAAGGACGGTATCCTTGGCAAAGCCGTCTATAAAATAAAGCGTGAGCTCGCCATCGTCAAGGCTGACTCTCTTGACGAGCATATCAAAGCTACTCTTGACCGCAAGCAGATCATTCATGAGAGTGACGTTTTCGGAATAATTTTCAGAGAGTCTTTTTTGCATCATCTTTCTCCGTTTCCATAAATTCTATCAAATTGAAAATAGTATCTGCAAAAAAGACAAAAAAATACCGCTCTGCCGTGAATTTTCGATGCAGAGCGGTTTTTATTAGGCTTTATTTTTATTAAAGAATTATGTACTGAGGAATTCCTCTATCAAAGGTAGGCATATCCTCGCCCTCGATAAGCGGAAGAATATACTCACAGCACTCCTTGGTTACAAAGTTTCCTTCATTATTTATATACTCATCGGGAACGTGCTTGACCATATTTGCAATATTGCCAACCTTTCTGTGAGAAACAGCGCAGGAATAGGGAGCATTCGACACTCTCTCAAAGATCATCATATCGCCCGTAGCGCCCTCCTCGGCGGCAATTCTTACAGCCTCCTTACCGATAGCTACCGACTCGGATATATCGGTCTTGGAAAGAAGGTGACCTGCGCATCTTTGAGGAAGATTGAGCTCTATTGAGCGCACCTTGCAGCCGAATTTCTCCTTTACAGCAAGCTCCAAGGTCTTTGCCGCGCCGGAGAGCTGCTTGTGACCGAACACGTCGGTGCCCGCTCCCTGCGAGCCCTCGCATATGTATCTTCCGTCGGCAAATCTGATTCCCTCGGAGACAGCAACAACAAGGTTCGGATGCTTCTCAAAAGCCTTTTCAACCGAGCCAAAGAACTCGTCCATATCAAAGGCTCTCTCAGGCAGATATACAAGATCGGGAGCCTCTCCGTTGACTATCGAGCCTACTGCGGAAGCCGCAGTCAACCAGCCGGCATCTCTTCCCATCACCTCAACTATCGTCACAGCCTTAGTAGTATAAACAGCGCAATCACGAATTATCTCCTGCATTGTAGTTGCAACGTACTTTGCCGCAGAGCCGTATCCCGGAGTGTGATCGGTGACCAAAAGATCGTTATCTATGGTCTTTGGAACGCCTATTATTCTTATATCGTAGCCGTATGACTCGGCAAACTCCGCAACCTTTGCCACGGTATCCATCGAGTCGTTTCCGCCTATGTAAAAGAAATATCTTATGTCATATTCCGCAAAAATTTGGAATATTCTTTCATAAACGGCAACGTCAGCCGCCTCGCCCGACTTGAAGTTAGGAAGCTTTTTTCTGCACGAGCCGAGAGCTGATGCAGGCGTGCGCTCAAGCATACGGAGCTTTTCCTCAGTATCAAGAGCCTTGCCAAGATCGATAACTCGTCTCTCAAGAAGTCCCTCGATTCCGTTTTTCATGCCGTAAACGGTACCTATATTCTCATTTGCAAGCGCGCCTCTGACAACACCTGCAAGAGTTGCATTTATAGCGGCAGTGGGGCCTCCCGACTGACCGACGATAGCATTACCTTTTAAGATCATATTCGTATTCATAAAGTTCTCCACTTAGTTTTTACATAAATTTTAAAAGAAACACACCCCAATTAAGGAGAAACGCAATGTTTGACGGTATCTTATCTCTTTTTTCAAGCTTCGTTCATTTCATTTTGGGACTCAACACGCCCCAAAACTATCCGCCCCCACTCTCCGCAAAGGAAGAGGCATCCCTCTTCTCGGAAAAAGAAAACGGAAACGCAAAAGCAAGAGAAAAACTGATTTTACACAATCTGAGACTCGTATCTCACATCGTAAAAAAATACTACTCTGCCGCAAAAAATCAAGAGGATCTCATATCAATAGGCACCGTAGGGCTTATAAAGGCTGTCGACACGTATAAACTACGCAACGGAGCTCGCTTTGCGACCTACGCCTCAAAATGCATTCAAAACGAAATACTTATGCACTTTCGTTCACAAAAAAAGTATTCCCTTGACGTATCACTCAATGACGTTATCGACATTGACAAAGACGGAAATCCGCTCACGTATCTCGACGTGGTATCAAGTGATGAGGCGCTTGAGACCGACGTCATCAAAAAGTGCACGGGCGACAAGGCCATCAAAGTAATCAACGAGCTGCTCGATCCGCGTGAAAAGCGCATAATCTACATGCGCTTTGGGATCAACCGTCCAAAGCCTATGACACAAAAGCAAACGGCAGAGGCTCTCGGCATCTCGCGCTCATACGTCAGCCGCATAGAAAAAAGCGCAATTGCCAAGATAAAAAAGCATTTTACAGAAAACTAAATTCTTAGTTCTTCAACGAATGTATAGGAGCAGGCACTCTGCCTCCGCGCGCAATAAAATCTGCGCAGGAGAATTCGCTCACCTTCATAATAGGCGCATATCCAAGAAGACCGCCGAACTCAACCGATTCACCAACAGTCTTTCCGTATGCGGGAATAACTCTCACCGCCGTGGTCTTAGTATTCGCAACGCCTATGGATATTTCATCCGCAATAATTCCGCAAAGGGTTGATGCCGGCGTATCTCCGGGAACGGCTATCATATCAAGACCTACGGAGCATACCGCAGTCATTGCCTCAAGCTTTTCGATAGAGAGCGCACCGCACTCAACGGCATCTATCATTCCTGCGTCCTCAGAAACGGGAATGAACGCACCCGAAAGTCCTCCAACGTGAGAGGATGCCATAACTCCGCCCTTCTTTACAGCATCGTTAAGGAGCGCCAATGCAGCCGTTGTTCCGTGAGTTCCGCATCTCTCAAGTCCCATGCCCTCAAGAATATGGGCAACAGAGTCTCCAACGGCAGGCGTAGGAGCCAACGAGAGGTCTACTATTCCAAAAGGAACGCCTAAGCGCTTTGATGCCTCGGTTGCAACGAGCTGACCCATTCTGGTTATCTTAAACGCAGTCTTCTTTATAACGTCAGCAAGCTCGGAGAAATCGCAATTTCCCGCTCTCTTTATAGCGGAGCTTACAACTCCGGGACCCGAAACGCCAACGTTTATAACGGTCTCTGCCTCGCCAACTCCGTGGAAGGCTCCCGCCATAAAAGGGTTATCCTCAGGCGCATTTGCAAACACAACGAGCTTTGCGCATCCAAGCGACTGATCATCGCGAGTGAGGTATGCAGTCTCCTTTATGGTATCACCCATAATAGCGATAGCATCCATATTGATGCCCGCCTTAGTCGACGCCACGTTTACAGAGGAGCAAACACGCTCGGTCGTGGAGAGCGCCTCGGGAATTGCCGCAATAAGATTTCTCGCATTATCGGTAAAGCCCTTCTGCACGAGCGCAGAAAAACCGCCGATAAAGTTGATCCCGAGAGTCTTTGCCGCACGGTCGAGGGTCTGCGCGATCTTTACGTAATCATCCTTTGTATATCTTCCGCCAATGAGAGACACGGGGGTTACCGATACTCTCTTGTTAATTATCGGAATTCCGTATTCCTTCTCAATATCACAGCCCACTTTAACGAGATCGCGGGCTCTAGTGGTTATCTTCTCATAGATTCTGTCGCAAACGGTGTCGATATCGTCACCTGCGCAATCATAAAGAGAGATTCCCATGGTTATAGTTCTTATGTCAAGGTTTTCCTCCTTGATCATATTTATCGTTTCTAAAACGTCCTCAAAGCTAATAATACTCAAAGCAATTCACCTCTCAAGCAACTCAGATCTTGTGCATAGAATTAAAAATATCCTCGTGCATGGTTCTTATATCAAGATCCTTCTCTGCACCAAGATTCTTCATTCCGTCAACAAAATCACCAAAGGGCATATTAAGCTCGGATACGTCAACAAGCATTATCATCGCAAAATAGTCCTTAAGAACGGTCTGAGATATCTCAATGATATTTGCACCAACCTCAGCACATTTTGCGCTGACGGTTGCAATAATTCCTTTTCCGTCCTTACCTACAACAGTTATAATAGCATTCATACAAAGCCTCCTGCAAAAAATTTCATACCTTATTTATTATATCACAAAAAGTCGTTTTTTGCAACATAGTTTACGCTTTTTAAAAAGATTTTACCACGCATAAAAACCTTGCAAAAAAAGCCTTCGCCAATATCCGAAAAAATAATTATTTTTCTGCTGTTTTTCTACATTTTTTGTGATGAAAAATGAAATATTTTCCTTATTTTTTCACATCCGGAGGCATATTTTGTTGACTTGTGCTCCTTATCTTGGTATAATACATATACGGAATCAATAGAACCGAAAGGAATTCAAAAAGCAATGAAAAACAACGCAATTAAAGGAATTATTACGCAAACTCGAAATTTCGCAATCACGTTATTATCGGTGGTATTTCTAAGCTTCGCTTTTGTCGCAGCTTCTTTGCTACCAACAAGCGCAAGCATAGATATCCGTGTCGAAAATTACAACAATTGCGAGAAATATCTGAAAAAGCTCAACGAGGAGATAAACACCTATTCCACACTCGATAAAAGCTCGGAAAAGCTCGCAAGTTCCGCTGCATCCCAGGAGATCGGAAAATACAAGGACGAGATACTTACTCTGCAAAGTCACCCCGAAATAGAGCAACGAAGCCTCGAAGGTGAAATACTGCTATCCTACTCAAAAGGGCTCGCCGCAGGACGTCTTGCTTGGATCTACCACAGCAATATAAGCTTTTTGAGCGATACAGCTTCCAAAGATCGAGCAACCAAGCTCTACGAATCCTGCATTGCTAGCATAGAGAGCCTGACATCCTACGCCGCAGTCACAGCAAAAAGTGACAGCCTCGCCGCACAACTCAATTCCTCGGTCTACGCAGAACGAGCTTTATGCCTCACGCTTCCCTCCGACTCGCTCTCAGCAAGAGCGCTAATCTCAGGCGCCGCAGAGGAACTCAAGCAAATGCAGGATCCGGACGCAAATTCACCAAAGCTCAAAGCGATATACGAAAAACTTGTAGAAAATCTTTCTTTGCAGAGAGCACGCGATTCCTTGCTAAGCGAGGTAAAAGAGGCTTTTACCTACATTCGCCCCTCGGAAAGCATTTCAAGCTCTTCGGACTTTGCTCTGTTCGCCTACAACTTAGAAAGATCGCTCACCTTGAGCGATATGAACTCAGCCGCCCTCCAATGCGTGAGCGCATTCATCTCGCTTGATCCGAGCAAGCCCTACAGCAAAAAAGTAAAAGCTCAATACATCGATACCGCCACAAGCATAGCAACAAAAGCCACGCAGAGCCTAACGCCTGCCGATTTTGGAGAAACGTTTGATTCCTATCCGCTTGAAATAAAAAAATCAACAATAAAAGACTCAATATATGCGCTTTGCCTCGGTAGCGGAGAAGCAAACAGCACGGAACTCCAAGAAATAGAGAACGAATTCAACGCAACGAGTGGGCGCATCGACCTATGCTTAAGCACCGCCGAGGCAGACTCGGAATTCACAAAAGCCAAAGCAAAGCTGTTTTTATACAAGCATTCGGGAATTCACGAAAAGCCGCTTGAATCGATAACAGCAGAGGATGAAAGCACGGCAAAAAGTGCGCTCGTAGGATACACTGAGCTTGAAGCTGAGACGAGGGCATATCTTTTAAGCGAGATAAACACAATTGCCGAAAAATACAATCTTGCCCTGAGAAAAAAGATAACCGCCCTCTTGCCAAACGACGAATTATACCTTGGTTTATGCGAATCTATAGTTGATGAGCTCAAAGAAATATCGCGAAAAGATATTGACGTTTTTTACAACAAATCAAGCAGAATATCCGAAAAAGCATTTGCGCTTGCAGAAATAATAAACGAATACAGAGCCATATTATCCACCGATGAATTCAAAGAATTTACAAGCGATGAAACGTCAGAGCTTGAGAAGGCTGTAAAGGATTTTTCCTCAGAACTCAAAAAGATATCGCTTGACGATCTTGGGGTGTACACGGGAAAAATCGAAGATGCGAAGGATCAAGCTGTTCGCAGACTCGCTACAGCGCACCAGTGCGCACGAGTCAGGATCTCAACAAGAAATTCCGCCAACCCATCAATTATCGAGGAAATCTCTCAAGGACAAAGCAAAATAAGGCTCTGCACCACAAAAGGAGAGATGATATCTCAGGCAAACCGCGCAATATTCAAAATAAACCGCCTTCTGACCTCGGATGAAATAGAAAAAGAAATAGAAAACACAAAGAAGAAGATCAGCGACATGCAATTTCTCACCGCAGAGGAGCAGTCGGAATTCCAATCCTCCGCAGAAGAACTCTCTATATACTCCGCCAACGCAAAAACGGCAGAAAACGCCGCGTCTCTTGAAGCTCTTTGGCAAAAATTCTTAAACGAAGCCGCAAAAGTCATCAATGAAGCCGGCGCAATAGACCTTTCAAGAGCCGTAACCGCTTACGTAGACAAAATCGCAGAAGAAGCTCAAAAAGCCATATACAAGCTCGGCAGCCTCGAATATGTATCAGGTTCAAAAAGTGCTGAAATCTACAATTTAATAGACTCCGCCAAGAGCACTGCAACAAAAAGCGTTTCTCTGTGCAAGAGCACTGAGGAGGTGTTGGCGCTCTACAGCGAATACCTAAAAAGCCTTGAAAATTCATTAGTTTCAGCCGAAGAGGCAGAGCTTGAAGGATACAAAGCACACCTTTTATCAAGATTCGATAAATACGTTCAGGCATCGGCAAATTACTCTGCTGAAAACTACAATAAAATACTTGAGATCATCGAGCAAGCGCAAGCCGATCTCTCAAGCGGAGCTACCAAGGAAGAAGCCGCCGCAATAATAGATTCAGCAATACTGAAGATATGCGCTGTAAACGATCTGCTTGCAGACGAAAAAGCAAACGCGCTCGATTCCCTTGCCAACGCCCTTCTACAGTACAAATCCGAAGCCTCGCTATACTCAGCAGAAAATTTAACCGCCATAGAAGCAATATATAGCGAAGCAACAGCAAAAATATCCGAGGTCACAGAGATATCAAATCTCTCCTCGGTAGGAGAGCTACTGCTCCACTATACCCTGCTTATGAAGGAGATAAACAAAGATGCTCTTTATACAAGCGCAGATGCTTTGAACAATCTCAATCTACCATCGGTTCGATATCCCGAGGGATACGACACCGCTTTAGGTCTTTGGGCAAGCATCCACAGTCAAAATGCGTTGGTATCCGATGCAAAATTCAACGTCAGTATTATAAACGCATCTAATCAAAGCGACCTTGAGGAAGCTATACAAAGCGCCGCAAAAAAACAGACAATTATATCAAGCTCACCTCTGTCCGAGCAGACGCTCAAGCTCCTCAGCTCATCAAAAATCTTGGCAACGCTTAACGTCTCGCTCTCGGATATAAGTCCGGAGGCGTCAAGGTATGCACTAAAGCTTCTATTGCCAAGCCAGATGCTCTCGGAGAACGTGATAGGACTTGCGGCAGTCAGCTCCGACGGCAACGTAGAGTTTTACCCCATAGAGCGAATCGATGCACTGCTCAGCGCAGATATCACTCGCCTTGCATCCTTGTGCATAGTTGCCGAGGGAACAGTCAACGTAAGTCCATTGCTCATATTTCTTATATTCCTTATCGCGGCGGAATTTATAATCTTATCGTCGATACTCTATATCAGAATGAAGAAAAAGAACCGAGGTGAAGAAATCATGCAAAAGCTTCCCATGGCGGCAGTTTTCCCCGCAGGCTCGGCTATGACAAGAGTGCTCCCAGAAAACGGGCTTATACTCGCAGTATTCTTATCCATAGCAGCTTTAGCGCTCGGACTCACGATAGTCTTGCTGGTAAAAAACGAGGCAAAGGAGAAGAAAGCAAAGGAGCAAGAGCTTATCTCTGCCCCAAAGAAAAAAGAACTCCTTGCCGAGAAAAAGCCTACCGCGCGATTGAGCGCCCCAAAGGATACTCTCGAGGACGAGCAAAAGGTCTTTTGCACAGTTGGAGGAAGCCACGGCGAGATGCTCCAAGCACAGATTGATCTTGATAAAATAGCGCAAAGCTTTGAGGCAGGCGAGACAGTCAATATGCAGACACTGAAGGATAAAGGACTTGTGCCAATTGACGCAGAATACGTTAAGATCGTGGCAAAAGGAAAGCTCACAAAGCCGCTGAGAGTCGAGGCTAATGAATTCAGCACAGCGGCAAAGAAAATACTTGAGATGTCGGGCGGAGAGGCAAAGGAATTAAAATAAAATCAAAAGCGGCTGTCTCGAATCAGAGACAGCCGTAATATTTGATAGTTTGCAAAAAGCTCTTGAAAAAAGCAAAAAAGTGTGATATAATATCATTTACCGACAAAGATTGAAAGGAGAGTAGCTGTGGCAGAAAAGAAACAGAGCGGCAAGGTAATTGCGCAGAATAAAAAAGCATGGCACGATTATTTCGTTGACGAGAAGTACGAAGCAGGCATAGCACTCTTCGGAACAGAGGTCAAGAGTATAAGAGCGGGAGCGGTTAACCTAAAGGATTCCTACTGCTCGGTAAAAAACGGAGAGCTGTTTATGCTCGGTGTGCATATAAGCCCTTACGAAAAAGGAAATATATTCAATAGAGAGCCAAGACGCGAGCGAAAGCTCCTTATGCACAAGAGAGAGATAATGAAGATCAACGGAATGCTCACCCAAAAGGGATACACACTCGTTCCGCTGTCGCTTTATTTTTCAGGAAAGAACGTAAAAGTAGAGCTCGGTCTTTGCAGAGGTAAAAAGCTGTACGATAAGAGAGATACGATAGCAAAGAAAGAGGTCAACCGAGAGATAGACCGTAAAATGAAGGAATTTAACCGCTAAGGCGGCTAAAATATATGGGCCCGTAAAGGTTTCGACGGGGATTTTGAGGTATGATAAGCGAGTAGAGCCGGACAATCTCTAAAAAGGTCCAAACTTAAAATTAAACGCTAACAATAGAAAAGTAGCAATGGCTGCCTAAGGGCAGTGCTGTGGCACTAACGCCACCCGTTCCTCCGAGGAGTATCGCGGCCTCGGACCGAGCGTCAAGTAAGCGATGCACGTGCGCAGGTGGTTCGCCATTGAACCTGCCACGCAAAAAATGGCTACCCAAACGAGCAGTCTGTCCGTTGACGGCGCGCGAGGGGAATTTCAAATAACGGACTACACTCGGAGAAGGTCATATCAAGAGGTTTTCGGACAGGGGTTCGACTCCCCTCGGGTCCACCAAAATAAAAAAGAGGCTTCACGCCTCTTTTTTATTTTGATTGAACCGATCCGAGGAAGGAGTCGAACGCAGTGAGCAAAACAACCCAGTGAGTTGTTTTGCGAACGGTGACCGAAGCTTTTTGCGAGATGCTACAAAAAATTAAATCCAAGGCATCGAGCAAAAAGCAAGAACGACTCCCCGCTTCACGCCTCTTTTTTATTTTGATTGAACTGATCCGAGGAAGGAGGCGAACGCAGTGAGCAAAACAACCCTGTGAGTTGTTTTGTGAACGGTGACCGAAGCTTTTTGCGAGATGCTACAAAAAGTTAAATCCAAAGCATCGAGCAAAAAGCAAGAACGACTCCCCGAGGGCAAACAAGCACAAAGAGGCTTCACGCCTCTTTTTTGTTTTACGGAGCTTTTTAAATGGGAGTCGAACGCAGTGAACAAAACAACCCAGTGAGTTGTTAAGTGATAGGGTGACCGAAGCTTTTTGCGAGATGTTACAAAAAATTAAATCCAAAGCATCGAGCAAAAAGCAAGAACGACTCCCCGAGGGCAAACAAGCACAAAGAGGCTTCACGCCTCTTTTTTATTTTGATTGAACCGATCCGAGGAAGGAGTCGAACGGTGACCGAAGAATTTTGCGAGATGCTACAAAAAGTTAAATCCAAAACATCGAGCAAAATTCAAGAACGACTTCCTTCCGCAAAAGCATTTCAAACTCTTTAATTCCCATTCTGCACAATTACGTTTTTGCAATTTTGGCAAAACTACACATTGAAAAAAACTATAATTTGTGCTATAATTGTAGTGCATTTTAATAAACATCTGCTTTAGGGAGACAAACAATGAATTCACCATCTGTACGAATAATTTCTTTTATTATCGCAACGCTAATTTTATTTTCAACACTCGTTGCATGTAATACCCCAACTATGAAGCCAACAGAAACGTTACCATCTACCGATACATTACCATCAATCGATCAACCGGATTTATCCGAGACCGATCAAATCACCCTACCCTCTACACCCCCGAATATCGATATTGAAACAAATACATCTCTTGAATCGGATACCGAATCCGAAACAAATCAAGAAAGTAGCTCCGAAACAACAGAGACAAACACAGAGATAGATGAATCAATACTGAGCATATTTTTAAATGGTACATATAATGTACAAATTATGCGCAAAGAATTGGCATCGGCATTGGAGAAAAAGATTTATAATCAAATAAGAGAACTTTTGAAAACCCAAACCGGTACAAGACCTTCTTTAAAAACCGACTTCGTCGGCATTGGAAAGGAACCCTATAATGGGCCGGCAATTCTCATAGGCGAAACCTCTTACCAAGAATCACAAGACGTGTACAAAAATCTAAAAGACAATGAGGCTGTCGCAACGCTTATAGGAAACAAATACGTTATCGCCTTTTCATCAGAGTCAGCAGCCGAAAAGCTTATATCTTCTTTGAGCTTTTTACTTTCAAACGAAACAACCCAAACAGATATAACAATCACTCAAAATTGGGAAATCAACATAACAGCAGGAGACAAAATGACAAAAACAGAATGGTTAAATCAATATAAATCTACATTATCCGACAGAGATATAGCACTCTTAAAGCGAGCTTACGAGGTTCTTGCCGAAAACACTTTACAAGATGAAAATATGCCTTGGGGTAACTCCCCCACTATATCGCCTTGGTCGGGATCAACAGCAGGCATTTGGAACTGGGATTCCGTATTCCATGCAATGACCGTTGTTCGCTACGATGCCGAATTGGCAAAGAGCTGCATTGATTGCATTGCTATGTTCCAGAAAGAAAACGGACTTATCCCTGATGTGGTGCACCCCGACGGAAGAATAATGGACAACTATTCAAAGCCTCCTGTATTCGCTTGGGGCGTACTTGAAGTTTACAAGGCTACCGAAGATATAGATTTCTTACGCAGAAACTACGTTCGTTCCGAACGATATGAAAACTTCTGGCGCACCGAACGTTTTGATAACGGTTTATTCTTCTACTCAGCACAGCAGAATCCCGAAAAAGATGATTATTTGCATCCAAGATGGGAATCCGGTTGGGATAATTCACCCCGTTGGGATATTGCACCTATCACGGATCTTTATCCTATAGACCTCAACTGCTATATGGTTCTTTACTATCGTTCAATGGCAGAAATGGCTGAAATTCTCGGCATAGACGGAACCGATTGGAAAGAAAAAGAGCAAACTTTGGCAAACGAGATTGAAAAGAGACTTTACAACGCCTCCATCGGCGCATACGTTGACAGAAACAGAAAAACCGGTGAATACAGTACAGTTCTCTCCCCTGCAAGCTTTATGCCGTTATTTATAGGTACTGCATCTCAAAATCGCGCAGAATCCATGAATAAAATCGCGCGTGATACAGCAAAATTCTACCCCGGAATGCCGTCCGTTTCCTATGACAACGAAGGCTACAACAACGACTACTGGCGTGGACCTACTTGGTTAAACATAGCATTCTTTGCTGTAAAAGGTCTTAACGATTACGGATTCGAGCAAACAGCCGATGAAATAAAAGAATTTATTCTTAATATGTGTCACAAAGGACTTCCATACATATACGAAAACTACGACACAAAGACACAAACAGGAAAGAGTCATAATCACTTCTCCTGGAGCTCAGCATTCATAATTGAATTCATTTTACAGCTTAACGAAGAACAGTAAATTTTAAAAGCACCGTAACTGCATTAATGCAGTTACGGTCCACCAAAATAAAAAGAGGCTTAACGCCTCTTTTCATTCTCTCACAAAACACAAGCGGACTGCATTTGCAGTCCGCTTAAACTTATTTATTAAAATCTTCCTCTTTAAGATCGTCCATAATCAACTTAAAGTCAACGCCTTTAGTTGCTACGTACGCATAACCGGTATCTTCGTCTTTATCAAAGATATACAAATATGTGTTTGCAAATTTCGTATCCAAGTCTAACATAAAGTCTCCATCGGGTATAACGTCGATTTCCTTCTTCTCACTTCCGTTATAGGTGTAATAACGCTTATCGTCGTCTTCTTCTTTAAAAATAACGTAATTATCGTGAGTCATATCTACGCCATCAAGGTCTTTAGCTATTTCTACAGCATCACCCTCACCGTCTACGTAGAAGAGAGTAGCATCTCTATCAACGTAGTAGCATGCATCTCCATCGGTAGTGACATAATAACGGGCTACATCCTTACCTATACAAGTAAACTCAGAATCGGGTCCTTCTCCACGGTAAAGTTTATCCTTATCATTATGATAATAAACAACTTTGGAATTATTCTTTGCTATGTAATAACCAACAACGTCTTTCTCGACCTCGGTGGCAACAAAATCGCCGTCCACATACCAAAGAGTATTTTCGTTATCCAAGAAATACATATCGCCAAAGTTCTTTACAGGAAGAGACCTATTAACAATCTTTCCATACAACGCAAGCTGATACAACGAAGCAGATGAAATTCCCGTCTTAGAGAATCTTACCTTCTCCCCACCGTTTTCGGAAATATAGCAATTCTCGCCATTATCACCACTCGTAAATATCACCTGAGTACGGTCAGAATTGAAATACAAAAAGCTTCCCTTGCCAAGCTTGATATCCTCGTCGCCCTTTAAAACACGAAGAGAATCATTTTCATCCATGTAATAGATCAATTTTGCGCCGTTGGATACACCGTATACTCTTTTTACGTCCTCTACAAGCTTCTCGGTATCTCCATCGTAGAGATTAAGATCTCCGTTATCAACATAAACTACGCACTTACCGTCGGGAGAGATAACTGCGTCCGTCACCTTTGAAGCGTCATCAAGAATCTCCTTAGACTCTCCTCCATCATAGAAGAAAAGCACATCCTCTTTATCCACGTATACTACAGAGCTTCCGTTATCAGAAAGAATTCCGCCGCCAACGTCATCAACAATCTTTTCAAGCTTGCCGTCAAAGATGTAGAGGGTATCTTCCTCATCCATTATAAGAGCAACTTCTCCATCAACAGAAGTTAATCTCAAATAAGCTTTTCCGTCTATAGTCTTTTCATAAACGGAATCGCCATCAACAATGTAGGTAACGTCATCGGACTTCTTATACAAAACCATGATGTCGTTAGTCGGTTCTACGTACTGAGACGAACCACCGAAAATAAGTACGCATGCAACTATAGCTGCCGCTATAAGAATTGCCGCAATACCGATAATGCAGATAAGCTTAAGATGCTTCTTAAAGAAATTCTGCTTCTTTGCAGGAGCCGCTGCCTCGGGATTCTGATAATAGAAGCCTGAATCTACCGTCTGCTCGGTGTTTTCTGCCCCCTCTGTAGCGTTTTCGTTATACGCCTCGTTTTCATTTGCTTCCTGAGGCTCGTTTGAATATGCATCATATGCAACGGTCTCATCTGCAGGCGCCGCAACGGGCTCTTCAGCTTGAACTGCAATTACGGGAGAACCGCACACAGTACAAAACTTACTGCCTTCGGGCGCAGGTGTTCCACAAGACGAACACTGAAATTTTACGTTGTCTGCCATTTTAATATCCCCTTTCATTTCAATAAAATTGAATAAATATTTATATAATATGAATATTATATCACAAAACCATTCGGTTGTCAACAAAAATCACTAAAAATAGACTTTTTCTAATACAACCATACCGCCCAATTTAATTTTTAACCCTTTAGGCTTTTTCGCAAAATCAAATATTGCTCTGCCCTGCATTAATCTCATCGCGAACAGCTATTACGGGAGCGCCACACTGAGAGCAGAATTTCTCATTCTCCTTAGCTGATGCACCGCAAGAAGAGCAACGGTAACTCATGGTTGCCGGTTGAATCATAATTACGGGAGATCCGCACTTAGAACAGAATTTATCTTTCTCCGTTGCTTTTGCATTACAAGCGGAGCAACGATACTCGGGAGCGGGAGCGTTACGAACTGCAATTACGGGAGATCCGCACTTAGAGCAGAACTTCTCAGATGCCTTTGCAGAAGAGTTGCAAGAAGAGCATTTGTAGCTGATAGTGGATCTATCGGCAATCTCTGCGGCAAACTTGATGTTCAAAACGTAGTTTGTAACAAAACCGCCAACACCTATTATCAACAAGAACCAGAAGCCCACACCGGGGAAAATATCAAATCCGTTTATTATGCAGAACAATAAATATAATGCCGCCGCTGCACCGTCGATTATAAGATACACCTTCAAGGACAACACGGAAAGGCGTCCAAGCATTGTTTCGTCCTTAAAGACGTCAACGTTAATGCATTCCTTGATAAATCCAAAGATTCCTGCGGCAAGTACTGCCACCGCCACAATAAGAAGGCATATAAGCAGAATCGATACAAGCACCGCCAAAAACGATGCGTCTGCAGATGATTTGAAAAGTCTTCCGATAGATTTGTATCCGCTTATACCGCCAAAAGAATTAGCATAATAACTCAATGCCATAAATATAAACGTGAACAATCCCACACCGGAAGCTATTATCGGCGTAATCAAACGTTTTACGTTAACCATAATAAATCCCTTTCTTACGTCAAATATAATTTTTGTAAAAAATATTATATCACAAAACTGTCACATTGTCAACATTTGCCGCCATTTTTGCCTATTATTCGTCTAATAGACGCTCCTTTTTGGCAAATTTCGTCCATTTTCCGGTTGACAAAATCACGAGTATTGAAGCAAAAACGAGAACCGCCGCCCAGATGAGCACGGTCTGCCAAAGCTCAAGTCTCAACAGAGCGTACGTCATACCGTAGGTCGATATTGCGCTTCCACCGTAATTTATTGCATTTGCAAGTCCTGAGAGGGTTGCGGCTCTTGAATATTTTGCAAACCTTGAAGCCAACAACACTATTACCACGTGATTGAAAGCGAACTGCAAAAGATATACAAGCGCATATATGACGACGAATATTACGGCATCCGCATACTGCCCTATCATATATCCCTCTCTCTTAAATATAGCGAGAAGGAACATTATTATGATAGGAATAATCGTTCCCGTCATCAAAAACGCCGCACTTTTCATATCGTTTTTCTTAAATATTTTAAAATAAACGAAATTAGCAAAAAATATTCCCGCTATCGACATTATCGGAATGATTATATCAACAATTGCCGCCATGGAGGCGCTCATTCCGTACTGATCCGAAAGTATCGTCGGTATAAGCTCCACAACTCCGTTATAAAACAGACCGTGAACAAGCATTGCGGGAAGCATTATCGCCACTCCGCTAACCAAAAGCAGAGGCATAATGCGTCTCCTTGCAACGCCACTCGAATCCTCCGCCGCATCCTTCGACCTATCAACGTCCTCTGCAAGACCTATCTGCCCCTTTCCCTTGAGCGTTACGTATCTCGTCACCCACACAAGCAGAACAGCGGCGGTTATCATTGACACTACAAAGAATACTCTCTGCCATTTTCCGTCACTGATTGCCGCGCTTGATACGAGTGCGCTCATAATCTTTCCAAGCGGTGAGCATATAGAGATCGCCGTCAGCGAAAATATTCGGATTTTCGTGTTTACAACGTTTGAAAGAATGAAAAACACAGGCGACCAGAGCATTGAATGTCCGTAGCCGTTGATTCCCCACCAGAGCACGTAAAACCACTGCGGTTGAACAAAAGTCATCATAATATTTGATATTACAACGACCGAAAGCCCCACTACGACCATAAGGAAGGGGGATATTCTATCCCCCAAAAATCCGTTTACGAGCTGACCTGCGGCGTAGAATATAAAATACGCCGCACTGATCGCGCCCGCAACACCTATACTTATTGCGCCGTCGGAGAGCATCGTGCTTCTCACAAAGGAGAAGCTGCCTCTTGCTATATACGACGTGGCATAAACCAAAAAGCAAATAACAAAAAGCCATTTGGATGCCGACACCGTAGTTTGCCGTCGAATCGACACGTCCTTATCTATCATATCTCACTCAATCCGAAACCTTTGAATTTGCAAGCATAAGCTTGATTCTGTTTTCCTGGTTTACCTCGGTTGCTCCCGCATCGTAGTCTATAGCAACGATGTTTATGTTAGGATTCTTTTCCTTTATCGGGCGCATCATTCCCTTTCCGCAGATGTGGTTGGGCAGGCATCCGAAGGGCTGAGTGCAGACAATGTTCGGCACTCCCTTCTCTGCAAGCTCAAGCATCTCAGCGGTGAGAAGCCATCCCTCTCCCATCTTGGTTCCGATTCCGATATAGCCCTTGATGAGCGTTACGGTGTGATCGAAATACGTGGGAGGCTCGAAATCCGAGTTTTCCTTTATAATATTTATAAGATCCATCTGCTTATGCAAGAGGAACTTATACACAAGCTTCATTGCAGGATAAAGAGCCTTTCCCCTGCCGTAAAGCTTGTAATCTGCAATGCTGTTGTAGATACAGTAAAGCATAAAATCAAGCAATCCCGGCACCGTTACCTCTGCGCCCTCGGAAACGAGGAAGTTCTCAAGATCGTTGTTTGCAAGCGGTGAATACTTTACGTATATCTCGCCGACAACGCCGACCTTTACCTTCTTCTCATCCTTGCGAAGAATGTTCTTGAAATCCTCTATTATAAGCTTGTAATTTTCCTTAACCTTCTTATAGGATACCCTCTCGTCCGTCATCTCCGCAACGAGCTTATCTACCCACTTTTGCGCAACAGCCTCGCTCTCACCTGCATTTACCTCATAGGATCTGCACTGATTGCGAAGAAGCATCAGAAGATCGCCGTAAAATACAGCGTACATCATTCTGTGAAGCATCGGAAGCGTGAGCTTAAAGCCGGGGTGATCCTCAAGTCCCGCAAAGCTAAAGGATATAACCGGAACGTACTCGAATCCCGCCTTCTTAAGCGCCTTACGAATAAGATTTATATAGTTTGAAGCACGGCATCCGCCACCCGTCTGGAACATCATAAGCGCAACCTTGTGCGTATCGTACTTGCCGCTCTGTAAAGCCTCTATAAACTGTCCTATAACGATTATAGCAGGATAGCACGCATCGTTGTGCGTGTATTTAAGTCCCGTTTCCTTTATATTATTACCCTTTGTGAAAAGCACCTCATTCTTTATTCCGTAATTATTGAGAAGCTTGCTGATAAGGGTAAAATGCATAGGTAACATATTAGGAATAAGTACCGTATAATCCTCTCGCATTTCCTTTGTGAAGGAAATATATTCCTTTTGCATAAAAACACCTACTTTGTTAAATTTTATTGGTCAAGCGCACCCATAAGACTGCGCAAACGAATCTTTACAGCTCCGAGATTGGTGATCTCGTCTATCTTTATCTGCGTATAGAACTTTCCGCCGTCCTCAAGTATCGAGCGCACCTCGTCGGTTGTAATCGCATCGACTCCGCATCCGAAGGAAACAAGCTGAACGAGCTCAACGTCAGCGTTCTCTCGCGCAAAGCGCGCCGCTCTGTAAAGTCTTGCGTGATACGTCCACTGATTGAGGACGTTTACCGATATAGGCTCTGCCAGATGGAAAACGCTGTCCTCGCTGACAACCACAAATCCCAAGGACGTTGCAAGCTTGTCTATACCGTGTCCTACCTCGGAATCAACGTGATACGGACGTCCTGCAAGAACCATAATTCTCTTGCCACGCTCTCTTGCAAAGGCAATAGCTCTCTCGCCCTCTGCCTTTACAGCCGCCATATAAGCATCGTACTCGCAGAAGCCGTTCTCTATCGCTCTCACTATCTCCTTTTTGGATATAGCTCGATTTGCAAAATGAAAATCGGTCATCGCCAAAAGTCCCTTTGCAAGCTCTTTTCTCTTATTTATATTAAGATACGGATAAAGGAATTTTACATCCTTTAAAGAATCCATATTTCCGCCGAGAAGCTCGGAATAGTACGCAACTACGGGACAGTTGAAATGATTATCGGTATCACCCTCATCCACGTTGTAGGTAATACACGGATAGAATATTGCATCAACGCCCATCTCGATAAGCGACTCGATATGTCCGTGCATAAGCTTTGCAGGATAGCACGCCGTATCCGAGGGAATCGAGAACTGACCCTTCTCGTATATCGCCTTTGTTGACATAGGCGAAACCTTTACCTCAAAGCCAAGGCTTCTGAATATTCCGTACCACAAGGGCAAAAGCTCGTACATTCCAAGAGAGAGCGGAAGTCCGATAATTCCTCTTGTAGCCTCGGGATATTTGCAAACTGCTCGTCCCTCTATCTTCGTAAAATAGGAACGCTTAAAGTGATGAAGGTTTGGTACCTTCTCGGTCTCGGTACCAAGTCCGAGTCCCCTCTCACAGCGATTTCCCGAGATAAATTTCTTTCCGCCCGAGAATGTATTTACCGTCAGATGACAGTTATTCTGACATCCGTGGCATATCGAGGTCTTTGAGCTGTGCTCAAAGCTCTCAAGCGCTGCAACGTCAAGTATTTCACTTTTCTCAAGCTTCATCGAATAAAGCGCCGCTCCGTATGCGCCCATAAGACCTGCAATGCTCGGACGGATGACGTTCTTGCCAAGCTCTCGCTCAAAGGCTCTGAGCACCGCATCGTTATAGAAGGTTCCACCCTGCACCACTATATTCTCGCCAAGCTCATCGGGCGAGCCTGCACGAATTACCTTGTATATTGCATTCTTTACTACGCTGACAGAAAGTCCTGCGGATATATCCTCAACGGTTGCGCCGTCACGCTGTGACTGCTTTACAGAGGAATTCATAAATACGGTACAACGGCTACCGAGGTTTACGGGAGCCTTGCTCCAAAGTCCCGCTTGCGCAAACTCGGCTATCTCATAGCCCATTGAACGCGCAAACGTCTCGATAAAGGATCCGCATCCCGAGGAGCACGCCTCGTTGAGCATTATTCCGTCGATGGCTCCGTTTCGTATTCTGAAGCACTTTATATCCTGACCGCCGATATCGAGTATAAAATCTACGTCCGGCATAAAATATTTTGCCGCCGTGTAATGCGCAATCGTCTCGACTACGCCAATATCAACGCCAAACGCGTTCTTTATAAGCTCCTCACCGTAGCCCGTAACCGCGCTTCCTGCGATCTTTATTCTGTCTGCGGCAAGCTTATATATGTTCAAAAGCTGTTCTCTTACGATCGATGCGGGATTTCCCTTATTTGAATCGTAATAGGAGAAGAGTATCTTCTTATCCTCGGAGAGCAATACCATCTTGGTCGTAGTGCTTCCGCAATCTATTCCAAGATACGCATTTCCCGAATATGTATTTATATCCACGCTCTCAACACTTGCGCTTGCATGACGAGCGCAGAAGTCATCATACTCCTCACGGCTCTCAAAGAGCGCAGGAAGACGGTTCACACCGCCCGTGCCTATGCTTGAGCGGATCTTCTCAGAGAGCTCCTCAAAATAGTGAACCTCCCCTGTCTTGCTTGCATATATAGATGCGCCGAGCGCAACCGAAAACAGAGCGTAATCGGGGAATATTGCCTCCTCATCGGAGAGCTTCAAGGTCTCCTTAAATCTATCTCTCAAGCCTTGACAATAGTAGAGAGGGCCTCCGAGAAAGAGAACCTTTCCCTTTATCTTTCTTCCCTGCGCAAGTCCTGCAACAGTCTGATTCACCACCGCCTGATAGATGCTTGCCGCAACGTCCGCTTTCGTAGCACCCTGATTGAGAAGAGGCTGTACGTCGGTCTTTGCAAAAACTCCGCATCTTGATGCTATCGGATATATTCTCTTATATTTAAGGCTCTCCTTGTCCATCTCATCAGCGGACATATCGAGAAGAGTTGCCATCTGATCTATAAACGCGCCCGTACCGCCTGCGCAGGAGCCGTTCATTCGCTCGTCTGTTCCGCCCTCAAAGAAGATAATCTTTGCATCCTCACCGCCAAGCTCTATAACAACGCTTGTATCGGGAGCAAGTCTCTTTACGGTCTCGCCCGTAGCAAAGACCTCCTGAACGAAGGGTATCTTTGCAGATTCCGCAAGACCGAGTCCCGCGGAGCCCGAGAGCGCTACGTAAAAGGGCTTATCTCCGATAAGCTCATAAAGCTCGTGAAGCATCTCAAGCGCAGTCTCACGCACCTTTGAGTAGTGACGTCTGTATTTGTTGTAAACGGTCTTACCGTTCTCACAGAGAACGGTTTTGACCGTTGTAGAGCCTATATCTATTCCAAGAGTATAGCTTGTCTGATTTTCTGTCATTTTATTGACTCCATTCTTTTATTCAAGTTCAAAAGCTCCGGTGTAAAGCTGATAATACTTGCCTCTCTGAGCAATAAGCTCATCGTGAGTTCCACGCTCTATTATCTCTCCGTGATCAAGAACCATAATTACGTTCGCATTACGAACGGTAGAGAGTCTGTGCGCTATAACGAATACCGTTCTGCCCTTCATAAGAGCATCCATTCCGCGCTGAACTATTGCCTCTGTTCTCGTATCTATCGACGATGTAGCCTCGTCAAGTATCATAACGGGGGGATCTGCAACGGCTGCTCTCGCTATTGAGATAAGCTGTCTTTGTCCCTGCGAGAGGTTTGCTCCGTTCGAAGTGAGCATAGTATTATATCCCTCGGGCAAACGAGTGATAAAGTCATGCGCATTTGCAAGCTTTGCCGCCGCAATACACTCCTCATCGCTCGCATCGAGCTTTCCGTATCTTATATTGTCCATAACGGTTCCCGTAAAGAGATTTACATCCTGGAGAACCACGCCAAGCGAGCGTCTGAGGTCGCTCTTCTGTATCTTGTTTATATTGATTCCGTCATAACGGATCTTACCGTCGTCTATATCGTAGAAGCGGTTTATAAGGTTCGTAATAGTGGTTTTACCTGCTCCGGTAGCTCCAACGAACGCAACCTTCTGACCGGGCTTTGCATAAAGAGTTATATCCTTGAGCACAAGCTTTTCGGGAACGTATCCGAAATCCATATGCTCGATAGTAACGTCACCCTTAAGCTCGGTGTAGGTTATCGTGCCGTCGCCGTGACGGTGCTTCCAGCACCACATACCCGTGCGCTCCTCGGTCTCGGTGATCTCGCCGTCAACAACCTTTGCATTAACGAGCATAACGTAGCCCTCGTCAAACTCGGGATCTGTATCGATAAGCTCAAATACTCGGCTAGCTCCCGCCATAGCCATAACTATGGAGTTTATCTGCTGAGATACCTGGCTTACGTTGTTTGAGAACTGCTTGGATGCGTTAAGGAAAGGAATTACCGTAGCTATTCCAACCACTGCCGCAGCAGAATCAAAGATTGCCTGAATTCCGATGTTCGGAACCTGATTTATTATGAGCAAGGTACCAATGAAGGCAACGCTAACGTAAAGGATATTACCGATATTACCCATGATAGGCATGAGGATATTTGCAAATCTCGTAGCCTTCGTTGCATTCTCGCAAAGCTCCTCGTTGATCTTATCAAAATCCTCTATGCTCTGCTCCTCGTGACAGAATACCTTAACGACCTTCTGTCCCTCCATCATCTCCTCAACGAATCCCTCGGTCTTTGCTATAGATCTCTGCATCTTCATAAAGTTCTTAGCGCTCTTTCCGCCAACAGTCTTTGCAACCCACGCCATAGCAACGCTCGCACCCGCTACAACAAGAGCCATCCAAACGCTAAGGTAAATCATATTAAATACCAAGAATATAACCACTAGAGCCGCCTGTATAAGGTGCGGAATCGTTACCGATATAAGCTCACGAATGGTATCAACGTCGTTTGTATAGTGCGACATTATATCTCCGTGCGCATTGGTATCAAAATAACGGATCGGGAAGCTCTGCATCTTGTCAAACATCTGACGGCGCAGAGTATCAAGGAAGCTCTGCGTCACTATCGCCATAATTCGGGTGTAAATGAAATTACATATCCATCCGGTAGCATAGATAGAAAGCATTATAAATACAAGCTTTGTTATCTCGCCAAGAGCCGCCTCTGCGGTGGTAGTGCCCTTAAGCGCACCCTCGATATGCGTTATAAACATATTCATAAATATACTTGCGATGGTCGATGCGAAGGAAACGAGAACGATACATACGCAAACTATCGCCATCTGCCAAGGATAGGTCTTAAAGAGAAGCTTTAAAACTCTTTTTATCGTGCCCTTCTTAGGCTTAGGTCTTCCGGGCATCATATTCATTCTGCTCTTAGCCATTCTCCGATACCCCCTTTACCTGAGACTCGTATATCTCACGATATATGGGACTTCTCTCAAGGAGCTCTTCGTGAGAGCCAACCGACTCAATTGAGCCTCCGTCAAGCACTATTATCTTATCTGCGTGCTCAACCGAGCTTATTCTCTGCGCTACGATAATCTTTGTCGTATCGGGAATCTCCTCGGCAAACGCACGGCGTATAAGCGCATCCGTCTTGGTATCAACCGCACTCGTGGAGTCGTCAAGAATAAGGATCTTAGGCTTCTTAAGCAACGCTCTTGCGATACAGAGTCTCTGCTTCTGTCCGCCCGATACGTTGGTACCCCCCTGAGTTATCATAGTATCGTATCCCTCGGGGAAGGTAGATACAAACTCGTCCGCAGCCGCAAGCTTACAAACACGCACGATATCAGCATCGCTCGCATTGGGATCACCCCAACGGAGGTTCTCCTTTATCGTTCCCGAGAAAAGCACGTTCTTCTGGAGAACAACTGCAACCTCGTTACGCAAGGACTCGATATCATAATCACGAACGTCTATACCGCCTACCTTAACGGCGCCGTCGCTTACGTCGTAAAGTCTTGAAACAAGCTGAACAAGGCTCGTCTTACCGCTACCCGTACCGCCGACGATACCAACGGTCTCGCCCGCAGCAATAAACAGATTTATATCCGAGAGCGCAGGCTTCTCCGCCTCCTTTGAATAGGAGAAGGATACCTTATCAAAGAGAATGCTTCCATCGGGAACGATCTCGATAGGCATCTCGGGATTCTTTATATAGCTCTCCTCGTTAAGAACAGCCGCAATTCTGTTTGCAGACTCTATCGACATTGCCATCATAACGAATATCATAGAGAGCATCATAAGGCTCATAAGTATCTGAGCGCCGTAGGTCAAAAGCGCAGAAAATCCTGCAATATCAAGATCCTGAGCATTGGTGTTTATTATAAGTCTTGAACCAAAGAAGCATACCATAAGCATAAGTCCGTTGAATGCAACCTGCATAAGAGGGCCGTTGAATGCGAGTATCTTCTCTGCCTTAGTAAAGCCATTCTTAACCTCGTCGGATGCCTTTGCGAACTTCTCTCTCTCGTAATCCTCACGAACGAAGGATTTTACAACGCGCATTCCCGCAACGTTCTCCTGAACGGAGTTGTTAAGCTTATCGTATTTCTTGAATACCATCTTAAATACGGGATACGCCTTCACGATTATGATAATAAGTCCTATCGCAAGGAAAGGAATTATAACCGCAAACGCAAGTGACATCTTGGGGCTTACGTTTATAGCCATAACCGTTGCAACTATGAGCATAAGCGGAGATCTTACCGCCGAGCGAATAATCATCATATACGCCATCTGCACGTTAGATATATCGGTGGTGAGTCTGGTAACAAGACCTGCCGTCGAGAATTTATCCATATTTGAGAAGGAATATCCTTGAATCTTTGCGTAAACGTCATGGCGGAGATTCTTTGCAAATCCGCAGGACGCAATAGCCGCAAAATGTCCTGCAAGCGCACCGCAAGTGAGCGACGCAAAAGCAAGAGCTATCAAGATAAGTCCGTATTTAACCACGCCCGACACGTCTATTGCCGACGAATCGGCAACGTTTATGTGGTTGATCAAAAGCGTTGTAACGTATGGAATAAAACATTCAAGTATTACCTCACACGCAATGATCGTAGGCGCTAATATCGAGCTTACTTTGTAATTTCGAATACTTTTTGCCAGAGTTTTTATCATAACGTATTCTTTACACCTCCAAAAGCTGATTGTAAATATAGTTATGAATATTATAATATATAATAATGGCAAAAAATCCTATTGTTTGTAAATTTTTATTTAAATCTTCAAAATAGCAATAACAATCCACCCGCATAGCGGGCGGTATTTCAGTTTCGGGCATAGCCGTGAATATCACTGGCAAGTGCGCTTTTTATTGGCCTGTCAGCCTCGCAATTATTAGGTAAACCCGCTTAAGCGGAATTAAGCCAGAGCCTCCCTTGTGTAAAGGGAGGTGGCACGGCTTGCCGTGACGGAGGGATTGTAAAAAGATAAATTCACACAAAACAATCCCTCAGTCAGCTTCGCTGACAGCTCCCTTTACACAAGGGAGCCTTTCACACAAGGTCATTCTGCGATGATTTTTATTTGTTTTCTATTCATCGGCATACCCTACATA
>JAZQZG010000020.1:0-9734 GCA_045633925.1 Eubacteriales bacterium
CTTCCCACGGTAATTTGGACGTTCTGTATGTCCAGAAAGGATAGCATTGCGGATTGATTATGAAAACGAAAAAGAATCTTATTAAATTTGCGGCAATCTTTCTGTTACTCGCCATTATGACTTCGTCCTTTGTTGCTTGCGCCAAAGACGATCCCGTTGATCCAAATGGAGAAAATGTTACCAAGCTCAGCTTTAAGGCTGCATCCGGATACGATTATCTAAAAACCCTTGACGGAACGTTCGTGACCATCAGCGGTTATATGGCGACAAGCTCACCTGTTGATGGCTCGTTTATGTTTTTGATGAACCTACCGTATCAGAGTTGTCCGTTCTGCGTACCGAATACCTCTCAGCTTTCCAATACAATGGAGATATATCCTAAGAAGGGAGAGTCTTTCTCTTATACAACTCAGGCAATTCAAGTAGTGGGAACTCTTGAAGTATCCGAGAGTGAAGATAAGCCTTTTACCGATATGTACGGATATGAATTCTGCTGCAAGATCGTAGATGCGACCTATACCATAATTAAAGCAGAGGATCTTTCCGAGGATATGGCACTTTGGCAGAAGATCGCCAATACAGACGTAGTGAATGATATCTACAAAATGTATGATTACGTCAACTTCCTGTGTGCTTGGAATACCTATTTCGTAAATAGCTATACAAATGAAAACGGCGAAATCGTTCCGGGATATTTTCTTTATGCGAGTGATGCAGAACGCTTTATCTATAAAGACGGCGCGCAGTACAATTACGGCTATAAGGAGGGATACTTTGACTCTATCGTAGCCGAGATCGAGGCGGTAGATAAAACAGCGTTCGCGGATCTTGTTGCCAATGTTCGTAAAGCGGAAGCACTTGCAAACAAGGCTCTCGGTGAGCTTGAAAATGAAAACTACACTTCCGAATACAAATACGTAGAAAAGTTTGGCAAAGAGGATTGGATATTCACGCTTAACAAAGGAGAAGAGCTTACTGCTGAAATGCAGGAGATCTATATGGAGTTCTCTAATTGGCTCGGAAGCTGGGAAATGTAATTTATGATAAGGAGTATAAAAATATGAAAATTGCAGTTACTTACGAAAACGGACAGATCTTTCAACATTTCGGTCACACGGAGCAGTTCAAGATTTATGAGATTGAGGATAATACGATCATATCCTCTGAAGTAATCGACACCAACGGTCAGGGACACGGAGCACTTGCGGGACTTTTGACGGTCATCGGCGCTGACATTCTCATCTGCGGAGGTATCGGCGGTGGCGCACAGATGGCTCTTGCGGAGGCGGGCATCAAGCTCTACGGCGGTGTCAGCGGTTCTTGCGATACAGCGGTCGAGGCGTATCTTGCGAACAATCTCGGCTATAATCCTAACGTCAAGTGCGACCACCACGACCATGAGCATGGAGAAGGTGGGCATGATTGTGGAGATCACGGTTGCGGCACGCATAACTGCGGCGGTCATAGCTGTCACTAATTATAGTATAATACCGAGGGCCGGAGGAATTATCTGCCAGACTTCAAAATTTGCATCGAAAACATGGATAGTTCAAAATCGGTGGAAAATATATCTGAGTGGCATCTATTTAGGATGCACATAAAATTACCTCAAATGCTGAAAAAGCCTTGATTTTATTGACTTTTCTGCCGTGGCATCTAAATTGGCAGTACAACACATGTTGTGTTGACAAAATAGATGCCAACCAAAAAAACCCAGATGCCATAAGGCTTCTGGGCTTTTTTGTACCTATTTTCGAAGTGCAATTTTAATAGATGCAAAATGCCCAAATAGCCGCGCGGACGGGATTTGAACTTACTTAGTAATAAATTGAAAGGGGCTGTCTCATTTAGGCGTAACCGAATAAAAACGGCAGAAGCATTGTCAAAAAACAGTGCCTCTGCCGTACTTTTATGTAATTTAAAAGAATTCAATGAGACAGCTCCTATAAGTTACTAAAATCTTACAAAACTACTTTATACTTATTCACAATTTCTTTTAACTCCTGCACCGTATGAATTTCAAGAAATTTATAGAGCTTTTTTAAATGATAACGCGTAGTATTAATCGTTATAAAGAGTTGATTTGAAATATTTTCGTACCGTACTTGTTTTGGTTCTTCTGAAAACGTGCAAAAACAGTTTTTCCCCAGTGAAACATCATCAACGGTTTATGAACTATAAGAGTTGCTTTTTTATCCATAGGATCCCCTTATTAAAAATTTGCTTAGCAAGAAATCAGCAGACCTTTATGCTCTTATCAGTTCTCTTCTTTATTGCTTCAGAAATAGAATTGATATATTTTTCCTTGTCTTCTTTACTCATTGCATCGTGGCCTCTCATTTTGTTATCCATACCAAGCGCATCGTATTTACCGTTTCCGAGCGTGTGGTAAGCCATAACATTAACCTCAATAAGATTTTCAAGGCTTGCTGCAAGTTCGGCAATGCTTTCAATATGCCCATCATCCGTGTTAACTCCCGGCACTAACGGACAACGCAAAACTATGCTTTTTCCAAGGGAATCGAGAAGCAAAAGATTTTTCTTTATCGGTGAAAACGGAACACCCGTAAGCTCCTTGTGTTTTTCATCACTTGTTGCTTTTACGTCAAAGAGAAATATATCGGTATACTCTGCTGCGCTTCGTACAACCTTTTCAAAGCCAAAGCCCGAGGTTTCAATACACGTATGTATTCCCTCCTCCTTTGCGCTCTTTAAAAGCGCAACAAGGAAATCTCCTTGCATAAGCGGCTCACCGCCCGAAACGGTCATTCCGCCGCCTGAGTTTTTGTAAAAGGTCTTGTCGCGTGCGACCTCTGAAATTATATACTCAACGGTTTCTCTTTTTCCGTAAATTTCGAGCGCTCCGTAGGAGCAAGCCTCAACACATTTACCGCAAGATACGCACCCGTGTCTATCTAAATCATGTTTTTCTGCGTCAATAGTATGTACGTTATTAGGACAAGCATCAATGCATGCACCGCATTTTACACACTTATTTTCATAAAATGCGAGGTTATCTGAGCTTCGTTGCGATTCGGGGTTATGACACCAAATACAGCTCAGTGGACAACCTTTTAAAAAAACCGTGGTGCGTATTCCCGGACCGTCGTGAACCGAAAAGCGCTGTATATCAAAAATATTACCTTTAATTTTTAGCATGTATGCCTCATTCTTTGAATTATTTCATCCTGTAAATCCTCTCTGAGATTTACAAACCTTGCAGAATATCCACCGACTCTCACAATTAAGTGCTTATAATTTTCCGGATCTGCTTTTGCCTTTATCAAATCCTCTACAGAAGTAGTATTTCCTTGGAATATCTGACCATTTTTGTCAATAAATGTTTTCAAAACAGCCTTCATAATATCTTCATTTATCCAAGAACTATCAAAATCCCACATGGTTGATGCTCCGCCGGTAAAGCATTTGTAAGACAGTTTTCCAATAGAATTTATCGCCGCCGTAATTCCCTTTGTCATGGATGCGCTATGAGGAGTTATTCCGTGCGCCACAAGTGTTCCCGAATTGCTGCCGTCAGATCTTGCTCCGAGCATGCGGGCTGCCGCCGGAGCAAAGGTGAACGTCAAAATTATAGGCTTGCCCTTGCCACCGTATATGGTATCAAACGATTGATACATCTCAGAAAAATCGTTCATAACTCTCTTAGCAAACGCATCCGCTTCATCGTTATCCATACCGTACTTTGGAAGCGCCTTCAGTTTATTCTGAAGTGCTTCATATCCGCGATAATCAACCTTAAGGGCTTCGACAAGCTCTTCTGCTGTGCAAATTTTCAAATCAAATACAGCCTTTTTTATTGCAATAAGCGAGTCGATAGTGTTTGGCAACGCCAACGGTGTAGCACCGTAATCGTGATACCTTACCCCTCCACCGTGCATATTTCTGCCTCTTTCAAGGCAGTCATCAAGCATAGAGGACAAGAGGAACGACGGACGGTTTCTCTCAGCGGTTTTAGTATAGTAATCCTGCTGCTTCAAATCGAGATGAACAAGTCTTTTTGCTTCCCTTATAAAGTCAAGGTAAAAGCTCTCGAAGTCGGAATAGCCGAGAAGCCCCTTTTCGCTGACGAATGCTGGATACTGCTTACCCGTCTTAAGACAAACACCGCCGGTTATCATAAACTCAAGCATTTTAGCAGTGTTCACCCAGCTCAAATAAAGGAAATCCGAATTCGCGCCCTGAACACCTATCTCCATGCAGCCGCCGCAATAATAATTTACCGCATCCGAATAAGGAACTCCCGATTCAATCATTGCTCCCATTATGGCGGGATCGTATAATATCTGAGCGCGGTTATTTCCGTTGACCATATATTTTACACACAAATCCAGTATCTTTTCATCGGGATTTTCGGGCAGACGCACATAGACTAATGGATGCGTTATATTCATCTCGATCATAGACTCTACCATTATGTAGGTAAGCGGATTGACAGCGGAGCTTCCGTCAGGATTAGTTCCGCCAACGACTATGGTTTCTCCCCATCCATCAGAATTGTATATTCTCTCATCTATTCTTAAGAACAATTCCTCTATTATTTCTTTTGCCTCTTCAAGCGTGCAAATCCCCTTTTCAAGATCGCGCTCAAGATACGGCCAGAGGAAGTAATCAAGACGTCCCGGGCTGTTGCCTCCAAAAGGATTTTCGCGCATTACGACAATATGCTGCATAAAATACGACTGAACTGCATCACGGAAACTTTCAGCCGGATATCTCGGAACTCTCCTCATTCTCTCGGCAAGCTCGAAATTGCCAAGCCTTTCGTACTCAGCTATATGCTTATCATTAAATGCAAGCAGCGCATCAATCATTATAAGAACACCCTCATAAAACGCGCGTGCATCCTCGTCCTTTGGATTTTCGAGATATTTCTCAACCTGCTCTCTGAGGCCTATTACACCCATGGAAAGAATTCGATCGTACCTCCATGACACGTGACCTTTATTCGAGCCATTGATCATATGTACTTCACGAAGAAGGTCTACCTCCGGACAAAATCCCTTGATTTCTTTGTATGCATCACTCTGCCAATCAAGCTCCGGACTCATCACCTCCGGATTAGCATCCTTGTTATAGTAAACTCTGCCGCCTATTCCGTCGCTATCATAGGCAAAGACAGGCTGATTCTCTATCGCGTATGCCATAGCGCGTGCAAGCTTTTCATAGTGAGGAAGATCTTTAAATCTACCCAAAACAGCACCGTGCAAATCTGCCATAAAATGAGTTGGCATTCCATTTAGACCGCGAATGCGGCATTCCTCATGTATTTTCTTAATTCTATCTGTCATATATAGAACCTCTCTTTCGCCAAGTTGTATCACAACTTTACAATACTATTATACACTTTTAAAAAATTAATTCAATAGAAATTAAAATATTTGCTATATTTTTAATTGACAAAAGGGGCTGTCTCATTAAGATAGCCTAAAAAAGAAAAAAGCGGATGTTCTTTACCGAAAGGTATTGAGCATCCGCTTTTTGGTATAATTAAATCGCCAAAAATAACCTACCGAAAGCGAGATAATTATACAACAATGAGAGAGAAAAATCAAGTAGTTTTACCGTTAGATTTAGGAATTTGTATTTCCGAAGGAGATTTCGTATTCAAAGTAGCAGAAATTTGTGAAAGTTTGGACTATACAGAGTTGTTCAATACATATCTTCGCAGTTGGAGAAAAGTGAACCCAATCACAATATTTGAGTTAATCGTGTACGGATATATGAAGCATATGTATTCAGGAAGAGCTATTGCGGAAGCTTGTAAAACAGATATCCGTTTTATGTGGCTTTTAAACGGAGAGCCTGCACCAAGCCGCGCAACAATTTCAAGGTTTGAAGATGAGAAATTATCCGAGGTCATAGAAGGCTTGTTCTACCAATTTGTAAATAAGCTTTATGAAATGGGAGAGGTAAAATACAAGAATCTTTTCGTAGACGGAACGAAGATAGAAGCATACGCAAACAAATATACGTTCGTGTGGAAAAGTGTTGTTGAAAAGAATCTTGCTAAACTCGAAAAGAAGATAACTGTTCTCCTTTCCGTACTGTGCGAAAGATATGGTTTTAGCGAAGATATATCCATTGAAGATTGCTACGAAGGTTTGCTTTGTCAAGCACAATGGGTTAACCTTGTATTCGCTTCGGGTAAAGGAAAGCACAAGACTCAGTTACAGAGAGATATTGAGATTTTAGAGGAATATATAGCTAAAAAGACAGAATACTGCTCACATCTCGGTAAATTCGGTAACAGAAACAGTTTTTCAAAGACGGATACCGATGCAACCTTTATGCATATGAAGGAAGATTATATGCGTAACGGTCAGCCTAAACCGGGATACAACATACAGATAGGTGTAGAGAGCGAGTATATTGTAGGCGTAGGATCCTTCTCTAACAGAAATGACGTAGGTACTTTAATACCTTTTCTTAACAGAATAAGAAGATACACTAACAGAAAATTCGAGAACATAGTAGCCGATGCAGGATACGAAAGCAGCGAGAATTATCTGTACCTTGAAGAGAACGGACAGAGATGCTTCATTAAACCTCAGAATTATGAGATAAGCAAGAAAAGAAGCTACAAGGCTAATCCGTATACTGTAGAAAATATGGATTACAATGCGGAGAGAGATGAGTATACTTGCCCTAACGGAAGAAAACTCAAGTTCAGAAGAGAAAGCAAAAAGACTACAGAGAACGGATATACAATCTCAACTAAATATTACAGCAACGACAAGTGCGGAAGATGTCCGCATAGAGATAAATGCCATAAATCCAAAACGGGTTACAGAACGGTTAAGGTAAACCAAGTAATACTTGAACACAGACCTAAAACACTTGAAGCTTTAACGAGTGAGGCTGTCTCAAATGCAAATTCAAGAGCGTTTGAGGCAGCTCTTTTTTTATGCATCGAAGCGAGAATACAGAAGATAAAGAAAAAAGCCTCGATTTTGGGTTATACATCGCGCACGATTCCTGCGAGGATCTGCACCTTTACCTCGGGTGCGCGGGAGCGAAGTGAACGACCGAGTGTGAGTGAATAACAGTCATTTGTACTGTTAGAGCCGCAGCGAGACCATGAGGTGGGATCCCCACTTAAATAATCGACTTTTTAGGGGAGTTTGCGTGATTTTTTAATCGCACAAACTCCCCTTTTTTCGTTTATTTCAAAAAATATTTTAAACTATTTATGTCTAAAACGAGGATTGTAGAAATTAATTCTGCAGTCCTCGTTTTTATTTTCAAGAAAGGAGATCAAAAATGAAGCATGTTTTTCATTGCCGTAGCCCTACTCATTAAGAAGTACAGAAAAAGAAAAAACAAAAACAGAAAGGAGATACATGAGCATACAAGAAATTAATCGTATCAAAAATCACTACCCTACCGGAACGCGCATCGAGCTGATTTCGATGAATGATCCCTTTGCTCCCGTACCATCGGGTACACCGATATATCTAATGTTGAAGGGGCGGTTTACAGAAAATACGGCGTATTAAGAATATGAGAAGCAAGTTATTGACCGATCATTATTTTATATTGTTCAGCATTATTTCACTGTTGCAAAGTAATAGCTTTTGTGATATAATAAAGGCATGATAATAAATGGTACAATTTATTACCTTAAAACAAGCTGAAACGGAAAGAACGATGGGTATTATAAAGAAAAAAGAGGCGGGCGAGTTTGACCTTGATAACGATTACTTTATCAACAGAGTTGATCTAAAAAAGACGGAAGAAGAGCATACTCATAAGTTTATAGAAATGGTTTATACCCTGAGCGGCAAAGGGGTCCACAAAATAGACGACAGGGAGTATCATGTCAAGGGCGGGGATATGCTTCTGATAAATTATCACTGCCGTCATACCGTTACGCCGATCGGGAATCTAAGCTATGTGGATATTATGCTTAAGCCAGAATATGTAAACGAAACGCTTAAAGGTACGGAGGATGTTTTTCTGCTGCTTCATTTAAGCGATTTTTCGGATCTTTCGGGCCGTATCATTAAGGATAACCTTCTGCTCCATTGCGACGGTGAAGAGAAGAAAAGAATAGAAATGCTGCTTGATTGGACTCAGGAAGAGCAGCGATCGAGCGCTCCCGCAGGCGAGCTTATAATATATTCCGCGCTTTCAATGCTTTTAAGCGTCGTGTTTCGGAAGATGACCGAAAATCAAAGTGCAAGGGTTTCGATAAACGATCAGCTTCTCGCTTATATCGAGCGCAACTGCGGCGACAGACTACTGATAAACGAGATCGCGGCTAAATGCGGATATACCGTAGAGCATTTTTCAAGAATTTTCAAAGCGTATACGGGGAAACCGCCTGTTGCCTATATCAAGGATTGCAGAATGAAGAAAGCAAAGAGGATGCTTGTCGAGACCGATAAGAGTATAGACACGATAATTTCGGAATGCGGTATTTCAAACAGAACGGAGTTTTTTAAGAGCTTTTACGAAAGATTCGGCGCTACACCGCTGAAGTACAGAAAAAATCAAAAATAAATACTTTTTGTGTCATAAATATTCCTTGTTTTTATTCTCGCGAAATGTTATAATCAAGATGAAAGAATTTGATTATAACGGAGGATCAGAGCATGAAAAAGTACGATATCGCGGCATATATATGGCCGGCGTATACGGGTGACGAGCCGAGAACGAGGATGTTCTGGCCAGAAGGGTATGGGGAGTGGCAGACAGTAAAGGATGCTAAGCCCTGCTATCCGAAGCATCAGTGGCCGAGAAGACCTCTTTGGGGATTTGTGAATGAGGCTGACCCGTATGTTATGGAAATGGAGATAGAAGCGGCAGCGGCTCACGGCGTCAATGTGTTTATTTACGATTGGTATTGGTTTGACAACCGTCCGTTCCTTGAGCAGTGCCTTGATAACGGCTATCTAAAGGCTCGCAATAACGATAAGATCAAATTCTATCTTATGTGGGCAAATCACACCGCCACCACGCTTTGGGATAAGAGAACCTCGAATAAGGAGGCGGAGATCTGGGACGGAGCCGTAGACAGAAAGACATTTGAGCATATAGTTCACCGTACGATAGAAAAGTATTTCACTCACCCGTCTTATTACAAGATCGACGGAAAGCCCGTTTATATGCTCTTTGACACGGAGAACCTTGTCCGCGGTCTTGGGGGCGTTAAGGAGACTCTTGACGCTCTGCAATATTTCCGTGACGAGACGGTAAAGGCGGGATTCCCCGGTCTTGAGCTTCACCTGACGATAAGAAGCCCGAAGTACCGCGCTACTATGCTTGATGACAACACCAGCATTCTCGATTTTATAAATATGGCGGGATTTGACGGAGTTACGCATTATAATTTCTTTGATTACGCTAAGATGAACAGAAATTATACCGACATACTTGAGGATGTCAAGGCTGAATGGAAATGCGTTGAGGAGACCGTAAAGGCTCCGTTTTTTCCGCATGTATCGCTCGGATGGGATAATACCATAAGATTTACCGATGTTAAATGGGAATGGCGCTGCCTTGAAAACACTCCCGAAAATGTTCAAAAGGGCTTTGAGCTGGCGAAGGATTATGTTAACAGCCACCCCGATATGAAGGCGCCGCTCATAGTAGTAAACAGCTGGAATGAGTGGACGGAGGGAAGCTATCTGGAGCCTGACGATCTTTACGGATACGGTTATCTTGAAACTGTGAAAAAAGTGTTTGTTGATTCAAACTAAACTTGAATGACT
>JAZQZG010000021.1:0-6706 GCA_045633925.1 Eubacteriales bacterium
TAGAAGACCTAACGGTGACGGAACAATAAGAAAGCGTGAGGACGGAAGATGGGAAGGAAGAATCACAATCGGAAAGAAAAAGGACGGATCGTGCATTGTTAAAACCGTCACCGCGAAAACGCAAAAGGCATTGCTTCAAAAGTTCAATGAAATGAAGTTCAGATACGCGGGTGCAAACCTCGTTGAAAAATGCCAAATGACAGTCGGTGAGTGGTTAATCGATTGGCTTGAAAACTATAAGAAGCATATGATAAGACCTACAACCTACCGCGGATACAAGAATTATATTGAAAAGCATATGATCCCTTACATAGGTAAAAAGCCGATCACCAATCTTCGAACTGCGGACATTCAGAAAATGTATAACAAGCTGAAGGAGTGCGGAAGAACAACCGAGCATCCCGAGGAAGGTTACACGCTTTCAAATTCAATGGTACGCTCGGTACACATGCTTCTGCACGAAGCACTCGACGGTGCGGTAAAGGAAAGAATTATTCCGTCTAATCCTACGAAAGGTGTTGTACTTCCCAAGATTGTTTACAAAGATAAAAGAATACTCCTCGAATATGAGGTTGATAGGTTGCTTGAGGTAGCAAAGGAGCATGAGGGATGGTACGACTTCTTCTATCTTGAGTGCATGACCGGACTTAGAAAGGGAGAAATATGTGCTCTTAAATGGAGCGACTACGATGAAATAAACAGAAAGCTGTCTGTCAAAAGAACGGCTACGTATATGGACGGAAAGCTTACCATCGGTGAGACCAAAACAGAGAGAAGCCGAAGAAAAATAATACTCCCGAAGAGTGTCGCAAAAATGCTCTCGGAGCGTAAAAAGAGTGCTGTAAGCGAATGGATATATCCAAGCGTCAGCGATATCACAAAACCGCTGAATCCCCAAACGGCATACTATACGCTGAAGAAGTTTTTAAAGGAAGCTGATATTCCGACAGTGAGATTCCACGATCTAAGGCACACATTCGCAACGCATGCTGCTTCAAGCGGAGTCGATCCCAAAACACTCTCGGCAATACTCGGGCACACGGATGCTTCATTCACGCTCGACACATACACACACGTAACAACAGATATGCAGAAAAATGCATCAAAAATAGTAAACAATTTTATGACAGATTTATTTGGAAAGGATTTAAAAATATGGGAAAAAGAAAAAACGGAGAAGGAACAGTAAGATATAGAAACAGTGACGGTAGATGGGAGGCAAGAGTCTTTGTCGGATATGATTCAAAGGGCAATCCCAAGACAAGAAACGTCACCGCAAAAACAAAGAGCGAGTGTCTTGATAAGCTTGAAAAGCTAAAGCAAGAGGTCAGCACAATATCAACGTATAGAATCTCGCCAGAGATGAAGTTTGGCGATTGGATGAGTCATTGGTATCAGACCTATTGCAAGCTCGGACTAAAAGCCTCGACACAGGTAACCTATGAGCACAGAATATACGATCAAATAATCCCTAAAATCGGTGACATACCGCTGAACAGCATCACCGCAAGCACGCTCGAAAGATTCTATGCGGAGCTTAGGTATGGCGGAAGGCTTATCAGACGCGATATATACGGAGAGGGATTATCAATGGCAACGATAAGGCACATTCATTTCCATTGCAAAGCAGCTCTCGACCGCGCAGTAAAGGATAGATTGATATTATCCAATCCTGCCGATGCATGCACACCGATTCCGAAGCGCTCGGCAGAGGTAGACGTGCTCTCCCCAGAGGAAATGCAAAGGCTTATGATTCAGGCAAAGGAAGAAGGATTCTTCGAGATGTTTATGCTTGATATCGGAACAGGACTAAGACGAGGCGAGCTCCTCGGTCTGCAGTGGAGCGATATAAACTTCGAGACAGGTGAAGTGAAAATCACAAGGCAGATAAATATGGTCGGTAAAGTGCCTACAGAGAGTAAGCTGAAGACCAAATCCTCGAACCGCACGATAATACTTCAAAAGCCTCTGCTGGATATGCTGAGAGAATACAAGGAGACAGTCAACTCTCGTTGGCTGTTTCCTTCGCCGGTGTTTGAGGACAAGCCGAGAGACCCCACCGCGTGCAGAAAAAAGCTATCTCAAATACTTGAGCACGCAGGATGCAAGCACGTGAAATTCCACGCGTTAAGGCACACTTATGCAACTATGGCACTCGCGTACGGAATGGACGTTAAGACATTGTCTGCTACGCTAGGACATGCCTCGGTCAGCGAAACTCTCGATACATATTCGCACACCACCGATGAAATGCAGAGAAGCGCTGCCGCGAAGATTGACAAAGCCTTTGGTAACGCAGAAGAAGCCGATTTTGAGGAAGAGGAGAGGGAAGAAAAGCAATCATACCCTCGTCCCGACTTCGAGCCGTACAAGGGCAAAAAGCGCAGGTCCGGTACAGGCTACGTCAAGCAGTTAAGCAAGAACTGCTGGCAGGGAAGATACACTCCAACCGTCAACGGAAAGCGAATCTCAGAGAACGTGTACGGCAAAACAGAAGACGAATGCAAAGCAAAGCTTGCGGAGCTCATAGCCGAGATGAACCGCGAAAGAGAAAAAGGCACATTAGGACTCGAGATGAGCATGTAAACACAAAAGCGACAGCCGAAAAAACGGCTGTCGTTCGGGTTGTAACTTATGTAACTTAATTCAAAAGTTACATAAGTTACAACCATCTGTTAATGTATAAACCCATCTAATATTTTTGCCGCTAACGGCATTTTTATTAGATGGAAGACTCTGACAAGGAATTTTAAACAAGCAAAATGTCAAGTAAAATTCAAAAAACTTGACATTTTCCTTATATAAGGAGTCAATATTTGATACGCAGTAAGCAAATAAAAGGGGTGGAGAAATCCGTTGTTATGTCCATTTGAGAAGGTTGAAAAAGAATGAAATTTATGGTATAATAAGGTGTCTAATTTTAGATCGAAAATACGTTGCCTACACGCATAAATTACAAGAGAGGTTTATCAATGGAAATTCAGGTCGGAACAGTTTTAGAACTTGAATCAAATAGTTATATAATCACAGAGCTAATCGATGAAGGCGGAAACGGAGTTGTTTGGAAAGCCGAAGTTTTAGGAGATGTTCGTACATATGCCATTAAAGTATTGAATGATGATGTGAATAGAAATCGCGAGAAGCTTTCAAGATTTGCTCATGAATGCCAGTTTTGTAAAGACACCGATCACAAGCACATTGCAAAGGTTTTAGGTTATATTGCGGATAGAGGTATGGCCTATTGCGTTATGCCATATTATCCTAAAAACCTGAGAAAAGTTATTGATACAGAAAACGATTCGTTCCTTTTATTAGACTATATTATTCAGCTGTGCGAAGCAATTCAGTTTATTCACAATCAGGATGGTGGTATAATTCACAGAGATTTGAAGCCCGAAAACATACTTATAGATGATGATAATACGTTAATTTTGACTGATTTCGGTATTGCACATTTTGAGGATTCAATTGAAACTAGGCAAAGAGAATGGCTTGGTAATCGTCGTTATGCTGCCCCAGAACAATTGGCTACAGATGAGGTTACAACCGCGTGCGACATATATGCTTTGGGAAGAATTATAAATGAACTCTTTACCAAACAGAATCCTTCGGGCGAAGCATTTTTGACGGTCGCGGATAAAAACCCTCTTCTGCTTCCTTTGGATGGTATTGTACAAAAATGTAGGATTCAAAATCCCGAACTTCGTCCGGGCATTGATGAGATATTGACAGAGTTATATTTGCTGGAAGGTGAGATAAAGGATAAGCTCGAAGATATAAAAGATGCCCTTTATCCCTTTGAAGAAAACGAGTATTCTGAAGATGAAGAAGATGCGATTGTTTCGCAAGCGGCTCAAGACATATTGTTGGCACAATATATTTTTGAAAAATTACCAGATGAGAAGTTGGAAGAAATCAACACTATTTATCATCGTAACATTTTATATGATATGGACGAACCAATTCGAAATCTGTTGCTTCAGACCAATGTCTTAAATAGTTGCATGAACAAATTTAAAAGCGAAGCGGTTTCATACCTTAATGGAAAATCTTATGAACCATTAAATTTGGAGAATAGTAAAGAAAAGCAATTATATAATGAGTTGAATTCTATTTTGGATGGCCATAAAATCCCTAATAATTGTAGAGATATAACGGCTCGTATTAAAAAACTGTTTTGTTCGTGCTGCAACTATCATTGCGTTGAATTATTACGTGGTATTAGAAGATTTTGCGAACAGGAAAGTCATCTTGTTAGAGCGCCTATTTTGCATATTGTATATGTGCTTAGAAAAGAATTATCAAAAGAAGATTTGACCGAAATATCTCTTTTAGATCAAATAAGCATTAACTGGAAATGTATACCCGATGTAATAGCTGAGCAACCAGATATATATTTAACCGAACAATATCAAGAAGAAGTTGGCATACTAAATGTTCTTAAGGAGCGGTATGACGCGGTTTATGACAGGGCTGATTTTAAACATTATTATGTAAGATTCAAAACAACCGAAGCTTTCGATAAGTTCAAAAAATATGCGCTTGAATTATCGCATCCGTACTATGCTTTTGAGGGGGATGTTGAAAAAGTTATCCAGGTTAGGCGTGAATATCACGGTATTGTGGAATTGGAGCCTTTAGACTCATTTGATATAACAAGCACATTGGCAAAGATATTGAGTTTAAGAAACGATTATTAATTATATTCACGCTATAGTACTCTTCAAAAAAATGACACCAGCTAGCAGGGAATGTAGGAAATGGAGGTTTTTATGATTGGTTCTGATTCTATAAAAGAAATCGCCAATATTTTTTGCGGAGATATAGGCGATTATTATACATATAAATCTGGACCCAAACTTGTAAGATTTTTTAATGACAATTTTGGCGCTGCGGATGTGTATCGGTCTGGCTTTCCATCAAGATGGGTATATGTATACGATAAAATCAATCTATTAATAAGCAATCATTCTATTGATTCGTTCTTGAACAAAATTTTGAGCAAGGCATATTTGATGCAAGAACAATCTCTTTCCGAAATTGAAGCTGTCGAGAAAATCGAAAAGATTTACAATGAATTTAACCGCGTAATTCAGAAAGACTTATGCAAAATCACACGCAACAATGGGCGCTATCATCTTGTGAAGGAAAATGATGACTTAGAGCCAATCGGAAACGGAGGATTTGCAAATGTGTATTTGCAAAAGTCAACAGGCTTGGTTTTGAAAAAGCTTAAAGATGATTATTTGATGGATAGAGGTATCAGAAGCCGTTTTAAGCGCGAATATACCATTACAAAGTCCTTGAAAGACGCTTTTGGCATTATTCAAGTTTACACTTTTGACGAAGGAAATGCCTCCTATACAATGGAGCGAGCAGAAACGACATTAGATAAATATATAAAAGACAACACCTTGACAGATGCAATTAGAGTTAATTGCATAAGGCAGATATTGCACATTATGACTGAGGTACATAGCAGGGATATTATTCATCGTGATATAAGTGCAAATAATATTTTTATTATTTCTGGAATGATTAAAATTGCCGACTTTGGTTTGGGAAAGGATTTAAATGTATTTACCTCTCATCAAACTATGCATACCAATGCCGTAGGACAATATTCATACTGTGCTCCAGAACAATTCATGTTATTAAAAGATGGTGACAAAAGAAGCGATGTATATTCATTGGGGCGTGTAATCAATTTTATTATGACTGGAGACCCTCGAAATTCTCATCACATATACAGAAGCGTTACGGAAAAGGCGACCAATTCCGATTCAGCGTATCGATATGCCGATGCAGGACAGTTGTCAACATTTTTTGAAAAGGCTGTTTCTTATAAAGCTCAAGCAGATAATATTGAAAAAGTCGAGAATAAAATCAAGACTAAAGTTTTTGATGATGAAGTAGAAAGTTATATCTACGATTTAAGTGCCGAAAAGATATCTACATATTTGTTACAATGCAAAGACGGTTTTGATGATGCTTTATTAGCGTTTATGAAAACGAGTGAGGAGCATGCTCTATATGTTATTCAAAGCATAGATCAATCATACCGAGATGTTTGCGGAAGATCTTTTGCTGCGTATGACCCTTTTGCTGCATTTGCACACACGGTGCTTGTTGACCAATTTCCTTATGTTGTAAATGAAACCGCTGCCAATATATTGCGATTTGTTGCCAAAGATGTACACCGATTTACAGCTCAACGACTTGTAACGGATGTAATAGATCGTGGAGTTGAACCGATGATAGAAGATATATTGGATTCATAAAAACAACTGAATACGAGCAAACTCTCCGATAGTGGTCAAACAAGTGGTCGAGAGCGAAAAAACAGGCTTGTTCAACCCTCACAGCAGGGAAGAACAAGCCTATTTTTATATATTATAATGTGAGAATTCAAGAAGAATGCCCTAAAAACGTGTTGAACTTTCGTTCTCCTTTATTTTAACGTAGAAAATCAATTGTGGTCGCTATTGTGGTCAAGGGTATTATTGGTGAGGCCGTTTGACCGAAAAAGTATGAAAAACCGCTAAAAACAAAAGAAAAAAGCACAGAAGACGGCTGTTTTCTATGCTTTTCCTGGTCTGAGTGACAAGACTTGAACTTGCGGCCTCTACCACCCCAAGGTAGCGCGCTACCAACTGCGCCACACCCAGATTTGGTGCGTTCTTTAGGTCTTCTCGCGAAAACCTAG
>JAZQZG010000022.1:0-82400 GCA_045633925.1 Eubacteriales bacterium
TAAATGACTCCTCATCCACCGCTATCGCGGTCCCCCTTCTCCCACAGGAGAAGGCTTATATAGATTCATTGCGTAAATTTAAAATTTGTTATCAATCAACAAATTATGTAAAACAAAAAAAGACCCCCCATTCAAAGTTCTTGGGAGTTAGGGGGTGTGGGGGGAAGAAAGCCTTCTTTCAAGAAGGGTTCTTCCCCCCACGAAAATATATTATAAAATCAATTCATCTTCTTTCCCGCGGCTTGTATGTATGGAAGCGCGGTGTCGAGAACTTGGTCGGCAGTAAGAGCGGAGGGGTTGTCACACCAAATGCAATATGCGCCGCCTAAAACCTTGTGCTTTGCGGGGTCTACGCATACGTTGTTTTCCTTTGAATCAAAAACGTAGGCGTTCCATTCGTCGAGAATCATTTTTGGAGTTACATCGTTTTTCATTCCTATACCTAAAATATAGTAGGTGTAGTAGTTGAGAAGGTTGTAGACGTTGTAGCCTGCGTCAAGATAGGTGTGAACGTTGTTCTTCGCGCCGTTTGCATAGGGCACCCAGAATTCGATGTCAATGCTCTTGTCAAGCTGACATACATAGCTCCAGTCGGTATCTCCGTCACGGAGAACGTCATCGTTCCACATTCTGACAGAGGAGTACCCGATAGAGCGCATAAGAGCGGCGGTTTCGTTCATATAGAGCAAAAACGCATCGTAGGCAACGGCGTTTTTGTCTCCTGTGAGGTTGCGAGCCAGGGTCTGCCAGTGCTCAAGGCTCTGCCATTTTGAATAGGAATCGTCGATGTTCTCGCCAAAGCCGAGAAGCTCGTCACCGCCTATGTCAAAGCTCGTGCAGCCTAAAGAAGCAAAGAGCTCTCCGTATTCGAGCAAAAGCGAGCGAACGAATTTTACAGCCTCGGGGTTTGATATATCAATGCCACGTGAATAGCGGGTCTGCGCAGTCTCACCTGGCAAACTTGAGCCTTGAACTATTGATACCTTCCCGTCCTTGTGAAAGTAGTTTCCAATGTCCGCAGAGTAGTGCTTGTTGTATTTCTTTACAGCGTAGTTCATATGTCCCGGTGAGTCAAAGGATGGAATAACGGTAATGCCGTTGTCCTTTGCAACCGACACGATGTGGCGAAGCTCGCTTTGCGAGAGATATTTTGAATCGTCCTCTGCCGCGCCCTTTGCCGAGCCGTGTACGCAGAGGGTATGATCTCCTCCTGCGAGCCAAGGGTATTGCTTTGATTCCAAGCGAAGACCCATTTCCTCGGAGAAGTGCAGATAGAGAGCGTTCATTCCTGCAAGCTTTATTTGTGGGATAGCCTTCTCAAACCATTTCGGAGAGAAATACTTTCGTCCGCAGTCAAGGAAGAGAGCTCGCTCGGGAACAGAGTAGATGTTTTTCTTATCATTCATAGCTTTTAGTGCCTTTTCTTTTTAAATGTGATGCCTGCGGCAAGTGCGCAGATGGCGAAAATAGCGGGGATGGATGCGCTTGAGAAGCAGGATATTGAATCGAGTACCTTATCCTTTACGCTTTCTTTAACGCTTTCCTCAAGGCTTTCTCTGATGCTTTCAGCCTCGCTTTCGTTGATGCTTTCGTTGATGCTCTCGTCGATGTTTTCATCAGAGCTCTCGTCTATGCCTTCATCGATACTCTCGTCTACGTTATCATCAGTTTGTGTATCGGAGGTGTCGGTGGGCTCAAGGGTCTCGCTCTCGAGATCGTTATTATCCTGAGTTTCTTTTTGTGAATCCTCATTAGGTGTTGAGCTTTTTGGAACGGTGAACGAGAGGCTTTTAGTTGCTATGAGATATTTTCCGTCCACCTCGGAGACGGTTGCGGTAATCGTGATTTTCTTGCCTTCCATCTCTTTTCCGGGGAGAAGAGTTCCGTCAAACGAGACGGGCTCGCCGTCCTCTATTTTGTAGGTATAGCTTACGGTGCCGAACGAGTCTATGCTGTCGGAGTATTTGTTCTTGAGGGATATGGTGAGTTTCAGAGGATCGCTATCCGAGTAGGATGTCTTCTCAAAGCCGAGCTCTATTATGGGAGATGACGGGGTCACCACAGCCGTTACGGCTTTTGTAAACGTTTGGTAGTGGCTGTTGTCGGGTGTAAAGATTACCTCGACGGTGTCTCCGTTCTCGGGGATGAGAGAAGAATCCTTAAAGCTCCAGCTTCCACGAATTTCGGTGTTGTGCAAAGAATCGATAACAGAGCCGCCTATAAGAGCGGATTCCTTGAGGGACTGTCCGTATTCAATGCTCTTCATTGCGGGAAGGCTCTCAAGCGTTGCCTCACCAAGATCACAGTTCTTGGTGAAAGCCTTTATTCTTGCGTTTACAGGTGTTACATCGTCTTCGATGGCGGTGTCATAAAATGCGTAATTATCTATCGCTATATAGGTCTGATTTGGGAGTGTGGTTGGGTTTGATACTGCCACGACAGCGCCGTTTTTGCTTATTTCTTGAGGGGCATCAAATCCGATACACGCAGAGGTTTCGATGCATACTATAAATACGTCACCCTCGTTAAGGATTACAGGAGTTGTGAGATCGAGAGTTTCAAAGCCTGATTTGCTTATAACGCCCTCTTGCTCATATACGGGAGGCTTTTCAAAAAAGTCCTCCGGGGTGAGATTGTCGGGGTTCACGTAGATTTCAAGGTCGTAGGGGGTGTTGTTTGCATCAAAGGTGAAAACGCTAACGGAAAGAAGCTCCTCGCTGGATTTTGCTTGGAAAATGTTTGCGACGCAGATACTTTCATATTCGTAGTTGACGAGAGAAAATCCACCGTCATGCTGATAGACGTTAGTGGGTTCAAAGGAGGCTGCAGGCTCAACGTCGTATGCAATAGCGTTAGTTATTGATGCGTCCTCAAAGGAGAGCCAGAAATAGCCGTTGATATCCATATTCTCGCCCCAGCTGTTTTTAACGAGCCATGCACCGTCAGAGGAGGGCCTTGCAGATTCGACAAAGTTGTCTTTCGAATAGTTATCGTCCCAGCCTATGATAGTTATTGCGTGGTTGATGTCAAAGGCAGAGGGGCAGTAGTATGCTGATGTATCCGTGTTGTGATATTCGTCTGCCGAGAAGTAGGCGCTCTGAACTGCGCCGTATTCCATTATCGCCTTTTTTATATCCTCGATATCGGTTGAGTAATCAAAGGTATATGCGTTTTTTATGTAGTATTCGTTGTTTCCGTATTTGAGGGACTCGTCGGGAACCTTTGTGGGATCTTCGGCAAATTCCTCAAAGCTTGCAACGCTTTCATCAACAAGACCTATCCATTTTGAAAGAGTAAAGATGGGGAAGGTGGAATCTGCGCCGATCTCATAAAATGGAACGGTTGTGCTTATTTCATCTCCCGTGACATCATCTTGGAAGTTGTAGGAAAAATATGCAAGGTGAAGCTCGGAGAGATTGATCTCATCGGGGTTGGCTCCGTGGTTTTTGATAGCCTCGCTCTCACAGCATGCAATAGCTGCAAATGCCCAGCAAATTCCGTACTTGCCTTGGTTTTTAACAGATGTCATGTACATCGGATTTTCCGGGTCTGAGTTGTAGGAAGAGGGCAGATAATTATCCTGCGCGCTTGCTTGAAGTGCGGAGCAGAGTGCTGCGATAAGCAGAATTGTTACGGTTAAAGCAGATATGATTTTTTTCATATTGATTAAGCCTCCGTAAAGAATAGTTTATTTATATATAATTATAGCATAATAATCTTGAAAATACAAGCACAAAAAGATTTTAAAATGCTTGAAAAAGTTGCGGATATGTGATATAATAATTTTGTATGCAATTTTGATTTTATAAGTTTTGCGAAAGGAGGGCAATATGAGTACCGACGGTAGTTATCGAGGGAGAAAAATACATATTCAAAGGGCTCAGCTTGCCTTGATTTTTTAAGTAGAATTTGCGCATAGCTGAGAGCCCGAGATTTTGGAGGTAGGCTATGAACGAAAATGAAAATGAAGTATTACAAAACGGAGACGAGAGAGATTACCGTGAGGCGATACTTTCTATCATCCGAGGTGATAACGACGACGAGCTATTAAGAGAGCTTTTGGCGGATTATCACGATAATGATATAGCGTCGGTGCTTGATGAGCTGACTGCCGAGGAGCGAGATAGAGTTCTCCGCGTGCTTGGCAGCGAGGCGCTGTCGGATATTTTGCCTTTTGCCGATGACGTTGCGGAGTACATTCAGGAGATGGATGCCGAGGCGGCGGCAGATATTATCGAGCAGATGGAGGTCGACGATGCGGTCGAGACTCTTGAGGCGCTCGATGAGGAAACGAGAAACGAGGTCCTTTCTCACATCGAGGAGGAGGTCAAGGAGGAGATAACTCTTATTTCCTCGTATAGTGACGATGAATTCGGTAGCGTAATGACGACCAATTTCATATCGGTGGAGCATGGAAAGAGCGTTAAGGATACGATGCGCAGTCTTATAAATCAGGCGGCGGAAAATGATAATATATCTACGATATTTATCACCGAGGACGGATTCTTCTACGGAACGCTTGAGCTTAAGGATCTTATAATTGCAAGAAGAGACGATTCGCTTGACGATCTTATATCGCTCAACTTCCCCTTTGTATACGATAATGATAGTATAAGTGAGAACATAGATTGGATAAGAGAGTATTCCGAGGAGCTCGTGCCTGTCCTCTCAGAGGATAAGCGCCTTGTGGGAGTTATAACGACTCAGGACATACTCGATCTTGTTGACGAGCAGATGAGCGAGGACTTTGCAAGGTTTGCGGCGCTCTCCTCCGACGAGGACATTGGAGAGCCTACGATACAGAGTGTAAAGAAGAGAATTCCTTGGCTTGCGGCGCTTTTGTTCTTGGGACTTATGGTCTCTGCCGTGGTAGGCGTTTTTGAGGGAATTGTTAAAGAGCTTCCGCTTATTATCTGCTTCCAGTCCTTGATACTTGGAATGGCAGGAAACGTGGGAACGCAGTCCTTGGCGGTTACGGTGAGAATGCTTAACGGCGAGAATGCCGAGAGCAAAAAGAAGCTTCGTTTCGTGTTTAAGGAGACGAGAATAGCATTTCTTAACGGCATTATTATGGCTGTGTGCTCGTTGGTTATTATCGGACTTTATCTCTGCTTGCGCGGAAATGCGCCCGAGCTTTCGTTCATCACGTCGAGCTGCGTGGCACTTGCGCTTTGGTTTGCTATGATGATATCGGGATTCACCGGAGCGGGAATTCCCATGATATTCTCAAAGCTTGGAATCGACCCTGCGGTTGCATCGGGCCCGCTTATAACCACGGTAAACGATCTTATTGCGGTTATCAGCTATTACGGTCTTGCATATATTTTGCTTTTGAAGATCGCATTTTAATTTATTTTGATTTTAGAGGAGGGGCTTATGCGTACGTTGATAATAAACGGTTTGGTGTTCAGAAATGAGAGCCGATGCTTTGTCCCAATGAATATTTTGATCGAGGACGGCGTTATCGTTTCGCTTGGAGAGGACCTTTCCTCTGCAGATGCAAGGGTAATCGATGCAAAGGGCAAAAGAATCGTTCCGGGACTTGTTGACGTTCATACGCATGGAATTTGCGGATACGATTTTCTTCTTGCAGATAACGAGGCGCTCCAAAGAATGGCGTCTGCCTATTACGAGCACGGTGTTACCTGCGTAATGCCAACGCTTGCCTCGGCACCTCTTGAGGAGATGCTTTCTGCGGCAAAGCGAATAAAAGAGTTTTACGGAGAAAAGGGTGCGCAGTTTTGCGGAGTTCATATTGAGGGAAGATATCTCAATCCTCAAAAGAGGGGAGCGCACGCAAAGGAGCTTTTGTCGGCGCTTTCTGCTGATGAGCTTTGCAGATTTGAGGATCTTTCCTTGCCGATGCTTCATATAAGCGCGGCGTTTGAGCTTGATAAGGATAAGAGCTTTGCAAAAAAGGCTCTTGAGATAGGAGCCACGCTGTCGCTCGGACATACGGCGGCGACCTATGCAGAGGCTGTTGAATGCGAGAGTGCAGGTGTTTCTGCATATACGCATTTGTATAACGCAATGCCCCCATTGAATCACCGAGATGGCGGCGCGGTATCTGCTTGCCTTTTGGGAGATGCCTTTGCCGAGCTTATATGCGACGGAATACATATCTCTCCTGAGGTAGTTGCGCTCACTTATTCTGTAAAGAGAGATAGGCTCACGCTTATCTCCGACAGTATGGAGGCGACCTGCTGTGAGGATGGCGAGTATTCTATTGCGGGTAATCCCGTAACCGTTACGAACGGTATAGCAAGAACGCACGATGGCGCTCTTGCGGGAAGTACGCTGACGCTTGATGCGGCGGTGAGAAATCTTATGAGATTTTGCAAAATTCCGCTTGAGGACGCAATTATCTGCGCTACCGAGGCTCCTGCAAAGGAGATCGGCGCATTTGAGAGCGTTGGATCTATCGACGTAGCAAAGCGCGCGGATATGCTTATTCTCGGAGAGGGAGATTTTGAGATCGAGCAGGTTTTTGCAGCTCGTGATTTTATCTGATTTTGTCCGATATAGGACGTATGGAGGTCTTATGAATATAAAGACTGAAAAAAAGGATGCGGCGGTATTTCTCGGTAAGAGGGGTAGGCGCGTAGATTTCGTCTTTTGGGGAATTATAATTATCTTCGTGACAATAGCTCCGGTATTTTTGTTTTCTTATACGGCGCACCTTTTGAGCGTTGCAGTGGTAAATATTTTTGCCGGAATGACCTTCTCACCGACGGTTGCAACGATTATAAGCTATAGCGGCGTTATATTGGCTTTTGTTTTGACGTTGTTCCTTGTGATATTTTTTACGTTTCCGGTATTCCACAGCTTTTTTGGATTTTCTTATAGGATCTATCGAGAGGGTATGGGGGCAAAGAACGAATTTTCAAAAAGCCCGGCTTTTGGGTATTTTGGCTTGCTTCGAGCCGGATTTATCAGTGTTGGCGTGCTTATTATTTCCTTGATTCCCGTATTTGCATCTATGAAGTTTGGTAATTCTCTTGTTGTCAGCGGCAACAGTTCGATTGCGGCAATGGCGAGAGGACTGTTCTTGTTTATTATTATTCTTGGAATTGTTCTTGGCTTTTGTGTTTTTTTGCTTTTTAGACCGATATTTCTATTTGGATATTTCTCGGCAAGAGGTGAGAGTGTCAGAGTTTCTCTGAAAAAGAGCCGAGCTATTATGAAAAAGAAGAGCTCAAAGAAGCTTTATTCCGCATATATAAAGGCTTTTCTGCCTTCGCTTTCGTTGGCGTTGCCAACTTTTATGGTGTTGTTTTTTGTTGACACCTTACCTAAAATGATGATAGTTTACTACAGACTCTCGGACGAGCTTGTCTATAGTGAGATATAATTGAATTTTGCTTTTCCATCAAAGGAGGACTTAAAAAATGAAGGAAAAATTCTATATTACAACGGCGATAGCATACGCCTCAAGAAAGCCGCACTTCGGCAATACCTATGAGATAATAATGACCGATGCCGTAGCAAGATATAAGAGAGCGCGCGGATTTGACGTTTTCTTTTGCACCGGTACCGACGAGCACGGACAGAAGATAGAGGATCTTGCAACTGCGGCAGGTATTACGCCCAAGGAATACGTTGACGGCGTGGCAGGCGAGATTCGCGGTATCTGGGATAAGATGAACACAAGCTATGATTATTTTATCCGCACTACCGACGATTACCACGAGGCCACCGTAAAGAAGATATTTAAGCGCTTCTACGACAAGGGAGATATCTATAAGGGCAAGTACGAGGGTTGGTATTGCACGCCCTGCGAGTCCTTCTTTACCGAGACTCAGGCGGCGGACGGCAAGTGCCCCGATTGCGGACGTGAGGTACAGAGAGCAAGCGAGGAGGCATACTTCTTTAAGATGAGCAAGTATGCTGACAGACTTATGGAATATATCGATTCTCACCCCGAGTTTATCGAGCCCGAGTCGAGAAAGAAGGAGATGGTAAACAATTTTTTGAAGGCGGGACTTCAGGATCTTTGCGTATCGCGTACCTCCTTCAAGTGGGGAATTCCCGTTGATTTCGACGATCGCCACGTTGTATACGTATGGCTTGATGCGCTCACCAACTATATCACGGCTCTCGGCTACGATGCTGACAAGTCCTACGAGGAGCAGAGCGAGCACTTTAAGAAATATTGGCCCTGCGACGTCCATATTATCGGTAAGGATATTCTCCGCTTCCACACGATCTATTGGCCTATATTCCTTATGGCTCTTGATATTCCGCTTCCCAAGAAGGTATTTGGACATCCTTGGTTTAACTTTGGAGTTGAGAAGATGTCAAAGTCGAGAGGAAACGTTATATATGCAGATGCATTGGCAGAGAGATTCGGCGTTGACGGCGTGAGATACTATGCGCTCTCCGAGATGCCTTATGCTGCAGACGGAAGTATTACCTACGATGCCGTTATCAAGAGATATAACACTGACCTTGTAAACAACCTCGGAAATCTTGTTAAGCGTACTCTTGATATGCAGAAGAAATATTTTGACAAGCAGGTTCTCGCTCCCACAGAGGCAGATGCGCTTGATGCCGAGCTTCGTGAGGCTTGCGTTAAGGCGTACGGTGAGTATATTGCAAATATGGATGCGTTCAAGATTGCAGATGCTATCGACAGCGTTATGACCATGCTCTCGCGCGCAAACAAATATATTGATGAGACCACGCCTTGGACATTGGCAAAGGACGAGAGCAAGCGTGATAGACTTGCAACCGTTCTTTACAACCTCCTTGAGACGATCCGTTGGGGCGCAGTTATGCTCTCTCCGATCGTTCCTCAGACCGCAGAGGAGATTTTGGAAAAGCTCTGCGCAGGAGATGCTGATTTTGCAACCATAGGAACCGAGGAGCTCTTTGGCGGTGTTAAGATTGGCGCAACGCTTGGTGACTCAAGAGTTATGTTCGCTCGAATCGATGAGGAGAAGCTCTTGGCTGAGATAGAGGCTGAGCGTGAGGCTGCTCGTCTTGCCGCAGAGAAGGCAAATGCCGTTCCCGAGAAGCCTGAGCCCTGCGAGCCTATTGGCATTGAGGATTTTATGGGCGTTGAGCTTAGATCGGCTCAGATCCTCTCTTGCGAGCGTGTTCCCAAGGCAAAGAAGCTTCTTTGTATGCAGCTCGACCTTGGATACGAGAAGCGCCAGGTTGTTTCGGGTATTGCAGCATACTACACCCCCGAGCAGCTTATCGGCAAGAAGGTTATCGTTGTTGCAAACTTGAAGCCTGCAAAGCTTTGCGGAATCGAATCGCAGGGAATGATTCTTGCCAGCGGTGAAGAGGACGTAAAGGTAGTATTCTTGGCAGACGATACGGCTCTTGGCGAGCGTATAAGATAATTTGTTATGGAAGATATGCAGATGGTAAGCCGTGCGTTCTTTGATACGCACGCGCATTACTATGACGATAGATTTTACGGAGAAGAGAATCCGAGTGGCGCAGAGGCTCTTTTGGAGGAGCTCTTTGACGGTGGTCTTTTGGGCGTTGTCAACGTGAGCGCAAGCTATCCGTCCGCGCTCAAGGTGGTGGCTCAAGCGGCTCGATTTGACAGAATGTATGCCGCTGTTGGAATTCATCCCGAGGAGCTTGAGGCAGAGGGAATGTCCTTTGAGGAACAGCTCTCGGGCATTCGCGCTCTTTTGTCCGAGCGCGAGAAGCACAAAATCGTTGCGCTTGGCGAGATAGGACTTGATTACTATTGGCGTCAGGACAACAAGGAGGCTCAGCGTCTTGCCTTTGAGGCTCAGCTTGCTCTTGCCAAGGAGTTTTCTCTCCCCGTGCTTATTCACGACAGAGAGGCTCACGGAGACTGCTTTGAGACCGTTCTCAAGCATCCTGACGTGAGGGGCGTTTTTCACAGCTACAGCGGTAGCGCAGAGATGGCTCGCGAGCTTGTAAAGCGTGGCTGGTACATTTCCTTTTCGGGAGTTGTATCCTTTAAGAACGCCGCAAAGATCAAAGAGGTTGCCGCCTCTGTTCCCGACGATAGAATTCTTATCGAGACCGATGCGCCTTATCTTGCGCCTCACCCTTTCAGAGGCAAGATAAATCATTCGGGTAGACTTTTCTATACCGCCTCTGCCTTAGCTGAGGCTCGCGGCGTTGATCTCGACACTATAGCATCTCTTACCTATAATAATGCAAAAGCCTTTTTTGGCGTTTGATATATGTAGTTTGTGTATATTGTGGGGGAGGAAAACTTTTTTAAGGAAAAAGTTTTTCCTCCCCCAAATCCCCACCTTTCAAAAACCTTGAATGGGGGCTTTTTTATTTTTTACACACTTGCTGACGGATGGTATTGGGAGAGCTGTTACAAATTTAGGAGAACAAAGCCCGACTCTTAGCCGTCGGCAGTGCCGACCGACGACTTTTTTACGCGAGTGTTACCACGAGCCTCCCTCTCGAGGGAGGTGGCAACCCGAGCGAACCTTGTGTGAGCGATGCGGTTGACGGAAGGAGTTAAAATCTATAACGATTACTGTTTACACAAGCAAACAATAATCGTTTGTGCACGGTGTACTCCTCCACCCGACTCCGTCGGGAGCCCCCTCGCGGAGGGAGCCTTATATTTAATCATCTTCAACGAATAAATCTTGTAAGGGATCGGAGAAACGACTTTTGTTAACGCAAGCAAACTGTATAAGCCTTCTCCAGTGGGAGAAGGTGGCAGCCGCAGGCTGACGGATGAGGTGTCCTCTATACAAAAGTAATTTTTATTTTATTATTTATGATTTTATTTTGTTACGGCTTTAGTGGCAAAAAAATTATATTTTCAAATAACACCTCATCCACCGCTATCGCGGTCCCCCTTCCCCCACTGGGGAAGGCTTTTTGTTAGACTTTCTTTAACAAAATCTTGTAGGGTCGAAGAGACGACTTTTTAACGCAAGTATATTTTAAGGCTCCCTCCGGGAGGGAGCTGGCGCCGTAGGCGACTGAAGGAGAATGCGTTTTGGCATCAAGAACTTATATCTAAAATGCACGCGGGCTCCTTCCGTCACGGCGAGCCGTGCCACCTTCCTCCCGGAGGAAGGCTTTTGTTTTCTTATCCCACAGCAATAAATACCACCATATGGGTCGAGGAGACAAGTCTTATAAAACGCAGAAAACCGCGGAAAATCCGCGGTTTTCTTTATTTTATTCACCTGTGTAATTGTAGATTATCTGGAAAGACTCGGGAACTCTGAGATTCCAATCCTCTCCCTTTTCAATAGCATTCCATTCTGCCTCGGTGCCGCGGAACTTAATACTCGTAAGTCCGGTGCAATGTTGGAACGCATAATTGCCTATACTCTTTACGCTATCGGGAATATCTATACTCGTAAGTCTGCCGCAACCGGAGAACGCATAAGAGGCTATAATCTTTGTTCCTTCCTTTACAGAATAATCACCTGATATATTACTCTTTGCCTTTATAAGATACTTTCCTATGTACAGCACGTCATTTTCCCAATTCGATTCATTGTCATAGTATGCCGTTGCAATGAACGCCGCACCACCTATACTCTTTACGCTATCCGGAATATCTATACTTGTAAGTCCGGTGCAGCCAGAGAACGCATAGTCGCCTATACTCGTTACGCTATCGGGAATATCTACACTCGTAAGTCCGGTGCAATGTTGGAACGCATCATCGCCTATACTCGTTACGCTATCGGGAATATCTATACTCGTAAGTCCTTTGCATTTTTTGAACGCATGATCGCCTATATTCGTTACGCTATCGGGGATATCTATACTCGTAAGTCGGCCGCAACCAGAGAACGCGGTGGGCGCTATAATCTTTGTTCCTTCCTTTACAGAATAATCACCTGATATATCATACCTTGCCTTTATAAGATACTTTCCTATGTACAGCACGCCATTTTCCAAATTCGATTCATTGTTATAGTATGCCGTTCCAGAGAACGAAGAACCGCCTATACTCGTTACGCTATCGGGAATATCTATACTCGTAAGTCCGGTGCAATTTTTGAACGCATCATCGCCTATACTCGTTACGCTATCGGGAATATCTATACTCGTAAGTCTGGTGCAATCAGAGAACGCACGATAGCCTATTCTCGTTACAGGCTTTCCGTTATACTTTGAGGGAATTACAATTTCGGTAGCCTCTTTAGCATTTCCTACCGAGACTTCATAGGTACCGTTATCAAGAAGCTTGTATGCAAGACCTTCCGTGCCTATCTTATTATCATCAGATGTTTTTTCACTGTCGTTAACCTCTTCCTTTTCACTCTGCGCGTCGTTATCTTGTTTTTCGGTCTCCTCACAAGAAGCAAAAGCGGAGATTGCCATAACGGCAACTAAAAGCAATGCCATTGATTTCAAAAGCAATTTTTTCATACCTTTTCTCCATTCAAAAGATTTTATATATTACCCACTAATTATATCACCGTTTGACTTTTCTCGCAATAGTTTTTTTAAAAATAATAGGTGCCGACCTTCTTATGCAAGCAAACAATAAAAGCCTTTTCCTATTAAAACTTGCCTCTTTGTAACAAATAACCAAAAATGAGGGCTTATTTTTTTTACCTCCGGATACAATTTTGTAACAAAAGTCTATTGCAAAATGCACAGAAATATTGTATAATTATTAAAAGGTTTGTTCAAATAAACCAATAAAACTTAGGTTTTGATTAAATTTGACGTCTTTTATTTAAAAAAACATATTTCGCGAGGCGAAAGGAAAGAGGTATGCCGATGGCTAAATTTGACACAAAACAGATAAGAAATATCGTGTTGTTAGGACACGGAGGATGCGGAAAAACGTCGCTTGCAGAGGCAATGTTATATATTACGGGTGGTAGTGACAGACTCGGAAAGATCGAGGATGGCAATACCGTCTCTGACTTTGATCCCGAGGAGGCTCGCAGAGGATTTTCGCTCTCGGCTTCTATGCTTAATATGGTATGGAAGGATTGCAAGATAAATATTATCGACGCTCCCGGCTATCTTGACTTTGTTGGCGAGGTAAATCAGGGCTTGCGTGTTGCGGACAGCGCAGTTATCGTTGTTGACGGTAAGGCTGGAATCGAGGTAGGTACAGAGCTTGCTTGGCAGTATGCCAACGAGGCAGGACTTCCCAGAGCATTCTTTATAAACAAGTTTGATGACAACGATGCACGTTTTGCAAGAGTTCTTGACGATCTTCACACCACGTTTGGAAAGCACATCTGTCCTCTCACAATTCCTATGGTAAAGGACGGAGAGGTAAAGGGCTGTATCGACCTTATCGATCAGAGCGCTCACGTATTTGACGATAACGGACGTCACAGCGTAGAGATAATTCCCGAGGAGTCCATGGAGGCTGTGGAGAAGTTCCGTGACATGCTTATGGAGGCTGTTGCGAGCACGGACGAGGTTCTTATGGAGAAATACTTCGGCGGCGAGGAGATAACCCACATGGAGGCTATTAACGCCGTTCACGAGGGTATTATTCACGGTGAGATAGTTCCCGTATTCTGCGGAGCTGCAACTAAGCTCTGGGGCGTATGGACTATGCTTGATAAGATAAACGAGTCCTTCCCGCGTCACACCGCAAAGAAGCACGAGCTTCTTGCAGACGGTGACGAGATGGATATCACTCCCGACGGAGAGCCTGCTATCTTCGTATTCAAGACGGTTGCGGATCCCTTCGTTGGAAAGATGTCCTACTTTAAGGTAATGAACGGAAGCGTAAAGCGCGACCTTCTTATGACTAACAATACCACGGGAGATAGCGAAAAGCTTGCGCATATCTACACGGTAAACGGAAAGAAGCAGGTTGAGGTTGAGGAGCTTGCGTGCGGTGATATCGGTATGGTAGCAAAGCTTACCGCAACCAACACGAACGATACTCTCACCTGGAATAAGTCTTTCTCCTATGCTCCCATCGAGTATCCCACGCCCTATTACACCAAGGCTATGACGCCTGCAAGTGCAAAGGACGAGGGCAAGATCTCTCAGGCTATTGCAAAGATGCTTGAGGAGGATCTCACCGTTAAATATGAAAACAACGCAGAGACAAAGCAGATGCTCGTATCTGCGCTTGGAGATATGCACCTGGCTGTTCTCTCGGCAAAGCTTAAGAACAAGTTTGGCGCAAGCGTAAACTTTGACGCCCCCAAGGTTGCTTACCGTGAGAAGATAACCAAGAGAGTTGACGTAGAAGGCAAGCACAAGAAGCAGAACGGAGGCTCCGGTCAATACGGTCACGTTAAGATAAGATTTGCTCCGAGCGACAGCGAGGGACTTGCGTTCAGTGTATCGGTTGTTGGCGGAACGGTTCCAAAGAACTTCTACCCCGCAGTTGAAAAGGGCTTGCAGGATGCTATGGTAAAGGGCGTTGCAGGCTTCCCGCTTGTAGGACTTGCGGCTGATCTTTACGACGGCTCTTACCACGACGTTGACTCCGACGAGCTTTCCTTCAAGACCGCGGCAAATATTGCATATAAGAAGTGCCTTGAGGAGGCGGCTCCCGTTCTTCTTGAGCCGGTTGGAGACATCGATATAACCGTTCCCGACGCTCTCGTTGGTGACGTTATGGGTGATCTTAATAAGCGTCGTTCTGCTGTTATGGGTATGGATCCCTCGACTAAGAAGGGATATACCGTAGTACACGCAATAGCGCCTAAGGCTGAGCTTGTTGAATATCCTATTATTCTTCGTGCTATGACGCAGGGAAGAGGTAGCTTTGAGTATGCCGTTACCGGTTACGATACCGTTCCTATGAACATCGCTCAGAAGATAGTTGACGCATATAAGAAAGAAAATTCCTGATATTAAAATACAGAACCGAAAAAACAGAGAAAAAATCTCTGTTTTTTCGGTTTTCGCTTGACTTTGCATAGAATAAGTGCTATAATTTGAGGGCTGAATATTTAATATGCATTGGAGATGAAAAAATGCAGATTCTTTTAACTTTATCAATAGCTCTTTTAGTAGGACTTTTACTTTCTCGAGTAGCAAAGAAGTTAAGACTTCCTGCCGTTACGGCGTATCTCGTAGCGGGAATTTTGGTAGGACCCTTCTTGCTTGGTAGCGTGTCCATACAGGGTGTACATTTAGGCTTTTCGGAGGAGGATTTTTCTACCTTTAAGCTGATTTCCGAGGTAGCTCTCGGATTTATCGCATTTTCTATCGGAAACGAGTTCAGACTTTCCGACCTTAAGAAAAACGGTAAAAAAGCAACTGTTATAGGAATATTCCAGGCGGTAGTGGCAACGGTTCTCGTTGATGCCGTTTTGATAGTTGTTGCGCTTACCACGGGAGTGATCAGCATTGAAGCTGCGCTCGTTCTCGGAGCTATCGCATCGGCTACGGCTCCTGCAGCTACGTTGATGGTAGTAAAGCAGTATAAGGCAAAGGGCCCGCTTACCAACATTCTTTTGCCCATCGTTGCTATCGACGATGCCGTAGGTCTTGTTCTCTTTGCGGTATCCTTTGGAGCTGCAAAGGCAATAAGTATCGGTCAGATAAATATGCTCTCGATTTTGCTTGAGCCCTTCCTTGAGGTAGTACTCTCGCTTTTGCTTGGTGCGCTTATGGGTGTTCTCTTCCATCTTTGCGAGAGATTCTTCCATTCCCGTTCAAAGCGTCTTGCGGTATCGGTTACCTTCGTTTTGATGACTGTTGCGCTCTCAATGATAAAGTTTGAGATTGGCGGAATTCACATCGGATTCTCGTCCTTGCTCACTTGCATGATGCTCGGTACGGTATTCTGCAATATTTGTGATTTCTCCTTGGAGCTTATGGACAGAGTCGACCGTTGGACGGCGCCGCTGTTTATTGCTTTCTTCGTTATAAGCGGAGCGGAGCTCGATCTTACGGTATTTACAAGCATCGGTATCGTTCTTGTCGGAATTGCGTATATTGCGGCTCGTTCGGCAGGAAAATATCTCGGTGCATTTTCAAGTGCAAAGGTTATGGGCTGCGACAAAAATATAGTTAAGTACCTTGGAATTACGCTTTTGCCGCAGGCAGGCGTGGCTCTTGGTATGGCAATGAAGGCAAAGGATCCTTCAAGCGGACTTGGAGAGTCGGGCGCTGTTGTTGCGCAGATTACACTCTTTGCCGTACTTATCTATGAGCTTATAGGACCGCTTTTGACAAAGATATCCTTGACGAAGGCAGGAGAGATTGTTCCTCACGGACACGTCAGCGCGCGAGAAGAGGCGAAGAAGATTCTCGAGATGCTTCATTTGAGTGGACGCCACACGAGACATTCCGCTCATATAGACAGAAACGTAGCGCTTGGCGGCTCTAAGGATGAATCCTCTGCGAATGCGCTCAAAGTCGATAATTCTGATAACAATGAAAAAGATAATAAATAAATTTATGAGGTGAATTTTTATGAAAGTAACTGTATGGAATGAATTTCAGCACGAAAAAAAGGACCCCAGAGTTCTTGAGTATTATCCCGGTGGACTTCACGGCTATATTGCAAATTTCTTGAAGTGTGATGATATCGAGGTTCGCACAGCGACTCTTGACGATGAGGAGTGCGGTCTTACCGATGAGGTTCTCGCAGATACCGACGTTCTCGTTTGGTGGGGACACAGAGCTCATGACAAGGTACCCGACGAGGTAGTTGACAGAGTTCAGAAGTACGTTCTTTCGGGTATGGGACTTATCGTTCTTCACTCGGGACATCACTCAAAGATTTTCCGCAGACTTATGGGTACTACCTGTAACCTCAAGTGGAGAGACAACGCTCGTGAGAGAATTTGGACCGTTATGCCCAACCATCCGATCGCAGAGGGCGTTGACGAGACCTTTGTTCTTGAGCCTGAGGAGATGTACGGTGAGTGCTTTGATATTCCTAACCCTGATGACGTTATCTTTATGGGTTGGTTCAATGGCGGAGAGGTATTCAGAAGCGGTTGCACATGGACTCGCGGACACGGAAGAATATTCTACTTCCAGCCCGGTCACGAGACTAACAAGGCTTTCCAGAATGAAAACGTACAGCGCATTATCAAGAACGCTGTAAAATGGGCTTGCCCCGTAAAGAAGAATATTGTTCTTGAGTGCCCTAATGCAAAGCCTTTGGAGAATATTGATTAAATTTTGTGTTTTGGTGGGGGGAAGACCCCTTTTTGAAAAAAGCCTTTCTTCCCCCCAAACCCCCACCTTTCAAAAACCTTGAATGGGGGCTTTTTTATTTTTTACACACTTGCTGACGGACGCTATCGGGAGAGTTGTTACAAATTTAGGAGCGCGGTGCCCGATTTTTGGCTGTCGGCACTGCCGACCTGTTTACGCAAACAAACTGTATAAGCCTTCTCCAGTGGGAGAAGGTGGCAGCCGCAGGCTGACGGATGAGGTGTCCTCTATACAAAAGTGATTTTTATTTTATTGTTTATGATTTTATTTTTTTACGGCTTTAGTAGCAAAAATTTATATTTTCAAATAACACCTCATCCACCGCTATCGCGGTCCCCCTTCCCCCACTGGGGAAGGCTTTTTGTTTCCTTATCCCTCAGCAATAAATACCGCCGTATGGGTCGGATAGACGCCCCTTTTTAATTAATGCCTGACTTTTGGCTGTCGGCACCGCCGACCTTTTTTAAAATAAAAAAGAGGGAGAAGATTCTCTTTAAGAAAAATCCTCTCCCATAAATAACGTATTATTCCTCTATATATTCGTCTTTTTTAATATTGCCTTCGTGGTCGTTAAAGACAACGTGCTTCTTGCCGCTCTTCTCAAGAGTGAGAGCACAGCCCACAAAGCCCGCAGGACGCTCTTTTTCCTTGTTAGGGAATCTCGGACGTGATCCTACGATAACAGGGCAGGGCTGACCCTTATGGTCTGCCTCACAGCCTTTATAATAGATGCTCGTGTGATGCTCGTGACCGCAGAGCATAAGATCGGGCTTTATCTCCTCACGGAGAAGGCGCGCCCACTCCGAATAGGTGTCGATCTCGATATCGAACGGAGGCTCGTAGGTATTGGTGAATACGAGGTGACATACAACGAGCTTGTGCTCAACGCCATCTGCTTCATATTCGTCCTTTGCGTTCTCGATTACCTCTTTTATAAACTCGGTCTCTGCAAGTCTGAACTGATGGAAGCATACGGTAACGCCATACTCTGGGTGACCGTCTACTTTATCCTCACCGCAGTCAAGAACCATACCCCAAATCGAGCCTACACGGAAGGTGTAGTAGGTCTTTCCGTTGATGGTAGGAATGAAATTGGGCATATCCTCTGCGTGAATGCCGCGAGTATCGTGGTTTCCTCTTGCGAAAACTACGGGGCAGGAGCCACCGGTGATAGCCGAGGCGATCTCATAGATAGCGTTAAAATTCTCGATATCTCCGCTGTGGTTGGGAATATCTCCGTTGAGAACCAAAAGGTCGATCTTGTCTCCAAAATAGCGTCCTGCGGCAACGGGCTCCTCAACGAGGTTGTGCGCATCTGCTATGTGATAGATGTTTATATCTCTGTCGGTCGGAACGGGTCTGAAAGAAAGAGTCAGTGATCTCTCGTCCTCGCTTATGGGGAAGTAGGGGCGTCTGTCTATCATTTTGATGTAGTGAACGGTGTACTCGCCGGCGCTGTCAAGAACCGAGCAGGGAAGCTCTACCTTGTGCATTCTTGTGTTCGAGCGGAATATTCCGTTGCAATCGTCATAGTAGGTCTTATCTTTAACAGTTACCCACATAATTACCTCGTCGTCAAAGGGAACGAAGATAAAATATTTCTTTCCTGCAGCCATTACCGTGGGGTAGCAATGCATATATTCGGGAAGTGTTACTTGATTCATTTTTTCCTCCTTTGGCAAAATGCCTGTCTGTTTAGATTATAGCACAGAATAGGATTTTTTTCAACGATTAAAAAATTTTTTAAAAAATATTGACAAAATAGGGGCTATGTGCTATAATTCATTTAAACCGATGAAGAGGAGAAGTAGGCTTAGCACCGAACCTCAGCGAGTCGCAGGCGGTGGAAGTGCGACGTTCAGGATGAGTACGAATGGACCTCTGAGGGCAAGCGGAAACGCATTTTGCGGAGTATGTGCGACGGAACCTTCCGTAAGTAGGGCTTGCGTATAAAGGTACGCAGAGAGAGGATGCTTTTTGCATCAAGCAGGGTGGCACCGCAGGAGATTCCTGTCCCGGCAAAGTAATTTGCGGGGCAGTTTTTTTGTGCCCCTCTATACGAAAGGAGACATATATTATGTCAGAGAAGAAGATACCTTATAAGATCTATCTTGAAGAGAGCGAAATGCCTAAGGAATGGTATAACGTTAGAGCTGATATGAAAAAGAAGCCCGCGCCTCTTCTTAATCCCGAAACTCACGAGGTTATGAGCGCAGAGGAGCTTTCAGCCGTATTCTGCGATGAGCTCGTTCGTCAGGAGCTTGACGATACCACGGCATATTTCCCCATTCCCGAGGAGATAAGTCAGTTCTATAAGATGTACCGTCCCGCGCCTTTGATAAGAGCTTATTGCTTGGAAGAGAAGATGCAGACCCCTGCAAAGATATATTACAAGTTTGAGGGTAATAACACGAGCGGTAGCCACAAGCTCAATTCCGCTATTGCTCAGGCGTATTACGCAAAGCAGCAGGGACTTCGCGGAGTTACCACCGAGACCGGTGCAGGTCAGTGGGGAACTGCTCTTTCCATGGCTTGCGCTTACTTGGGACTCGACTGTAACGTATATATGGTTAAGTGCTCCTATGAGCAGAAGCCCTTCAGACGTGAGGTTATGCGTACCTATGGTGCAACCGTAACGCCTTCTCCCTCTATGGATACCGAGGTTGGAAGAAAGATACTTGCCGAGCATCCCGGAACGTCGGGAAGCCTTGGTTGCGCAGTCTCCGAGGCTGTTGAGGCTGCATCCAAGAAGGAGGGCTACAGATACGTTTTGGGAAGTGTGCTCAATCAGGTAATGCTTCATCAGTCTATCATCGGACTTGAGACCAAGGCGGCTCTTGATAAATACGGCATTAAGGCAGATATAATTATCGGTTGCGCAGGCGGCGGATCTAACCTTGGCGGACTTATCGCGCCCTTTATGGGTGAGAAGCTTCGCGGTGAGGCTGACTATCGTTTTATCGCAGTTGAGCCTATGTCCTGCCCCAGCTTGACTCGCGGAAAGTACGTATTTGATTATTGTGATACGGGTATGATCTGTCCCCTTGTTAAGATGTACACTCTGGGAAGCAACTTTATCCCTGCGGCAACTCATGCAGGCGGACTCCGTTACCACGGAATGAATCCCACGCTCTCCGAGCTTTACGATCAGGGTCTTATGGAGGCTGTTTCGGTAGAGCAGACATCGGTATTTGCGGCGGCTGAATATTTTGCAAGAGTAGAGGGAATCCTTCCCGCTCCCGAGAGCTCCCACGCAATAAAGGTTGCTATCGACGAGGCGCTTAAGTGTAAGGAGACCGGTGAGGAAAAGACTATCGTATTCGGTCTTACCGGTACGGGATATTTCGATATGATGTCCTATGGCAAGTTCCACGAGGGCAAGCTCAGCGATTATGCGCCCGCTGAGGAGGAGCTTGAGGCAGCGTTTGCTCGTTTCCCTAAGATATAATAAAAAAGATATTTGGCTTTATTTAGTTTGATATCGATAAATTCAAATAGAAAAGCTCGGCGAATTTTCGCCGAGCTTTTTTGTTTGCAAAATTCAGTTATGCACCTTAATTAGTCTTCAACTTCCTCTGCAGGCTCTGTAATAGGCTTTGTGCTACCGTCACAGAAAACGTTCAAGATAAGGTCGTGAGTCCATTCATCGGACTTGATGATTGCCTTCCACTCAGCAACGGTTCCGTCAAAGTCGATATCTCCGAGTCTCTCAGCCTTTGCAAGAGCTGTATTGGTTATAATCTTGGTATCCTTATGGATGGTGAAGTCCTCAACGTTGGGCATTACTATGTTTATGAGAACCATATAAGGATTCTCTTCTGTTCCGAGGTAATTTCCGTTTTCATATACGGTGTAGATTTCATCGGAGCAATCTTCAAATGACGTTCCGTTTATTACCTTTACGGAATCGGAAAGCTTAATGCTCGAAAGGTTTTCGCAGTCTAAGAACGCGTGGTCAGCAATTACTTTGGTCTTGCTGTTTACTGTAGCGCTTGTAATACCCAAGGAGTCGGAATGAACGAGAAGCAAGTTCTTGTTTGCGGTATTTCCAAGGTAGCAAAGACCGTCTTCTACGGTGTACTTAAGGCTGGTGCATCCGTAGAACGCCAAATTATCAGCATATTCGAGCTTGTCCGAGAGCTTTATTGTCTGGAGAGAGGAACATGCGGTAAATGCGCCGCCGTTGATGGTGGTTACATTCGAGAGATCTATGCTCTTGAGGGCTTTGCACTGGCTGAACATATTCTTTGTAACTTCGGTAATTACTGCGGGGAGCTCTATTTTCTGGAGGGATACGCAGTTCATAAAAGCGCCATCTCCAATACTTTCAACGCAAGAAACAATTCTTGTGGTATCCTCTTGGTCATATTCTATCTCGAATTTTACGCTTGTCAATGCTTCACAGTTAGCAAAAGCGCACTCGCCGATAGTTTCATAGGTAGAGGGAATCGTTACCGACTTTATGACCGAACAGCCTTTAAACATTTCATCTGCAATACCGGAAATCAATCTTCCGTCCTTTGCCTCGGTAGGGAGAACGAGGTCAACCAAGTCTATATCATTATTTGGGTCGTAGCTGGTTAATATAAGTTTACCATCAAAGTCTTCGTATTCGAATTTTCCGGTTTGTTTTTCGTCTTCAACGTATTCCTTTTCTACGACGACGTCATTTTTCTCTTTGTCGGCTTCACTGTCGCCACAAGCAACCAAGGAAACCAAGAGGAGTCCTGCGATAAGAAGTGATAATATTTTTTTCATCGTTACCTCCGATTTGACATAACTATATACTTTAATTTATATTATACAGCAAATATAAGCGTTTGTCAACAATAAAAAAATCATTTAGAAAAATTTAGTGAAAATTTAACAAAATCATCCGACCTGCTTTGTGTTGAAAGCTATTGACAGTGGTTATTTTTTAGGTGTATAATATGTATAATACAAGCGAAAGGAGGCGTTTTTATGAGTTATCTTGATACAGATATAAAAAAACTCTACGGTGTCGGTGAGGCAAGGGCAAAGGCGTATCAATCTCTTGGCATCTCGACCGTTGGCGACCTTCTTGCGCACTATCCTCGCGGCTACGAGGATAAGGGAGATATAAAATTGCTCTCCGAGGTTGACGATTTTTCAAAGCATGCTTTTTTGCTGACGGTTGCAACCGAACCTAAAAGCGTGAGACTTAAAAATCGAATGACGCTCACAAAGTTTACGTGCTATGATGACAGTGCCTACTGTGAGATAATATTTTTTAATCAAGATTTTGTTAGAAGCGTTTTCTCGCTTGGTGAGACCTTTAGATTTTTCGGTAAGCTTGACAGAAGCTCAAAAGGGCTATGCATAAGCTCTCCGACGTATGAGCGTTGGGATGAAAACGTGGCTCTTCCGCCTCTTGTTGCGGTCTATCCGCTGAGCGCAAAGCTCTCGCAAAAGCAGATAGCAAAGGACGTGAGGTCGGCATTGGTACTTGCCGCATGCGATAGAGCGGAGGATCCTCTGCCCGAGGAGATACGGCTTCGTCACAAGCTTTGCACTCGCTCCTATGCGCAAAAGAATATACATTTTCCCGAGAGCTTTTCGGCTCTCGCATCCGCTAAAAAGAGATTGATCTTTGACGAGTTCTTCTCCTTTGCGTTAGGAATTTCCGTAATGGGAATCAAGGGCAAGAGAAATTCTGCGCATCCTTGCAGAAATTCGGATATTTCTCCTCTTTTGAAAAATCTTTCTTTTGATCTCACGGGGGCGCAAAAAAGGGTAATTGAGGAAATTCGATGCGATATGGAGAGGGAAACGGCGATGAGCCGCATCGTTATCGGTGACGTAGGCTGTGGAAAGACGGTCTGCGCGGCGTCGGCAATACTTTTTGCCGTGCAGAGCGACCATCAGGCGGCTCTTATGGCTCCGACTGAGATACTCGCGCGTCAGCATTATGCCTCGCTCTGCGAGATGTTTGAATCCTTAGGGCTTCGCACAGCTCTTCTGCTTGGTGCAACGAGTGCCGCAGAGAAGCGCCGTATATACGCAGGTCTCAAATCCGATGGTGAGGATAGAATCGACGTGGTTATCGGAACGCACGCGCTTCTCTCCGAGGGCGTTGAATTTTCTTCGTTGGGACTTGCTGTTATCGACGAGCAGCATCGCTTTGGCGTGGGTCAGAGATCTGCTCTTGTTCAAAAAAATCCGCTTGCGCACACACTTGTAATGAGCGCAACGCCTATACCTCGTTCCTTGGCTCTTGCGCTTTACGGAGACCTTGACATATCTATGATAGATGAGATTCCCGCAGGCCGTCAGGTGGTTGATACCTTTGCGGTTGACGAGAGCTATCGCGCCCGACTTAATGCTTTTATCAGAAAGCAGGTTGCTGAGGGTGGACAGGTATACGTTGTTTGCCCTGCCGTTGAGGAGAGCGAGAGCGTGGATGAGGAGACCGATTTTCTTTTGGGAGAGATTGGCGTTGATGGAAACCTTATCTCCGAGGAGAAGGGAAAGCTCAAATCCGCCATAGCTTTTTCTGAGGAGTTATCCTCTGAATTTCCCGATCTTTCTGTTGATTTTCTTCACGGAAAGCTCAAGGCTCGTGAGAAGGAGGAGAAGATGGAGCGTTTTGCCTCGGGCAAGACCGATATTCTCGTTTCGACTACTGTTATAGAGGTTGGCGTAAACGTGCCAAACGCATCGCTTATGATAGTTGAAAATGCCGAGAGATTCGGGCTTTCTCAGCTTCATCAGCTTAGAGGTCGTGTGGGAAGAGGCAGAAGAAAATCTTATTGTATATTCGTTTCCGATTCGATAAAAAAGAATGGATGTTCCAAAGAGCGCCTTATGACTGTTAAGAATTCTCATGACGGCTATCAGATTGCCGAGAAGGATCTTGCGATGCGAGGCCCCGGAGATTTTTTGAAGATGCGGCAGGATGCGCATCTTCGTCAGAGCGGCGGCGTGCGCTTTAAGCTTGCCGAGCTTTGCGATGATACGGGACTTATGACGCTTGCCTTTGCGGAGGCTCGTGAAATTGCGCAAAACGATCCGACGCTTTCAAGCCACCCTGCGCTTAAGAGGCAGATGGAGAGTCTTTTTGTGTCGGATACAGCTTTTGTTAATTGATTTTTATCAATGAAAATAAAACAAAAAACGCATCTGCTTGTGCAGATGCGTTTTTATGTTCAAATAGGTAAGTTGGATTACTTAATCTCAACAGTTGCGCCAGCCTCTTCGAGCTGCTTCTTGAGAGCCTCAGCCTCATCCTTGGAAACGCCTTCCTTAACGGTCTTAGGAGCGCCATCAACCATGTCCTTAGCGTCCTTAAGTCCGAGTCCGAGAGCTTCCTTAACAACCTTAACAACGTTGAGCTTCTTGTCTCCGCCGGAAACGAGAACAACGTCAAACTCGGTCTTCTCCTCAGCTGCTGCTGCGGGAGCTGCGCCTGCTGCAACTACGCCTACGGGAGCTGCTGCGGATACGCCAAATTCATCTTCAACTGCCTTTACGAGGTCAGCGAGTTCAATAATAGTAAGAGACTTGATCTCTTCAAGAATGTTTGTGATCTTTTCAGATGCCATTTTTCTATTCCTCCTTAAATGGATGTAATTAAATTTTTTTGCGCTTTTGCGCGATTATATGCCACACTGTGTGGCGGGGAATGAAGCAGAATTATTCAGCTGCTGCTTCGGTTGCTGCTTCAGCTGCAGCGGGTGCTGCTTCCTCAGCGGAATCTGTACCGTTCTTGTCAACCACAGCCTGAATTGCGTAAGCAAAGCTGTAAAGGGGAGACTTGATGCTTCCAAGAAGCTTAGCGATAAGAATTTCCTTAGAGGGAATGTCAGCAAGCTTTTCTACGGTTGCCTTATCTACAACCGCACCGTCAAGATAACCTGCGAGAATCTGGAAAGACTCGATCTTTTCAGCATACTCTTTAAGAATCTTAGCGGGAGCAATAGCATCGTCGGTAGCAATGGCGATAGCAGTCATACCGGAAAGGTACTGCTTCATCTCTCCCATGCCAACCTCTTCGCAAGCTCTGCCGGTCAAGGAATTCTTCATAACGGTGTACTTTACGCCTGCCTCACGAAGAGCCTTACGCATCTTTGTGTCAGCGTCAACCGTAATACCCTGGTAGTTTACAACAACACCTGCGGGTGAATTCTTCAACTGCTCGGCAAGGTCAGCCACGATTGCCTGCTTTTGTGCGAGAATTGAATTGCTGGGCACGTTAATTTACCTCCTATTTGAAAATGAGCAGGTATAAAAAAATAATCTTTTTTTCGCTCGAGCACAGACTGCCGCAAGGAAAAAAAGATTATGAGAAATATACACAATCAAAATCTCCTCGGCAGGAAAGCCTATGCTTTTACTAAAACCTGCTGTCTTTGGATAACGGGTATATTATACCACAAAAGAATTATTTGTCAATAGTTTTTTGAAATTTTTTTTAAAAAAATGCTTTTTTGTCTTGAAAAAACGCTTATTCTGCCTCTTTTTCAATGCTTTCCTCGGCATTTTCTTCGATTTCTTTTCCAACGTTTTCTTCAACGTTTTCTTCAACGCTCTCTTTTTTCTCAACGACATTGTCGCTCTCGCAGAGCTTTGCTTTGGGCGCACTCGCAATAGTTACAAGTCTTGATACAGCGTATATGAGAATAGCGGTGAAGAATACGTCGCCCTCAAGATTTGAGTAGCTGTCGATTCTGTTTGATGCAAAGCCGATGATGGCAGGTATAGAGCTTGATGCGAGCGCAAAGATTGCCGCAAATATTGAAAAATAGTAGAATCTCGGCTTTACCGAGCCGTATATTGCGCAGAGCTCGTTAAAGATAAAGAGCATAGCGCCTGCGCAGGAGACGTAGAACAGATTTCTGTCTGCCGAGTTTATCGGTGAGGAGAAATCGAAATACGAGGATATCCAAAGGAAGAAAACAAGAGCAAGCGCGCCAAGACCGCAATATACAGTTGCAGTTATCTGCTTTGGCGCAAAGAAGATAAGGAAGAAGAATACCGTTGAAACAATAGCGCAAAGCAGTATTGCAACCGGGATAAATCCTAAATCTTTGGTTGAATTTGAAAGCGACGTTATCATCTGTGTTACGCAAAATACCGATGCGCTCATCGGAAGGATTGCGGCATATCTTGCAAGTGCGCTTGGCACAGATACAGGGGTATCTTTTTTTATGCCGAGAATCGCTGCGAGAAGGAAGATTGCTATTGCAACAATGAAGAATACGTCTGCTATGATAGGCAGAGCCACTCCCGATCTGTAGTATCCGTTATTATAAAAGACGAGCATACAGATAACTCTGAGGAGAAGAGATATGAATGAGAGCGCTATAGCTGTTATTGAAAGTGTCTTGGTGGATAACTTTTTCATTTTATAAAGCTCCGTATAACGTATTTTTGAGTACGGATATATTATACAGAAAAAATTTTAACAGAGTGTAAACAATTCTTCAAAATAAGAGTTATTTGCACTCTTCGATCTCGATTATTTCTATCTCCCCGTTTTTTGCAAGCACGAGAGCCGAGTCTGAGGAGGGATTTTTCAGGATAAATTCGGCAAGAGGGGTCTCTATCGAGTGAATTATTTCCCTGCGGATAGGTCGGGCGCCAAGCTTTTTTGTAAAGACCTTCTTTGCAATAAGGGACGCTACATCCTCGGATATCTCAAGCGTTTTTCCGCTCTCCGAGAGTCTTGTCTTAAGCTCTGAGAGCATCTTTCTTGCAATTTTCTCCAAGGAGCGCTCGTCAAGGTCGCTAAAGACGATTATCTCATCTATTCGATTGAGAAATTCGGGGCTGAAAAAGCTTTGCAGAGATTCGAGCTCTCTTGAATCGTGAGCTTCCTTTTCCTCCTCGCCAAAGCTCAGTATTCGAGGAGATCTTATAGCTCTTGTGAGATTTGACGTCATAATGAGTATCGTGTTTTTAAAATCTATTCGCTTTCCCGAGGAATCGGTGAGCATACCGTCCTCAAGTATTTGCAAAAGTATATTGATAACGTCGGGGTGAGCCTTTTCTATCTCGTCAAGAAGGATGAGCGAATAAGGATTTCGTCTCACCTTTTCGCAAAGCGCTGAGCCCTCGCCGTAGCCTACGTATCCCGGAGGCGCTCCGAGAAGCTTTGATACGCTGTGTTTTTCCATATATTCCGACATATCGAGGCGGATGAGCGAGTTGGGATTTTTAAAAAGCGTTGATGCGAGAGCATAGCAAAGTCCGGTTTTGCCGACTCCGCTGCTGCCAAGGAAGAGAAACGAGCCGCAGGGGCGATTCTTTTGTCGCACTCCGGTGCGAGCACGGCGCACGGTGTCGGATATTTTTTTGATAGCTTTGTCCTGACCGATAATGTTCTCGGATAGCGTCTTTTCAAGATTTATGAGATCGTCACTCTCTTCTTTCATAACGGAGGAGCAGGGAATGGAGGTCTGCTCCGAGATAAGAGCGGCTATATCCTTTGCCAAAAGCGTGGGAGTCTCCTGCGTTTGAGGGGCGCTCGAGGGCTTTTCAAAAATTGCGGTTGTTACGGGAGCGCTTGCAAGCAGAGCTCTTTCCTTTGAGGCAAGAGCCGATGCCTCCTCAAAATTACCCTCAAGCACGGCTTGTTCCTTTTCGACAGAGATCGACTCAAGCTCGCTTTTTGAGCTTTTGATGCTTTGTGAGAGGTGGAGCTTTGCCGCCGCCTCATCGATAAGATCGATAGCCTTGTCGGGAAGAAATCTGTCGGGCACGTAGAGAATCGAGTATTTTACCGCCGCGCGGATAGCCTCCTCGCTTATAGATACCGAGTGGTAAAGCTCGTATTTTTGGCGCAGACCCATAAGGATCAGTATCGCCTCGTCCTCGTTTGGCTCTAAGAGCGTGATAGGCTGAAAGCGCCTCTCAAGCGCCGAGTCCTTTTCTATCTTTGCTCGGTATTCCTCTATTGTGGTAGCTCCAATAACACGTATCTCACCTCGTGAGAGCGGAGGCTTCAGAATATTTGCCGCATCGATAGCGCCCTCTGCCGCGCCCGCGCCTGCTATGACGTGTATCTCGTCAATAAAGAGGATAACGTCTCCCGCACGGCGAACCTCCTCTATAATGTTTTTCATTCTGTCCTCAAATTCGCCACGGTATTTGGCTCCTGCAAGCATTGATGGGATGTCAAGTGAGATGATGCGTTTTTCCTTTAGCTCCTCGGGAACGTTGCCCTTGGCTATCAGCGAGGCAAGACCCTCGACGAGCGCAGTTTTTCCAACGCCCGGCTCACCGATAAGGCAGGGGTTGTTCTTTTGTCTGCGACAGAGGATCCTTACCATTCGCAAAAGCTCCTCCTCACGCCCGATAAGAGGGTCGGAGAAATTAAGCCTTGCCGTTGCGGTTATATCCTTTCCGTAGGTGGAGAGAGATTTGAATTTTACCTTTTTATCGCTCTCCTTTGGAGCGCTTTGCTGAGACGCTGTGCCGATATATGCCGAGAGATCGGCTTTTATCTCGTTTATCGGTATGCCCTCACATTCGAGAAGCCTTGAGCCAACGGCATCCTTTTGCGATACGAGCGCAAGCAAAAGATGCTCGCTCCCAACAAGCTTAGCGCCTGTGCGAAGAGCCTCTGCCGATGCGTTCTCTATCGTGCGAGCAAGACGAGGGCTCATATCTGCGGCGCTGACGGCGCTTTTTGTGCCTATGCCAACGTAATCGATGAGGCTTTGCTTTATTTTATTGAGCTTTGCTCCGTGAGAGGTGAGAATTCTGTAGGCGATGCTTTCCTTTTCCGAGAGCAATCCCAAAAGAAGATGCTCGGTGCCGATATAGCTGTGCCCGAGCTCTCGGGCAATCTTTAGCGAGAAGTTGAGGGCTGATTGCGCTCTTTGTGTAAACTTGTTAACCATCGTTAACCAAAAAACCTTTCCTGATTTTATTTATCTTTGCTTGGTGAGAATATAAAGCTCTGCCGTTTTGGTAATTATCGCACGTATAGGCAGATTTTATACGGAAGCCTCAAAAAGATGTGTGATTTGAAAGGTCTGTGAGTAGACGCTCATAGGTGTTTCTGTCGAGAAGTCCCGTGCTCTCAAGTCCCGATGCTATCTGAAATTCCTGCACGGCGCTCTGCGTTGCGTCATCGTATATGCCGCTTATCTCTATCTCGGGAAAGCTGTCATAGACGGCAGATAGCTCGCGCAAGAGCAATTGAATTATTAAAACGAACACGCTATTCTCACCCGGAGCGGTTGCGTAGTTTTGCGGAGTTGAGGGAAAGAGAGGGGGTAAGGGCTCGTTTGGGAGAGCCTTGTATTGCTCGTATATTGCATCCCACGTTCTTTTGTCCACAATGCCGTTTGCCTCAAGTCCAAAGGCTCTTTGAAAGGAACGTACCGATTCTTCGGTTGCGCTCTCAAAGATTCCGTCAACGGGCGGAGAAATTATATCGTCATAGACAAAGGATAGCGCGCGGAGATATTTTTGAAGGTTGAATATTGCCTCTTGAAGATTGAGTGGTTCTTGCATAGCGAGTCCCTCCTTAGTTGCCTATGTTATATCCGGGGAATTGTCCCTCGTTTAGTCTGTTGCCAAGGAAGAGGTCGCTGTATACCGAGGTTATTGCATCCCAGGTTGCCGCTCCGACGGTTCCGCTTGGCTCGAGACCGTTGATTCTTTGAAATGCGACTACCGCCTCGCTTGTGCGCTGACCGAAATATCCCGTGGGCGAGACGCTCGGTATCTGAATGAAGAATTGCGAGATGTAGTTAAGATATTCCTGCAAAAGCCGTACCACCTCGCTCTCCGAGCCGAGGCGCAGAGGGATTCCCGGGTAGGGGTAGATCTCTCCGTCAAGATATTTGAACGGAATGTTGTTGATGAATCCGAGGTAGGTTCTGTAAAGCACGTCATACGTTGGAAGATCTACCACACCGGTGATAGGAAGATCGAAAAGCCGTTGAAAGGCTTTTACTGCGTTCTCGGTATCTCTGCCGTATATCCCATCGATGGCTATTTGTGGGATTTCGCTGTAAAATTCGGCTAAATAGTTCAAAAAATACTGAATATTGCGGATGTTGTCCCCACTATCGCCAAATTTGCTCTCGCCTGCATATTGCTTTGTTACCTCGGAGAGGGTTATTCCCTCGGAGTTCAGCTCGTTGAGTCTCTTTACCGCATTGTATAAAAAGAGTATCTTATACCAGGTTGCGTTTCCCACGATTCCGTCGGGATCAAGACCGAACGTCTCTTGAAATTTCTTGACGGCATCCTCGGTATCAAAGGAGAAAACACCGTCGGGGAGCGCAATCTTCGGAATTGCGGGGTAATTATCGGATATTCTGTTGAGTCTGAGCTGAAGCGTTCTCACCTCGTCACCGCCGCTGCCAAGTCGCAGAGGTACGGGGGGTGCGCTTGAGTTAGGAAGATCGATTGGCGCATTCATTACGATGTTTATATCGTCGCCGTAGTAGTATTTGAGAATTTCGTAGGGAGTGAGTCCTTGATTTGCAAGAGTCACCGTGCCCCATTGCGAGAGTCCCTCGCAGGAGACCTCCTTGCCGTCGCAGTAGCTTGCAAAAAGAGGCTCGACGTTGCCTTGGCGTACGATATAGCTGTTGAAGATTTCGGATACTATTCTGCCTACGTTTTCAAAGTAGTCGCGCCCCTTGACGAAGGATTGATCGTATGCGGTGGAATTCGTGATGTCAAAATCATATCCGCGAGATCGGTAATACTCGGTGTATATGCGGTTAAGGGTGAAGGATATCTGCGCATATACGTTTGCTCGAATAGCATTTTCGGGCCAGGTGGGATAGATCTCGCTTGAGGCTACGTTGGTTATGTATTCCGCAAAGGGGAGCGTGACGTTCTCGGCATCGCTGTCGGGCGGGCCTAAATGCACGGTTACGGTCTGCGGAATAAACGGTATGTTTGCGTTCATATCTTCCTCTCCTTTCAAAGATTTGGCGCAGAGCTCTCGTTATAGGTATCTCCCTTGGAGAAGCCCTCGGGAAGAGGGGTGAGATCTGCGTTTTGAATCGAGGTTACGTCGGGGTATACGGGTACGCTTGTGTAGTGTGCGCTTATAAATCCGTCGCAGAAAACGTCTATATCCCAAAGGGAGAATGGCGTGGGATTCCCGGGAGACTGCGAGAGGCTCTTTTGCGGAGTGGGAAGAGCTATTCTTTGGGTAAGTCCGCTTGAGTCGGTTCTCAGAGAGTAGAGTATTCCCGACGAGCTCTCGGGTCTTCCTCGCACGCTTACCGCCGCATTCTCAAGCGGTATCGCTCCTCGGGCTGTCGATACCTTTATTACAAGGTATCCGATGCTTTCGTTGCCGTAGTCATTCATAGGACGCTCCTTTTATGTAATTATATTTTGTTTTAGATCTGACCTAACGTCTCCACCGCGCCTGAGCGGCATATGCATCTGCCGTATTCCTTAAGATAGGGTGTGCGCTTGGAGGCGTTTTCCGCCTCGCCAAACTCTAAGATAAAGGAATATTCGTTAAGGTCGGGTATTTGGTATTCGTCAAGCTCTCCCTCAAGCTCAAGGCGCAAAAAGTATCCCTCGTTCTCAAGGAAGAAGGCAGAGCTCCTTTTCTCAAAGCCCTTGGCGTACAGCCTTTTGCACACCTCAAGCAGGGGATCTAAGGAGTCGAAAAAGAAAAGCTTTTCGTCAATTCTCGGAGCCTTTTTTGGAGACTCGTCGGCATCTTTGCTTTCGTCCTCGTTGCTTTTTAGCGATTCGAGGCGATTTACGAATATCTCGCATCCGCCGTCAAGCGAGGGGTAGACCTGAACGAGTATGCGGTGGCGCTTTGTTTCAAATCCCAGCTTGTATTTTGCTTGTTCAAGTATTTCCTCAAGAAAGCTGCGAGTCTGCGCATTTCCGTATTCAAGGGAATCTGCGCAGATTCCGTATGCGGAGAGGTCGTTGCTCTCACAAATGATTTTCAGTTTTGAGTCACTTATCCGTATGTATTCCATAAAGCCCTCCAGATTTCTGATCTCACTTATATTATAAGCGAAGGGCGGGAAAATGGCTACCCCTAAAAATATGGAAAAAAGGTTGAAAAAAGGATGTTGACGAAAGCTTTTTCGAATGTTATAATAATGTAGGATAAGGGCTCCTATAAAGCTTATGAGAGAGCCTCTTGTCCTTATGAAACAAAAATTGAAGGAGGGAAGAGCATGCGATATAACTTTGATAGCTGTTCGGTTGAATGCGATGCGCAAGAGCTGTGCGCGCTTACCTGCAGAGGGCCGCATCTTGACTCCCCTTTTTTTTCTTTGTCTGCTATTGACCGCGCTGACGATAAGATGTATTACAAGATACAGTCCGAGGCAGGGGCATATTACAACCCTAACGTCGAGCTCTCCTCAACGGTGTCGGTGAACGGAATTTATTTTACACTGATTGCCAGAGCGGATGGAATTATTCGCAACTGCGGAAGACTCACCGTTGATAAGATAAAGGTGGTGTCGGGCAAGGCTTATCTTGCACCGCCCGACTCGATGACTGTCTCTCTTTTGAAGGTGTCCTGCCATCTGTTGTGTCGCAGAGACGGACTTGATGGCGTTTCGGGCAGAATCACTTATTATAATCCTGAGAGCAAAAAGCTTAAATATTTCAGTTATAAGTACACCGCGCGAGAGCTGTCTGAGTTTTACGATTCTCTTATTGAGTCGGTAAAGTACAGAATATTGGTGGTCGCAAGAGATGCCGAGCGCAAGAGTGCGCTTGCGGATGCAAGATTTCCCTTTGGAGAGCTTCGAGAGGGGCAGGAGATAATGATTCGCGAGGCGCACTCTGCAATAAAGAACGGAAGAAGAGTATTTCTTGAGGCGCCTACGGGCACGGGAAAGACGATATCCTCGCTCTTTCCTGCAGTGCGAGCTCTCGGAGAGGGATATTGCGACAGAATTTTTTATCTCACGCCAAAGACCGCTACTCGAAAGGAGGCGTTCTCGGCAATGTCAAGGCTTCACTCGTCGGGAGCATCGGTGCGAAGCGTGATAATTACGGCAAAGGAGCAGATCTGCCCTTGTACCTTTGATGGAAAAAGAATCTGCCGAGCCGATAAATGTGAGTATGCAAAGGGATATTACGAGAAATCCCGATTGGCGCTCAAAGAGCTTGTTGAAAATTATACGGGATATTCAAGAAGCGTTATCGAGCAGGTAGCAAAAAAATACAGAGTTTGCCCATACGAGCTTTCCTTGGATCTCTCCGAGCTTTGTGAGGTTATAATCTGCGATTATAATTACGCCTTTGATCCTATGGTGTATTTCAGACGCTATTTTGGCTTGGACGGAGAGGGAGGCCGCTACGTATTTCTTGTGGACGAGGCGCACAACCTTGCGGATAGAGCGCGCGAGGCTTATTCCGCGCAGATATCAAGATCCGACTTTGAGAGCCTTGCTTGCGAGGTTGATCCGCTTGATACAACAAAACTTAAGGACATTCTTGCGGATGCCATCTCTGCGTTTTCACAGATAAAGCGACTTTGCAAGGAGACTCTTACAAAGGACGAGAACGGAAACGACAGAGGCTTTTATATCGCAAGTCAAAGCTATGCAAAAATCCTTTCAGCTTTTGAGAGTTTTGCAAAGAGCGCCTCGGCATTTCTTCGAGCAGAGCCCGAGCACTATCTTGCGGATAGAATTGACGATCTTCTTGCCTCGGTGAGAAAATATATAAAGATAAATGAATTTTTTGATGCGAATTTCAGATTTTACGCATCTCTTTATGATGGGGATATAAGCGTAAAATGCTATTGCCTTGACCCCTCGGAGCTTCTCGATTCGCTGTTTCTTCGCGCAAGCTCCTCGGTGTGCTTTTCGGCAACGCTCACACCGCTTGACTATTTCTGCGATCTGCTTGGATGCAGGAAGGCAAGGCGAGTCTCCTTGCCCTCGCCCTTTGATACCGAAAATCTCTGCGTGGCGGTTGCCGATTATGTCAACACCCGATACGAGGACAGAGATTCAAATTCCGCGCGGTTTGCCACCGTCATAGCCGCAACCGTCAGCGCAAAGGCGGGAAATTATATTGCGTATTTTCCGTCCTATGACTGTCTTGAAAAGACTTATGCGGCGTTTGCAAAAAAATATCCTAAGGTCTGCACGGTAGTTCAGCGAAAGAACATGACGGCAAGGGAGAGAGAGGAGTTTCTCTTCGCTTTCAAAAACGATACGGGGCATCTGCGCGTAGGCTTTTGCGTGCTTGGCGGAGTTTTCTCCGAGGGAGTTGATCTCCCCGGAAGCCGCCTCATAGGCTCGATAATCTTTGGCGTAGGTCTGCCCGGACTCTCGAACGAGAAAAATATAATCCGTGAGCACTATGATATGAAGAACGACGAGGCGCAGGGCTATGATTACGCCTATAGCTATCCCGGAATGAATAACGTTCTTCAGGCGGCGGGCAGAGTTATACGAAATGAGACCGATACGGGAATCGTGGTTCTTGCCGATGACCGATACGCAACGCCAAAGTACAGAGAAATGTTCCCCGATCATTGGAGAGGCGTTCAATATGCGGGAAATGCAAGTTCGCTTGCGGAAATTATGCGAAGATTTTGGGAAAAAAGGCAATAAATACAGAATTTAAGATATTTTTTGCAAAATTTTAAAAAACTTCTTGCTTTTTTTGCTTCGTTGTGGTATAATATGCGAGATGGAAAGATTTTCTTCGATTTTTTAAATAAATTACCCTAAAAAAGGAGTTTTTATGCTTTATAAGGATATGAACAGAGCGGAGCTTCAAGCAGAGCTTTCCGCCCTTAAAGTGAAATATGACGAGTTCCTCTCAAAGAATCTCGCGCTCGACCTCTCAAGAGGAAAGCCCGGCAAGGATCAGCTTGATTTGGTTGAGGATATGCTCACCTGCCTTGGCACCTCTGCGGAGTGCAAGGGCGAGAACGGCTTTGATTACCGCAACTACGGAATCCTCGATGGAATTCCCGAGGCAAAGAGACTTTTCTCCGAGCTTTTAAATATAAAGGAAGAGAGAATATTCATCGGCGGAAATTCCTCGCTCAACCTTATGTACGATTCCATAGCAAGAGCTATGATATACGGCGTGGTTGGAAGCGAGAAGCCTTGGTGCAAGCTCGACAAGATCAAATTCCTCTGTCCCGCTCCCGGATACGATAGACACTTCGCTATCTGCGAGAGCCTTGGAATCGAGATGATCTGTGTTGATATGCTTCCCGACGGCCCCGATATGGCAAAGGTTGAGGCGCTCGTTGCAGCTGACCCTGCAATCAAGGGTATCTGGTGCTGTCCGAAGTATTCTAACCCCGATGGATACACCTACTCGGACGAGACCGTTGATCGCCTTGCTAAGATGAAGACCGCCGCGCCCGATTTCAGAATTTTCTGGGATAACGCCTATGCGGTTCACGAGCTTTATGCCGACAGAGCGCACGTTCTTGCAGATATATTTGCGGCGTGTGAGAAGTACGGCACTGAGAACAGAGTTCTCTATTTCGCATCTACCTCGAAAATATCCTTCCCCGGAGCAGGCGTTGCAATGTTTGCCGCATCCGAGGAGAACTTGAAGCAGATAAAGTCGGTAATGACGATTCAGACGATAGGCTTCGATAAGCTCAATCAGATTCGCCACGTTAAATATTTCAAGGATGCAGAGGGCGTTCGCACTCACATGATGCGCCTTGCCGACGTTCTCAGACCTAAGTTTGAGATCGTTGAAAACATCTTCTCCGAGGAGCTCTCCGAGTCGGGAGCTGCCGAGTGGACTAAGCCCTGCGGTGGATATTTCGTGGGACTTTACACAATGAACGGATGCGCAAAGAGAACCTATCAGCTCTGCCGCGAGGCAGGAGTAACGCTCACGAGCGTTGGCGCAACCTATCCTTATGGCATCGATCCTCGTGACAGCCACATTCGTATCGCTCCGACCTTCCCGTCAAACGATATGCTGGAGCAGGCTATGAGAGTTCTCGTTGTTTGCGTAAAGATCGCCGCCCTCGAGAAGCTTTTGGCTGAATAATTTTTATAAAAATGTACTCTTGGGGAAAGGGAATCGGCAAGATCTCTTTCCCCATATAAATTATTGAAGGTAGGCTTTGCGCCACACAAGAGGAAGCTATGAAGAAAACGCAACGTGATGAAAATCCGTATATAAACAGCGATACGAACAAGCGCTATTTTACTTATGAATATTATCTGCGCCGCCGCTTTGGCAGAAAGCTTGCAAGAATTCCGCTCGATATGGGACTCACTTGTCCGAATATCGATGGCAGATGCGGAGTTGGCGGATGCATATATTGCTCCTCCCGTGGAAGCGGAGATTTTGTTGAGGACTCAACTCAAAGTCTGCGAGAGCAGTATGAGGAGGGCAGAAAAAAGCTTTCCTCAAAGTGGGATACGTCGAGCTGTATCGCATATTTTCAAGCGCACACCAATACCTATGCTCCGCTCGATTTTTTGGTAGAGCGCTTTGAGCAGACGCTTGGCTTTGACGGTGTTTGCGCTATGAATATTGCAACGCGCGCGGATTGCCTTGATGAGGACGTGTGCAAATATCTTGCCGATCTTGCCAAGCGTATTCCGTTGACGGTCGAGCTCGGATTGCAGAGCTCGTCGGATAAAACCGCAGAGCTTATAAACCGAGGACACAGCTTCTCCGAGTTTTGCGAAGGTTATCAACGTCTGCGCAGAGCATCGGATAAGATAGAGATCTGCGTGCACGTAATAATAGGTCTTCCGGGCGAGGGCGAGGAGGAGGTGCTCCGCACAGCGCGTGACGTAGCCGATCTCGCGCCCGAGCAAGTGAAGATACATCTTTTGCACGTTATTCGCGGAACGGTGATGGAGCAGATTTATAATCGAGGCGAGTATATACCGCTTAGCAAAGAGGAATACGTCTCGCTTGCGGTAAAGGTTCTTGAGATTCTGCCAAGGGATACTGTGATCGCGCGTATAACGGGAGACGGCTATCCCGATGATCTTGTGGCTCCCGAATGGAGCCGAAAGAAGGTCTCGGTGATAAACGATATAGATAAGCTGATGTATGAGAAAAAGACTTATCAAGGAATATATAATTAAAAAAGATTTCCGCCTTGGCGGAAATCTTTTTTGCTGTGAATATGTGCGGAAAAATATAAAAAGATGACTATAAAAGCGCTTGCAAATCCGAAGAGATAAAACATACCGAAAAGTCTTGATAATCAAAGCGGCTTTGCGAGTTTTTTGGAGCTGATAAGGAGTCGGTTTAATGTCGTTTATTTGTGCTGAAAAATACAATAATTCAAAAATTTTTAAAAGAATTGATTTTCGAAAGGTTGGCGACGTCGAGTTTTTTTGCCCCTCCGCCAAACCCTACATTTAATATATTATTATAATAAAGCAAAAAACGAGGGTAAAAAACGGTGCGGGGAAGTGCGAAATTTTTTTTGCAGAGAAAAGCGAAAAAGACTCGAAAATATCGCCAAAATTGTGAATTTTTCGTCAATATCAAACAGAAACGAGAAATTAACTGTCTTTTTTTGTTGAAATTGCATAAAGAAAATACCGATTTTTTTGGTCGAATTGCGAATTTTAAAACTATTTTTCAAAAACTATTGACATTTTAGTAAAATGGAGTATAATAAAGGTATCAAGTTGCGCACACGCGCAAAAATTTTAAGAAAAAAGGAGAAACAATTATGAAAAGATTGATTTCGATTCTGGTTGTATTTGCTATGATGCTCGCATTGGTGGCAACCTCCATTCCCGCGTTCGCTACCGAAGGCGAAGGCGGAGGTGAGGCAGCAGCAACACCTTTGGCTACATACAAAGTCAACTGGAAAGAGTTGGTTGATGGAGGCACGATGAAGTCCCAGTGGGTTTACGATAGAAGTGCCTCACAGAACAACTTTGCGTCAAAGTATAACATTTTCGCAACAGAAACAGACCTTACTTTGACAGAAAATGGTGGAGAAAACCGTTCGTATTATTCTCAGGTAATGTTCGCGATTACCAATGAGACTAATTACGTTTACGAGCTCGAGGTAAATACCGCAGGCTATTATGACGGCGGTGTTGTATTCGCTTGGGCGGAAGATGCAAACGCATATACACAGCCTAACGGTAGCCGCGGACCTGTTATGGGCGAGGGCGATACAAACAATAATCCCAAGGCTCCTTACTTCATTCAGGGTGGTATTTCCAAGGGCGAAGCTGTAAAGGTTCACTTCGGTGGTCCTTACCAGGCTAATGGCGAAGACTATACCGTGTTTGGTACTGGTTCCAAGACTAACATGGATGGCATCAAGGTTAGTGAAGACGGTTACGTAAAGCTTAAGATCGTTTACACTGGTCTTACCGTTGAGATGTTCTACCTCAACGAGAACGATGAGTACGTAGAGTTCTTTGCTGACAAGACTATGACTCTTGCAGAGGGCTCAAAGGTTGCATTTGGTATAACCACATGGAACCCTGACTGGGCTAACATTAGAAACTGCACACTTTACGCAATGAACGATGCAGCTAAGGATTACATGACTCTTGACAAGGCTCCTCTTGCATCTGTTATTGACGCTGCAAAGAAACTTGCAGAGGTTGATTACACTCCCGATTCTTGGGCAGTATTCTATCCTGCAGCTATTAATGCGGCAGAGGAAGCTTACAAGACCGTTGCTAACCAGGCTGAAGTAAATGCTGCTATTGCGGCACTTCAGACAGCTATCGATGCACTTGTTGACTCCCCTGATTCTGATAAGACAGCTCTTAACGCAGCAATCACTGCAGCTAAGGCTCTCAATCCTGCAGATTATAAAGCATATTTCCAGACCAAGCTCGTAGCTGCTATCGCTGCAGCTGAGGCTATCTATGCAGGTGAAGCTATCAATGAGAACGAAGAGAATAATGCTATCGCAGCTCTCACCGCTGCTGTTGATAGTCTTGTTGCTGCAGACGTAGAGGATGTTTACTACAATGTAAACTGGAAGAAGCTCTATGACGATAAGACCATGAGAGCTCAGTGGCTCTATGAGAGACAGCCCGGTCAGAATAACTTTGAGAATTTCTACAAGGTTAAAGCAGACGAGACCTCTATCTCTTTTGATAGAATAAACGGAGATACTCGTTTGTACTACTCCGAGATCATGCCCGATCTCAGTGCAGATACCTACTATGAGTATGTATTTGAAGTAAACATGACCAATGTTCAGAACCTTGGTGGTGTTATGTTTGCATTCGCAGAGAACCCCGATGGAACCGTTGATGGCGATACCATCAAGGATACCGAAGGCGTTGTTGGACGCATTCCTGTATCCGGATACTACCTCAAGGGTGGTCTTAGCTCCGGTTCTGCAGTATCCGTTCACTTCGGTGGTCACTACGACGGATATGACGTAGGCGACGCTGTAAATGCTTCTTTGGCAGATATTAAGAGAAGCGAAGATGGATACGCTACTTATAAGGTTATATTCGATGGACTTCTTGCTAAGTTCTACTATCTTAAGGACAATGGCGATGACACTGCTGAGTTTGTAGAGTTCTTCGCTGATAAGACTGTAGCTCTTGCAGAGGCTTCAAGAATTGCCTTCGGTGTTTACAATAAGGATACCGATTACCCCGCTCTCAGAAACTGTGTACTTACTGCCGGTAATGAGGCAGCACAGGTAGCTCTTGAGAGAGTTTACCTCGATTACCACATCATGTTGGCTGGAAGATTCGAGAATAAGACCGGTTACACTACCGATACTTTTGCTGCATTGACTGCTGCTTTGGCAGATGCAAGAGCAGCAACCGATCCTGCAACTTATGATGCATTGATCGAGACTCTTGACGCAGCTAGACTTGGACTTAAGAAGGCTGCAAACAAGACCGCTCTTAAGGCTGCTATCGATGCTGCAAAGGCAAAGGTTGGTGAGAATACTGAGGACGCTTTCACTGCCGCAACTTGGGCAAAACTTGATGAAGCTCTCACTGCTGCAGAAGCAGTATATGCAAATGGCAATCTTGATAATTCCGCAGAGGATCAGAAGATTGTTGATGATGCAACCGCAGCTCTTAAGGCTGCAACCGAGCGTCTTACCGAAGCAGGCAAGGCTAACTTGGTAGATTTCAATGCAGCTATCAAGGCTTATGAGGCTCTTGTTGAGACCGACTATACTCCTGCTTCTTGGGCTGCTGCAATGGCAAATAAGGTTGCTTATTATGAAGCAAAGATTCTTGAGACCAAGGAACTTACCGAGGCTGATCAGGCTGACATCGATGCAGCTACTGAGGCTTTGAACGCAATTCTTAACGCACTCGTTAAGCGCGCAGATTTCACCAAGCTCCAGTCTCTCGTTAACAGAGTAGATGCTCTTGATAAATCTTTCTACACTCCCGAGACCTTGATCGCTGAAGAGTTGATCACTACAGCTAAGGAAGTTCTTGCTAACCTTGATGCAACTCAGACCGCTGTTGATGAAGCTCTCGCAGCTCTCCAGGCAGCTTATGATGCACTTAAGCCCATCAGAACTAACGTATTGCTTATTACTGTTCCTGATGATTACGTAATCAACGATCAGGTAAGCTATCCTCCCGAAAAAGCTACTGAGTACAACAAGATTACCGATATGAGCTACCATGGCTTGGGTAACGTATTCTACTACGACTACCACAAGGTAATTGCTAATACAACCTTCACTGCAGGTTGGAAGGCTGAATGGAAGCCCGGTGATGCGTTTGAGCAGTCTTTGAAGGCAGCAAACTTGCACGGTGATTCTTCCTACGTATTGCGTCTTGGTAGAAATAACGGAGAAGGTACCAACAGAGCGGTTAACGGAATTAAGGTTGGGGATGATGCTAACCTTGTTCACCAGTCTCGTCCTACTCTCATAGGAGATAAGAAGTATGGTCACGTATTTGGATTCAGCTTCCGCGAGGCTCCTACGTTCGACTCTGTTGCAGTTTATCTTCCTACCGATAGCGTTATTGCTTCCATAGATGTATACGGCGCAAATCTCGCAGTAGATGCTGAAGGAAATGCTATTTACGGTAAGGCTGATTCGGATAAGATAATTAATCTTGACGCTAACGGCAAGGAACTTAGAGATGAGACTCCTTTAACCGCTGAGAAGGTTTACCTCGGAACCATTGAAGTTCCTGCAGCTGAGGAAGGTGCAAAGAACATTCTTGCAGAGGGCAAGCTTATGGCGTTCGAGGCAGAGTACGTATACTTTGCTCTTACCTTTAAGGATGGAACTGCCGATAACGCTTGGTATTCAATTTATGAGATTGAACTCTACGGATTCAACGCGGGTGATGAGAACTTGAAGGCTGACTTCTCCGCTCTCAACGCACTCTTTGCAGATATCGATGATCTTAACCAGGTAGACTACACTCCCTTGTCTTGGAAGACTCTTACTGATGCAATTGCTGAACATGAAGCAACTATAATGTCTGCACTTTCCACTAAGGAAGCTGTAGATGCAGCAGTAGCTGCTATCGATGCAGCTTACAAGGCTTTGGAATATAATAAGGCTGACTTTACCGCGCTTGACGAGATGCTCGCTGTTGCTGAGCTCTTCGAGGGCAGCGATGACAGCTTCACTCCCGGATCTTTCAAGGCTCTTACTGATGCTATAGCACTTGCAAAAGAGCTTAAGGAACTCGGTAAGGTTCCCCAGTCTTTGGTAGATGCAGCAACTGAGGCACTCTTCGTAGCTATTTCTGCTCTTGATGAAGTAGCTGATAAGTCCGCTCTCGCGGAAATTGTTGCTAAGGCTGACACCTACAAAGAGGCAGAGTGGCAGGGTAACGGAATTGCTTGGAGCATGTTTGCGGATGCTCTCAACGAGGCAAAGGCAATTCTCGCTAACGTAGACGCAGTTCAGGACGAGATCGATGCAGCTGTTAAGTCTCTCGAGTCTAAGATCGCTGAGCTTAAGCCTACTCCCGGCGTAACTCCCGGCCAGCCCGGCGACAATGATCAGCCCGGCGACAACGATCAGCCCGGCGACACTGATAAGCCCGACGATACTGATAAGCCCGGCGACACTGATAAGCCCGAAGACACCGACAAGCCCGAAGACACCGACAAGCCCGGTGAGTCCGAGACTGATCCTGTTGAGCCCGAGGATACCGATCCTGTTGAGCCCGGCGAGTCTGATACCGATCCTGTTGAGTCTGAGACCGAGCCTGTTGAGTCTGATACCGAGACTGCTACTTCTACCACCGCTGCTGCTACCGATGCAGCAGATGAAGGCGGATGCGGATCTAGCATCGCTCTCTCCGCTCTCGCAGTAGTTGGCGTAATCGGAACCGCAGTTATTCTCAAGAAGAAAGAGGACTAATTAAATAAACCTTTTAGGTCGGCTCGAAAGAGCCGACCTTTTTTTGCGTTTTTTATAAAATTTTATTTGTTGAGGATGATGAAACAAAAAGTCCGCCTCTTCTTGCCTTTTTTGGCTTTATGGTGTATAATATTTTTAAGAAAGGCGGTGTTGTTTATGTCATATCTTCACGGTGTTGAGCGCAGAGGCGAGCTCGACCGCATTTTTTCGGGCAAAAAAACTGCTCTTATAACAAATCCAACCGGAACGGATCGCAATTTTAATCATACTGCGGATCTTTTTGCTCAAAGCTTTCGTCTGTGTGCGCTTTTTGCGCCTGAGCACGGAATTCGCGGTGAGATTCAAGCAGGCGGCAGAGTAGATAGTTTTATTGACGAGAAAACCGGAATACCTGTGTATTCGGCTTATTCGGATGCAATCACCGATAATATGCTTGAGGACGTTGATATTATTGCCTATGATATTCAGGACGTCGGCTCGCGTTTTTATACTTATATTTATACGCTTTCCTCTCTTATGGAAAAGGCGGCGGCGCTTGGAAAAAAGGTTGTGGTTCTTGATAGATATAATCCTATTGGACTTAGTAAAATCGAGGGAACTTTGCTTGACGAGCGCTTTTCCTCGGGCGTAGGTGTCTATGAGCTCCCAACGAGATACGCTATGACCGTTGGCGAGTTTGCTCGCTACGTTAATTCTGAGAAGGGCATTTGCTGTGACCTTGAAATTTTGCCCTGCGAGGGGCTTTCACGCGCAGATGATTACCGCACGCTCGATATTCCTTGGATTCCTCCCTCGCCAAATTTGCCTACCTACGAGTCATCCCTGGCATACGTTGGAACTGTTCTGCTTGAGGGCACGAATATGTCCGAGGGCAGGGGAACGACGAAGCCTTTTGAATACATAGGCGCACCGTGGCTTCGCGCAGGCGAGGTGATAAAATATCTTGAGTCGCTCGGACTTTCCGGCTGTTCGTTCAGAGAGTGCTATTTTACCCCCACTTTTTCAAAATATTCGGGCGAGCTTTGCCACGGAATTCAGATTCATATAAGCGACCCCGATACCTTTGAGCCGTTTGCGCTTGGACTTTTTGCCCTTGATTACATAAGAAGAACGCACTCGGAGCTTAAGATCCGTGATCCTGAGAGTGAGAAGGCGTTTATAAATCTTTTGCTCGGTAGTGATGCTTTTTTAAAGGACGGATTCGATGCGGAAAGCTTCATTTTGGAGCATAAAGCGAAGATAAATGAGTTCGCGCAGAGGACGAGCAAGTATTTGATATATTAAAATGAAAAACACACCTACTAATTGCGGCAGGTGTGTTTTTTGACTTAATTTTAAATATCAAACGCTCTCATCGCATCTGCAAGACCGCCTACCGAGTCGATAATTCCGTAGCTTACCGCCTCCTCGCCGTCTATTATGCTTCCGATGTCGGTTGCAAGCTCGTCGGGGCGCATCATAAGGTCGATTATCTCGTCCTCGGAGGCTCTTGAGTGTGAGCAGATGAATTTTACTATACGCTTTTGCATCTCCTCAAAATATTTGAAGGTTTGCGGCGCACCGAGCACGAGCCCGTTTATTCTCACGGGGTGGAGAGTCATCGTTGCCGAGGGCACGATGAAGGATTTTTTTGCTGCCGTGGCAAGCGGAACGCCTATCGAATGTCCGCCGCCGAGAACGAGCGAGACCGTGGGCTTTTTCATCGATGCGATAAGCTCTGCGATAGCAAGTCCCGCCTCAACGTCGCCACCCATAGTGTTCAAAATTATCAGAAGACCGCGTATTTTTTCGTCCTCCTCGACAGAGATAAGCTCGGGGATGATGTGCTCGTATTTTGTGGCTTTTTGCCCCTCCTGCAAAAGGTAGTGGCCCTCGATCTGCCCGATTATCGACATACAGTGTATCTTGCCTGCGCGAGTTTGCGCAGTGGTTGCTCCGTCTTTTGCATCGACGTGAGCTTTTTTCTTTGCTTGCTTCATTTTTTCATCCTCACAAAATTTAGTTGAATAAGGTAATATATTAGATATTATTTGCTAAAAATTTAACTTTCAATCTTTACAATTGCAAAAAAGTGTGCTATAATAAACTGAATGACTTTTAAATGAAAGGATGCTTATTATGGCAAAAAAAATTTTAGTTGAAACCTCCGCAAGACACGTTCACGTAACTGCTGAGGCTGTTGAGATCCTTTTTGGAAAAGGATACAAATTGACAAACAAGAAGGACTTGAGCCAGCCCGGTCAGTTCGCTTGTGAGGAGAAGGTTACCGTTATCGGCCCTAAGGGTTCTTTGAAGGCAAGCATTCTCGGCCCCGAGAGACCTGCAAATCAGGTTGAGCTTTCCTTGACCGATGCTCGTGCGATAGGCGTTGTTGCTCCTATCCGTGAGTCCGGCGACGTTGCTGCAAGCGGAGCTTGCACCATTCAGGGTCCCTGCGGATCTGTTGAGGTTGAGTGCGGTGTTATCGCAGCTAAGCGTCATATACATATGACTCCTGAGGATGCTGCGGAGCTTGGCGTTTCCGATAAGGAAATCGTATCCGTTAAGGTTGACACCCCCCGTTCTCTTGTTTTCGGTGACGTAGTAGTTAGAGTTAGCGACAAGTTCGCGCTTGCTATGCACATCGATACCGATGAATCTAACGCCGCTTGTGCCTTTGGTGAGGTATACGGCGAGATAGTAAAATGAAAATAAATTAAAAGGAGATAAAAAAATGGGCATTGAAAACACTTGCGAGTACGCAATGAGCCGTGAGGTTCAGGAAATGTGTACCGTTGCAAAGGGACCCAAGCATGGTCCTGCTCCCATTCCCGAAGAGGGCAAATGGGTAGAAGCTAAACAGATAAGCGATATTTCCGCTTACACTCACGGTGTGGGTTGGTGTGCACCCCAGCAGGGCGCGTGCAAGCTTTCCCTCAACGTAAAGAACGGTATTATTGAGGAAGCTTTGGTTGAGACCATCGGTTGCTCGGGTATGACTCACTCTGCTGCTATGGCTGCAGAAATTCTTCCCGGTAAGACTCTTCTTGAGGCTCTTAACACCGACCTCGTATGCGATGCTATTAACACCGCTATGAGAGAGCTCTTCCTTCAGATCGTTTACGGTCGTAGCCAGTCTGCATTCTCTGAGAACGGACTTGTTATCGGCGCAGGTATGGAGGACCTCGGTAAGGGTGAGCGTTCCATGGTTGGTACTATGTACGGTACTAAGGCAAAGGGCGTAAGATACCTTGAGATGACTGAGGGCTACTGCACAAGAATGGCTCTTGACGCAGACAATCAGGTTATAGGTTACGAATTCGTATCTCTCGGCAAGATGACAGACTTCATCAAGAAGGGCATGGAGCCTAACGAAGCATACGAGAAGTCCAAAGGCACCTACGGAAGATTCAATGATGCTGTAAAGTACATTGACCCCCGTAAAGAATAATAAGGAGGTATATGTATAATGGCTAAATTTGAAGGTTACGAGAGAAGAGAAGCGAAGATTCTCGCTGCTCTTAATGAATATGGAATCAACTCTATCGACGAGTGCAAGGATATTTGTGATGCTTACGGCATCGATCCTTACAAGATCGTTGAGGAGACTCAGCCTATCTGCTTTGAGAATGCAAAGTGGGCTTATACCGTTGGCGCGGCAATCGCTATAAAGAAGGGTTGCAAGAAGGCTTCCGAGGCAGCAGCTGCTATCGGTATCGGACTTCAGTCCTTCTGTATCCCCGGCTCAGTTGCTGAAAACCGTAAGGTTGGTCTTGGCCACGGTAATCTTGGCGCAATGCTTCTCTCTGAGGAGACCGAGTGCTTCTGCTTCTTGGCAGGTCACGAGTCCTTCGCAGCAGCAGAGGGCGCTATTAAGATCGCTCTTAACGCAAACAAGGTTAGAACAAAGCCTCTCCGCGTTATCTTGAACGGTCTCGGAAAGGATGCAGCGTTCATCATTTCCAGAATCAACGGCTTTACATACGTTGAGACTAAGTTTGATCCTTACACCGAGCAGGTTGCAGTTCTCTCCGAGAAGGCATTCTCCAACGGTCCCAGAGCAGACGTTAAGTGCTACGGCTCTGACAGCGTTCCCGAGGGTGTTGCAATCATGCGCCTTGAGAACGTAGGTGTATCTATCACCGGTAACTCCACTAACCCCACAAGATTCCAGCACCCCGTTGCAGGAACCTACAAGAAGTGGTGTAACGAGAACGGTGTTAAGTACTTCTCCGTTGCATCGGGCGGTGGTACAGGTCGTACTCTCCATCCCGATAACATGGCTGCAGGTCCCGCTTCCTACGGTATGACCGATACGATGGGTAGAATGCACGGCGACGCTCAGTTCGCAGGTTCTTCCTCCGTTCCCGCTCACGTAGAGATGATGGGTCTCATCGGAGCAGGTAACAACCCCATGGTTGGTATGACTGTTGCTGTTGCTGTTGCTATAGAGGAAGCTGCTAAGTAATTGACTTTTTTCAGCTTTAACTTGTAAATTCAACTAAATAAAAATTGGACACATCACAAACGTATTTTCGTTCGTGATGTGTCCAATATTTTTTGATTTTAAGGAACAAAAAAACGAAACGGTGAGGCGTATAAAAACGTTATGCAAAAGGAACAGAAACTACAAGGGCTTTCTGTAAAGAATGCCGTTTTTCATGGGAAGCTATTTACAAATTGGTGAAAAAATGGTAAAATTATATTATAATGAATAGTCTGGCGAAATTTTGAAAAAGAGAGGTATTTATGAAAAAAATAATTTCTATTCTTATCGTAGCTGTGTTATTGCTTTCGAGCATAGTCACTATTATTCCCGCAAGCGCAGCCAAGGCATCCTATACACCGGATTGGCTGGATCTTAAGAACAGAACCAAGTATATAGCTTACTATCCTAATGGAAGCGCATATACACTTACTGATTTTTGGACTAAGTATAGTGTTACAAGAGAGACTAATCTTTTGTCTCCTAAAACAAAAGCAGACGGCGCACCCGCATGCTCCTATATTTCCACTATTCAGTTTGCTATAAATTCAAATACAAAATATGAGTATAAGGTTAAGGTAAAATCGAATTCCGTTAACAATTTTGGCGGAGTTGTTTTTGCTATAAGCCCTGATAACGTAACGTATCATGTATACGGTGGATTTAACAACAGCAATCACATAAGCACACAATGGCCGAAGCAATCTCACGTTATTACGGTACATGGAGATTATAGTGCAAGAGATCCTTACGTAGGTGACGAATATATTAACGATGCAAAGTATTTTGAAGAGCTTAAGCTTGACGGTGAAGGCTTTGCCTCGCTCAAGATCGTTTATGAAGGATTGAAGGTTACCGTTTATGCACAGAATTCAGCAGGTGAATTTGTTCAAATGGGTCAAACCGTAACGCTTGTGAGCGGTTCAAAGCTTGCTTTTGGTGTGTTTAACCGTAACGGAAGCTCAAAGGTTGATCGTACTGTGTCACTTAAGGATGCTAAAATATACGCCTTGAATGACGCGGCAATAAAGGCTATGACGGCATCGGGTGAGGCTGTGGTTAATGAAACCGAGGCTGAAGTCGAAACAACAAAGCCTGAAACAAAGCCCGAAACCGAAACCGAAACAGAAACAGAAACAGAAACCGAAGCTACTCCGGATGAGCCGCTTTCGGTATTCGACCAGGAAATGGCGGCAAATAAAGCGCAAAACGATGAACTTTTGTCGGTGCTTCTTCCTAAATCCAATGCTCTTCGTCAAGAAATTAAATCAAACAAACCGGGATACAGCTTTGGTAAGGCAAGCAGCAGCATAGGTACCAAGAAATCATCGTGGACGGCTAAAACGCCGACTCCCACAGGCGATCACCCCAGACTTTTGATTACAGAGGATACTATTCCGACCATTAAAAAAGCGTTGGAAAACAAAAATGATCCTACGGTTCAGCGCTTTTACGAGTTGCTCAACACTCAACACGCTAAAAATGGTCAGCTCAAGGCAGCGACCGAAAACTTCGGCGGAAGAAACGGTCTTCACAACTATGACAAGGAGCTTCTCGAGCTTATTCAGATCAAAGCGCTTGCATATGTAGTAGGAGGACACGAGCTTTACGGATATCAAGCTATTCACTATATGAAGCAATTTTTGAGAACTCTTGATATTCAATACATTAATACCAATATGGAGCGTGAATATGGAAACACTATGTTCACAGCAGCTCTCGTATATGACTGGTGTTACGATCTTTTGACAGAAGAGGATAAGAAACAGTTTATCGCAGGTGTTGAAAACAAAACCGCAAAGGGTACCTGCGGAGATCCATCCTACACTTCAACCGAGCATTATAAGTGGAAAATGTCTGTAGGATTTCCTCCCACCAAGATCGGTGCAGTATCGGGACACGCATCTGAGCGTCAGATACTTCGTGATTATCTTTCGGTGGCGGTTGCGTTCTACGGAGACAATAATTCTTGGTGGAATTATATCGCCGCATGTGTTTATTCCGAATACGTACCCGTTAGAAATTATTATTTCAAATCGGGACTTTCACAGCAGGGTACGGGTGTTTACGTTTCGGGAAGACATATATCGGATATGTACTCCGCATGGATACTTATGACCGCGACAGGATCTCAGCCCTATACTGATATAAACAAAACGGTCAGAAACTTCTTGGGATATGAGGTCGCTCCCGGAAAGATATTCTCCGATGGAGACGGAACGGGTTCAATCCAAAACAACTACGAATTCAGAGCGCTTTCTTATATGACAGCATATCTTTTTGCTGACGAGCCGATGCTCGCACAAGCAAAATCCATGCAACCTACAAAAGCATTTGGGGCTGATACGATCGAGCTTACCTCTGCTATGTATATAGCGCTTTGCGGTATGTCGGATATAGAGCCTGCTGAGGATAAATACGAGGGAATGCCTCTTATTCAATACAATGGTTCTCCCGTGGGTCAGTATGTAACACACGAGGCGTTTGGTGTGAAGGATTCTGCAACTGTCCTCATGAGAGTTAAGGAAAGAAGCACGGCAAATCACGAGCACGCAGATGCAGGAACCTTTATGATATATTATAAGGGAATGCTTACGGCTGACGGCGGTGTTTATAAGGGATACGGATCTGATCACACAAGATACTATCACCAAGCAACGGTATCTCACAACGGATTGCTCATATACAATCCGAACGTACCGGAAGCAAATGATTCTTCTCTTAGCGCAACAACAAAATCCAAGATGAAAAAATGGTACTCCGGCGGTCAGATTTGGCCGAGCGAAGCATCGAATTTGACACAGCTGAAGTCGGATAAGTATTTAACGGGTAACGTAATAGGTAATAGACACGGATATCTTGATGCAGACAAGACGAAGCCGTTATACGCTTACATTAATGGAAATATAACGAATGCTTATCATCAGGATACCGTTGACCACGTTGGAAGAAGAATGCTCACGGTCTATACTCAAAATGAAGACGTTCCAGTGGTATTCTTCGTTTATGACGCTATAACGTCAGACAGTGCAAATTATAAAAAGACGTTCTTGCTTCATATTCCTTCATCCTCGGCACCTACAATAAACAAAACGAACAAAACTGTAACAACCGAAAATGGTGATGGACGTCTTGTTCTCACCTGCCTCACAAACGCTGCAAAGATCACGGGAGTAGGCGGTAAAAATAACAATTACTCCACAAACGGAAAGCAGAATACAGTTGCTTATGAGACCGGAGCGTGGGGACGCGTTGAAATAAGTCAAACGGGTGCAAAGAGTCATAAGTTCTTGAACTCTATATACGTAACCGATAAGGGCAACACGACTTATTACGAGACAAAGCCTATAACGAACGTGTCTAAGAATAAGCTCTCTGTGGGCGACGTTGAGGGCGGTGTATTCAACAAGAGTATCGTAGCAGTATTTGCAAAGAAGAACATAGTAAGCTCTTCCTCTTACCTCTCGAACGATATTTCCTTCACAGCTGAGGGTAATTCGAATATGAGTTATTATGTGGACGGAATGGCAGCGGGTACATGGCAGATCACTGTTAAGAATAGTGCAGGAAAGACCGTATCCACTCAAAAAGCAACGGCATCGAACGGCTTGCTTACGTTTAATGCTCCAGGCGGCACCGTAACTCTTACAAAGGTTTAATAAAAACATAACCACCGGCTATGCCGGTGGTTATGTTTTTGTTCATTTGTTATTTTATTTTCGGAGAGGTTAAAAAAAGGACGCGGCGTTCATCATTTCCAGAATCAACGGCTTTACATACGTTGAGACTAAGTTTGATCCTTACACCGAGGAGGTTGCAGTTCTCTCTGAGAAGGCATTTTCCATTCGGTTTGGGAGTCTTTTTTCGTTTTCTTTTGTTTTTTATTTTAGGTTCAGGTATTTTTTGTCTTTTTTGTGCCGATGTGTATGATATTTATTTCTAACGTTTGTAAATGCTTTTTTCGAGTGCTACTTGCTAAAGCGTAGGAAATATGGTATAATTTTCATGATATTTATTTGTGTAGGGTAAGGAATAATTCAAGATGGAAAATAAGAGAAAATATAAAATTGTCGCAAGCGATCTTGACGGAACGCTTTTAAACAAGGAACAAACCGTGAGTGAGGAGAATTTTTGCGCGATTTCGGAAATGAAGCGTCTTGGCGTTGAATTTGTTCCGACCACGGGGCGCGCAATGAACGAACTCGAGCTTTCGTTGATAAATTCTCCCGACATCAGGTATATCATCACCTCGAACGGGGCTGTTGTTTTTGATAAAAAGCTTGGAAAACAGATCCTCACGCGCTATATTCCAAAAGATGCCGTGCGTCTTATATTGGAAAGCATTCGTCCATACAACGTGTTTATCCTTGCGCACGAGGGTGGAAAAACCTATTTTGATAAGGATAAAAATAATCCTGAATTTTTGAATGTTTGTGGGGTTGGTAAATATTACGGATATATCATCGGCAAGTATGCCGAAGGGGTAGAGGATTTTGAAAGCTTCCTTCTTTCGTCTTGTGAGGTGGAACTGATGTGTTTATTCTTTGAGTTGGATGAAGCAACTCGTTCCTGTAATCAAATTCTTGAAAATTGTGGAAAGCTTTGTGCGGCGAGTCCTCGCGCAAACTATCTTGAGATTTATTCTTTTGATGCAGGCAAGGGAGGTACTCTCGTTGCCTTCGCGAATATGCTTGGCGTTGATATCGCAGACGTGATTGCAGTTGGCGATAGTGACAATGATTCCACTATGATTGAGAAAGCAGGACTCGGTCTTGCCGTTGCCAATTCTTGCGATGCTCTGAAAGAACTTGCCGATCAAACGATTTGTGATCATTCCGAGCATGTTGCTAAATACGTGCTTGAAAAATTTATAATTTAATATAGAAAATTATTGTGGGGAAAGGAACCTTTTTGAAAAAAGTTTTCCTTTCCCCACGCCCCTTTTTCTTCAAAAACTTTGAAAAAAGGGGATCTTTTAAATATTAAAAAAGGACACATCATTTTGCAGAATGATGTGTCCTTTGTTTTATCCGTTTATCTTCGGCGAGGTATAAAAATCGGATTTGATTATTTGATTGTTTTTAGCTATTCTATCGTAGAAGCTTTGGTATTCTTCGTCAGAGGTTTTAACACGCAATGCTATATCCTGCGCAGGGTCTATCAAAAAGAGATTGTTAATTATTTTATAGTCATCAGGTAGTTGCTGTGGGCCGTAGGATTTGATTATGGGCGCGACTCTTGCGTTGTAAAACGTGTTATTACGCACCGTTACGTCGCAGAGAGGGCATTCTAATTGATAAATTAAAAGGTGCGTTGAGAATTGTTTGTTTGCTCTTACCTCGTGTCCCCAAGAGTAACCCGAATCCAAGCAGACGTTATCTTCGAATACGCAGTTTTGGAATCCCGTGTTCTCAAGCTCACCGCCCGACCATATCTCAAAGGCTTGCTGACAGTTCCATATTACGTTATTGCGGAAGGTCATATTCACCCAGCCTCGAGTTACGTTGTTGCCCTGCATCGTGAGAGCCACGTCGTAAATGTTTGAGAATTTGCACCCTTCAACGAGCACGTCCGAGGAATCGGTCCAACATTCAACTCCGTTTCCGTAGCGTACACCGGGTCTGAAATGTGAGGTAAGCTCCGAGCCTCCAAGCTCGTGAAATTCGCAATTTCTTACGGTTGCGTGATTTACAGTGCCGCTGATACCGTGTGAACCGGAGCCGATAAAAATAATATCCTCAACCAAAAGATTATCCGCAAAGGGCATATTGATGATATTACATGCAAACTTGATATCATTTGCAATCATAGAAGGATCGTCGATGGATTTTACGTATACGTACTGTTTATCGTTGTAGAAATCCCATTGTTGCTCTAATTTTTCAAGCTCAAAAAATTTTCTTGGTTTTATAGAGCCGTCTATTTTCATAAATCCGACGTTCGTATCAAGCTCTGTAACGTTGCCGTCAAATTTATTTACGTCGCTAAGGTCGATGCGCCAGATACCCTCGCCAAAGGGCTCCCAAGCGTTGGAGTGCGCCGTCTTGTATTGACTGACTACAGGCTTTGTGCCCTCGCCATACGCCTTGTAGGTTGTCAATTGGTCGCTGTTCTTTGGAGCGCGAATCTGTCCAAAGAAGCTATCACCGCGTCTGAAGCACACGGTATCACCGCCTTTAACGGCTGAGTTTGCTTTTTTAATGCTTTGCCAAGGGGTTTCGGGCGAGAGTCCGTCATTTGCATCGCAACCGACGGCAGAAATATAATATACAGCCATAAGCCCTCCAAAATTTTATATGTTTATTAATAATATTAAACCACTAAAAAGGAATAAAATCAATATGTTTTTAAGTTATTTTAAGAAAGAAATGATTTTTGTGAAAAAACGTTGGCTTTTGCGAGACAGTTTTGCAAGCGCGGATTTACTAAAAGCGTGTTTTGGATATCCATTGATATGCAAAAATAATATTCTTCGATGCGAATTGCATCGGGGGTGTTTGCTTTGTGTTGATCTAAAAGAGCTTTTTGGGAGTAATCACTTGTAAAAAGTAAAAAGATATGATATAATAAAAGTGTATAGGTAAATTTGCATTTTCGTGGAATTGGAGGAAACGCAATGAAAAAGCCGTTATTAGTCGTTCTTTCTTTAATATTATCGTGTATGATGGTGTTTACATCCTGCGATGCCGTTGAGGGGGGGATCTCAAAGGAATCGACAACACAAAAGAATGATCTTGGAAATGACGTTGAAAACGATGTTTACATAGATATAGAAACCGAGCTTGACGAGCAGGAATCCTTTGAGGCTGATACCGAGGCGAATAAGAATACCGAATCCGAAGAAGAGGTTGAATCTAAAGTTGATAAAGATACTGAATCTAACGTTGACGAGGATACTGAATCTAAGGAGGAGACCGATAAGGAATTTAATACCGACAGTGAAAACAATACCGAAAGCGGTGATAAATCCGAAAACGAAGATAATAATGAGGGCGATGAAGAAGTAGACAACGAGGAAGAATCGGATATTGCTCCCGAGCCCGAGCCCGAACCTGAGCCCAAGCCTGAACCCGAGCCCGAACCTGAGCCAGCGCCTGAGCCCGAGCCTGAGCCTGCGCCCGAACCTGCGCCCGAACCTGAGCCCGAACCCGAGCCTGAGCCCGAACCTGCGCCCGAACCTGAGCCTGAGCCCGAACCCGAGCCCGAGCCCGAACCTGAGCCAGTGCCCGAGCCCGAGCCTGCGCCCGAGCCCGAGCCCGAGCCTGCGCCCGAACCTGAGCCTGAGCCCGAACCCGAACCTGAGCCAGTGCCCGAGCCTGAGCCTGAGCCTGCGCCCGAGCCTGAACCCGAACCCGAGCCTGCGCCCGAGCCCGAGCCCGAACCCGAGCCTGAACCCGAGCCCGAGCCCGAACCTGAGCCAGTGCCCGAGCCTGAGCCTGCGCCCGAACCCGAGCCCGAGCCCGAACCCGAGCCAGAGCCTGAGCCCGAGCCAGAGCCAGAGCCTATACCTGAGGACACCATTCCTGCAAGCAAGAATTTTGCGGGAATAATGCACTACACAACTACGTCAGGCGCTGCAAAAACCTGCAACATAGATTTTGTTTTGGATTTCAGATACTTGATTGACGGCAAAAACACTGTTTATTCCAAGGAGCTCTCGAAGCTATCTGCTCTTCTTGCATCTGACGTATACGATGATCTTTACATAGAGCTGACTCAAGGTGCGAGCGGTGGAAATGATAATCCTACCTCTTTTGGCACGCTTTTGGGGCTGCAGAACGTTAAATCCTATAATATCAACGGCAGTGATTATGCGGTTGATAAGGATGACGTGACGCAGTTTGTCGTAGGTCACAAGAAGATGATCTACAACGGTGTTGAGCGAGAGATCATCATAGTTGCGGTGCGCGGTACTAACGCAACGAATGCTGAGTGGTCGAGTAACTTTGACGTTGGCGCAGATACGAAGGAATATTACGATATAATGGGATCCAGTCATCCCCATTGGAAGAATAAGCTCAATCATAAAGGCTTTGACGTTGCGGCAAACCGTGTATACGAAAAGCTGGCAGCGTACATAAACACTTACGTTGATGCTGATGCGCAAGCATCCATACTTTTAACCGGTCACTCAAGAGGCGCGGGAATTGCGAACATACTCGGTCAGATGTTTGAGGATCAAACCTCTTATCAAACTTATGCTTACACCTTTGCCGCTCCGAATACCACTACTGCGGCAAATGCAAGCACGTATAAAAACATTTTCAATATCATAAACGGGGATGATATTATTCCGTATCTTCCGCTTTCCGAGTGGGGCTTTAAGAATTACGGTGTTACAAAGTCGATAAGCGTAAAGGAATATTACGGCACAGGACTTTTGGAGACTGCAAAGGAAGGCTCGTTTAAGTGGTTTATCGGTGAGGGATACAACGATGATGGCGGAAGACAGAGAACTCTTGATTGCTTTGCGGCTCTTGCGACCTGCCGAGATGATCTTTATAAGCTTGATTCCAGCAAGGATGCCAAGATAAATATCAGCAGTCATATTACGTTAAATGGTGCAGAAAATGCAAAAGCATCTTTGGAGGCAGAGCTTGAGAGTAGAAAGCTTTTGAAATATTGTGTGGTTTATATAGTTGACGATCTTATAGGATGGCATGTAGAGATAAATCATACGCCTGCATATTTTATGCAAGTTCTCAGTAATTTAACTACCGGAAATACCGATGAATTGCTTGGTGAAAAGCTGTCGGGCAAATACAATGATGCAAAGCTGTCGTTTATCGCTTCGAGCGGTAAGGTAGTTGTTGGTGGTATGGAGCATCCGCATATGCAGCCTACCTATTATCTTATTGCGAGAAATGATTTTGAAGTTCTTGTTTAAGTTGCTTTTAAATGAATATATAAAAACACCGCTTAACTATCAAATGATAGTTAAGCGGTATTTTTTGCTATATTGCGGTGAGATTTTTCTCCGGAACGTTTTTACCAAATTTCCTCAAGCATTGTGTCGATGTCGGTAAAGCAGATCTTTGATATCTCTTCTGCAGATGCGGGGTTTTCGCTGTAGAAGAGCATATATTCATCAAATCCGAAAGTGTAGGTGTACGTCAATTCCTCATCCTGGTATATGAGCGCCTCGATGCTCTTTAATCTGCCGTTTGCGTCGTAGGTATAAGCAACGCTTGCGGATTCACCGAAGATGCCTTGCAATTCCATGGAGGTTATTCCATGAGTTCCAAACGCCGGGGTGAGAGAAAATTCTGCGGTCTGGGCTGCGTAATCGGAAAATCCGATAAGATCCTCGAGCACACCGTCCTCTGAGTAGCGGTACTCAAAATAGTTATCCTTGAGAATTGATTTTACTGTACCGTTATCGTAGTAGGTGTATTCGTATGAGGTTTCGTGTGAGTAGACGTCGATTCCGTCATCGATTGCAACAGTGATCTTTGCTACCAAGCCTTTTTCGTTATATTCGTAGGTTGTAGCTGAGATAGAGCCTTTTATTTGGGTGAGCTTGCCGTTTGTGTAGGTGTAGGTGTAGATAAGCTCATCGTCAGTGTTTTTCTTGGTGAGGCGATTTCCTTTTGCGTCATAGGTGTATTCGATAGTTTCCTCGTTGTCGGTAACACTCAAAATATTTCCCATTGGATCGTAGGTATAGGAAAGATCGTTTCCGCCTGCCTCTATGTTGTCAGAATCTCTCCAACGGGTGGAGACGGTTCTGGGTGCCCAGAAAAAGTTCTTGAGCTTTTCTTGAGCCGGAGCGTAGGCCTTGAGTGATGCAAGGATTTCCATTGCCTCAGCGTAGTTATTTTCGGCTATCAGGGCGAGTGCACTGTTGTACTTCTCTTCGTCAGAGGTAGGCTCTGCAGGCTTCTCTGTATTAGTTGTGTCGGATTCGCTATCCTCCTCGGATTCGGTTATCTCGGGAAGGGTGGTTGAGTTGTAATCAGAGATCTCTAAGATGAGGCTTATCGTGGTCTCCTCGGCAGCATCGTCTATCTTGCCCTTGCCGCTGAGAGTTATCTTAGAGAGGCTCGTGCCGTCAAAGAAGATAGATACGTCGGTCTGAGGGAGATAAAGATCCATCTTTGCGTTGTAGGAATTTGTCTGCTCGGAATAGCTGAAAAGCGGCAAACCAAAGCTCTCGGCAGAGGTGAGCTCGTACATAAGCTCGTCAAGGAGGGGGGTGAGCATACTCAGCGTGAGTGTCTCGATCTCGTCGATAAATTCATCGGTCTCTCTCTTTCCGTCCTCGGTGAGCACGTGCTTTACGTATATAGTTCCATCTTTGTATTTATAGATGGACTGTACGGAAGCCGTGTTTTCAACTGCGGTTAAAGAAATTGAAAAGCTATTGTACTTTGAGAGATCAAATGCGTTTTTCCATTGATCTGCGGTAAGTTCGTTTTTTGCATCTGAATCGGTCGTCGATTCAGATGAATCGTTTTCTTCTTTGGATTCGTTGCTTGATTCGGAAGAATCATCTTTTTCGGATTCGTTTTTCGATTCATCCGTTGATGCGGAAGAATCCTTGTTTTTTGGGCCCTCTACTTCGGGAGATCCGCATGACGTGAGCAAGAGAGTAAATGCAAGTATAATAGCACATACAAGGGTGAAAATTTTAGAAAAGTTCATTTTGTCCTCCTAAATAAATATATTGACGTTATGCTACGATATAAAACATAACTGTATTTTATCATATTTTTTTATGTTTGTAAAGACAGATTCGTCAAAAAGTTGTGTGGAGAGAGTTTATGAGAAAAATAAAAAAAGACCTTTTCGGTCTTTTTTATTTGTTAGTTCTTTCAACGAGGTAATCCAGGGAAACGCGATAATAATCGGCAAGTTTAATTGCCGCCCAGAGAGGAAGTTCTCTTTCTCCGCGCTCATACCGTTGATAAACGGTGAGTTGCATGTTGAGATATTCTGCGATTTGCTTTTGAGTTTTGTCGTTATCCTCACGCAAATCACGTATGCGTCGATATACTGACATATAGTCACCCCTTATATTAATCTTCTACAATTATTATACAAAAAATCTCGTCAAATATTGACAATTAACACCCTTAGGTGCTAAAAGAAAAAGCTCGCTATACACTTGGCGTTTTTGTTTGAAAATAGTTTGGATTTTGATTGATTTTGCTTGCTTTTATTGATGTTTTTTTGACGTTACTCGTTTGCGTAACAAAGATTAAAAAACATTTTTCGGGCAAAAAAGCGTAAGGAGATCCTTACGCTTTTTTAATGTTAATTGGTTGGCTTCATCGTCGGGAAGAGAAGTACGTCACGAATAGAATCGCTGTCGGTGAGGAGCATTACAAGACGGTCAACTCCAAAGCCGAGACCTCCCGTAGGAGGCATGCCGTATTCAAGTGCGGTGATATAGTCATAGTCTACCTCAGCGCTCGAATTAGGCTCTGCAGCAAGCTTTGCTGCTACCTGTGACTCAAATCTCTGTCTCTGATCTATAGGGTCGTTGAGCTCGGAAAATGCGTTTCCAAACTCGGTTGCATTTATGAAGTACTCAAGGCGCTCGGTGAAGGCAGGATCGTTAGGCTTTCTCTTTGCGAGAGGGCTGTTTTCTACGGGATAGTCGTAGATAAAGGTCGGCTGAATGAGCTTTTCTTCAACGTATGCGTCGAAAAATTCAACGAGAACAGTTCCCTTGGTTGCGTTTGCGGGAACCTCTACGTGCTTTTCTTTTGCGGCTGCGCGGGCATCCTCGTCGGAGGTCCAATCGTTGTAATCAACGCCGGCGTATTTTTTGACCGCCTCAACCATAGTAAGGCGTTCCCAGTTGCCCATATCTATCTGATGTCCCTGGTAGGGGATAACGAGTGAGCCGCATACGCTCTGAGCCAAGTGCTTGTAGAGCTCCTCAACGAGGTCCATCATACCGTGGAAATCGGTGTATGCCTCGTAAAGCTCAACAGAGGTGAACTCGGGGTTGTGCTTTGTGTCCATACCTTCGTTTCTGAATATTCTACCTACCTCGTAAACTCTGTCCATACCGCCTACGATAAGACGCTTTAAGTAGAGCTCAGTCTCGATTCTGAGGTACATATCCATATCAAGAGTGTTATGGTGTGTAACGAAGGGACGCGCAGATGCGCCGATCTCACAGGGGGTAAGTATAGGAGTATCAACCTCAAGATAACCCTTGCTGTCAAGGAAGGAACGGATCTCCTTCAAGATAAGCGAACGCTTAACGAAGGTATCCTTAACCTCGGGATTTACTATAAGATCAACGTATCTCTGACGGTAACGAAGATCGGTATCGGTGAGTCCGTGGTATTTCTCGGGAAGGGGACGGAGAGACTTTGAGAGCATCTCCATATAGGTTGCGTGGATAGATACCTCGCCACTGTTGGTCTTGAAAACCGTACCCTTGATTCCTACGATGTCACCTATATCGTAATCCTTCTTAAAGGATGCGTATTCCTCTTCGCCTATATCCTGACGGGTAACGTATACCTGAATACCGCCGTTTCTGTCGGAGATGTTTGCAAAGGAAGCTTTACCCATAACACGTCTTGTCATAAGACGGCCTGCCAGGGTTACCTCTTTGCCCTCATACTCCTCAAAATTGCTTTTTATGTCTGCGGAAAATGCGGTTACGTCGAATCTTGTTTTTACGTAAGGATCCTTGCCTTCGTCAACAAGCTTCTGAAGCTTTGCGCGACGTACCTGCTCCTGCTCTGAAAGCGTAACGTTAATATCGCTCATTTTTCGTCTCCTAAAAATAAAATTATTCTAACCTATAAATTATACTATATTTTTTGTGTTCTGTCAAGCCCTCGAACAATAGGCACAAGTATTAATTTTAATATGCGTAACCTTTATCTTCAAGATTGGACAATACCGAGTCGGAAGACTGTATGCTTTTTTGGAATTTCGCGATAAGATCATTTTCAAATTGAACGAAGTCCTGTGAGAAAATTGTATCTATAACGCGATACTTCCATTCGGGCGTTGAGTTCTGTTTTGCGTAAAGTGCAACCATATAAGAACCGTCTATCAAAGAAAAAGGTGTTTTTGTGTAGCTTCCTTCCGCAAGGTCTGTGTCAAAGAGCCATTCGTTAAATTTATCGACTTGCGAATGAAATATTGTTGTGATTAAGCCATTTTTTTCAGGTTCTCTAAAACCGCAAGCATAGGCGGGATTTGCATTAGAGTCTTTGTCAATGAGCCATTCGCGAGATTTATCGGATTGCGGATCAAGTACCGCGCAATCTTCTATAAAACCATAAGCAGAGGCAGGATTGTCATTATTTTCTGCAAGCTTCAAAAAGCTGTCTTTATCAAGCTTGTCAATATTTTTTAAAGTCTCGATAGCATTTTTTGCCGAGCTCTCCGTCTCAAAGATAAGATAAGCGAAGTCGCGGGAAAGAGTTTCTAATTTGTAAGATGGCTTTATGAGCAATAATACGTCGGCGTAGAAGCTTCCATAATCGATTTCTACCGTATTTCCGTCTGCTCCGTCACCTTCTTCAAATACTTTGCTGTCAAAAGGCTGTCTGGCTGAGTCAAATACCCAATTTTCTATAAGGTCTTCGCTGTCTCCGTAGTATATGCTTTGGTATAACGTGTTTTTATCGAAATCTGTGAAAGAGGCAACGAATTCGTTATATTCCTCTACGGTCTTTTTCTTGGCAAGTTCTTCTGCGTTTTTGCGCGCTTCTTCAATTTTTTCTTTGTATACGTTTTTTGCGGTTTCCGTTTGTTCGGAGGAGAGTTCATCAACGGATCTGCCCGGATACAGTTCTTCTATTATGTCATCAAATTCTACTGTGAAAGAAAAATAAAGGTAATCTGCGTAATGGAAAAGATTTGGATTTTGGTTGTAGGTTGCATTTACTCTGTCGTTATCATTCTTTATTGAGGATTTGATTTCTTTTTGCTTTAAGTCTGACATTTTCTGAGAAAGCGCTTTTAGAGCTACAGCATTCCATACGTCGCTTTTTGTGACGCCGTCACCGAAAGCTTTTGCGCAACAAAGGTCGTCGGACGTATCTGCTGAAAGCTGCATTGACGAGCGAGCCGAAAGGATGATTTTATTAACCGCACTGTCTACAGCCTTTTTATCTGCATCGTCAAGCTCAACGCCTGCGTCCTTAGCGGCAGCCGCGTATACGAGATACTGAGATACTGTGTTCTTGGTTGTTTCAAGAACATAATCGTACCAGGTGGTTTTTCCGTCATAGTAGGATTGCTCTTTAAGACTCTTTTCGGGGTCTATTCCCATAAGATCATAGGGATTTCCGAGCTCATTTGCGTACTGATTATATACGTTGTTTATCAGATTGATGTAATAGGTTCTGAAGAAATAGGACATCATATTTTTAGTTACTGTGATGGAGTTGAGCTTCATCGCAACTTTAGAAGTACTATCTTCGGTTTTGTTGGTTTCTTCAGTGTTTTGAGGTTCGGTGTTTTGCGATTCGGTGTTTTTATCGGTATCTTCGGGCGATGTTGTATCGCCGCATGCCGTGAAAATGAGTGAGAAGATAAGCGTAAGAACGCATAAAATGCATATAAATTTTAGTGGTTTTTTCATAAGTTATACCTTGCAAAAATGATTATTGTTTTAACGGGTCAAGTACCAATTTATCTGCTTCGAGCAGTGAAGGTTTTGGCTTTTGATTAATACGTGGAAGCAGAAGCGTTAAGGTTGTTTGTTGCTTCGGTGTTTTCTACAATCTGAGGTGTGTATTTGTTCGTCAGTTCTTCCTCGGATTTTATGTAGTCTTCATCTGCGAGATATTGTATTACGTTGTATTTCCACTCGGGTATGTTGTTTTGCTTTACGCAGAGAGCAACCATGTAGGAACCGTTGCCCATATCTATAATTTCTTTGGTGTAATCACCGGGCTTGGTGTTCTCCGAGAAGAGCCATTCATCGAATTCGTAGTTTTCCATAAGACCGATTGCAAAATTCTCAATGAGTTGGGATCCGTATGCCGGATTTGTCTCGCTTGATGCGAGTGCCAAGAAATTATCCGTGGTAAGATTTTCTATCTTTGCAACTTCAGTGATTGCAGTTTTTGCAGCCTCCTCGGATGTGAAGATAAGATATGCAAAGTCGCGGGTGAGAGTGAGATCTTTGTAAGGTGATTTTGTGAGAGTTATTACTTGAGCGGAGAATTTTTTGCTATTTAAATCGTCTATCTTAGCGCCATCTGCACCGTCACCGGACTCGAAGATCGTCTTTTCGCCGTCAACTCTTGCTTTGTCGAATGCCCATACGCTGATCTCGTCATCTGCAGCGCCTTCTTTGGACTCGTAGTAGTAGATTCTTTCGCAGTTGGCTGAATCAAGAATTGCAACAACGGTGGAAAAGAGATTTTCTTTTGTGTTCTTTATTGCTGCAGCAAATTCGGGTGTTACTGCAATATCGTAAATCAGTTGTATCGATTCATCTTCCGAATCGGATTTTACGTCATTAATTGCCTCGGGTTCACCGTTTGAAATTTCATTAATGACGTTTGTGATAAGCGTTTTCTTGATATGATAAAGGTCTTCTTCTATGGGAAGCTTGTCATATCTAAGGTTTTTAACCTGTATGTCGTAGATGCCGTTATATTCCTCGTTGGCGGTGAATTCGGCGATCATTGATTTGAAATCAACGAGCGTGGCTTTGCTTGCAAGAGCTTCGGCGTTTGCTCGAGCCTTCTCAATCTTCTCCTTGTAAAGAGCAAGAACTACTTCTTTTTCCTCGTCGGTGAGATCTTCTGCATATTTATCTATTCCGTATTTTTCAGAGACTACGTCATCATAGTAAACGTCAAATGAGAATGAATAGTAGTCTACGTAACTAAAGAGATGTGGTTTTTCCTCGAATAATTCGTTTATACGGGTTTCATCTCCTTCGACAGCAGCGGTAATGGTTTCGCTGAGATGCGTATACATCTTGGTTGCAAGAGCCTGAAGCTCAAGTGCATCACGCACGTCGGCTGCGCGTATACCTTTTCCGAATGCAAGCTCACAGCATGCGTCAGCAGTGTAGGAGGTAGCGCCGGTAGAAGATTTAATGCTTGCAATTACGTTGTCAAGCTCGGAGTCAACAGCAGCCTGATCGGTGTCGTTGAGCGCTACGTCGGCTTTCTTTGCTGCAGCGGCGAACATAAGATATTCAGTTACCTGCTCTTTGGTTAAATTGAGAATTGTATTATACCAAGTGTCATTGCCCGCAACACCGTAATAGGGCTGATCCTTGAGGCTCTTTGTAGCATCGGGGTAGCTATATCCCAAAGCTGAGGTGTCGATACCGTAGAGTTCATAATAATAAAGAGTATTCTCCAAATTGCTCAAGTCGTTCATGTAGTTTACTCTAAAGAAGTACGTCATCATTTTTTGAGTTACTTCAATACCATTGAGAGACATCGCCGTTATATTGGGTGTCTCTTCATCGTTTTTTTCTATTGAAGACTCCTCTTCGTTGTTTTTTTCAGTTGTGGAATTGTCTTCGCATGCTGAAAAAATGAGTGAGCATGCAATTGCGAGAACGCATAAGAGACAGATGATTTTAATCGGTTTTTGCATGTTTTCTCCTTGGATTTGTACGTTGCGTGTTGTGTATGTTGATTATTTTTTGATTTCAAGCGTTAATTTATCTGCTTCGAGCAGTGCGTGAGCCTGCATAAGAGATCCTACGTTGATTTCCTTTTCGGCTTTGCAACATTTACAGCTGATGCGCAGAGAATCTGCAAAGAATTCTATTTCGTAGTCTCCCTCAGTATCGGCAGGGCAATTACATTCTATTTTACCTTCTTCATCAAGTTCACGTATTACGTAGGTGAGGATCTCGGTGATTTCGGGATTCATCGCGCTACTCTCTCCGCTCTTTAACTGATCAAAGCTTTCTATTCCGCTTTTTTCGAGCAGTTCTATAAGCTCAAGCTCGGATCTTGCAAGTTCTGCTTTTACCTTGTTTTCTTCGCCCGAAACGGCTATCGTCAGGTCGGAATAAGGGCAGGGGAGAATGAAAAGTTCGTCTTTGAAAAATACCGAGGTCGAGACCGTAAAGTGGTGCGGATTTGGGCAGAGAACGCAGGGAACAGAGAGGCGCACTTTAGAGTCCTTTGTGTAGTTGACTGTCATTGCGCTCTGTCCGCAGTCGCATTTGAGCTTTAACATATCTGCGCTTAGATTGAAAAGTCCGACTACGCTCATAATTCCCGCTCCGCAGGAAGGGCATCTGTATGCAAGTGTGGTATTCTTGGGATCTAAAATCATATTTACCTCATTAATAATTTAAATGGGGCTGTCGCATCAAACGCAGATATCTGCTACTGAGTGCGTCAGCCCCTTGTTTTTTTAATTAATAATTAATATACGTAAGCAGAATCCTTAAGTCCGTCCATTACGGAGGGGCTTGCTGCTATCTTGTTCTGGAATTCATTCGTAATATCCTGAGTTGCCTTGGTGTAGTCCTCATTTGCAAGGTAGTCTATTACAAGAGTTTTCCACTCGGGAGTGGTGTTCTGCTTTACATAGAGAGCAACCATGTAGGAACCGTCGTTCATCTTTATAGCTTCTTTTGTGTAGCTACCGGGCTTGGTGTTTGCGGAGAAGAGCCATTCGTCAAAATCTTCGCTGCCCATAGCACCTACCGGGTAGTCCTTCATAGACTGGTAAGCGCTTGCGGGATTTGACTCACTGGATGCGAGGGCCAAGAATTTATCTTCGTCGAGTCCCTCGATCTTTTCAAGCTCGGTCAAAGCTGCTTTTGCAGCAGTCTCAGAGGTGTAGAGAAGGTATGCAAAGTCGCGAGAACGGGTGAGATCCTTGTAAGGAGTCTTTACAAGAACTATTACCTGAGCGGAGAAGTTCTTGCTCTTTAAATCGTCTATCTTAGTGTCATCTGCACCGTCACCGGACTCGAAAATCTTCTTCTCACCGGTTACTCTTGTGCTGTCGAATGCCCATACGCTGATCTTGTCATCTGCCGCACCCTCGGAGGACTCATAGTATGCAGCTCTTTCAACGTCAGCCGTATCAAGAATGGTTACTACCGAAGCGAAAAGGTTGTTCTTTGTAGCCTTTATTGCATCGGAGAACTTCTGAGATATCTGTATGTCGTAAATAGTGTACGTGTAATCTGCGCTATCAGTAGCACCCTCAGGCTTTGAAGATCTTACGTCGTTGATTGCCTCGGGCTCACCGTTTGCTATCTCTTCAATAACTTTTGCAATAAGAGTGTTCTTGATAATAGCAATATTTTCTTCGCTGGGAAGATCCTCGGATTTGAGATCTTCTACCTGCTTGTTGTAGATGTCGGCGTACTCTTCGTTGGTGCTGAATTCTGTGATCATCTCTTTGAAATCAATAAGAGTGTTCTTTCCTGAGAGAGCCTCAGCGTTTGCGCGAGCCTTCTCGATCTTTTCTTTGTAAAGAGCAAGAACTTCTGCTTTTTCCGCTTCAGTGAGGTCAGATTCCTTCTTATCGCTTCCATACTTTTCAGTAATTACATCCGTGTAGTGTACGTCAAAAGAGAATGCGTAGTAGTCTACGTAAGAGAATTTATTGGGGGTTTTGTTATACTGCTCGTCTATACGAGTATCATCTCCTTTGACAGCAGCGGTAATGGTTTCGCTGAGATGCGCATACATCTTGGTTGCAAGAGCCTGAAGCTCAAGTGCATCACGAATATCCTCTGCAGTTACACCTTCGCCGAAAGCGAGCTCACAGCATGCATCAGCAGTGTAGGAGGTAGCGCCGGTAGAAGATCTAATGCTTGCAATTACGTTGTCAAGCTCGGAGTCAACAGCAGCCTGATCTGTGTCGTTGAGTGCTACGCCGGCTTTCTTTGCTGCAGCGGCGAACATAAGATATTCAGCTACCTGCTCTTTGGTTGATGCAAGGATAGTGTTATACCAAGTGTCGCTGCCCGCAACACCGTGATAGGGCTGATCCTTAAGGCTCTTTGTAGTATCGGGATAGCTATATCCTAAAGCTGAGGAGTCGATACCGTAGAGTTCATAATAATAAAGAGTATTCTCCAAATTGCTCAAGTCGTTCATGTAGTTTACTCTGAAGAAGTATGCCATCATGTTCTGATTTACCTTGATGTCATCAATTCCCATAGCAAGGCTGTTACGACCGATAACTCCACTTGAGAAAATTGCTGTGCAAACACATACGGCAACAACTGCAAGTGTTACTATGATGATGATGATTGAGAGCAACCAGTTAGGAATTCCGCTCGTACCTTTAGAAGAGCGAGATTTTTTGTTTTTTGAAATTTTTAACTTTCCCATTTTCGGGTCCACCTTTTTATATTTATTTCGTTTATATTATATAAGTACAAAAGTACCTTTACATTATACAATGATAGAATGATTAAATGTTGAATTTTTTATGAACAAATTTTGAATTATGTGCGCATTTTATTATTTGTTTAAAGATGAGCGTTAAGAATCGGATATTATTGGAAGAACCATTGGGCGTCTCTTTGTTTTTGCGTAGAGATATTTTGTGAGATCTTCCTTTATTCGGTTCTTCATTTCCATGCGGTCGGGTTTTCTTCCGTTGAGAGAGTTGCAGATGCTTTCCTCTGCTATCTGACGTATCTCTTCCATAAGATCTTCCGCCTCTCTGACGTATACAAAGCCACGGGAGACGATATCGGGCCCCGAGAGGATCATTCCTTCTCGTATATCGACGGTTGCGACGACAACTATAAGTCCGTCCTGAGAGAGATGTCTTCTGTCGTTCAGCACGATGTTTCCAACGTCTCCAACGCCGTATCCGTCAACGAGAACTCTGCCTGCGGGAACCGTTCCGTTGAATTTTGCGCTCTTTTTGTCAAGCTCAAGAACCTTTCCTATTCCTGAGATAAAGATCTTGTTGCTTGGTATTCCTACCTCTTCGGCGAGCTCCTTGCTTGCGGCAAGGTGTCTGTGCTCTCCGTGTATAGGCATAAAGAATTTTGGCTTTATTAGCGAGGTGAGGAGCTTCAGCTCGTCTCTGTAGGCGTGTCCCGAAACGTGAACCTCAAGCGAGGAATCTCTTGCTACGTCAACGCCGTTCTTTATGAGTTCGTTGATGATTCTGCTTATTAGCTTTTCATTTCCCGGAATAGGGCTTGAGGAGAGAACCACGAGGTCTTGAGCGCCAAGTGTTACTTGAGCGTGATCTCCCGTTGCCATTCGGTAGAGCGCCGACATAGGCTCACCTTGGCTTCCTGTGGTGATTATAGTGAGCTCGTTGGGCTTGAAGCGCTTGACTTCGTTTATATCAACGAGAAGTCCTTCGGGCACGTTCATATATCCAAGTCTTACGGCGGCTTTCACTATGTTGAGCATACTGCGTCCGGTGATCGCTACCTTTCTTGAGTGCTTTGCGCTCGCATCGATTATCTGTTGAACTCGATGAACGTTTGACGAGAACGTAGCTATAATTATTCTCTTGGATTTGTTGAGGGTGAAGATGTATTCAAGCGATTTTCCAACAGATTTCTCCGACGGTGAATATCCTTGTCGCTCGGAGTTTGTGGACTCACACATAAAGAGCAGTACACCTTGGCGGCCAAGCTCGCCAAAGCGTGTGAGGTCTATCATATCACCATCGATGGGGGTTACATCCATCTTAAGGTCTCCCGAGTGTATGAGAACGCCGTGTGGCGTTGTGATAGCGAGTGCGCAGGCATCGGCTATCGAGTGGTTTACGTGTATAAATTCAACCGAGAAAACACCGAGCTTTATTACGTCTTTTGCCTCGACACAGTTGAATTTTGGTGTGTGGGGAAGCGAATGCTCGGAGAGCTTGTTTTCAAGAATGCCAAGTGTGAGGCGAGTGCCGTATATAGGAGGATTTATCTGACGCAGAATGTAGGGGATTGCGCCTATATGGTCCTCGTGACCGTGAGTGAGCACGAGTCCTCGTATTTTTGATGCGTTTTCCTCAAGATACGTGATGTCGGGAATAACGAGGTCGATTCCCAGCATATCGTCATCGGGAAATCCGAGACCGCAATCAACGATTATTATATCGTTTGCGTACTCTATGACGGTGATGTTTTTTCCGATCTCACCAAGACCGCCAAGAGGAATTATTTTGAGTTTATTACTTTCTTTTTTTGACATGAATTCTCCTTCTTTAGTTTTGCGAGGATATAGTTATCCCTTTTGCGTGGGTGTTGCGTTCATTGTCAAACCTTAAGACACAGTACCGCTCCCTGTGACGGCTCGTTTGACGGTGAGCCTTAAATCTTAGATAGATTATACCACAAAGCTTTGAAATTGTCAATGTTTTGCGTTTTTTAAATTGGCATTTGCAAAAGATAAGCTAAAATAAATCCGATAAAAATGCCTAAAAGAAGAAATAAAAACGAAATAAGTGCGAAAAAATGCGTTTTTCTTTTCTTTTTTGGCTTTTTTACATCGTTTTGGCAAAGTATTCTGTTCGCTTCAAAGAGCATATCTTCTTTGGGACCTTTTTTGGATTGCGGAGATTTTAAAATGAAGATTGCCTCCTCGTAGAGCTTGTTGTCCTTTATTTTTACCGTTACGAATTCCTTGCAAATTCCCTTTAACATAGTATTAAATCCTCTTTGATTTTATTTGTTGAATATATCTTTTGCGCAGAGCGGAGCAATAAATTCATAGAGCGCGTTTTTTGTATATGGAGTATCTTTGTACAAGCTGTAAAAATAAATGCAAAATGCAAAAAAATGTTGACAAATGTCATAATTTTAGATATAATGTACTTGTATATCGAAAAGTACCTTGCGGTATTTTTGATAAAATTTTCAGTCTAAGGAGAAAAATAATGAAATCTACGGGTGTAGTACGTAAAGTTGATGAATTGGGAAGAATCGTGCTTCCTATTGAAATAAGAAAAATTCTTGATATAAAGCAAAAAGATGCTGTTGAAATATTTACCGATAACGATAAGATAATATTGCAGAAATACCAGCCTGCTTGTGTTTTCTGCAACAACATTGAGAATATAGTTTATTTTAACGGCAAGCGTGTATGCCAGGATTGCGTTGATAAGCTCAAAAATCAGTTCTGATTATTGAATAATAAAATCCCGACCCTTTTGAGGGTCGGGATTTTTTGTTGTAAAAATTATTCATCAGCCTGCTGATTCATATAATCGTTCATGGTTATAAGGATCTCGCGAGGCTTTGTGCCGTTTGCAGGGCTTACGTAACCCTTTTCTTCCATAAGGTCGATAAGCTTTGCGGCTCTTCCGTAACCAACGCCGAGACGTCTTTGGAGAAGGGACGTGGATATTTTGCCCGATTCGATGGCAATTCTTACTGCCTCGTCGAATTTGGGATCTCCGCTGCCCGAGCCGCCCTCGTCTGAATCGTCAGAGGATGACATATCGCCCTTCTTTGCGCCAACGTTTTTAGCGTTTGCTTCCATGCTGGAGATGAAGTCGGAGTTGTATTTTGCCGTTGAGTTGTGAGTCTTTACGAAGTTTACAATATTTTCTACCTCGGAATCGCTGACAAATGCGCCCTGAACACGCATAGGCTTGCTTGAGCCTACAGGAGCAAAGAGCATATCACCTCTACCGATGAGCTTTTCGGCTCCTGCCATATCGAGAATCGTTCTCGAGTCGATCTGCGATGCAACGGTACAAGCGATACGGGAGGGAATATTTGCCTTGATAAGACCTGTGATTACGTCAACAGAGGGACGCTGAGTACCGATAATTATGTGGATTCCCGCAGCTCTTGCTTTCTGAGCAAGTCTTGCGATGCAGGATTCCACGTCCTTGCCGGCTGTCATCATAAGGACGGCAAGCTCGTCTATGATAATTACTATGAGAGGCATTTTTTCCTTTGTGGGATCGCCCTCAATTGCCTGGTTGTAGCCCTCGATGTTACGAACACCTGCATCCTCTATGAGCTCGAAGCGTCTCTCCATCTCAACTACGGCAGAGGCAAGCGCGCCTGCCGCCTTCTTAGGATCGCTGACGATTGGGGCGTAGAGGTGAGGAATGTCCTTATACATAGCAAATTCAACCTTTTTGGGGTCGATGAGTATAAGCTTGACCTCCTCGGGACGAGCCTTGTAAAGAAGGCTTATTATGATACAGTTGATGCATACCGATTTACCCATACCGGTAGCTCCCGCTATGAGAAGGTGGGGCATCTTTGCAATATCAAAGCAGATCGGATTTCCGCCGATATCCTTACCCAAGGATGCGGTAACACGGCTCTTTGAAGTGGTAAATTTCGAGCTTTCGATAAGGTCGCGAAGGTAAACGGTCTCGGGATTTCTGTTGGGAACCTCAATACCTACAGCGGGCTTATTTGGGATAGGAGCCTCTATTCTGACACCCGATGTTGCAAGGTTGAGGGCTATATCGTCAACGAGATTTGCAATTGATTTTACCTTCGTTCCTACCTCGGGCTTGAGCTCGTAACGAGTAACTGTAGGGCCTCTTGAATAGGTTATATCGCGGATCTGTACGTTAAAGCTCTTTAAGGTATCCTTGAGTATCTTTGCATTTTCCTGAAGCTCTGCTTGAACGTTGGGATCAGCTGCGTTTTTGTTTACCGAGAGCATATCGATAGGCGGGAATACGTAGGGAAGAACGATCTCCTCTTGTATTACCTCTTCAGCCTCCTCGGGCTCTATATCCTTCATATCGGCAACGAGCTCGTCTGCATCTATTGCGGAGAGCACGAGGTCGTCCTCGGGCTCCTCCTCACCAATGCCGTCCAAAAGGTCGTCAACCGAGAGCTCCTCGTCAGAGTCCTCTCCGCCAAAGTCCATTCCGTCATCGGGATTTACGGGCTCTTGCATAACAGGCGCTGCTATGATCTCATCTTCATCCTCGTCGGAAAGTCCGATTCCGTCAAGGAGAATATCCACGTCATCTTGCTCGGTCTCGCCGCCGAATTCTTCTACTTCGACAGGTTCCTCCTTCTTTGCTTTTTTGGGAGGCGCAGGGCGTTCAATTTCTTCTTCCTCGGCTGTGGCGTCCGCTTCGTCTTCGTCACCGAAATCGTAGGTTCGAGCGTACATTTTAGCCTCTCTGCGTTGCTCGGCAAGATGCTCGCGGTGGCGCTTTTTCTTCATTTTTTCAAGCTCTTTTGCGCGGAGCTTTTCCATTCGACGGGCATCCTCTTCCTCGTCAAATTCTTCCGCTTCTGCCGCAAGCTCTCTGCGGTAGAGTATTTTGTTGTATATGTATCTTGGCGTGAGTCCTATTACGAAAAGAAGGACGAACGCAAGGAGTATAAAGAGCAGAATGAGAGAGAGCGCAGGGTGGAGGAAGGATGCGATAAATGCGATAGATCCGCCTACGATACCACCCGATATGAAGCTGTTATCCTCTGCGGCGTTTGTCCAGAGGAAGTCAAAATCGTATGAATAATCGCCGTCCCAGCCTTGCGTACCTGCGATCTCAAAGAGACCGAGTATGGTGGCAAAAAGGATCAACGAGATTATCGAGAGCGTGGTCTTGTTACGTGCTTTTTTTCTTACGTGAGCAATCTCTCCGTCACCGCCGTCACTGTCTTTGCGTGAGGCGCCACGCGTTTTGAATGCGACTACGCACCAAACGATGCCGAGCGAGAACATAAGCAACGGAAGGAAGTATGCAGCTCCTCCGAAAACTCCGCAGAAGAATTGCTGAACGTAGCGGAGAACGATGACGTCCTTGTTGAGTATGTTTATGAACACAAAGCAGAGCGCTAAGAAGAGCGCCAAAAAGATAAATATGTACGGCAGAGCTTTTTTGAAGCCGGAGCTCTTTCCGATCTTTTTGGTCTTTTTTGCTACGCTAGCTGCTTTTTTAGTAGTTCGCGCCGCTTTTTTTACGTCTTTTAATTTATTGTTTTCTTTTTTGCTTGCCATTAGTTAAAACCTCTTCATCTATAACTGAAAATTCGAAAATATACTTAAGATAATAAAATATACTATGATTATAACACAAAAAGCTCTTATAATCAAGCGTATGAACCGATTTTTTGAACAAATTTTGCGCAAAAAAATTGATACGACGAAATTTGACAGTTATTTCATTGTTTTGGGGGTAAAATTATGACGGAGGCATATTCTCCGTAATGATTTTAAGAAAAAGGATGTGGTATCTTTGAGAAGTAGGGTCGAGGAAAAAACTGTTGGAGCAAATGCCATTACGAATGAAGGTGCGGGGAGAGGGGCGAAGGAAATTATAAGGTATCTTACTCCGCGCTTGATTTTGCTGTTTTGCGGATATTTTGCGGGGCGTGCCGCGCTTCCGTTTGGTGCGAGACCTTTTGGTGTGGCGCTTCTTGCGGCAACGTCGGGTGGCGCTGCGCTCTTTGCTTATATTGGACTTGCGCTGTCGGCTTTTGTGGAGATGGAGCTCTCCGAGTCGGTGGTATATTTTGGCATCTATACGGCGCTTCTGCTTTTCAGAGCTCTTGTGAATTTTATAAAAAATCCGAGAGGAGAGCGATTCAGCATAGAGTGGCTGATGAAAAGAGCTTTTTCCGGAAGAGTCGGTAGCAGAGCGCTTATATCGGCATCGTTTGCGATATTGCTCGGATCAATTCTACTTTTTGCAAGGGGAATGCTCTATTACGATCTTTTTGCGCTCTTGGTGGCGGCGGCAATTTCTCCTATATTGACTGCACTTGCGTTTGGGTATTTTGAACGTCGTGTCGGTCTATGGCGAGATGCGGGATTCTTTGCTATTGCTTGCGTTGCGGTGTACGGCGCGAGAGGGGCGACGATATACGGAGTGTCGATTGCGGTATTTGCCTCGATAATAGCCATATTTTATTTGTCTTATCGTCGTGGTGCAGGTTTTGGACTTGTGCTTGGAGTGGCACTTGGCGTGTGTTATTCGTTTATGTTGGCTCCGGTGTTTGTTATAGCCGCAATATGCGCGGCTGTGTTTATAAAATTTTCACCTGCTCTCGCTTGCTTTTGCACGTTTGTCGCCTCAAGTGCGTGGGCTTTTTACGTTGAAGGGCTTTCGGCACTTCTCGGCGTTTTTGGAGGAGTTCTTGCGGCGTGTCTTACCTATACCGTTGTGCACAAGATAATTTTTGTTGATCTTGCCGTTGGCGGTGAGTTGGCAAAAGAGGAAAAGAACGGAGAGAAAAAAGAAAAAAGCTCGCAGATGAGCGAGGCGGTTGTTTGTCGGGTTCTGTCCGAGAGTGATCTTGATGGAATAAAGCTCTGTGAGATGAATCTGCGAATGAGCGCTATAAGTAATGCGCTAAAAAAGATCTCGGCTGTTTCGTCGATCTCTTATGGGGATGGAGAGGATTCTTTTGATAAAAGAAACGGTCTGGGATATTGTGGCGAAAAATACAATTTTAACAATTTTGCAAATGATGACTCCCCCGATCTTGATGCACTCTCCGGACTTCTTACACGAACAATGGAAAAACGGGAGGATGATTATAAAATAGATGTTTCTCTTTCTGAAGAGCTTTGCTTCGTTCTTTCTGAACTGAATTTGCAAATTTTTGGAGTCGCTGTTTTTGGTGTGAGGAAAAAGACAATTTATATAAAAGGAAAAAGAAGAGCTCTTTTTGAGGAGCATTCTCAGAATATCATAAGCGCAATAACGCCTATATTGCCTTTTTCTATGGATGCTGAGCGCTATGAAGTGAGGCGTGACGGAGAGAACAACAGCGGAGCGTTTATTATTTCTGAAAAGGAGAAATTGTCGGTATCGGTTGTGAGACGCAGTGTGGTTGCCGATAATGAAACGGTTTGCGGAGATAGCGCTTCTGCGTTTAAAAATAAGGACGGACGCTTTTTTGCAATGATAAGCGACGGAATGGGCTCGGGCGTATCTGCATCTGCTGTTGCTCGAACCTGCACCGGGTTCGTATCAAATATGCTGAGTACGGGAGGTGCGAGTGTTGAACTTATTTCCGCGCTCAACGGAATTATTTGCGGAAGGCGGATCGGTGGAGAGGCTGAGCGTTCGGCAACGCTTGACCTTCTTGATCTGGATCTTATGAACGGACGGGCGCAGATATACAAATGCGGAGCGGCTCCAAGTTATATATATAGGCGAGGAAAGCTTTTTAAGGTGCGCTCGCAGACTATGCCGCTTGGCATATTGCGAGAGGTTGACGTTAAATGCTTTTCTCTTGATCTTTGCCGAGATGACGTTGTTGTTATGGTAAGTGACGGAGTTACCGGAGAGGCAGGGGAATGCCCTTGGCTCTTTGATCTTTTGACAAAAAATTTGCCCTGCCGAACCTTGGAGAGTACGGCAGAGCTTATAGTTAAATATTCGGTTGCGAAGGGCTCGGGCGATGACGTTTCCGTTCTCCTCATAAAAGTGAGGTGATTATCTGTCGAGCTCAACGTATTCTCTCAAAACGTATTCGGGGAGAGTGCTTCGCATTATCTTTTTGTAGGGGGATTTCGGTATTTCTTCGTCAAGCAGAACAAGTCTCGTGATCTTCTTGTGCGCAGGAAGATGTGCGTTTATCTCGGATATTACTGCGCTGAGTTTTTCTCTTACCATGGGTCTTGAGGAGTATACGCCCAAAAGCTCGTGCGAGTATATGTAATCGGGGAATACTACGGCACATACCTCGGGGGCGCGTCTTTGCTCGGTTCTGAGTCCTATTACGGCGCATTCCTTAACAAAGGGGCTTCTGCTGATGAGAAATTCAAGCTCCTCGGGGAATACGGCTTTTCCACTTGAGGTAATAATTGCGTTTTTCTTTCTGCCGAGAACAGTGAGATTTCCGTCTTCATCAATTGAACCTATGTCTCCTGTGTGGATCCAACCGTTTTTCTTGATTTCTCCGCTCAACTCCTCGTGCTTGTAATAGCCAAGCATTACGTTGTCTCCTCGGTAGCATATCTCGCCTGCTCCTCGTGAATCGGGATTCTCTATTCTGATCTCACCCGAGACTAAGACCTTTCCGTCGGAGAGGTCTTTTTGGTCTTTGTAGGAGCTAACTGTGATGAGAGACGTGCTCTCTGCAAGTCCGTAGGAGCGGATTATGGTGAAACCGAATTCTCTGAGGCCGCTTATTGCTTGAGGATCAATTGGGCCGCCGCTTACCATAAAGTAATCAAGCTCGCCGCCAAAGGAATTGTGGAGCTCGGCAAACAGCTTTTTCTTGGCTTTCTTTTTGAGAGCGGGGACTTTTATTGCATTCGAGGTCTTAATTAGCTTTTGAACCTTCTCCTCGATGCCGTTTTTCTTGATGTTTAAAGATATTTTTTTGTAGATCTTTTCGATAAGCTGCGGGTTGCAAAGGATGCTCGTAGGGGTAGTTTCTTTTGCGTTTCGCATGATTGAGCCTGCATCTTCTGCGAAGGCTATGGACCCGCCTCTGCTTAAGGGGAGGAGAAGCCCTGCTATCGATTCATATATGTAGTGAAGGGGAAGGATTGCAAGAGTTGTGCCGACCGCGCTATCTGCAAGGGCGTGTCTGAGACCGTCAAGAGCAGAGCAGATATTTCTCTGCGAGAGCATAACTCCCTTTGTGGTGCCTGTTGTTCCGGAGGTGAATGCAAGAGCTGCGAGCTCGTCTATGTCTATCGATTGCATATCGGGGGCGTGGAGCTCCTTGTCGGAGAATGACATTGCCTGCTCACAAAGCTCGAAAAGTTCGTCAAAGCTGATCTTTTGAAGCTTTTTGGGGAGAGCTTCCGCTTTTTCTTCGTATTTTTTTGAATAGATGACCGCGGCGGCACTTGAAACCTTTGCGATGTCGCAAAGATCTTCCTTTGGCGTCTCCTTGTCTACGGGAATTATTACGCCAAGACCGCAAAGAGCGGTGAGGTAGGTGAGGCACCAAAAGTAGGAGTTCTCACCGATGAGGATTATTTTTTTGCCGCAGAGTCCTCTATGCGTGAGTGATGCTCCGAGCGAGCGTACGTCGGAACGAAGCCTTGCATAGGTTATCGGGCGGTATTTTGATCCTTGCTTGTAAAAGAAAGCCGGTTTTGATGCGTTTTCCCAACATACTCTGTCGAGCATTTCTCTTACGTTATGATATTTCTTGTGTGAAATAGGTTGATTCTTTTTCATGATTTATGCATTCTCCTTGCTCGAGCTTTAGGCTTTTGCGTTCCTGTGTTACTCTTGCTATATTATTATAACACAAAAATTATGAATTGTGTGTAAATTTTTGAAAAATGTTGACAACTCAACCGGAAAATATGGCAAAAAAGCTCATAAAATGCCAAAAATCGTTGACAACTCAACGCAGATAAGCGAATTTGTGGGATTTTTGCGCAACTTGGAAAAATTTTCAAAAATAAGCCGCCTTTTCTTTGAAAATTTTTGTTAGAAATGATTTGCAGTGAAACAAAAAGAGGATTTTGCGGTGGGGTAAGCGTCGATTTTTTGCCGAATTTTTAGAATAATCACCAAAAAATAAAAAGTTTGTTAAAAAAATACCGATTTTTTTATGAAATGTGTGGAATTTTTAAAAAATCTATTTACTTATTTGACATTTTGTGATATTATATTGTTTGGAAATTATTTTTTCAAAATAATATTTACTTAACGGAGGTTTTTCTAACATGGCTATTGAAAGAAAGAAACAATCCATGGACGGTAATACCGCTGCGGCGCACGTTTCCTATGCGTTCACAGAGGTTGCCGCAATCTACCCCATCACTCCTTCTTCCGTAATGGCAGAGCTCACTGATGCTTGGTCTGCTACGGGACTCAAGAACATAATGGGAGAGAACGTAAAGGTTATGGAGATGCAGTCCGAGGCTGGTGCGGCAGGTACCGTACACGGTTCTTTGGCAGCAGGTGCTCTCACAACCACCTATACCGCATCGCAGGGACTTCTTCTTATGATCCCCAACATGTACAAGATCGCAGGAGAGCTTCTTCCTTGCGTAATCCACGTATCTGCTCGTGCAGTTGCATCTCACGCACTTAACATCTTCGGAGATCACTCCGACGTGTATGCTTGCCGTCAGACCGGATTTGCAATGCTCGCTGAGACCAACGCACAGGAGGTTATGGACCTTGGTGCAGTTGCTCACCTTGCTACCATAAAGGGAAGAGTTCCTTTCCTTAACTTCTTCGACGGTTTCCGTACCTCTCACGAGATCCAGAAGGTTGCAACCTGGGATTACAAGGATCTTGCAGAGATGGTTGACACCGACGCAATCGCTGCATTCCGTGCACGCGCGCTCAATCCTGAGCATCCTGTTCTCCGCGGATCCGCTGAAAACGGAGACATCTTCTTCCAGCACAGAGAGGCTTGTAACTCTTACTACGATGCGCTTCCCGCAATCGTTGAGGAGTATATGGGCAAGGTAAACGAGAAGCTCGGTACCAACTACCAGCTCTTCAACTACTACGGCGCTCCCGATGCTGAGAGAGTTATGATCGCTATGGGCTCTATCTGCGACGTTGCGGAAGAGGTTATAGATTACCTCCTTGCTAAGGGCGAGAAGGTTGGTCTTGTTAAGGTTAGACTTTACAGACCTTTCGTTGCTGAAAAGCTCGCAGCTGCAATTCCTGCAACTGCAAAGAAGATCGCTGTTCTTGACAGAACTAAGGAGCCCGGTTCTTTGGGTGAGCCTCTCTTCCTTGACGTTGTTGCTGCTCTTAACGAGGTTGGCAGAGACGGAATCAAGATAGTAGGCGGCCGTTACGGTCTCGGTTCTAAGGACACCACTCCCGCATCCATCTTCGCAATCTTTGAGAATCTTTGCGCTGACAAGCCCAAGAACCACTTCACTGTTGGTATCGTAGATGACCTCACCGGTCTCTCTCTTGATGAGAAGGTTGCTCCCGATACTGCACCTAAGGATATGATCCAGTGCAAGTTCTGGGGTCTTGGTGGAGACGGTACCGTTGGTGCTAACAAGAACTCCATAAAGATTATCGGTGACCACACCGACAAGTTTATTCAGGCATACTTCCAGTATGACTCCAAGAAGACCGGTGGTGTTACCATTTCTCACCTCCGCTTCGGTGATTCGCCCATCAAGTCTTCCTATTATATTAATAAGGCAGATTTCGTAGCTTGCCACAACAATGCATACCTTGCAAAGTATGACATGATCTCTGACGTAAAGCCCGGCGGAACCTTCTTGCTTGACTGTCAGTGGACCGATGCAGAGCTCTCCGAGCACCTTCCTGCATCTGTTAAGAGCTACATTGCAAAGAACAACGTTAAGTTCTACACCATCAACGCTACCAAGCTCGCTATCGACCTCGGTAACGCAAAGGTTAAGAACACCGTTCTTCAGTCTGCATTCTTCTCTCTTGCAAATATTCTTCCTGCAGCTGATGCAATTGAATATATGAAGTATATGGCAACGAAGTCCTACCTCAAGAAGGGACAGGCTATCGTTGACCTCAACCATAAGGCTATCGACGCAGGTAAGGACGCTCTCCACCTCGTAGACGTTCCCGCTGATTGGGCTAACGCAGGTGAGACCGCTGCTGCTGAAAAGGTTAGCGGAGCTCGTGCAGACCTCGTTGATTTCGTAAATGACGTAGTTATGCCCGTTGTTGGAATGAAGGGTGATTCTCTCCCTGTTTCCGCATTCGCTAAGTACGTTGACGGTACCTTCCCTCAGGGCTCTGCAGCTTATGAGAAGAGAGGCGTTGCCGTTATGGTTCCTCAGTGGAATCCTGAGACCTGTATCCAGTGTAACAACTGTGCATTCGTATGTCCTCACGCTTGTATCCGTCCTTTCGCACTCACTGCGGATGAGGCTGCAAACGCTCCTGAGGTTACTAAGTATACCGATAAGCCCGTTGCAAAGACCGAGTATAAGTTCACCATGGCAGTATCTCCTATGGACTGTATGGGATGTACCCTCTGCGTTAAGGCTTGTCCTGTTACTGCAAACGCAGCAAAGACCGGCAAGGCTCCCGCTATCGAGATGAAGCCCATCGCTACTCAGCTTGATCAGCAGGCAGCATACGACTATGCTGTTGCAAATGTATCCGAGAAGTCTGAGCTTGTTAACGTAACCGTTAAGGGAAGCCAGTTCAAGCAGCCCCTTCTCGAGTACTCCGGATCCTGCGCAGGTTGTGCAGAGACCTCTTATGCTCGTCTTATCACACAGCTCTTCGGTGAGAGAATGTATATCTCCAACGCAACCGGATGTTCTTCCATCTGGGGTGGATCTGCTCCCGCAACTCCTTACACTGTAAACAACGAGAGCGGCAGAGGACCCGCTTGGGCTAACTCCCTCTTCGAGGATAACGCTGAGCACGGTCTTGGTATGGCTCTCGGTCAGAAGACCATTCGTGAGAAGCTCATCGGCAAGGTTGCTGAGATGGCAGAGTCCGAGAAGGCATCTGACGAGTTCAAGGCAGCTGCAAAGGCATACCTTGATTCTAAGGATGACGGTAAGGCAAACGAGGCTGCAACTAAGGCTCTCGTAGTAGAGCTTGAGAAGGCAGCAGCTGCCGGTTGTCCCGCAGCTCCCGCAATTCTCGCTGAGAAGGATTACCTCTCCAAGAAGTCTGTATGGATCTTCGGTGGAGACGGTTGGGCATACGATATCGGATTTGGCGGTCTTGACCACGTACTTGCTTCCGGAGAGGACGTAAACATCATGGTATTCGATACCGAGGTTTACTCTAACACCGGTGGACAGGCTTCCAAGGCTTCTCAGATCGGTCAGGTTGCTCAGTTCGCAGCAGCAGGTAAGGCAATCGGCAAGAAGGATCTTGCACAGATCGCTATGTCCTACGGTTACGTATACGTAGCTCAGGTTGCTATGGGCGCTGATATGAATCAGCTCCTCAAGGCTCTTACCGAGGCTGAGGCATACAACGGACCTTCTATCGTTATTGCTTACGCTCCTTGTGAGATGCACGGCGTTAAGGGTGGAATGCAGAACTGCCAGCTCGAGATGAAGAAGGCAGTTGAGGCAGGCTACTGGCAGATGTTCCGTTACAATCCTACTCTCGAGACCAACAAGCTCATCATTGACTCTAAGGAGCCTACCGGTGACTACGTTGACTTCATTAAGTCCGAGACTCGTTACGCTCGTCTTGTTCAGGCATTCCCTGAGAAGGCAGAGGAGCCCTTCGCTAAGGGCGCAGAGAACGCAAAGGCTAAGTATGAAAGACTTCAGAAGCTTTCTAACCTTTACGGAAACGAGAACTAATATAAATTAGTGGATAAATAATATTTTGGGGGGAAGAAAACCTTTTTAGGGGTTCTTCCCCTTAATATTTTTTAAAGAAACTATTGCGGAAATATCCAAACGGTGATATAATTAAAAGGTAAATTAGAAAAATTCAAGGGAGAAAAGGAATGAAAAAGATATTTTTGAAATCAATGGCATTGCTTTTAGTTGCCGTTATGGCAATCTCTGCATTTGCTTCTTGTGGGGAAACTGAAAAACAAGATAACGACGCGCAGAGCGAAAAGGAAGAGGTTAACGACAGTGAAAAACCATCGGGCGATGAAGGCACATCCGATGATAAAGGCACATCCGGCGATGAAGGTGCATCCGACGATAAAGGCGCATCCGACGATGAAGGCGCATCCGATGAAGATGCATCCGATGATAATAAGATAGGCACGGAAGGTCTTGCATACAAACTTCTTGATAACGATACCTATGAAGTCTCGGTAGGAAGTGCTAAAGAGGCTACCGAAATTGTCATTCCCTCAAAGTATAACGGAAAGCCTGTAACGAGTATAGGCGATGATGCGTTCAGTGGTTGCACCGGACTTACGAGTATAGATATTCCCGATAGCGTAACGAGTATAGGCGATCGTGCGTTCTCTTCTTGCACCGGACTTACGAGTATAGATATTCCCGATAGCGTAACGAGTATAGGCATTGCTGCGTTCGAAAATTGCACCAACCTTATGAGTGTGACGATAGGTAACGGTGTTGAGAGTATAGGCTCTTCTGCGTTCGAATATTGCGACGGACTTACGAGTGTAACGATAGGTAACGGTGTTGAGAGTATAGGCGATGAAGCGTTCTATGAATGCACTGGACTTACGAGTATAGTTATTCCCGATAGTGTAACGAGTATAGGCAGAGATACATTCTCTGGAACGGCATACTATAACAATGAATCGAATTGGGAAAACGGCGTTCTGTACATAGGAAAGTATCTTATAAAGGCAAAGAGGAATATATCAGGTGATTATTCTGTAAAGGAAGGAACAAAGAGTATAGCTTCCAAAACGTTCTTTAATTGCACCGGACTTACGAGTATGGTTATTCCCAATAGCGTAACGAGTATAGGCGTTTATGCGTTCGAAAATTGCACCGGACTTACGAGTGTTACGATAGGTAACGGTGTTGAGAGTATAGGCAATGGTGCGTTCAATGAATGCACTAACCTTACGAGTATGATTATTCCCGATAGCGTAAAGAGTATAGGCTATTATGCGTTCGAAAAATGCACCGGACTTACGAGTATAGATATCCCCGATAGCGTAACGAGTATAGGCGGAGGTGCGTTCTCTGAATGCACCGGACTTACGAGTGTTACGATAGGTAACGGTGTTGAGAGCATAGGCTATGATGTGTTCTCTGGAACGGCATACTATAACAATGAATCGAATTGGGAAAACGGCGTGCTGTACATAAGAAAGTATCTTATAAAGGCAAAGAGTAATATATCAGGTGATTATTCTGTAAAGGAAGGAACAAAGATTATAGCCTCTTCTGCATTCAAAAATTGCACCGGACTTACGAGTATGGTTATTCCCGATAGCGTAACGAGTATAGGCGATGATGCGTTCTATCGTTGCACCGGACTTACGAGTATAAATATCCCCGATAGCGTAACGAGTATAGGCTCTTCTGCGTTCTATTGGTGCACCGGACTTACGAGTATAGATATTCCTGATAGCGTAACGAGTATAGACTATGCTACGTTCCTGGTTTGTAGCGGACTTAAGAGTGTTACGATAGGTAACGGTGTTGAGAGTATAGGCTATGAAGCGTTCGATAATTGCACCGGACTTACGAGTATAGATATTCCCGATAGCGTAAAGAGTATAGGCTCTGCTGCGTTCCGAGGTTGCTACGGACTTACGAGTATAGATATTCCCGATAGCGTAACGAGTATAGGCTCTTCTGCGTTCGAAGGTTGCACTGGACTTACGAGTATAGATATTCCCAATAGCGTAACGAGTATAGTCGATTCTGCGTTCCGAGGTTGCTACAGACTTACGAGTGTAGTTATCCCCAATAGCGTAACGAGTATAGGATCTCATGCGTTCCATGGCTGTAGCGGACTTACGAGTATAGATATACCCGATAGCGTAAAGAGCATAGGCGATTATGCGTTCTCTTCTTGCGACGGACTTACGAATATTAAGTTCCGCGGCACCGAGGCTGAATGGAATGCTATTGAAAAGGGCGACAGTTGGAATTACTATGTTCCCTCGTCTTGCCAGATAATCTTTAATTATACAGGTGAATAATATAAAGAAAACCGCGGAAATTCCGCAGTTTTCTGCGTTTTATAAGACTTGTCTCTCTGATCCTCACGGAGGTATTTGTTGCTGAGGGATAAGAAAACAAAAAGCCTTCCCCAGCAGGGGAAGGTGGCAGCCGTAAGGCTGACGGATGAGGTGTTCTTGTTTTTTAAATGACTCCTCATCCACCGCTATCGCGGTCCCCCTTCTCCCACAGGAGAAGGCTTATATAGATTCATTGCGTA
>JAZQZG010000023.1:0-45113 GCA_045633925.1 Eubacteriales bacterium
AACCGCATCCTCATCTGATACTAAATCAACTAACTGCCAAAGTCCATCGGATAATGCGTAATAGGATTGAAGAATAAACTTACGCCAATGCGGTAATTCTTCATCCTCCGAAAGTGCCCATTTTAGCGACCATTCCCTGCAGTAAGCCATCGGTGTAAAGGTTTCATATATTGCACGCCCTTGTTGCTTTCTTCCCATTTCACAATGATGAAAAGCAAGACGGTCAGTTGCCTCTAACTTGATTTTAGCATCAGGACAATATTTCATAATACGCTCACCAAGTGCAACGATTTCAGCATCATTTTTCTGTCGATTTTCTTTCCAATCGGGAATATTTGCAGTATCATCACCTGCAGCAAAAAGCGCATACATAAGCTTGTTCAAAAGAGAATAATTGTTCGGAAATTCCGCAACTCCCGCACGAGCAATGCGAATACACTCATCAATATTACCAATGCTCATTGCAACTTGAAAATCTTTCAAATATCTATCCACAGCTTTCTTTTCAGCAATGTCATCAACGCCCATAAGTTTATCGGTGGATATATCAAAAAATGCTGCAATTGTCGGAATCAGCTCGATATCGGGATAGCAAGAATTGTTCTCCCAACGTGAAACCGATTGGCAAGATACCCCAAGCATCTCCGCAAATTCTTCTTGTGTGATATCTCTTTCCCTGCGTAATTTTTTTATTGTTTCTCCAATATTCAGTTTCATAATGAATACCTCTCATTAAAAATTGAAAGTCGCGCTTCTTTCTGGCTATATTGTAGCATAAAGCAAAAACAATTTCAACATCACGTTTAGAGAGTTTTTTTAACCATAATAGTGAAAACGGCGCACCTGCTTTATCGCAGGTACGCCAATAGAGTGTGGTCTTTTTGTATAAATTATCTATTCAAATTATTTATTTAAATTATAAAATGCATCAAGGCCGGGGTAGAGAGCCTTATCTCCGAGCAGCTCCTCGATTCTCAAAAGCTGATTGTATTTTGCAACTCGGTCACTGCGGCTTGGCGCTCCGGTCTTTATTTGTCCCGAATTTGTTGCAACCGCAATATCGGCAATAGTTGTATCCTCGGTCTCGCCCGAGCGGTGGGAGATTATTGCGGTGTATCCTGCATCTCTTGCCATTTTAACAGCCTCAAGCGTCTCGGTGAGAGTGCCTATCTGATTCACCTTTATGAGAATGGAATTGGCGATCTTTGCATCAATTCCTTTTTTCAAGAGCTTCGTGTTGGTAACGAAAAGATCGTCTCCGACAAGCTGTATGCGGTCGCCAAGCGCACGAGTGAGCATCTCCCAGCCCTCATAGTCGGTTTCTCCCATTCCGTCCTCCAAGGATATTATTGGGTATTTATCGGCAAAGCGAACCCACATATCAACAAGCTCTTTGCGCTCAAGCACCTTGCCCGATTTTGGCAGACGGTAGGATCCGCTCTCTTCATCGAACCACTCGGAGGATGCGGCATCGAGCGCTATTCTAAAATCTGTTCCGGGGGTATATCCCGCTCTTTCGATAGCTTTAACTATCATAGCGAGAGCATCCTCGTCCCGCTCAAGCATAGGTGCGTATCCGCCCTCGTCTCCAACGCCTGCAACGGGAATATTGTTTTCTAAAAGCACCTTTTTTAAGGTGTGAAATACTTCGGTGGAGCGACGGACAGCCTCGCTAAAGCTCTCGGCGGATATAGGCATTATCATAAATTCCTGAATATCCACGTTGTTGCTTGCGTGCGCTCCGCCGTTGAGAATGTTCATCATAGGCACCGGGAGAATTGATGATGATTCGCTGCCAATATAGCTATAAAGCGGAAGACCCGATGCCACACTTGCCGCCTTTGCGCAGGCAAGAGATGTTCCGAGGATGGCGTTTGCTCCAAGTCGGCTTTTGTTTTGTGTGCCGTCAAGCTCGATCATAAGGCGGTCAAGCTCCTCTTGTAAAAGCACGTTCTTGCCAATCAGAGCCTTTGCAATTTCACAGTTTACGTTATTTACGGCTTGAGTAACTCCCTTGCCGAGATAGCGCAGGGAATCATTGTCACGAAGCTCGAATGCCTCGTAGATTCCCGTGGATGCGCCTGAGGGCACCGATGCGCGACCGATAATGCCGTTTTCAAGCGTTACGTCGACCTCGACGGTGGGATTTGCTCTTGAATCGAGTATTTCTCTTGCGTGAATGCTTTTAATTAAAAATTCCTTTTTCATAAATTCTTCTCGCTTTTTTGATTTTTGTGTGGTTGTTAGAAATTATAACACGAAAAGCGCGGTTATATACAGATATTGCCACGTTTCTTATATTTTTGATGCTTTTTCTTTTTTTATGACGATCTCGTGCGTTATAAGCATAAGCGCAAGGAGTAAGAGCAAAAAAACGGGGAGCAGGGAGATTGTGATATGCTCTGCGATTAAGCCGAAGAGCGGCGGCATTATCAAAAATCCCGTGTATGCAAATGCCATTTGAACGCCTATCATAGCCTGAGAATTTTCCGCGCCGAATACGTCGGGTGTCATGTGGATGATGCAGGGGAATATAGGTGCGCATCCAAGTCCGATAACGATAAAGCCGATGAGTGGTAATATCGAATTGAACGGAAGGAATAAAAGCGTGATTCCGACTGCTATTATAGACATTCCCATTCGTATGAGTGTGTGGTCGGAGAGCTTGATTGCAAGAAAGCCGTTTGCAAATCTTCCAAGCGTGATTCCTATATAGAACATACTTGCAAAGCCTGCCGCCTCCTCGGGCGAGAACGCCCATTTTTCAACGAGGTAGCTGCTTGCCCAAAGCGAGGTCGTAAGCTCGAGAGCGCAATATCCAAAGAAGGTAAGAAAGCAGGGAATAGCGCCTCTTATTGAGAATATCTCCTTAAAGCTTAAGGCTTTTTTGGAAAGCTCTGTGCCGTTATCTGCGGAGGTGCCCTTTTTCCACAAGGGAATGCTTATGAATATGAATGCGGAGAGGGTTATTTGAATTACAGATACTATCAGATATCCGTAGCTCCAATTTTCAAGATTTACGAGCGCAAAGCTCATAATGTAGGGACTTATCGATGCTCCGACGCCCCACATACAGTGAAGCCAGCTCATGTGCTGAGCCTTGTAGTGCAGAGCGATGTAGTTGTTGAGTATTGCGTCGATAGCGCCTGCTCCGAGTCCGTAGGGGATAGACCAAAGAATCAGCATCCAAAAGCTGTTGCTGATAGAAAAGCCGAAGAGCGCGATTGCCGTCATAGCAGTGCTCACAGCGGTTACCTTTCCCGCGCCGAATCTGCGGAGCAATCTATCACTGTAAAGGCTTGAGACTATCGTGCCTATGAACATAATTGCGGATATGATTCCCGCAAAGGATACGGGTACGTTTATTTGAGTATGCATTATCGGCCAAGCCGAGCCGAGAAGCGAATCGGGAAGTCCAAGGCTTATAAAGCATACGTATATCAGCGCCAATAAAAAGCTTGCCACGGGTCATTTGCTCCTTTTGTCAAGTGTATACCTATATTGTATCATTTTTTCTCGGCGCTTTCAATAGCTTATTGCTTTTTCATCTGGCGAAGAAATAGAAATACGGCAGCGGCAAGAGCGAGGAGAGCATATCCCATTACCCAGCAGAGGTGGGGGAGTATCTCGCCAAAATTTCCCGAGACAGCCGCGCGCTCAAGCTCTACTGCATGAGCGAAGGGGAGACAGTACGCAATGCTTTTGAAGGCTCCTCCAACGAGCTCAAGATCAAACCATATTCCCGAGAGCCAGGCTGAGAGATTTGTTAAAAGGCCTCCGCAGATACCGCCTACCTGCTTGTCGGTGAGTATGCTTCCAAAAAGCAATCCGAGAGCGATAAAGAGTATAGATATGGGAATGATAAGGAGAATTGCTACGAGCACGTTGATAGTTATCGAGAGCCCGAGTATTGCGGCAACGGCATAGCATATAACGCATTGAGCGAGCGCAAAGGGAACTATCGGCAGAGTGTAGCCGAGGATAAAATCAAGAGGCGTGAGAGGCGTGGTATACAGACGCTGAAGGAGCGCGCTCGTTCTGTCTCTTGAGATGAGCGTTGCGGAAAACAACGTCATAAAAGAAAGGCCGAATATGGTAATTCCCGGCGCGAGGCGCTCTATCTCAAAGAGCTCCACGGGTATATTTGCTTGTATTGCGCTGAGCAGAAGGATGAGGACGAGAGGAAATCCAAGTCCAAAGAGGACGGTGAGAGGATCTCTGAGTATCTCCTTTGTATTTCGTTTTGCAAATGCGAGCATTCTCATCTTGAGCCCTCCTTTACGATGCGGACAAAGGCTTCCTCAAAGCTTTGAGTGCCTGCCGCCTCCTTGATTTTTGCGGGCGTGTCGCACACAAGAAGCCTTCCGTCTTTCATAATTGCAACTCGGTCGGAGAGAGCTTCCGCCTCCTCCATATAGTGAGTTGTCAGAATTATTGTGACCTTGCCCTTTAAAGTGCGGATAAGATCCCAGAGCTCGCTTCTTGCGATAACGTCAAGACCGAGGGTCGGCTCGTCAAGAAAGAGAATTTTCGGCTCGCTGATAAGCGCCATAGCGATGCTGAGCCGTCTTTGCCAGCCGCCCGAGAGCTTGCCTGCCTTTCTGTTAAGGACGCTCTCAAGTCCGAGAGCATCGGTGATCTCTTTGATTTTTTCGTTGCGTTTTTCTTTTGTAAAGCCGTGCGCTCCGCAGATAAGCTCAAGATTTTCACGAGCGGAGAGCCCTTTTGCAACAGCCGTTTCCTGCGGAGATACTGCGATGAGCTTTTTTGCTTCGTTTGATTCGCTTTTTATACTCTTGCCAAGCAGATATGCATCGCCTGAGGTCGGCTCTGCAAGGCAGGAGAGCATTTTGACGGTGGTTGTTTTGCCCGCTCCGTTTATGCCGAGCAGAGAGAACAATTCTCCCTCCTCGATGCAAAGAGAGAGCGAATCGACGGCCAGGACGTCCTTGTATTTTTTAGTTAGATTTTCGGTTTTGATTGCAATCATTTTGATGTGTCCTCCAATATGTGTCGAGAGCGTATTCCTAGGTATACGTCGCTCATAATGTTGCTGATAACGTCCCATTCAAAGGACAAAAACGAGGTGGCGATCATAGATGCGATTCCGTGAACGCAGGTCCACATCTCAAGATGCATAACGTAGGAGGTTTCGTATGATACGCCGTTTGCTTGCATTATCATATTGACCGATTCCTCAAAATCGACGGTGGGAGACGTGTCTTCCTTTGTTCTGTCACGCATAAACAACAGCTTAAAGAGCTCCTTTTCCTCCTTTGCAAAGCGGATGTACGCAAGACCAAAGGCCTTGTAGCGAGGGATCTTATCGTTTTGTACTTCGGCGAGAATATAGCTTTGGTATATCTCATAGGCTGCGTAAACAGTCTCCTTTTGAAGAGCATCCATTGTTGCAAAATTTGAGAATATCGGCTGTGTGGAGCATTCAAGCTCGGCAGCTATTGCTCGCGCATTGAGAGCGTCGGCTCCGTTCGATCTGACCAAAATGATAGCTGTTTTTATTATATCATCTTTGGCTATTTTTATTTTTGGTGGCATAAGCATCTCCTTATATATCGCTTGTTATATATCAAATGTTATTTTATCACAAAATTTTAGCCTTGTCAATAATGAATTTTTTTCCAAAAGCCTTTTTTGCTTGACTTTTTTCGTTTTTTTTGGTAAAATTGATAGGTAATCATTAAATGTTAAATTAGGAAATGATCTTTATGAAAAAACTTATTTCAATGATTCTTTGCGCGGCTTTTTTGTTATGTGTTTTTGCCTCTTGTACTGCTATAGAGGAAAATGGAGCCGAGTCAACCGAGCCGCTTGAAGAACAGGATACTTTAGAGAGCGATACAGCATCTGACAGTGAGTCTGACAGTGAGTCTGCGTCCGAAACCGAAACTGAAACAGAGACAGAAACAGAGACAGAAACAGAGACAGAGACAGAGACCGAAACAGAAACCGAAACCGAGACAGAGACCGAAACAGAAACCGAGACCGAAACAGAAACCGAGACCGAAACAGAAACCGAGACAGAGACAGAAACAGAGACAGAAACAGAGACAGAGACAGAAACAGAAACCGAAACCGAAACAGAGACAGAAACAGAGACCGAAACAGAGACCGAAACAGAGACCGAAACAGAGACAGAGACAGAAACTGAGACCGAGACAGAAACCGAAACCGAAACCGAGCCTGTACCGGTAATTCCTTCAGAGGGCAAGATAAAGATATACATAGATCAGGGGCACAATCCGCACTCTTATAATACCGGAGCTGAGGGTAACGGACTTGTCGAGCAGGATCTTACCTATGAGATAGGTGTGCTTTTAGCAGAGCTTTTTGAGGGTAACGAAAGATATGAGATATGTCTCTCACGTCCTACGCCCGAGACGATACTCGGCACGGATAATTCCTCAAGCCTTGAGGCTCGTGTAAACGGAGCTAAGGAGTTTGGCGCACACCTCTTTGTGAGCTTGCATATAAACGCTTTTGAAACCGATGCGGCTCACGGAATCGAGGTACACGTAACCGACAGCGAGTCATCGGGATACGATATGGGATCCTATATTCTTGCAGGCCTTGCGGCAACGACCGAGCTTAGAAATCGCGGAATGAAATACAGCCCTAACTTGTACGTTTTGAAGAATTCTAATATTCCTGCGGCGTTGGTTGAGATGGGCTTTATAAGTAATGCAAACGATGCGGCGCTTCTTGATTCCCGTCCTGACCTTTTTGCAAAGGGCGTATACGACGGAATATTAGCTTACGTAGCATCTCTTTGTGAGAGCGAGGCTGTCGATCAGACAAATAATAACAATTAAACTATAAAAACCGCTCGACGTTTGTCGAGCGGTTTTGTCGCTTTGAAAGGGTGTTGACGTTTATTAAAATTTTAAAAAACTATTGCGAGAAAAGCCAAACGGTGATATAATTAAAAAGTAAATTAGAAAAATTCAAGGGAGAAAAGGAATGAAAAAGATATTTTTGAGAGCTGTAGTTTTGCTTTTGGTGCTTTCCTTGGCGATTTCTGCATTTGCCTCTTGTGGTAGTGATGAGGATAGCGGCACTCAAAGTGAAAAAGAGGGTGTTGATAGTGAAAGCTCACCTGATGAGGAGGGATCAGAAGGCCTTGTTTTCTCTCAGTTTCCCGATGGTACGTATGGAGTTACGGCCGGAAACACTAAGCACCTTAATAAGATAGTTATTCCGTCAACTTATAACGGGAAGGCAGTAACTCAAATTTTGCCCGAGGCATTTAAAAATGCAACAAATCTTGTTTCGATAACTATTCCCGATAGCATAACGAATATAGGCTATGCTGCGTTCAGTGGTTGCACCAATCTTACGAGTATAGATATTCCCGATAGCGTAAAGGGTATAGATGATGAAGCGTTCGAAAATTGTACCGGACTTACGAGTATAAATATCCCCGATAGCGTAACGAGTATAGGCGGTGCTGCGTTCTATGGAACGGCATACTATGACAATGAATCGAATTGGGAAAACGGCGTGCTGTACATAGGAAAGTATCTTATAAAGGCAAAGAGTAATATATCAGGTGATTATTCTGTAAAGGAAGGAACAAAGAGTATAGCTTTCAGAGCGTTCTATGGTTGCATCGAACTTACGAGTATAGATATCCCCGATAGCGTAAAGAGTATAGGCGATTCTGCGTTCTATGATTGCGCCGGACTTACGAGTATAGATATTCCCGATAGCGTAACGAGTATAGGCTATGAAGCGTTCTATGGTTGCGACAGACTTACGAGTGTGATGATAGGTAACGGTGTTGAGAGTATAGGCTCTTTTGCGTTCTATGGAACGGCATACTATCACAATGAATCGAATTGGGAAAACGGCGTGTTGTACATAGGAAAGTATCTTATAAAGGCAAAGAATAAATCAGGTGATTTTTCTGTAAAGGAAGGAACAAAGAGTATAGGCGATTCTGCGTTCGAAAATTGCACCGGACTTACGAGTATAGATATTCCCAATAGCGTAACGAGTATAGGCGAAGGGGCGTTCCAAAAGTGCAACGGACTTACGAGTGTGACGATAGGTAACGGTGTTGAGAGTATAGGCGAGAGTGTGTTCTGTGAATGCACCGGACTTACGAGTATCAGTGTGGATGAGAATAATACCGCATATAAAGATATAGATGGAAATCTTTACAGCAAAGATGGAAAGACGCTTATACAGTATGCAACAGGAAAAACAGATGCAAGGTTTGCTATTCCTGATGGTGTTGAGAGTATAGGCTCTTATGCGTTCTATCATTGCACCGGACTTACGAGTATAGATATTCCTGATAACGTAAAGACTATAGGCTATAGTGCGTTCAGTAGATGCACCGGACTTACGAGTATAGATATTCCCGATAGCGTAAAGAGTATAGGCTATCGTGCGTTCGAAAATTGCACCGGACTTACGAGTACAACTGTAGCAGAAGGGAATACAAAATATCATAGCGCAGGAAATTGTCTTATAGAAACGGAAAGTAAAACGCTTATATCGGGATGTAAGAACAGTGTAATACCGACTGACGGAAGCGTAACGAGTATAGGCAAGTGGGCGTTCTCTGGATGCACTGGACTTACGAGTATAGATATTCCCGATAGCGTAAAGAGTATAGGCGGTTCTGCGTTCCGAAATTGCACCGGACTTACGAGTATAGATGTCCCCGATAGCGTAACGAGTATAGGCGATCGTGCGTTCTTTGGTTGCGACCGACTTACGAGTATTAATTTCCGTGGCACCGAGGCTGAATGGAATGCTATTAAAAAGGGTAACCAATGGATGAGTGGTGTTCCCGAATCTTGCCAGATAATCTTTAATTATACAGGTGAATAATATAAAGAAAACCGCGGAAATTCCGCGGTTTTCTTTGCTTTTTTCAGTATTGGATTTTATTTATTATTTCACGGTTTCGTACGTCCAATCGATGATACCGCCGAACTCCTTGACGTTTGTGTAGCCAAGCTTTACAAGCTCTTCGGCGGCAATCTTGCTTCGTCTGCCGCTTCGGCAGTAGACCAAGATCAGCTGATCCTTGTCGGGAAGAAGTGATCCTGCCTTTTGCGCTACCTCGTATTCGGGAATGAGAATTGCATTCTTGATATGTCCTTGGTCGAATTCTTCTTGAGTTCTTGCATCGATTATTATATAATCGCTCTCGCTTTGCATAATGGAATATGCGGCAGATGCGCTGATCTGCTCGTATGATGCGGGATTCGAGCTTGATTCGGATATAGATTCGGTTTTGCTCTCGGAATCGGATTCGGTATTTTCCGTAGTGCTTTCACAGCCGAGAAATATAAAAGGGAGGGCGAGGGTGAGGATGAGCGCAATGGTCTTTTTCATATGAGATATCCTTCCGTTTTGTTTTAGTGGTTTTCTTTGGTAATATTAAGCTTTTGCACAAGCATAACGCAGGGTGGAATCAGCAGAAGGTGAAGAATTATTCCGGGAATCGAATATATTACCACTCCGCTGATAAAGCCCGAGAGCGAGAACGCTGTTCCGCTTATGCCATAGCACACAAAGGTTGCAAGTCCGCGCAGAATTCTGCCTGCAAGCATAGCCGTTAGGAGCGATGGATAGATAAATATCGGCTTTTTGGGAAGCAGTGTGATCATAAGTCCTGAGACGGCTCCGTATGCCGCAAGCTCAAACGCCATACAAAGTGCTGTTGGAAAGAATACGGGCAGACCGAAAAGCATGGATCTGAGCATTGGAGCGAGAAATCCTACGAGCATACCTCTTTGCCATCCGCAGATGAGTCCGCAGAGGAATATCGGAATGTGCATAGGGCAGAACATTGAATTTATCTCGGGTACGTGGCCAAAGAAAAAGGGAATGATGAACGCAAGCGCTAAAAATAGCGAAGCGAGTATATTTTTTCGCAGAGATTGACTTGTTTTCATAGCCTTATTATCCCTTTTGCACTTGTTTTATTTTTCTCTTTTTGCTCGGTGTCAATATCTGCGCGCCGAAGGGGAAGAGCGCAAGCTTCATAAGCTTTATATAATAGAGTCCCTTTGAGAAATTTATAATAGTTATAAAATTGAGAATTGCGGCAACGAGATAGATAAGGGCTATCCACCAGCCTGCCAGAATGAACCATACGGTGTTAGATATCGGGTGGGCGCTAAAGTTAAGATCCACGCTCTTTCCAAATGGGAAAAGAGAGAGGCGCGCAACCTTGAAGCACTGAAGTCCAAAGGGGATTCCGACGATCGTTATGCAAAGAACAAGTCCAAGCAAAAACCACAGCAGAGCTGTTATGAGCCCTCCGAATATAAACCAAATGATATTTGCAATAAAGCGCAATATAAACATAAAACGTCTCCGTATATTTTATTAAGTTAAGGTCACTTTATTAAATTATACCACGCTGTATTTGCTTTGTCAATTAAATATGCTTTTAAAAAGATACGTATTTATACAATACTATTGCTTTTTGCTTTTTTCTGTGATATACTTTTTTTAGATAATTAGCCGATGTGGCAAAAAATAAAAAGAAAAGCGAGGCAAATGATATGAAAAGAGGTTTTTTTCTCGTGCTTTCATTGATATTAAGCTTTACAATGTTGTTTTCTGCGGCTTGTGTAAAGGTTGAAAATGATACGTCCGATGAGGATAAGAAAAATGAGAAGGTCGATGAGGAAGCGGATTCAAAGTTGGACGGAGACGTTGATGTTAAGACCGAGGCCGATGATGAAAAGACTGAAAGCGAAACAGAAACAGAGACTGAAACAGAAACAGAGACTGGAACAGAGACTGAAACAGAGACTGAAACAGAAACAGAGACCGAAACAGAGACCGAAACAGAGACCGAAACCGAGACCGAGTCGGAGACCGAAACCGAGAGCGAAATTCAAAAGGAGACCGAGCCGGAAAGACCGAAGACTATTAACCTTAGATTTGCTTCTTATAATATTTTCCACGCAGAAAAAGCCGGATATGATTACAGCAAAATAGCAAAGAATATTACCGATAACGGTATAGAGATCGTAGGACTTCAAGAGGTTGATAATAATACCAAGCGTTGTGGAAAGGTTAACCAGATACAAAAGATCGCAGAGAAAACCGGATATCAATATTATAAATTCTTTAAGGCGATAAATCACGACGGTGGAGAATACGGCCTTGGAATTATTAGTAAATATCCGATTTTGTATACTAGTTTGATTCAATTGAGTTCGGGAAGCGCGGAGCAGAGAATTCTTGCGCACGCCAAGATTAAGGTTGACGGTGAGATAGTAAACTTCTTCGTTACGCATCTTTCTTATGATGGAGAGGGTGGAGGCTCGAGCCGTTCAAAGCAGTTCTCAGAGGTAGCAACAGAGCTTGCTAAGTGTGATAATTTTGTTTTGACAGGTGATTTTAATACGAGAGATCTTACCGAGTATAACGTAATAAAGGGATCGGCTCTCGTAAATAATTCAACGAACACGCTTATAACTTATCCCGACGGAAGATCTCCGCTTGATAATATCGTTTATTCGACAAACAAGTGGAAATTCGGCGCAGGAAAGCTTATAACGAACAGCTATTCCGATCATTATGCAATATATTCTCAGGCAATCTTCTATCCTGACGGAAAGTAATATTTAAACAAAAGAGCCGCCCGATACATTTTCGTATCGGGCGGCAGGTTTTATCTTCTCCTTTTTGCTTTGTGCTTTTTTGGGGGAGCTTTTTTTCTTTTTGTTGCCAAAAGCGCTCCAATAATTGAGAAGAGCAGAGCTCCCGCTCTGAAAAGCCATGAGAGGGGAGTGCTTTGCGTTTGAAATATCGCGCCTGCGACAAGGAATATCAGACACAGAAGAAGCGTTGAGGCGAGCCCCGTGAGAGCTCCGCAGAGCAGGGAATCCCGTGAGCCGTTTTTCTTAGTTGCTATAAATCCGCCAAAAAAGGTGGACGTGTATATTGCGAAAAATGAGAGAGGGGACAGATAGGCGTGAGGATTTTTTGCATTTAGTGTTATACAGCAAAAAAGAACTAAGAGAGCAAATAAAATTACGATGGTAGACGAGGCGCCGAGGATTATGCAGAAGGTGAGGCTTTTGGGATTCTTTGAGCTTTTTCTTTTTGCGCTTTTTTTCGTCTTCATAGCAGGTCTCCTTTAGATTTATTTAATACAATATATTTGTACGAGCTGTAAATTATTCAAAAAAATGCTTCGGTTTTAAAGTTAACATTGTATTAACAATTTATTTTTTCATTTGCTTGAAAAAAGTGCAAAAATGTGGTAAAATTATATTATAATTGGGGTAGTATGGGAGAATTTTTCTCTCGTATTTATCGGCTTTTTAAAGTATAAAACGGAGGCACAATATGGGACAGATTGACGAGAAGGTTTACGGCAATTCAAAGGCTAAGATTGAGAAGCTTTTTGATGCGGCAACCTTTGTTGAGCTCGGCGCATATACTAAGCGCTCGGGCGACGCTGATTTTGAAGGCGTGCTTTGTGGATACGGAGCAATAGACGGCAAGCTCGCATTTGCGTTTGCGCAGGACAGCTCCAGAGCAAAGGGCTCTTTTTCCGAGCGTCATTTTAAGAAAATTGCAAATCTTTACGCTCTTGCGATAAAGAACGGAGCACCCGTTATCGGTGTGTTTGATTCTGCCGGAGCGGTAGTTTACGACGGGGCAGAGGCTCTTGCGGCGTACGGAAGATTTATGAAATGCGTATCCGACGCATCGGGAATAATTCCTCAGATCGCAATAATCGACGGTGTTTGCGGCGGCTCCTCCGCTGTAATAGCTTCTATGTTCGATATTACGTTGACTGTAAAGGGCGCATCCAAGCTCTTTGTAAATTCTCCCTTTGTGGTTGGAAAGAACGATTCTGCAGAGTGCGGACTCTCTGCCTTTGAGGCAAAGGACGAGGCTGAGCTTTACGCGTATGCAAGAAAGCTTGTTCTCACGCTTCCTTCCAATAACGCAGACGGGGCTTACTGTGAAAACGGTGACGATATGAACAGAGCGGTTGCATTCGATGCAAGCGCATACAAGGCAGAGGAGCTTGTAAAGACTCTTGCTGATAACGGCGACTTTACAAGACTTTTCGCATCCTACACAAGCAATGCCGTTTTGGGTCTTACCTCCTTTGGCGGACTTACCGTTGGCGTTGTTGCTATGGAAAAGGATTCTGTTCTTGATATAAAGACGGCAAGAGCTGTAGCAAAGCTCGTTTCCTTCTGCGATAGCTTCGCAATTCCTACGTTGACGCTCGTTGACAGCATAGGACTTGACGTGAGCCTTGAGGCAGAGAAGGAGGCTTACGCTTCTGAGCTTGCAAGACTTGCTTATGCTTACACCTCTTCCAATAATGCAAAGCTTACCGTTGTGGTAGGCAAGGCGTACGGTGCGGCATTTACGCTTCTCGGCTCAAAGGCATTGGGCGCAGATATGGCTTATGCGTTGCCCGATGCGGCAATAAGCGTTCTCTCTCCCGAGGCAAGCGTTGCGTTCGTATGGAACGATAAGGTTGCTGAGAAGAGCCGTGAGGAGCTTGAGGCAGAGTGGAAGCAGACTTGCGCTTCTGCATCCGAGGCTTGCTATAAGGGTGAGCTTGACGATATAGTTGAGCCCTCCGAGCTTAGAGCAAGAATCTGCGCGGCGTTCTCGATGCTTGCATCGAAGGCAGAAGGCGCACCCTCTCGCAGACATGCAAATATGCCTCTTTGATAGGGGGAATAAAAAATGCTTAATAATGAACTTTTAAGACTTGGTACGCTTGCTCTTGAGGCAGACGGAACCTATACGCCTTTTTCCGGTGATGCGTGGCTCTATGCCCTTAAGGTAACGCTTATCGGAATGGGAATGATATTTGCCGTTCTCGGTATTCTTTGGGGTGTTCTTGCGATCTTTAAGCTTGTTTTTGCAAGACCCAAGAAGGAAGCAAAGGTAGAGGCACCGAAGTCCGAGCCTGTTATAGTTGAGGCTCCTGCTCCCGTAGCCGAAGAGGCAACCGATGATGCGGAGCTCGTGGCTATTCTTACCGCGGCAATCGTGGCGTATGAATCGGAGAACAATCCCGAAGCCACCCCCGCAAGCTTTAGAGTGGTATCCTTCCGTAGAACAAATGGCGGACGCTCTTGGAACGCTAAATAAGCGCCAAAATCTCACTTGATATATATTGAAAGGTTAAGGTATAAAAAATGAAAACTTATAATATTACCGTAAACGGAGTTACCTATACAGTAAACGTAGAAGAAGTAGTAGGCGGAGCAGCACCTGCGGCAGCGCCTGCAGCGGCACCCGTAGCAGCACCTGCAGCGGCACCTGCACCTAAGGCGGCGCCCAAGGCAAGCGGAGCGGCAGGAGCAGTTAGCGTAAAGGCTCCTATGCCCGGAAACATTATGAAGGTTAATACAAAGGTTGGCGCATCCGTTAAGAAGGGCGACGTTTTGATGGTTCTCGAGGCTATGAAGATGGAGAACGACATCTGCGCTCCTGCAGACGGCGTTGTTGCAAGCGTTGAGGTAGCTCAGGGCGCAACCGTTGAGACCGATGCAGTTCTCGTAACGCTTAACTGATTTCCTTTTTGGATCTTTAGCTTTTAACTTTACAGAAAGGAAAACGTTACGATGTGGGATAGTATATTGAACTTTTTGCAGACCACGGGAATCGCACAGCTTTTTGAAAGCTCGGATTGGTGGAAAACGGCTATTATGTTTGCCATTTCGTTCGTTCTTGTTTATCTTGCGATCGTTAAAAAGTTCGAGCCCTTGTTGCTCTTACCTATTGCAATAGGTATGCTTTTGACGAACCTCCCCGGCGCAGGTATGTTCCATCTTGATTTCTTTATTGCGGAGGAGATAAACTTTGGTCAGGTGCTTCATGACGGTGGCTTGCTTGATCTGCTTTATCTCGGAGTAAAGCTCGGTATATATCCGTGCCTTATATTCATAGGCATCGGAGCTATGACCGATTTCTCTCCGCTTATCTCTAACCCGAAGAGTCTTCTTATCGGAGCAGGTGCACAGCTTGGTGTATTTATTGCATTCTCGGGTGCTCTCATTTCGGGGATTTTTACGCCTCAGGAGGCTGCATCTATCGGTATTATCGGTGGTGCGGACGGACCTACGGCAATACTTGTTACAAAAACCTTAGCGCCGAGCCTTCTCGGTGCGATAGCGATAGCGGCTTACAGCTATATGGCGCTGATACCTATGATTCAGCCGCCCTTTATGAAGCTTTTTACTACGAAGAAGGAGCGTCAGATAAAGATGACGGCTCTCCGTCCCGTATCCAAGACCGAGAAGATTCTCTTCCCGATAGTAGTTACCTTTGTAGTAGGACTTATAATCCCCGATGCGGTACCTCTTGTAGGATGCCTTATGTTTGGTAACCTTCTTAACGTATGCGGAGTTACCGACAGACTTTCAAAGACCGCTCAGAACGAGCTTATGAATATCGTTACGATATTCCTCGGTATTACCGTTGGTGCAACCGCGAGTGCTGAAAACTTCCTTAAGATCGAGACTCTTGCAATAATTGCTCTCGGTTTGGTAGCGTTCTGCATTTCTACCTGCGGAGGACTTCTCGTTGCAAAGTTTATGTGCTGGATAACGAGAGGAAAGATAAATCCGCTTATCGGTTCTGCGGGAGTTTCGGCAGTTCCTATGGCGGCAAGAGTTTCACAGCTCGTAGGACAGAAGGAGGATCCTTCAAACTACCTTCTTATGCACGCAATGGGACCTAACGTTGCGGGAGTTATAGGCTCAGCCGTAGCGGCAGGCGTATTCCTTTCGTGGGTATGGTAATTTAAAAGGAGATAGATATTATGGCACAGGTAAAAATTACAGAAACAGTGCTCAGAGACTCGCATCAGTCCTTGGTTGCAACCAGAATGACGACCGAGGAGATGCTTCCTATTCTTGCGGCACTTGATAAAATAGGATATCATTCACTTGAGGCGTGGGGCGGAGCAACTTTTGACTCCTGCTTGCGTTTCCTTAACGAGGATCCCTGGGAGAGACTTCGCAAGATAAGAGCTGAGGTTAAGAATACCAAGCTCCAGATGCTCTTCAGAGGACAGAACATCCTCGGATACCGTCACTATTCCGATGACGTGGTTGAGTACTTCGTTCAGAAGTCTATCGCAAACGGAATCGATATCCTCAGAATCTTTGACGCGCTTAACGATGCTCGAAATCTCGAGACCGCAATAAAGGCGACAAAGAAGGAGGGCGGACACGTTCAGGCGGCTATAAGCTATACTACGGGACCCGTTTATACTCTTGAGTACTTTACAAATTATGCAAAGACTCTTGAGGATATGGGCGCAGATTCTATTTGTATTAAGGATATGGCAGGACTTTTGAAGCCCTACGATGCGTATGATCTTGTAAAGGCTCTCAAGGAGACCGTATCTCTTCCCATTCAGGTTCACACTCACTATACCTCGGGTCTTGCATCGATGACTCTTATGAAGTCTATCGAGGCGGGCGCAGATATAGTTGATACCGCAATTTCGCCTATGGCGCTTGGTACCTCTCAGCCTCCCACGGAGGCGCTCGTTGCAACCCTTGCGGGCACCGAGTACGATACCGGCATCAAGCTTGAGGCGCTTGACGAGATAACCAAGTACTTTACACCTATCCGTGAGAAATATCTTGCAAGCGGATTGCTTGATCCCAAGATGCTCAAGGTTGACGTAAATGCACTTATCTATCAGGTTCCCGGCGGAATGCTCTCAAACCTCGTATCTCAGCTTAAGCAGGCTGGAAAGTCCGATAAGCTTTTGGAGGTTCTTGAGGAGGTTCCGAGAGTAAGAGCTGATGCAGGTTATCCTCCGCTTGTAACTCCTTCCTCGCAGATCGTTGGAACGCAGGCTGTGTTCAACGTTATCGGCGGTGAGAGATACAAGATGGTAACCAAGGAGTTCAAGGGACTCGTTCAGGGACAGTATGGTAAGGCTCCCGTTGAGATCGACGAGGCGTTTGCAAAGAAGATCATCGGAGATGCAGAGAGAATTACCTCTCGCCCTGCTGATGCGCTCTCTCCTGAGCTTGATGCTCTCCGCGCGCAGATCAAGCCTTATATGGAGCAGGATGAGGACGTTTTGTCCTATGCTCTCTTTGAGCAGGTTGCACTCAAGTTCTTTGAGTATAGAAAGGCAAAGAAATACGGAATCGATGCAGATAACGCAGATGCGGTTGCAGGCATTCACGTAGTTTAATAAAAACAGATTTGTGGGAAAAGTGACTTTTTGAAAGATCGCTTTTCCCACTTTTTGTGTTTTATCGATATTGCAGGGCGAAACCTTGCGGTGCTTTTTGAAAAGATCAATTGATAAATATTATTTACAAAATAATACTTTTCTTTATTTGATTTTTATGTTATAATATAGTGTATGCTTAAAAATAGCGTTGTTTGGAGGACGTTTATGTCAACTAATTTATCAAAGAAAATCGCCAAGGGTGACGTTGGCGCATATAAAGAGCTTTACAATAAGACAAAAGAGAGAGTATGGTATATAAATTATCTTTTGCTTTGCGATGAGGCGGCTGCAAACGAATCTACAAAGGCTGTGTACAAGACGGCTTTTTCGGATATTGCTCTGCGTCCTGAGGAGGCTGATAATTTTTCCGAGTTTATCGAGAAAAAGACGGTATCGTATTGCAGAATAAAGCTTTCAAAGAATAACAATAAGGAGTTTCAGATTCCCGCATCAAAGAATTTTATGAGCTTTGATTGTAGTGAGAAAACTCTTGTTACAAACGTGAGAGAAGAGCTTTTGGTGATTGCGAATATGCCCGCAATTCAAAGATTTATCTTTGTGTGCGGAGCTTATCTTAAATGGAATGACAAGCAGATAGCTCAAGTTCTTCATACTACTGCGGATACGGTGGCGCTTGCACGCGGAGCAGAGGAGGCTAACGTAGAAAGAATTTCACGTGTAATCTCTTCCGCAAATCAGAAGGGCGCAGTTGAGAGTGCAGATAAGCTTGCTTCGATCATAGAAGGACTTGAGAGATCGTTTGATATCGATGTCGATACAGAAAAGGCAATATTAGTTGCTGCGCAGGATTCTGTGGCTTCGACAAAGGAAAAGAGCAAGAAGAAAGGTAAAAAGAACCTTTTGATCCTTGCAATAACTATTGCTGTTGTTGCTTTGATTGCCGGGGTGATCTGCTGTGTTGCTTTTTGCGGCGAGGATGAGCCGGATAGAGCAAAAAGAGAGTATACACCTCCGTACAGTAACGCTGAGGATGTAACGCATTATGCAACTATAGACGTTGATGGATACGGCGAGATAAAGCTTGCGCTTTGCGGAAATATTGCGCCTGTTACGGTTGCAAATTTTGAAAAGCTTGCAAACGAAGGCTTTTACGACGGTCTTACTTTCCATAGAATTATGGAGAACTTTATGATGCAGGGCGGATGTCCGAAGGGTAACGGTACCGGCGGAAAAGAGGATGCTGAAGGTAACGAGATGAATATTAAGGGAGAGTTTGCGGCAAACGGTCACGCGAACAGTATTTCTCATTTGAGAGGTGTAATTTCTATGGCGCGTTCCGATCCTTACGATAGCGCAAGCTCACAGTTCTTTATAGTTCACGAAGACAGTGATTTTCTTGATGGAAAATATGCAGCGTTTGGATACGTTGTTGAGGGAATGCACGTGGTTGATTTCGTTTGCGAGGATTCGAACCCTACCGATAATAATGGAACTATTTCCCGCGCAGATCAGCCTAAGATAAACAGTATTCGAGTTGAGGCTGCATAATAAGGAGTTTTTATGAAGAAAATTTTTGCTTTATTGCTTGCTTGTGTGATGCTTTGCGCAATGCTTGTGTCTTGTGGTAGCGAGGATGGAAATGAGAACCGTTGCGACCATGAGGGCGCAACAATGGGTTGGGTAGTAACTAACAATTCGCACAGAAGAGTGTATACCTGTTGCGGCGCAATTAAGAGCGAGGGTGCGCATGAGCTTGATGATGGTAAATGTTCCGTGTGTGGAATAAGCAATTTAGAGGATGCTGAAATAGCTACCGACGGAGACGGCTCGAATAATTCCGAAGAGTCGGATCATCATCACGAGGAAGAGTCTGAGGAGCCCATCGAGCTTCCTGAGGGACTCGTTGCTACGCATTATGTGACTATTGAAATCGAGAAGTACGGAACGGTAAAGCTTGAGCTTTACGGCGAGGAAGCTCCCATTACGGTAGAGAACTTTGTAAATCTTGCAAACGACGGTTTTTACGACGGTCTTACCTTCCACAGAGTCGTAGCGGATTTTATGATCCAGGGCGGATCTCCCGATGGAGACAGCTTGGGTGGAAACAAGGATGCTGACGGAAACGAGATAACGATTAAGGGCGAGTTTGAGCTTAACGGACATAAAAATAATATTCCTCACGCAAGAGGCGTAATATCTATGGCGCGCGCAGGTTATTCTTATGACAGCGCAAGCTCACAGTTCTTTATTGTTCAAAGCGACAGCGCACATCTTGACGGAGCTTATGCGGCCTTTGGATACGTTATCGAGGGACTTGACGTTGTGGATGATATTTGCGAGAAGGTAGTGCCCACTGATGATTTTGGAACTGTTCCTGCAGAGAAGCAGCCTAAGATAAAGAGCATTAGAGTTGAGGCTGTAAAGTAAGGAGAATTTTATGAAAAGAATTTTTTCTTTGATAGTTGCGGGCCTCTTGGCATTAAGTGTGTTGACGGCTTGTGAGGAAACGGCGGTATGCGCACATAAAGGCGGAATTGCAACTTGTAAATCTTTGGCGGAGTGTTCTCTTTGCGGAGATGAATATGGATCGGAAAACAAAGAAAAGCACGAGGGGGAGACCTCTTGGGTAACTAACTCTAACTCGCACTATACTGTATATGATTGCTGTGAAGCCGTTGCTTCTGAGGAAGCGGAGCATAGCTGGAAGGTTGGTGCTTGTCAGGAATGTCTTTACGCATGTGAGCACGAGGGAGGCACAGCTTCCTGCACGACGAAAGCAACGTGTGAAAAGTGCGGAGCCTTTTGGGGCGAGAAGGATGAAGATGCTCACACGGTAGAAGCTCAGTGGATATGTGATGGCACAACTCATAAAAAGCTGTATACTTGCTGTAACACTTATGAGATTTATCAAGGCTCACATACATGGCGGGATGGAGTGTGCACCGTGTGCGGATACGGATGCTTACATACAGGCGGCAGAGCAGATTGTCAAACAAAGGCAAAATGCGATATCTGCGGAAGCTATTACGGTGAGCTTAACAGCGCGAGACATACAAAGAGCCTTTCGTGGATAAATACCGCAACGGGACACACGAAGATTTATTCCTGCTGTAATACGGTGGTAATAAACAACGAACCGCACGTTTTTTGGAATTACAGATGCTCGGCGCTTTGCGGATATTTTTGTAATCACAGCGGAGGAGAGGCAACCTGCATCAACAGAGCGGTCTGTGACAACTGCGGCTCGGCTTACGGAAGAGTAAACCCTGGTAATCACGCAAAACTTTATGAGAGTGACGGAAGCGCTAACCCCGGCGTATATAGCTGTTGCGGTCTGCATGTAGTTGGTTAAAATATTATAAAAGTAACACCTCTTGACGTTGGTGCGACGTCAGGAGGTGCTTTTTTTGCCTGAGCATTTGTCTTAGTTGTAAAAAAGGATGCTCGGTTTTAGTGCAAAAGTACTGAACTTTTTTGAGAGGGAACTTGATTTGTTGACTTTTGTTTTCCTAAATGATATAATACTTATGATGGGGATATATGGCAACTAAAAATAAAAGAAGGAGATATCTATGAAAAAAGTATTGATAAGAGTAATGTCGCTCTCACTTTGCCTTGTGATGGTGATATCCTGCTTTTCATTTTTGACCTCCGCGGCAAAGGTGACGTACAAGACCGGCGCTAACGGCGTTTCCGATGCTTATAAGGGATCAAAGTATTATAAAAATCTCACTCAGATAGAGCTCACGGGCGACGGTGTTACCGATACGCTTGCAGTTGCGCTCTCTCAGCTTGAGTACGTTGAGGGAACGAGCTCATCGGGCTTTAGCGGAACTCAGGGCGGTGGTGGAAACTTCACCGAATTCTGCCGTAACTACGGTGAGGGCTCTGCTTATGCTTGGTGTGCGGCATACGTTTCATTCTGCTTGTTCCAGTCGGGCGCTACAAACAGCACCGAGAAGCAGACTGTGTGGCGTGATATCTATTGCCCCCGTTGGTATCAGAATATGAAAAATGCAGGCTATGGCCACGATGCGGGCAGTAATTATACGCCTAAGTCGGGCGACCTTGTATTCTTTACCGGTGGTGGACATATCGGTATCGTTCGTTACGTAAAGGACGGTAGAGTATATACTATTGAAGGTAATACGAGCAACAGCGCAGGACTTAACCCCGAGGGCGGTGGAGTTTATTGTAAGAGCTACGATAGAAGCTATTCGAAATTCCTTGGCTTCGGAACTCCTCCTTATAAGGTAAACAATAATGCGCTCAAGGTGGATTACACCGGCGCAAACCCCACAACTGGACTTTGGATAAGTGATACTGTAAAGTATCTTTACCCCGATACAAAGCTTAGCAACACCTCGAAATATTCTCAGATTCCCAAGGGAACTATCTTTGAGGTAACCGAGATTGTTAGCAAGACCTGCTTCAAGGTAAAATATGACGGCAAGGTAGGTTACGTTAGCGTAAACTCGGCAAGCCCGATATATCAGGTAACGGCAACAAAGCCGCCGGAGCCTCCCGTTGAGAAGAATACCTATTACATCAGCAAGGAGATCAAGAAGATATCCGGTCACTTTGGAAGTGGAATCAGCAAGTACTACGTAGGTACAAAGGGTTCTACCAAGGTTAAAGAGCTTTTTGAGGTGTCCGCTGATAAAACTATAGGAATCGAGGGTTTTGCAGGATTTGATTCCTTTGCAAAGAAGTTCGGATATTATTTTGATAATGCCGAAGCGAATATGGTTCTTGATTCCATCCCGCTTGATCCCGATTACCAGACCAAGAAGAAGGGTGGGGACAAGACCAGTGAGTTTAAGATAAACGCACCGGTATCCTCACTTACAGACGGTGAACACACCGTAACTTTCGTAGTTCAGCTTCTTAATAAAAAGGTACATCCGCTTATCACTCTTAATATAAACGTTACCGGATCGAGTGCTAATGCAACGGATTCCGCAACCGATAGCGTAACCGACGAGCTCGATGATACCACGGCGCAGCTTCCTGATGATTCGGAGGAGATAACCGAGGAGTCTGAAGAGGTGACTGAGGATATGGGCGGATGCGCTGATGATATGACGAACAGCGAGAGTAATTCCGAGGAAGATACTGCTAAGGAAGAGGAAAACTCTGACGAGGATGCTGACAAGGAAGATGATAAAAACGCCGATGAAGATGAAGATGAAGACGAGGACGGCAAGTCTAATAAGACGGGCAAGAAGGGCGTTACAACCGAAGGATGTGGCGCAAGCGTAGCCGTTGCGGCAATTGCACCTATGATTCTTGCGGCAGGAGCCGTTATCGTTAAGAAAAAGAAAGATTAATTCTTGATTTAAACAATTAAAAATCAAAAGAGATGCGCTCAGCGAGAAAAACTTCGCTGAGCGTATTTTTCTTTAACTCCATACGGTGATAAAATTAAAAAATTGTTAAATTTGCAAAAAAATATTACAAAACTATTGTATTTTTTATTTAAATGTGGTAAAATGTTACTGTGTATAGCTATATCTATGTGAAAATTACCGATATAGCGCTTTAGTATGGTACTTCAGAAAGGGGATTTTGCTACTTTATGAAGAAAAATAAAATAATGACAAGAATTTGCATAGGAGTTTTGACAGCAACTATCATATCTTCGGTTTTGGTTGCATCGCTTTTTGCAAGATATATATCGTCGGGTGAGAGTGAAGGTAACGTTGTATATCCGTATGCCTTTGGCGTAGAGCTAACGGGTCTTGAGATGGATAAGATAAGCGTAAACTTCTCTCGTGACGGTGCTCACGCAACACCTCTTGGATATTTTACCGAGACGTTTTCGATACCGTTTACGGTGAAGGCGGCGCCTTATAACGAGATTGCAACCGATATTTCTATTAAGCTCACGTTTAACAAGGCTTTTTCCGATTTGATAAAGAAGGATCCTTATGATTCAGGTGCTTCCTGTACTTACCGTGTTGTTGATACGAACGGAAACGTTCTTGGCGGAACCGATGCTACCAGCAGCGCAGGAATTATTACCTGGACGTCGGATGCAAAGACTTTGGGTGTTTCGGAAGAATTGAGTTTTGTTTTAGAGATAGCAGTGCATAATACGTCGTTGTCGGTAGGTTACACTGCTAACGAGGAATATAATTATATTTCTGATGCAATAACGGTTGATGTGGTTGCGACCCAGAGCAGAGAAACCACTTAAAACAAGAGTAAAATGGAGAGTAATATAAGATGAAACGAGTAAATAAAAGAAGAGGTTTTGGAATCCTGGTGAAATCTCTGGTTGCCGCTGTATTGGTAACCTCTATCGCGGTTTCAACTCTTTTTGGTTCGATTGGGGCAGAGTTTGTAAAGAGTCTCTCTAAGTCCATAGACTTTGAGGTAGGAGCAGACGTTCCGTGGTCTTATCGTTTGGTAGATTATTCGGGAGAGAACAGTGCAAAAAAAACAACAACCGGATATTACACCGACTATAAAAATATTGAGCAGAATATAGTCATTAAGGAGGAGCAGTATCCTGTTTATCAGATAAAGATTCCCGTCTCCGAGGAGGGTCTGTACAATCTTGATTTTACCGTTGACTTTTTAAGAAAAAGTACGGAGGAAAGTGCCGATATTATAACGAGATTATCTACGCTTTCAAACGCGAGTCAGCAAAGTTTAAACTACCCGGTGGGCTGTAAGATAGACACCAATAAAACTGCGTTTGATACCGCTATAACCGAGTTGAATACGGACGCTGCGACGCAAAAAGGATATAATACTACTCAGGTGTTTGGACCTAACGTTAATAATGGCAGTGGATATCACGACTATCAGTGGAAAACTCTTGTTCCGTCAAGAGCTGAGAACGTCTCTCTTGCCTTTGAGGTGGATTCTGCCGCGGTGGAAAGGGGATTCGTTCTTTGGGTATGGGATTTGGCGGGATTGCCTCAGCCTACGGGCTCCGGAATTTTTACCTATATCATGAAGCTTTCAAATATTTCGGTAACTAAGATCGATAAGCCCGCAGGACCTTATATCGATTTTTCAAACACCTACTACGTTAACAATGCGTTGCATCCGAAGTATGATGTGGCCGATATAAGCAAGAATTTCTCTAACGGACATACGGCATTGCGTCTTCACGTTGGTAGCCATCCTGTAAAAAATGGAGCGCCTGACGGAAAGATAATAGGCGTTATAGAGGCGGGAAAGACCCGTACGTCGGTGGGAAGAGGAACCTTTGTTACAGAGGCAACCTATAACAGTATGACTATGCAGGCTGAGGCGCTGATTTACGGTTATCATACCAACACCGCTGGTACTAGTGCTTTGAGTGCGGTAAACGGTTTGTATGCGCAAAAAAGAAACTGGGGTCACCCCAACCGTTATACGAATATTATCTCCTTTGGTATGCCCATAGAGAACGTTCAAAAGGGAAAGACCTACAAGGTAACCTTTGATCTCAGCGTTGCCCGTCAGGGCGGAGTGCAAACGGGTACCATTGTGGAAGATGCTATGGTTAATGCAGGAGACTACGTTGATTACGCAGACTTTCCGCATATTCTTGCGTCGCAGAGCAAATCCTACCAAGAAGAGGCAGGAAATATACATTTTGAGTCTTTTTTGTATACCGGTCTGACGAATTATACAGTCAGTCATAACGTGAATGATCAGGAAAAAACGATAAGAACGGTAACTGATGGCGGACGCTCTCAGATATTCTCTGTATCGGGTGCTGTTGCATCAGATCAGGCAGGTCGCGGAAAATACGTTGATCCCAATAAGATAAGAGTAACGACGTCGGAGAACGGAGAGACTTCTGTAATTACCGGTTACGCAACTCGTTATAATGAGCTGTGGAACGTTCAGATGGGTGATATCGGTAACGCAGATTACGGTACTGTTAACTCGGTAAACGATTACAGAAACCGAAGCCAGGAGGTATTTAACTCCTATGATGCGGGTTATAATATGTTTAACGCGGTTCGCCGTACCGAATACAATGGACAGAATATAATAAACTGGATAACCTTTACGAATTCTACGTTTACTTTTACGATTCCTGAGGAAGATGTTAATGGGGATGGAGCGGTTAACGAGAATGATACTACCGCGCTTAACAATCTTCATTGGGTATGGGCGATAGATGCGTTTGTAGATTTTTCTTGGAATAGAATAAAGTTTGAGAACGTAAGAGTCGAAGAGGTTGTTGAGTACGGCTCAAACGTAGAGAACGGCTCTCTCGTTATCAACGGAGAGAACGCAAACTTTGAGACCCGAGATGACGAGGGTCTTTACCGCGGAGCAAACGGAACCGGACAGAACGGTGGAGCTCGTGCGTATGAGACTGCAATTCCTATGGCTAATATGAACACCTACGCTCCCGTATACGATGCATCGGGTATTACTGCAAAGACAGGTAGCGATAGCACCATAACCTTTAGCGGATACGCGGTTGTTAAGGGCGGTGTTCAAAAGTATATGTGGTCGGCGGATAACGGAAAGACCTGGTACGATATGAAGACCTCAATCTTGTCAAATGCCGACGTAAGCACTCTGATAGCGGCGGAATCGCATGCCGAGAACTCGATGATAGGCTTGCATATACCAAACGCTAATGATGCGAATGGAGACGAGGTTAAATATATGTCAGACCACGTCTGTGAGAGAGCGAATTTTGATGAGAACACTGTAAACGGAAAGAATGCCTATTACACGATTACCGCAAGTATGGAGGGAACGCCTTACGAGAACAAAACTAATCTTAATATAATTTTTGCGGCTGTGCCGTCGGTAGATCCCAATATGCGCTGTGAGATAATGAGAGTTATAAATTATAATCCCCCTATAAATTACGTTTCTCAAACATTAGAGGTGAGATCAGACGTTTTGGTGGGTGCAAACGACTATCTTAGTGCTGCGTATATAACAGGGAAATATGATTCTGAAAACACATTTGATTTTTCCTCCTGCTACGGTGTTTCTGCCAACTCAGGCAACAGAGTAGCAGATGCAGGACTTTATTCCTTGAGAGCAGAGAATAGTTCTGATGATTATGAGAATATAAGAGCCTTGTTTAAAGATTTTCCTGTAAAGCAGTCAATGACCTTCTATGGCTATGCTATGCTTGAAGGTGGTACAGAGGGCTATTATTGGAGTCCTGATTACGGTAAAACGTGGATTCCTTGTATAGTGGATTCAACCTCTATCGAGAGCACAAATTCTTATAGTGATGATTTAAATTTAACGGTGGTGCGCAGAGATTGGTACGACGGTCGTAGCTTTGCCCCTGCCGGAAGTATGTTGACTAATGCTTTTGTTCCTCGAACCAAATCGGGATTGAAGATAGATCTTTCCGAGTATACGGGTGAGATCGTTGACGTGATCGTTGCGGCAAAGCCGGCTAAGGGCGGTGCGTACGTTCCGCTTGGCAGAGTGGATAACGTAGCGGTTTACGGTGAGTACGGATCGTTCTATACTAAATTGAATGGATTTTATTCTAAAACTGCGCACAATGGAGGATCTCAAGTTGTCACCGGTGTAACGGATTTTATAAACCATACAGGAGATATGTCTTATTCAAATAACGTTGCTTTGAACAATTCGTCTTATTGGTCGAATATAAATAAGAATTCTACCACCGGAGTAAATAAGACGTATAATTTGTATGAGCCATACAACGTGCAGTACAACCAAGCAAGACTTTTCTTCGAGGATTCTATTCCTGTAAAAAAGGGAGGAGAAGTTATTTTGCGTGGATATATTGCTGTAGAGCTTGATCCTAAATATACAGCTGATCAGTATGAGTTCTTTTACGTGCTAAATCATGGAGATCCTGTGTCTTTAGGCACTAGATCGACTTTTACGGCGCCTAATGATGCTATTACGTATTCTCAGTATGCTGATTATGAATGTACTACGGTATTTAACTTTACCGTCACGAGTTATACTGACTCGGGCAGGCAGATTTGGTTTGAAATTCCCGGTAATGCTACTTCAGGCGAGGTGTGGAACTACTTTGTATATTTGGAGGCTCCAAACGGAGTAAGATATCCTGTTTTCCATACGAATCTGAAAGTGCAATAAAAAACCTCAACCGCCTTGGCATCAAATGATGCCAAGGCGGTTTTGTTTGCCGATTTTGTATTTTAAAGAGCTTTTATGTGTAAACTAACTCTATAAATTTCCAAAAAACTATTGACATATTTTTTTTGATATAGTATAATAAATTTGTATTTGAAATTATAGGCTATGACGGAGCGAGTAGTGAAGGTCAGCGGTCTCAGAGAGTCGCCTGCTTGGTGTGAGGGCGATACCGATCCTTTGTGAAAAACACTCCCGAGCTTGCAAAAGAACGCTCCTTTGGGGGTTAGTAGAATTGCACGTCCTGCGCCGCGTGAGAGCGTTAAAAAGAGGACTCGCTTCGAGTCAATATGGGTGGTACCGCGGAAGATGTCTTTCGTCCCATTTTGGGATGGACATCTTTTTTGTTTTTTAAATTTTGTTACAAACTATTTAGGTTGAACTTATCTAAAGGCTCCCTCCGAGAGGGAGCTGGCGCCGTAGGCGACTGAAGGAGTACACCGTGCATAAACGATTGTTGTTTGCTTGCGTAAGTAATAATTGTTTGAGATTTTAACTCCTTCCGTCAACCGCATCGCTCACATAAAGTTCGCTCGGGTTGCCACCTCCCTCGAGAGGGAGGCTCAAGTTAGTATTTGCGTAAACTTTAGGTTGAACTTATTCAAAGGCCCCTTCCGAGAGGGGGCTGGCGCTGTAAGCGACTGGGGGAGTATACGTGCATAAACAAAATAAGTTGAGTTTACTTATAGAAACTCCTTCCGTCAACCGCATCGCTCACATAAAGTTCGCTCGGGTTGCCACCTCCCTCGAGAGGGAGGCTCAAGTTAGTATTTGCGTAAACTTTAGGTTGAGCTCATCTAAAGGCTAATAAATGATTGAGGTTTAACTCCTTCCGTCATTTTCTTGCGAAAATGCCACCTCCCTCTAGAGGGAGGCTAAAGTTAGTTTGTCTCAAATTGTTTAGGGTGAACTTATTTAAAGGCCCCTTCCGAGAGGGGGCTCCCGACGGAGTCGGGTGGGGGAGTATGCGAAAAGCGCCTTATAAAAGAGTGTATGCTTATAGAGAGGCTAATCAATGATAAAATATAATGAAAAAAACACAGTTCTTGCTAAAAATTTACGCAATAGAGCAACTCCACAGGAAAAACGTCTTTGGTATGATTTTTTATCAAAATATGAGGTGAGATTCCAACGTCAGAAGCCTATTGGTGATTTTATTGCAGATTTTTATTGCTATAAGGCAAAATTGGTGATAGAAATAGACGGCACTCAACATTTGACTGATGTAGGAGTGAAAAAGGATGAATACAGGACTGAAATTTTAAATGACTTTGGTTTAACGGTTATTAGATTTACTAATAATCAAATAGATAATGATTTTTTTAAAGTATGTAGTTATATAGACGAAACAGTTAAGATTTTAATAAAAAATACTTGATTATATTTAATTTTTTTTGGAGGAATAATAATTATGTTAAGAACTCACAACTGTAACGAGCTTTCTATCAATCACATCGGCGAGGCGGTAACGCTCTGCGGATGGGTTGACACCGTTCGTGACCACGGCGGCGTTATATTCGTAGACCTTCGCGACCATTTTGGCGTAACGCAGGTCGTTCTTTCAAGCGATGCGCTTCTTGCAGGCGTTACTCGTGAGACCGTTGTTTCTATTTCGGGTACCGTTACCAAGCGTGACGAGGATACCGTAAATCCCAAGATCGCAACCGGTCTTGTTGAGGTTCGCGCAGATTCTCTCGAGGTGCTTGGCCCGTGTCAGCTCGCTCTTCCGTTTGAGCCTGCTCACTCTACCGATACCCGTGAGGACGTAAGACTTAAGTACCGCTTCCTTGATCTTCGTAATCCTTCTATTCACAATAATATTATATTGAGAGCAAACGTATTGAGCTTCTTGCGCAAGCAGATGGAGGAGATGGGATTCCTTGAGATTCAGACGCCTATTCTCACCGCATCCTCTCCCGAGGGCGCGCGTGACTATCTCGTTCCCAGCCGTAAGCATAAGGGCAAATTCTACGCTCTTCCTCAGGCTCCTCAGCAGTTCAAGCAGCTTCTTATGGCATCGGGCTTTGACCGCTATTTCCAGATAGCTCCTTGCTTTAGAGATGAGGATGCTCGTCAGGATAGATCTCCCGGAGAGTTCTATCAGCTCGACTTTGAGATGTCCTTTGCTACTCAGGAGGACGTTTTCGAGGTAGCTGAGACCGTTGTTTACAACACATTTAAGAAATTCTCCAACAAGGAGATCAGCAAGCCCCCCTTCCGTCGCATAGCGTTCAATGAGTCTATGCTCAAGTACGGAACCGATAAGCCCGACCTTCGTAACCCTCTCGTAATTCACGATCTCACAAGCTTCTTTGCAGACCGTGAGTTCGTTGAGATCAACGGCAGAACGATCCCCTTCAAGAACAAGCTCGTTCGCGGTATCGTTGCAAACTACCTTGTAAAGCGTGACGGCGAGGGTGACGGTAAGAAGGCGTTTGAGAAGGCTATCGACGTATATTCACGCAGCATCGGAATGAAGTTCGGTTGCGGATATATCACTCTTGAGGGTGGCGAGTTTAAGGGCCCGATCGCAAAATTCCTTACCGAGGAGCAGAAGGCAGAGCTTTGTGAGATCTGCGGAATCACCGAGGGCGATTCGCTCTTCTTCATCAGTGACGCTCCCGCAGTTATCAACAAGCTTGCAGGCGAGATGAGAACCTGGCTTGGAGAAGAGCTCGGACTTATCCGCAAGGATTCCTTTGAGTTCTGCTTCATAGTTGACTTCCCGATGTACGAGTACAACGAGGAGGCAAAGAAGATAGACTTTACTCACAACCCCTTCTCGATGCCTCAGGGCGGAATGGATGCGCTTCTTAACAAGGATCCCTTGGAGATCTTTGCATATCAGTACGATATTGTATGTAACGGCGTTGAGCTTTCTTCGGGTGCGGTAAGAAACCACAACCCCGAAATAATGGAGAAAGCGTTTGAGATCGCAGGATACGGTGAAGAGGACGTTAAGGCTAAGTTTGGCGCGCTTTATACGGCATTCTCCTACGGTGCGCCTCCTCACGCAGGAATGGCTCCCGGTGTTGACAGAATGATAATGCTTATCGCGGAGGAGGATACCATTCGTGACGTTATCGCATTCCCGCTTAACGGAAATGCTCAGGACGTTATGATGGGCGCTCCCGGAAACGTTACCGAGCAGCAGCTTCGTGAAGTTCACATCAAGGTAAGAGATTAAAATTTTTGAGGTGATTTATGCTTTACATGAATGAAGATATATTGAGACGTCTTCAAAAGCTCAATCAGCTGAAGCTCGATGAGCAGGAGACGCGTGACGTTCTTGCCTTCTTTGAGGCTCAGAGCGCGGAGATGGAGAAGCTTTGCGCTATCGATACCGAGAGCGTTGAGAGAATGGTTCACGTTATGTCGATTCTCACCGTTGTTCGTGAGGACGTAGTTGTAAAGAAATTCTCCCGCGAGGAGCTTCAGGCAGGCGCTCCCGAGACTATGGACGGCTATTGGCAGGTGCCAAGGCTCGTAGAATAAGGGGGGAACGGATATGAAATTGTTTTTAAGTCAGAAAGAAATCGGAGAGGGCAAGGCTGTTGTTCTCGACGATATGATACTCACAACAGAGCTTCCCACTACGGCAGGCTCCAAGATGCTTGACGGCTATAAGAGCCTTTTTGAGGCTGAGGCTGTAACAAAGCTCAAGGCGGCAGGATATTCTGTTGCAGGTAAGGCAAACGTAGGCGAGCTCTCACTTGGACTTTTGGGTGAGACCTCCTATTTTGGCGAGGTTGTTGACAAGGACGGAAATTTGAGCCTTGCTTGCTCCGAGATACTTAAGTCGGGCGATGCTTGCGTTGCTGTCGGACTTGATGCAAGCGGTGCTATGAGACGCTCTGCGGCTCTTTCGGGTCAGGTTTGCATAAAGCCTACCTACGGAACGGTATCGCGCTTCGGTACTATTTCCGTGGCTTGCTCGGGCGAGGCTGTTTGCGTTATGGCAAATGGCGTAACCGAGGCAAAGGCGGCTCTTGACAGCATCGTTGGATATGATGCAAAGGACGGAACCTCTCTCTCTGAGGAGAAGTGCGCTCTCGTTCGCTCCGATGCAGAGTTTAAGAGCATAAAGAAGGTTGCAGTTGCAAAATCTCTTGCTCAGTCTGCGGACGAGGCTACAAGAGCGAAGATTCACGCTGTATACGATGCGCTCAAGGCTCAAGGAATCGAGCTTGAGCCTATTGACGATTCGCTCCTTCTTGCGGCAAAGACCGCTTGGAACGTTCTTATGTGCGCAGAGCTCTGCAACAACGTTTCAAAGTATGACGGAATCAAGTACGGCTACCGTACGAAGAATTATACAAACATCGACGAGCTTTACACGAACAGCCGTACAGAGGCGTTTGGCAAGCTCTTAAAGACGGCTATACTCTTTGGCTCGGAGTCCCTCTCCACCGAAAATTATATGCCGGTTTACGATAAGTCTCTCAGAATCCGCAGAGTTATCTGTGAGAAGTTTGCGGAGATATTTGCTCAGTACGGCGCAATTCTTATGCCCGTATGCTCAAAGACCGCATATACCAAGGCAGACGTTGAGGCAAATGAGTATATTTCCTTTGAGGAGACTCTTTACACGGCTCCCGCATCTATCAGCGGACTTCCCGCAGTAGTTGTTGGCGGAGTTCAGCTCGTAGGCCCTGCATTCTCCGAGAATGCGCTTGTCGAGCTTGCAAAATTCGTAGAGGAGGGCAGATAATATGGCAAAGTACGAGACAGTCATAGGACTTGAGGTCCATATAGAAATGGCTACGAATTCAAAGATCTTCTGCTCTTGTTCTGCAAAGTTTGGAGGAGAGCAGAATGATCACGTGTGTCCCGCTTGCTGCGGTATGCCCGGAATGCTCCCCGTAGTTAATAAGAGAGTTGTTGATCTTGGTATGACAGCGGGAATGATGCTCAACTGTGACATCAACCGCATCACTACCTTTGATAAGAAGAGCTATTATTACCCCGACCTTCCCGGATCTTACCAGACCACACAGTGGTTCTCTCCCGTTGCTGTAAACGGAAAGGTAAGAATCGAGACCTCGAAGGGCGAAAAGTTTATAAGAATAAAGCAGATCCATATGGAAGAGGACGCAGGAAAGCTCGTTCACGACGATTGGACGGATACGACCCTCGTTGATTTTAACCGTACGTCGGTTCCGCTTATTGAGATAGTAAGCCAGCCCGATTTGAATAGCGCAGAGGAAGTAGTTGCATATCTTGAGCAGCTCCGCTCGCTTCTTAGATTTGCAAAGGTTTCCGAGTGTAGAATGGAGCAGGGTTCAATGCGTTGCGACGTAAACCTTTCGGTTCGCCCTGAGGGCAGTGATAAGCTTGGAGTTCGTACCGAGATGAAGAATATGAACTCTATCTCGGCTATCGAGAGAGCTATTGCTTACGAGACCGCAAGACACATCGACGCTATCGAGAACGGCACTGAGGAGCTCGTTCAGGAGACTCGCCGTTGGGATGATATAAAGGGAATGAGCTTTGCTATGAGAAACAAGGAGACGGCAGGCGATTACCGTTATTTCCCCGATCCTAACGTAATGCCTATTTTCATTGATGACGAATGGTTTGATAAGATCAAGGAGTCCTTGCCCGAGCTTCCCGCAAAGAAGAAGGAGCGTTATATCTCCGAGCTTGGTCTTGGTGAGTACGATGCTGATATCCTTACTCAGAGCCGTGCGCTTTGTGATTGCTTTGAGGAAGCTTATGCAACGTCGGGACTCGTTAAGGAGTCGGCAAACTGGATAATTTCTAACTGTATGAACGTTCTTAACCGCAAGCAGCTCACCGCAGATATGTTGAATATAAGCGGAAAGGCTCTTGGCGAGCTTATATTGCTCGTAGCTGACGGAAAGGTTGGTCACGCTAACGCAAAGAAGATTCTTGAGGTAATGTTTGACGAGGATATCGACCCTGCAAAGTATGCAGAGGAAAACGGATATATGGTTTCCAATGATACAAGCAAGATAGAGGCTGTAATTCGCGCTATAGTGGCAGCTGATCCTAAGTCGGTTGCAGACTATAAGGGTGGCAAGGAAAAAGCTCTTATGGCACTTTTCGGCAAGTGTATGAAGGAGCTTAAGGGTAACTGTGATCCTCAGCTCTTGAGAGAATTGCTCATAAAGATCGTTAATGAATAAAATAAAAAGACCTGTGACGAATTTCGTCATAGGTCTTTTTGTATATTTGCATATTACCAAACCAAATCTGCGGCAGCTTCTATATCGGTGCAGGTTATCTGTGCAAGTCTTGCCTGAACGGACGGGTTTTCGCTGTAATAAAGCTGGTGTTTGCTGTATTTTAAGGTTTCTGTAGAATATAATTTGCCGTTTTCATACTGCTTTACCAAGAGAGCAGTTAACTTTCCGTCTTCGTAGGAATACGTGTAGTTTACGACACGCCCTCCGTCTTCTGCTACTATTTTTGTAATACCGAATTCTCCGTAGGTTGCTTTAAAGGATACTTCCACTTCACCCTCGTCGGTTATCCAGTCAAGTTGCGTTGTGTTTCCGTTTTCGTCATAGTAATAAACGGAGTCATCAACTTTCATTGTTTTGATTTTGCCGTTTTCGTAGTGTGTGTATTCGTAAGTATGAACGGATGTTCCATAAGAAGTTTCGACCGTTACCGATCCTATAGAGCCGTCTGCGTTATATGCGTAGGTGCTTGTATTATAAGTTGTTGAGTCTAAATGCTGAATCTTTTGATAAAGCTTTCCGTCTTTGTACGTATAGGTGTAGTAGTCAGAGCCGTAAATGAGATCACATCCCGATAACACGTTTCCGTTTTCGTCATAGGTGAAGGTTTTATCTTCGCTGGTTTCAATGATATTACCTATTTCATCGTATACGTATTCGGTCATATTGCTTCTTGTGGAATCGTCTTCTGCATACGTAAGCTTTTCGGAAATTTTTTGCGGAGCGTAGAAGAAATTATTTAATTTTTCTTTAGCGGGTGCATAAGATCCGGCTGCCTTTAAAAGGGCATATGCTTCGTCGTATTTCTTTTTTGAAATTAAAGCGCAGGCAGAGCTGTATTTTTCTTCTGCGCTAAGGGCGTTTTGCTCTTCGTTTAACGCAGAGCTCTCATCCTCACCGGGGGTGTTGCTTCCCGCATCGTTTGTAGTGCTGCCTTTTTGCTCATTTTCTGTGTCTGATGAGCAGGCAGTGAATGATGCGAAAATCATAACTGCAACTAATAAAATAGATAAAAATTTTTTCATTGTTTTTCTCCTGTGAAATTTATTATTCTTTTTTAGAATTATGTATATTATAATTCTAAAATGGAATTTTGTCAAGGCTTTTTCGCGGTATAATTCTAAAAAAGAACTAAAAAGAAGGCTTTTTATGAAAATTCGTAAAAAAGAATACGGGAATTATAATATGGTCGGGAAGAATATTGAACGGCTGAGGAAGGAAAAAGGAATAAAACAAAAGGATTTTATTGCAAAAATGCAAACTATGGGGTGCGATATAAATCCAACTAGCTATTCTAAGCTCGAAGGTCAACTGAGGAATGCGACAGATAAAGAAATTTTTGTCATCTCCAAAATACTTGGGGTTGAAATGGAAAAACTTTTTGAAGAATAAAATTATTTTGCTTTAAAATAAAATGTGCTCGACCGATGCAAAACAAAGGTCGAGCGCAATAATTTTAAAAACAGTAAAAACTTTAGTTTGAAAGTTTTTTGGTGTTACCTTTTTTTCAAAAAAGGTAACGAAAAATTTTGACTATAAACTAACTACATTAATCCACATCTACGTCGAACGCTTCAAGTCCTTTTTTGCGCTCGATTTTTGTATCGCCGTGCTTAACGAAGCACATTGTGATAAAGGAGATAAATACTGCGATTGCAGAATAGAGGAAGAGGCTCTTGTAGCTTACGTTTTGCAAGAGGAATCCTGCAACGATAGGAGTAATTATCTGTGCCGCCATACTAAACGAGTAATAAAGCCCCGTGAATTTTCCAACGTCGCTTCCGTGGCACATCTCAACAACCATAGGCAGACTGTTTACGTTGATGGTTGCCCATGCGATTCCTACGAATGCAAAGAGTATGTAGAGGGCAGGGTGGAAGGTATCCGCAAAGAGAGTGTAGATAAATCCGAAAAGGAAGCTTGCGGCAAGGAGAAGAACGCCTGCGAGAATTGTTTTCTTTCTGCCAATCTTTCCTGCAATTATTCCTGCGGGAAGGTAGCTGACTATTGCCGCCGCTGTGGCTATAGTCAAGCAGAGAGATGCGCCACCAATTCCAACGCCCCACGCCTCGGTTGCAAAAACCGTGAACCAGGTCGAAATTCCGTTATAACCGATATACCAAAATGCAATAGAGAGAAGGAGGAAGATAAGACTTCGCTTTACGGGCTTGGGTATTATCTTCTTGTTATCTTCAGTTGTTATTGAAAGATCCTCCTCTGGGTGAGCGTCTTCGTATTCCTGTTGTTTTTTTGCAAGCCTTGGTTCGTTTACAAAGAAGATTATTATTACAAGGGATACCAATATCACAGCGCCGACAGCAATAAAGAGTGGAAGGTAATCTACGTGCGAGACGCCCTCGGTTTTGCTTGCAGGATACATAACAGACGTAAATATAAGGTAAAGCACACCGCCGATAGCGCCCATAAGGTTGATTATTGCATTAGCCTTGCTTCGAAGCGGTTTAGGTGTGATGTCGGGCATAAGCGCAACTGCGGGGCTTCTGTATAGCGACATTGTTAGAAGAAGGAGACCGAGTACGCAGATAAAGAGCGTGAGCTTAAAGGTCGTAGGCGCGGCAAAATAGGAGTTGTCTAAGATCGGAATCCAGATCATAAGAAGAATTGTCATTATCATACCGCCGATGATAAACGGACGTCTTTTGCCAAGTCTTGATGTACAACGGTCGGAAAGCTGACCGAAGAGCGGTAATAGGAAGAATGCAAGCACGTTATCTGCCGCCATAATGACACCCGATATCGTTTCGTTTATATCAAAGGTCTCGGTGAGCATTTTGGGAATGAGCCCGTCATACATCTGCCAGAAGGAGGTTATTGCCAGAAATGCAAAGCCTATTAAGAAGGTTCTTTTCGTATCAAGCTTCATACGGTACTCCTTTTGCATAGTTTATATTTTATTATACCATATAAATGGGGGCTTTTCAATATAAAAGTCGTTTTTTGGTGAAAAAGAGGGAAATGCGGATGGTTATGACAGATATAAAAAAGGTGAGTGTTCATGACGAAACTATGCCATTTTCTCAGTAAATTATTATTATATTAAACTAAACATACTAAATAAAGCGTAGTAGCGATACTGCGCTTTTTTGCTTTTATCATCTGTTTTTTTATAAAAAATCTTATGTTCCGTTTTTTAGGTTTTAAAGAGTGTAAACTAATTGTAGTTGATAAAATCATTATTATCAATTGTTTTATATGTTGCAAAAATATATCATAAAATTTAATTGAAAAAATTCGATTTTTGTAGTATAATTATTTTAAAATCAAAGGAGATTTTTATTATGTCAGAAATTGAATGGGCGGTTAAAATTGAGGGAGAAAATGACGACAATCTTGGCGAGTTTAATTCTTGTGAGAAAGGAATTGATGAAGCACTACACGTTGTTGAATCTCGTTTTGTAGGAATAAGCGATATTATAAACAATGAGTTAACCAAATGTCATACTGAAATTTGCAAATCAGTTATTGGGGAATTCTGTGATTTTGAAAATTTGAGGACTTCTAATATTCGAGCGTTATTAAACGAATATGAAGAAAAAAACGGATATTGCTTCCCGCACAATACAATAGAAGAAGATTCTTTTATTGCAGAAATGCCCGAGGATTCAATATTAACCGTACGTTTTGGAGATGCACTTCACATTGAAACAAATATTTTAGGTGACAAACCTGAAAATGAAGAATATTTTATATTTGTAAGCGATAAAACGAACAGTATAAAACTTTACATAAATAAAATAATGCCTAAATTTGCGAACATGTTCCTTGTTTATAAGACTCTTACCACCGTTCCTCAAACTCGCACTGAAATAAGATCAAAAATTATTTATGAATATGGAAAAGGAAATAGCAACGGAGCTTGGTTTGATATTGATATTTCGGATGATACCATTAGCAATCAAATTAAAGTGCTTAAGGACCTCGGATTTCCCATTTATGACAGACGGCTGAATGAATCGGACAGGAAAATTCAGGATGATCTTATTTATCTTTACGGAAATCAGTACAAGGAAGGTTTCTATCTCGATTACAATAGACCTCTTGTCCCCGATTATTCTAAACTCAAACCCGGATCGTATATAATGTTGGTGTATCTTATATTTAAGGAACATGATAAATCAAATCCTTTACCGACCCAGCAAGCGGTTGTTGATGCTGTGTATGCTAAGTTTGGTAAGAAAATAAAAAGACAAAATATCCCTAATTATATTGAAGGCTTGAGAACTTTAGATGTTGAAATCAAACATGATAATACGGGATATTGGTTATAAAAATAAATTTAAGGGAGAATATTATGAGTTATGGTGGAATTACTTTTAAGCATGTTTGGGATTTTCAGTTAAGAATTATGATGGGAAATCAGTATGCTAAATGCAAAAACGCAACCAAACAGAAAGACATCATTGTAGCGTGTTTGCGCCTCGGTTGGAATGATGCATTTAGACATACATCTAAAAATATTGAGGGAATTGAAGAGAAATCCAAAGAAAACACCATTATTGATATTTGCAATAATATTACAGATAATTTCATTAAATACGCAGAAAAAACTACAACGAAAGAAAGGCATAGTTATATCAACGAATGTCTTAATAATAATGAGTTTAAAAATGAATTTGCAAAGATAAAGGTAACTACTATTGGTGCAGATAAAACCCTCTGCTTTGGCCATATCCAGAAGATGTTTTCAATGGCCGTAAAGCTTTTTCTCTGTCTTAAAATTTGTGCCGAACAAGCAAAAGAAATGGATATTGATATCGGTTTGAATGTTGAGTTTTTCGAGTGTGATTTCTCATTTGAAACTGCGGATTGCCCAATTGATAGTATTATTATCGACCGTCTTGACAAAGAGATGTCAAAAATCAAATGGAGCAAACTTGGTCAAGATGCTGAGCATCCTTCTGAGGATTACATAAAAATTCAAGAGAATATAGAAAAAAAGAAAAATGATAATACCAAAAGTAATCTTTGTTTCGACTTTGAAAACTGGAATTAAAAAGGAGTCACCCCATGCCCGAAGAACGTAAAATTTACATGGAAAAGAAAAACATCGTACATACTCCTGAGGAGATTCTTGCGGCGTTTGAGGACAACACGGCGATTATTTTTGAACTCAAGAGGGATAACACTATATCCCTCGGATCTTTAGTAGTAGACTGGTGGTATTGTTAATAAAAATTAAATGGAGGACTAAAAAATGTTTACAAAAAACGAATTTATTGAAGAACTTAACTGCTCTCTTGAGAACGCTCAAGAGGCAATGGGAGACGAGGACAAAATTTGTCCTAATCTTCATATTGCAAATATCGAAATAATTGATTTTGACATTGAGGCAACAATGAAAGAGTGGGCAACGGAAAACAATGTGAACTGTGCTGTTGTTGATATTTCTGCTTTAACGCTTGAAGATGTTTCAGCAATACCGGAAATCTTGAGCACCCCCACGGTGCTTTTGCTCAAAAACTTTGGTGATTACACCCACGATATGTTGCGCGAGCCCTACAGACAGCTCGTTAAGGATTGCTGCTACGGACCAAATTGCATTTTTGCAAATAACTTTTTGTTTGCTGTAGCTACTACACAATCCGATATGCCCATTCAGGATATGAGCGAAAGATGTTGCTTTGGCACTATAATGATTAAAAACCTAAATTAAGAAACGAACCGCCCTCCGCAGATTATTTGCGGAGGGCGGTTAACTTTATAAATCAATATCACTTGCGAGCTCTGTGAAATCCAAAGCATCCATATAAATCTTATGAGGCGAGGTGTTGCCCCATACCTCAACGAGCAGTCTCGTTTCATTATTTTCTTCGTTCTCTTCTTCGTCTACATTGCAGTAGCAACTTGTATCACAAAGATATCGAGCAATATGTATTGCTACGCCAGAGTCATCGTCAATTTGCGGAGATTGCTGGAACTGCTTAATTTCAAGCAGCAAGCCAACAAACTCAATTGGCATAACACTATAGGCAAACTCGCAAAGAATGGGCACCGTATCTCTCAGCAAAGTTTTGAATTCTTCCACGTCAAACTCATCTTCCCAAAGACCGATACCAAGAGAGTGCCAACGCCCCGTAAGATCATCGACCATTTCAATCTTTTCAGCAGTGATTATTTGATCATGAAGTTCTGCCATTTGTTCAAACTTATCTTCCATTGTATTCTCCTTTTCCTTGAATATAGTTGTTCATTAAACATAAATCTTTTTATTATGTTATTTTCTTTTCGTGTTTTCGCAGGGAATTTTACTTATTTCCCGCCCACCGCAAGATGATCCGCGGTGGGCGATTTTTCATATTATGTAATTATTAAATATTTTCCTTTACCCATTCAAACCATTTATCAACTCGCTGCTTGGCACTCGAATTTTCGTATTCATTTGTTTCTTCGTCGAATATTCCGTATGAATTGCCTTCAAAATCAAAATCTATCATGAGGTCAGATAAAAGAATGGTATCGGAAATAGCTGTAAATCTTTCTCTGTTGTCGTAGTCATCAGAAATACATATTATATCTCCGGCCTTAACGTTTTTTGTAGGCTTAATTCTAAGAATCGGACGAAGCCCCGTTCCGCTCGGTCCGTTGGGGGGGAAGTCCTCATAGTCAGGATCGCTGGGCTCGTCCACCATATTGTCGCATGCCACAGCAATCATATTATCTTCACACGCGTCTCTCAAATACCAATAATGAGGCTCGAAATAAGCAGGACAGGTGACATACTTCTCACAAGCCTCAAGCTCCTCCTCTGACAGCAAGGTTGCTTCAATAATTTCAATTTCTCTTTCTTTTTTAGCGGAATAAATAGTAACCATTTTTCAATCTCCTTTATTTTTTCTTTAAGTCTTTTCGTTTCTTGTTTTATTGTATCAAATTATACCATAAAACCAAAGAATTTTCAACATTTTTCTTTCCCTGCGCAGTTTTGAGCTACGCAGGGGATTTTACTTACTTCTCGATAAGCATTGCAGGCACTCGCCTTGGATTCCCGCCCACCGCAGATGCGGTGGGCGAATTTGCTTATTTTTGCATATTTTTCAAGAACGCTTTATACCCTAAAAATTCTTCATCATCAGGAAGTGTTTGTAAAACAAAGGCAATACGCCCGTTTAATGAGTTCAAATACTGTTGTTTATCCGACGCTCCAATTTTGCTTAAATGCCCATGCCCGCCAAGTTCATATTTTTTGATATAATAAATCTCTTGACGAATTTTGTTTTTGTATTCTTTAGTCAACCCGATCTTTTCATTAACCACTATTCCCGTAACAGTTTGACGCTTGGTATTTGGAATAACAGCGGTCTTTCTATTTTTTAAAAATAATCCGAGTTTTCGCAGTTCATCCTTTACAACGAAAATAACATTTTTTTCATCAAATTCTCCAGAGCCAGAGAAGCTCATGTCGTCACAATACCTCGTATATGAGATATTATTTTCTTCACAGTATTTTCCGATCTTCTCATCAAAATCGTACATAATGATATTTGTAATTGCGGGAGAGGTCGGGGCACCTTGCGGTAACGATTCCTTGTAATAGCAAAGCATAGTCAGCAATATTCGTATCGGTTCGGAATAATTTTCTTTACAAAAAACGCAATCCTTAACCCTCGAATAAGTAATGTGATCGAAAAAACCGTCAATATCAAGCTTCAATATTTTTTGTTTTCCAACGTGTAAGGATGCATTCTTTTGCACACTGCTGCCTTTCGTGTATGCCATTGCATAACGTGAAATAGGATAATCTGCTAAAATATTATCTGCTATAGAACGTTGAACTCTTTTTAAGATCAAATCGGGAATGGAGAGCTTACGTTTGCTTCCATCGTGCTTTGGAATAAATCTGTTGCGATAATGCTTGTCCAAATTATTGCTGAGACCGTATAAGGTTTTAGCAGGAAAACCCAAGTCTTGCTCAAGGTCTTCAAGCTCGGTGTATGCTTTCATAAGCTTCTCCTTTCCCGAATTTTTAGAACAACACCAATTTGTATGGCGAACGCGCAGGCGTAGGGTAGCAAGGCGGAGTTTACGAAGCCTTGCGGTGCTACGTCGAGCATTTCGTCTGAGCGGAGCAAGCCGTTAAGCAAAAGCTTTTCTGAATGCGCGACAGCGCTTCAAGCGCTCCAAGCGCACCGAAGAAAAGATTTTGTAGGCTTGTGCAGCGAATACGGTAAATAATTGTGAAAAGTTGGCGACTCGCCACCCCTTTCGTAAAAAACGAAATACACTGTTGTTCTAAAATACATTACACCACAAATAGATAATTTTTCAACCTTTTTTTATTCCTCTCGCGCAGTTTTGAGCTGTGCAGGACTTTTGCTTACTTCTCGATAAGCATTAGAGCAATTAAAGATTCGGTTTGATTTTTGCGTCAAACCATGCATCAACACACTTCTTGGCAAGTGAATTTTCGTAAACATTGGTTTTATCATCAAAATAACCATAAGTATCGTTATCTTCATCATACCAAACAGCTTTGTCGGAAAAAAGAATGGTATCAGAAATAGCCGTGAATGTGTTCTTGCCGATAACAACATTGTCTCCTATCTCCAAAGGGGTACCGTCTTTCAACACCGACGACGAAAGTCTAAGAATGGGACGCAACGCAGTCCCCCATGAGCCCTCCGGTGGATAATCCTCGAAATCAACATCAAACGGTTCGTCAATCTCGTCACCATAAATAACCACCCAAATCTCGCCATCGTCAGCGGGAGTTCTTAAATACCAGCTGCTACATTCGTCATCAGGTATTAAATCGCAAAAGTTCACATGCTTTTGACATTCCTCGAATTCCTCTAATGATAGCAGAGTTACTTCAGTAATTTCAGGTAGATTGTTGCCTATAATAGTTTTCATTCTTTTATTTCCTTTCTGTTATTTCATTGAAATTATACCACAAATTAGATAATTTTTCAAAATTTTTCCTTTCCCTGCACAGTTTTGAGCTGCGCAGGGTTTTGCTTACTTCTCGATAAGCATGGTCAGACACTCACCTTGGATTTCTCCCACCGTAGATCATTTGCGTTGGCAAAATTTTATATTATGCTAAATTTAATTTGGATTGCGTTCATAACGCATGTGAATGATTTCTCCGTTAGCATCAGGCATTTCAATTTCTTCAACTCCACTAAAGAAAAACGGTCCGTCCCACCCATACTTTATTTCAATATTTGAATTTAGTACAAGTTTTTTCATTTTCATCTTTTCGAAAGCGCGGTCTTCTATTTTCTTTAACGATTTTGGAAAATTAATTGATGAAATGTTATTACAACCCCAAAAGGCTTCTTTCCCAATGTTCTCCAAACCATCCCCGCAAATTTCTACCATTTCCAATTTACTACAGCCGTAAAAAGCATTATTGGAAATTGTTTTTACGGAGGCTGGAATTGTAATTTTTTTGAGTTTGATGCTATTTTTTAAGAATCCTGCTGGAATGATTTCCGGGCCCTCGCCAATAACTAACTCCTCAAGATTCACAAACCGTCTAAAAAGTCCCGCCAAAAGGGTATTTAGCCCATCTGGCAATTTAACCGTTTCTACATAAGAACAAACCTCATCAAATGTTTTTCTGTTAATAGTCGTAACTCCCTGTGGGATTTCCATATCCAATTCTTGTGTACAAACACGAATTCGAGGACGTGTTGATTTTATTAACTCATCCGGTGTTTCGGGGCGACACTTTAATAATCTGCCATTTTCTATTTCAAATTTCATTGTTTACACCTTTTTTGTTGAAGACTGTTTTCATGGAGTTCAAGTACCTATCAACTTTATATTTGTATGTTAGGAAATTTTATAATTAAAGTAAACTCGTTTGTTTTCGAAAATACAAAAGTGTGTTTCAATGTTATTCCATTCTTCTTCACTACCACAAAAATATATATCCGCTAAACTATCACAACCGTACAATGCTAAAGATTCAATGCATACTATGGTATTTGGAATAATAATCGCTAAGAGAGATTTGCAATTTTTAAATGTACCGTGCGAAATTTTACGAAGTTCTTTAGGCAGTAATACGGAGCGTAAGGAACAACAGCCTTCAAAAACTTCGTGCTCAATTGTTTCGACGCTACATGGAATTTCAATCGAATCCAAAGAAGAACAACCAAGAAAAGCTCGCCAGCGGATCTGTTTAACGCTACTTGGAATACAAACAGAAGTCAAATTTGTGTTTCCAAGGAAAGCACATGCGCTGATTTCTATGACGCCGGAAGGTATCGATATAGTGCTTTTTTTGCCAATATAGTCATATAAGACATCTCGCACAATAACAAATCCATTTTCGTCGGCCAATGAAGCACAACCGCGAAATGCTTGTACCCCTATTTCTGTTAAATTGGCAGGGAGTGTAACAGCACTCAGCGAATAACAATCAGCAAACACGCGTCCCCCAAGCTTAGACACACTATTGGGAATAACAATCTCAGTCAGTGAAGAACAACTATCAAAAACGTCGTCATGAATTTCTCGGATGCTATTAGGCAACGTGATGGATTTAAGCGATTCGCACCGAATAAACGTTCCGTATCCAATATTTGTTACGCTATCCGGAATTGCAATTGAAGTAATTTTCGAATGACTAAATACATAATCTCCAATTTGAACCACACTATCAGGAATTACAATATCGCCGCCTTGTCCCACATATTTTGTTAGCACTCCATCTTCTATGATAAAATCGTTAATATCACTCATTTCAATATCTCCTCGCTGTTTACTTTGATTTAATTATATCACAAAACCAGATGTTTTTCAACCCTGCGCAGGGTGAGAAAATGTTGCTTACTTCTCGATAAGCATTGTCAGGCACTCGCCCTTTGCTACCGTTCTACCGTAAAAATCACGGGTTGTGTCAGTAGCTGCGTTATACGTACCGAGAGTTCTACCGTAAAAGTCGCGGATCGTTTTGTCGCCGTTGGGCTTAGTTTCGATCTTTGCGAGTGTTTTACCATAGAAATCTCTGATGATCTGTTCAGCCATTGTTTTCTCCTCCTTCCCAAATATTTTCATCACCTATCACCTCGGCGTATTGCTTGGGGTAATATGTTTTGAAATAGCTCAAAAGAATTATATTGCGGAGTTCAAGAACGGATAGCGCACGTGTGCTTAAGTATCTCGTTCTCAATAAGTACCTTGCAAACCAATCATCAAAGCCGAGATTTTTGAGTGTGTTTATTGTATATCCGTCCATTCCGTGCTCGGCGTAATAACCCTTGCGAGCCTTTTCCGCTACGTCGTATGCAAATCCGGTGTCATATACTCCACGCTCTTGCATGGCATTGCGAATCTGCATAAACACCTCATCGCGCGTGGCGGGAATATCCGCAAGTCTGCATTGGCCATTCTTTAGCAAGTCCTCGGCATTGTGTTTCCACGTTCCCGTTCCTTTGGCAAGTCCGATCAGCTTCTGAAGGCAGGCATAGCTACAAGGCTGAACCACCGCATACGCTTGCTTTAAGAACTCGGCAAGTTTGGGATGCATACAACTGAAATCACCGCCAAGCAGACGGCACTTCACCTCTCTGTCATTGAGGTCGATCTCGTCGGGAGAAATCCCC